>NZ_JBIVAL010000009.1:42168-375705 GCF_044745505.1 Streptomyces sp. NPDC086989
ACCCCCCTACCGTGTTTGCGGGCCGGGGGGGGGCCCCCCGGCGGGGGGGCGGGGGGGGGGCCCCGCCCCCCCCCCCCCCCGGGGCGGGGGGGGGGGGGGCCCCGCCGCGGGCCCCGGGGGGGGCGCGGCGCCGCGTCCGGGCGGCCGGTGTTGGCCAGGTACATCAGTGGCAGCTGTATTTCGGGCTGGTGTCCTTGACCGACCCGTCGGCGGCGACGTAGGTCCAGCTGTACCCCGCGTCCGTGAAGTCGAGCTTCAGGACCCCGTACTGGCCGCTGATGCGCTTCTGGCTGTTGGGCTGCACCTGCTCGATGGGATAGGGCTCCGCGCCGCCCATGCCGCCGACGATCTCCACGATCCCGTCGGCGGCCGCCTTGCCGTCGGGGTTCTGCGGGGCGAACCGCTCGTAGTGGTGGTCGTGTCCGTTCAGGACCAGGTCGGCCTTGGCTGCGTAGAGGATCTTCCAGACGGGTTTGGAGACGGGGTCGTTGCCGTGTCCGCCCGAGGAGTACAGCGGGTGGTGCCAGTAGGCGGCGATGCACTGCTTGCCGTTGGCGGCGAGGTCGGCCTTGAGCCAGTCGATCTGGGCGGCCTGGTCGAAGGCGTTGGAGTCGAGGGCGATGAAGTGCCAGTTGCCCTCGTCGAAGCTGTAGTAGCTCTTGCCCTGCGGGTAGGCGACGCTCCCGAAGTACGCCTTGTATCCGGCCAGGGAGCCGGCAGGGTCGTACGTCTCGTGGTTGCCGGGCACGGGGTGGGTCTTGGCCTTGAAGGCGCCCCAGCTCTTGTCGTAGTAGGCGCGGAAGTCGGCTATCCGGGCGTCGTCGTACTGGTTGTCGCCCATCGTGAGGTAGAACCTGGGGTCGATCCGGCGGGCCAGGTCGGCGGTCTTCGGGTGTGCACAGCCGCTGTCGGAGGCCGTGCACTGCGCGGCGATGTCACCGGCCGCGACGACGGTGAAGGCGCCGCCGCCGGGGGGCGGACCGCCGTCCACGGTGCCGTACACCTCGGCCTCGAAGAGGGAGTAGCCGTAGGCCGTCCCGCGCGCGGTGCCGTACACGCGCAGGTACCTGCCCTTGCCAAAGAGGCCGGTGAGGTCGTCGGTGCCGCCGTTGCCGGCCTTCTCCTCGGCGATCCTGTTCCAGGTGGCGCCGTCGGTGGAGACCTCTATGCGGTAGGCCTTGGCGTAGGCGGACTCCCAGGTCAGCTTGACCCTGGAGACGGTGGCGGCGGCCCCGAGGTCGACGCGGATCCACTGCGGGTCCCTGCCCTCGGCGCTGGCCCAGCGGGTGGAGGCGGAGCCGTCGAAGGCGTTGGCGGCGCCGAGCGAGGAGTTCTCCGTGGAGGAGGCGGTGGCGGGCTTGCCGCGCGAGATGAGCGGGTCCTGCGCGGCCCCTGCCCGGCCGGGCCAGGCGAGGAGGAGCCCGGCGACCAGTGCGAGAACCGCGGTCACGACGAGGAGGACGGGTCGAAGCCGACTGTTGGTGGGGGTTGGCGGGGTGGAGGCGTACAGGTGCATGCCTGGACTCCTTGGCCTGGGGACGGCGAGAGCTGGACACCGGTGCGGAAGACGCCGCCCCCGGACCATCGGGGCGAGCAGGGGCCGGCGTCACGGCGGCCGGGTCAGAGCTCTCGCTGAGCACGTCATGCCCATGACACTAGGCACCGCGCCAAGCCGCCGTCGGGGAGCGTAGCGGATAGGAAAGTTTCCTACCAGTGGTCCTGCACGCGGGACGTGACGGGCGGTCAGGGCGACGGACTGCGGCTCGGACCGGTCACCGGGTGGAGAAGGTGCCGCTGTACACGTCCGTGCGGTTGCCGGGCGCGCCGGAGTGGGTTTCGGTCAGCACCGCCCGCACCCCCTTGCCGTCCGCCACCAGGCCCTGGTAGTCGCCGAGGAAGTAGCCCCCGGAGAACGGCGCCTGCAGCCAGTCGAAGACGCGCGAGATCCGTCGTTCGGTCCGGCGCTCCAGGTCTCCGTGCGGCAACGTGGCCAGCTGGTAGGCGGTGGGCAGGGTGGTGGTGTCGCCCGGCTCGAGGAAGCGCAGGTCGTAGTAGGTGAGCGCCACCGTGCCCCGCTCGTCGACCGCGATGGACGGGGAGAAGGCCGGCACGCTCTTCGGGCTGATCAGCTCCGGGCTCCCCCAGGTGCGACCCCCGTCGGTGGAGCGCACCAGCTGGATCGAGTCGAACCTGCCGCCGGAGAAGTCCGCGCCCTCGTAGGCCATGTACAGCGTGCCCGTCTTCGGGTCGATGGCCGGGCTGGGCAGGGTGGACGCGGCGCGCAGCAGCTTCGTCGGGTCGTTCGGGTCGACTTCCGGTACGGAGGTGTCCCGGGCCACGGTGACCGGGGCGCTCCAGGTCGCTCCGGCGTCGGTCGAGGTGACCATCGCGTAGTGCGCTTCGGCGACCGCGCTCAGGTCCTCGGTGTGGGTGATCTGGTCGAAGAAGTCGTACAGGGTGCCGGTGCGCCGGTCGACGACGATCTGGTGGCCGATGGTCTGCGTGTTGGGCACGGCGCTGGTGTCGACGAACGACCGGGCTCGGCTCCAGGTGCGGCCGCCGTCGCGGGTGATCGAGATGTAACCCGGTCCGTCGAGGGAACCGGGACCGGGCGGGTCGTTGTCGAGGCGGTCCCAGACCTGGTAGGCGGTGCCCTTGCGGATCGGGTCGGCGGTGAGGGAGGGCTTGTCGTTGAAGAACGGCTCTTCGTCGACGTGCGTGGTGGTGAGCTGATGCCAGGTGCGGCCGCCGTCGCGGGACGTGGCAGTCAGGAGGGCGCTGCGCGTGCTCCGGGTGAAGTCGACGCCCTCCCCTCCGGCGTAGACGGTACCGTCCGGTCCGGTGCTGACCCAGGGGTCGGTGGCGCGTTCGAAGTCCGCGCCGCCCGGCGCGCAGAGGCTGAACGGCAGCGTGCTCCGGTGGAAGGTGCGGCCGTCGGTGGTCCAGCCGGCGACCAGGCCACGGGCGGCGCCGTCGTTCCAGCGGTCCTGCTGGAAAACGGTGACCACGCGCCGGGGGTCGCGTGGGTCGACGGACAGGTACGGCTCGACCTCGGTGCCCGGGTAGACGATGCTGTCGGGGCCCCTCACGCCGATGGTGCAGTCGGCGTACGGGTCGCCGTGGGACACCCTGGTCAGCGGTGCGCCGTCGTGGCCCCCGTCCGCTGCGGCCGCAGTCGCGCCGGTGACCGTGGTGAGCAGGAGCGCGGCCGCGGCGGCGGCGGACACGGGCAGGAAGGCGCGCATGCGGGATCTCCTCCGGCCTCGGCGGGCGGGCTGCGGACCGCCGCCGGGGCGGTGTGGGGGTTGGCGTAACTGTGACTGGTGTGGCTAGGTGTGGCCGGCGTGGCTCGCGGAGGATGACCGGGACACCGGGTGGGACGACTCCGCTTGATCCTTTTCGGCGCCGGGGCCGGTGCCCTTGATGGGCCGAACGTGCGTCAGGATGCGGCCACGTTGCCGGGGCGGCGGTCGCCGTCCCGCCCCTTTCGGCGAGCGGCCCCGGCCGCGCGCCGAACGGGGTGCTTTTCGGCGAAGCCGACGCCGCCGCCCGTGCGCCTCACCACGGCCGCCCGCACCAGTGCCGATGCTCCTGTCGTGGACACCACGGACGGCACCGAGCTCTGGGCGGCGGCATGGCGGAGGCGGGAATCAACTACGCAGCGGTGTTCGGGGCGCTGCCCGGCATGGTCGCGCTCCTGACTCCCGATCTGAAGTACGCGGACGTGAACGACGACTTCACCCGCCTGACGGGACGTACCCGCGAGCAGCTGGTGGGCCGCTACCTGTTCGACGTGTTCCCCGACAACCCGAACGACGCCTCGGCGACCGGCGTCCGGAACCTGAAGGCGTCGCTCGAACGGGTGCTCACCACCGGCGAACGGGACACCATGGCGCTGCAGCGCTACGACGTGGAGTCCGCGGAGCGGCCCGGCCAGTGGGAGGAGCGGTACTGGAGCCCCGTCAATGCCCCCGTCGTCGACGCGGACGGCCGGGTGGTGCTGCTGGTCCATCGCGTCGAGGAGGTCACCGCGCTGATCAAGGCCCGCCGGGGAGCCGGAGGCGGCCAGACCCGCGTCCTGGAGGCCGAGCTCTACACCCGCGCGCGGGAACTGCAGGAACTCAACGAGCGCCTGCGCGAGGCCCACGCCCGCGAGCGCGAGGTCGCCCTCGCCCTCCAGGAAGTGATGCTCCCGGCGTCCGAAGGAGTGGGACATCACCGCGCCGCCGTGCGATACCGCCCGGCCGTCGGCTCCCTCAACGTCTGCGGCGACTGGTACGACCTCGTCGACCTGCCCGGTGACCGCATCGGCCTGGCCGTCGGCGACGTCGTCGGCCACGGCCTGCAGGCCGCCGGCGTCATGGGGCTGCTCCGCAGTGCCCTCAGCGCCGCCTCCCGTGTGGCCGAGGGCCCCGCCCGGGCCCTGGAGGTGCTCGGTCTGTACGCCCGCTCCGTCGAGGGAGCCGAGAGCGCCACCGCGGTCGAGACGTACGTCGACTGGGACGCCCACACCATCACGTACAGCAGCGCGGGCCATCCCCCGCCCGCCCTCCTGCGTACCGAAGGCACCGTCGAATTCCTCGACCAGGCCACCGACCCCCCGCTCGGCGCCCGCCCCGACCACGTCCCCCGCCCCCAGGCCACCGTCGCTTTCACCGAGGGCGACACCCTCGTCCTCTACACCGACGGGCTGATCGAGCGCCGCCGCGAGGACATCGACGTCGGCCTCGCCCGCCTCGCCGACTCCCTCGTCCGGCACCGTACGGCCGCTCCCGAACACCTCGCCGACGCCGTCCTGCTGGAGCTCCTCCCGCCCGCGGGCGCGACCGACGACGCCGCACTCGTCATCGTCCGGCTCTGACGGGCCGTCCGGGAACCAGCCACGGTCAGGGCCGGGGCGGGTGCGTGGCGAGCCAGTGGTGCGCGATGCGTTCGCGGGTGGTGACCCACGCGCCGCCGAGCTGTGCGACGTGCCGCAGGAAGCCGTCGAGCGCGCGGATCCGGCCGGGCCGGCCGGTGATCCGGCAGTGCAGGCCGACGCTCATCATGCGGGGGCGGTCGGCGCCCTCGGCGTGCAGGGTGTCGAAGGTGTCCACGAGGTAGCTGAGCATGTCGTCGGCCGTCGTGAACCCGTGCACGATGAGGAACTTGAAGTCGTTCGCGTCGAGGCTGTACGGGAGTACGAGGTGCGGGCGCCCGGCCGCCTCCACGTAGAACGGCAGATCGTCCGAGTAGTCGTCGGAGTCGTAGAGGAAACCGCCCTCCTCGGCCACCAGGCGCCGCGTGTGGGGACTCGTGCGGCCGGTGTACCAGCCGACCGGCCGGCGCCCGACGAGCCGCTCGATCGTCGCGGTCGCGTACGCGATGTCGGCGCGCTCGACGTCCTCGGGCACGTGCCGGTAGTCGATCCACCGCCGGCCGTGGCCGGCGACCTCCCACCCGGCGGCGCCCATCGCCCGTGCCGCGTCGGGGTTGCGCTCCAGCGCCTGCGCCACGGCGTACACCGTCAGGGGCGCCCCGTGCGCGGCGAGCGTGCGGTGGATGCGCCAGAACCCGGCGCGCGACCCGTAGGCGTACAGCGACTCGGCGTTCAGATCGCGCCCGCCCACCACGGGCGGGGCGCCCACGATCTCGTGGAGGTAGTCCTCCGACGCCGGGTCGCCCTCCAGTACGTTGCGCTCGCCGCCCTCTTCGTAGTTGAGGACGAGGCTCACGGCGACCCGGGCACCGCCGGGCCAGGCGGCATGCGGTGGCTCGGCACCGTATCCGACGAGATCACGCTGATACCCGGACACGGCCCGGACTCTACCGGCGGCCCGACGGCGACCGCCGCAGGCCACGCCCGCGCGTCCCGTTGCCGGGCTGTACGCAGGCGGCCCCGGGCCGCAGCTTCGTGCTGCGGCCCGGGGCCGTGGGGAGGGGGAGCCGGCCGCTCAGGCCGTGGCGCCGGCCTCGGCCGCGGGGGGCTCGGGGGTTTCGGCCGGGGCCCCGGCCTCGGTGGGCCGCGGGACGCGGTGCAGTCCTCGACGGTCGTAGAGGCGGGTGACGGCGAAGCCGAAGACCAGCGCGGCGACGAGGGCGACGCCCATCGAGGCCCACGCCCGGCTCAGGCCCGCGTCGGCCTGGGCGCCGTAGTAGAGGATGGCGCGCATGCCCTCGGTGATCTGACGCAGCGGCTCGAACTCGGACAGGGCCCGGAAGAACCCGGGCAGCGCCTGGAGCGGCACGGTCGCGCCGGAGGAGGGGACGGCCATCGCGACGAAGACGATGGTGGCCAGCAGCATGCCGGGGGTGCCGAACGCGGCGAACAGGGCCAGGCTGCCGATGCCGACGACGGCGATGGTGGCGACGGAGTAGAGCCACAGCAGGCCGAGGTGGGAGGCGTCCATGTCGAGGATCTTGACGGTGGCGACCTCGACCAGCGTGCCCATCACGAGTGCCGTGCCGAGCATGAGCGCCATGCCGATGGCCAGCGTGCGGACGCGGCTGGTGTGCTGGACGGGCTCGCGCTTGCGGACCGGGCCGTAGTCGGTGTGCAGGTAGCCGAGTGCCGTGTCGACCTGGGAGTTGACCAGGTTGGCGCCGAGCATGCCGCAGACGACGAGGACCAGCGCGTAGTAGAAGGCGCTCAGGCCCATGGCGCTGCGGGAACCGACGGGGTGGCCGTCGGCGACGGTGACGGTCACGGGGTCAGCGAACTTGAGCTGAGCGGCCGTCGGCAGCGGGGCCTTCTGGGCCGCGGCCTGCTTGAGGAGTTCCTGGCCGAGCTGGGCGGAGGCGGCGTGGGCGGCCTTCTGGGCGGCCTGCGAAGCCATGGAGGAGCCGATGCTGCCGGCGGACTGGTTGGTCAGCACGGTCAGGGTCGGCGGGGTGGCGGCCTTGCCCTGCGGGGCGGGCTGCGCCGCGGGCTGCGCCGCCGGCTGCGGGGCGCCCAGGGCGGTCACCGTGGCGCTGAAGTCCTGGGGTATGACGAGGGCGCCGAAGAGCTTGCCCCGGCCGAGCCGCTTGTCGGCCTCCTCGCGGCTGAGGACCTGCCAGTCGATGCTCTTGTCGCCCTTGGCGGCCTTCTGGATGCCCGCGACGATCTGCTCACCCATGTTGACGTGGCGGCCGCCCGCGTCGGCGCCTGCGTCGGTGTTGACCAGGGCCACGGGCAGGTCGCGCAGATTGCCCTTGGGGTTGACGTTGCCGCCGACGTAGAGCAGGGCGAACAGCATCGCGACGACGGCGGCGATGAGCCCCGTGCCGATCCACAGCCGGGGTCGGAGGAGCACGGACGGGTGTGTGGACTGGGGCATCGATTCTCCGGTGCGGCGACATTTCCAGTAGCTGGATACTCAAGGTATCCAGCTACTGGATAGTGGCAGTATCTTGTTGTGGTGTCCAATCGTCGATGATGCGAACCGGACCCCGTGACCACCAGGGAAGCCGCATATGAAGATCTCGGAGCTCAGCCGGCGGACCGGCGTGCCGGTCGCCAGCATCAAGTACTTCCGGCGCCAGGGCCTGCTGCCCGCAGGGCGGGCGACCGCCGCGACGCTGGCCGAGTACGGGGAGGAGCACGCGCAGCGGCTGCGGCTGATCAAAGCGCTGACCACCCTCGGCGGACTGTCGATCGCCGCCACCCGCGAGGTGCTCGGCGCCGTCGACCAGGCCGACACCTCGGAGGGCGCCCTCGGGGCGATCAGCTACGCCCTTCCGGTACCGGTGGCGGCCCAGGGCGCGACGGGCTCCGAAGAGGAGGCCGAGGCCGAAGCGGCCGCCGGGGACGAGGTGGCACAGCTGCTCGCGGCCCTGGACTGGCAGGCACCGGGCACGTCACCGCACGTGCAGGGGCTGACGTCGGCGCTGAAGGAGCTGCGGCGGCTGGAAGCCGGCTACGCCCCGGGAGAGCTGGCCGCCTACGCGCGGCTGGCCGAGTCGGTGGCCCGGCTGGACCTGGAGCGGGCGGCGGGCGTCGACGATCCGGTGGCCCTGGCCGAGCGGGCGGTCATCGTGTTCGCGATCTGCGCGCCGGTGTTCGAACTGCTGCGCCGGCTGGCCCAGGAGAATCAGGTGCGCCGCCGTCTCACGGACGGCGCCGCCGACTCCCCGGCGCCCCGGTAGCCGGACCGGCCGCACGTGAGCCGTTCGGCCGATGCCGGGCGGGGCAACCGAGTGGTGGGGGCGGACCGCCGGTGCGAACGTGGCAGACAGGCGGCCCCGCGAGGCCCCGGCTACTCGTCGAGCTCGTACGCGTACGCCTGATGCCACCTGCTCCGACTCGACAGTGAGGCCGGAAATGAACGAGAAGTCGAAGAACCTCCACGACCCGGAGTCACTCTCCGACGAGGAGATGATGAAAATGATCAACGACATCCTCGACAGCGTCCCACCCGAACAGGCGGAGGCCTGCCTCGCCGCCCTCGCCGACGGAAGGCCGGCCCCCCAGGACGTACCGGTCGATCTGACCCCCGCCCAGGCGAGCAGCCTCCTCCTCTTCCTCCACCGAGGCGGCGGCTGATTTCCCACTCACACGTTCGATTGTGGGCACGATGCCCGGCGGTCGGTTCCGCTCGCCAGAGCGCTGCGCCCTGTTTGCGCCGATATTCTGTGAAATGTGATCGAGTCTGGACAGCCGCGGCTACCTCGGCGCTACGGCCGGTGGAGGCTCGTGCGGCTGTCGCCGGTCTTCCTGACCATCGTGATCGCCGCCCTGGCCTACGCCACTCCGCCGGAAATGGCCTTCAGCCGTCTGCTGCCGGCGGCGCCGGCCCTGGCCGCCGCCATGTGGCCGGTCCTCCCCACCATCCTGCTCGGGACGGTCTGCCTCATCCTGATGATCGGCCTCAGCCTGATCTTCCCCGACCTGGGGACGTGGTGGACGTGCGCGGGGATCATCGCGGTCACCGTGGCCGCCGCGTACGGAAGCCACGTCCGGCTCCAGCGGGAACGCACGCTCTTCCAGGTGCGTCTCGTGGCCGACGCGGCGCAGCAGGTGGTGCTCAGCCCCATGCCGCGCCTCATCGGGAACATCGAGATCGGGTCCCTGTACCTCGCGGCCGCCGCGGAGGCCCGGATCGGCGGGGACTTCTACGAGGTGGTCGACACGCCGTACGGGGTCAGGCTGCTCATCGGTGACGTGCGGGGCAAGGGCCTGCCGGCCGTGGGGGCGGCCGCCGCGATCGTCAACGCCTTCCGGGAGGCGGCCTACGACGAGCCCGCGCTGGTCGACGTCGCGCGCAGGCTGGACGCCAGCAGCACCCGGTACAACGCCGCCTATCCCCCCGAGGGGACGATGGAGCGGTTCGCCACCGCCCTCGTCGCCGAGATCCCGCACGCGGGCAAACAGATCCACATCCTCAACTGCGGACACCCCCCGCCCCTGCTGCTGAACCGCAAGAGGGTCCGCGTCCTGGATGCGGCCACCCCCTCGCCGCTCCTCAGCCTCGCGGAGTTCCTCGGTGACCACTACAGCGTCGACTCGTTCGACTTCGCCCCCGGCGACGTGCTGCTCCTGTACACCGACGGGATCGCCGAGGCCCGTGCCCGGGACGGCGAGTTCTTCCCGCTGTCGGCCTGGATGGGACGACAGCCCCCGACACCGCCCCGCGAGCTCCTCACGGCTCTTCACCGCGACCTCATCCACTACAGCAGGGGCAACCTCGACGACGACGTCGCCGCCCTCGCCGTACGCCTGCGCGAACTGTGACGGCCCCCGACGGGTCAGGCCGGGCCGGCTGCGATCGCCAGGCGCACGGCGTCGGCCCGGTTGCGGACGTCGCCTTACGGGTCCGTGCTGGGCATGCCGGCCGGTCGATGCCGGGGAAGGGCCCGCATCAACCGGCGACGGGGGCTCGGTCCAGGCCCCACGTCTGGAGGGTGTAGGGGCGCCCCTTCTCCTCGCCCTCGATCAGCGGGACGTCGAGCAGGCTGAAGCCCGCCTTGGTCGCGACCGCGACGCTGGCGGCGTTCTCGGCCTCCAGCTCGAGGATCACCCGCTCCACGCCGAGCTGCTCGAAGGCGTACGCAGCCATCACCCGCACCGCCCGTACGGCCAGCCCGCGGCCGCGGTGGGCGGGGCCGACCGCGTAGCCGAGCTCCGTGCCCTCGGGGGCGCGCCGCAGCATCACCTCGCCGAGCGGTTCGTGGCCGTCTTCGGTGATGGCGAGCAGGATGACCGTGCCCTCGGCCCGCATCTGCCGGTCCCGTTCCAGCCGTGCGCGGGCGGCCGCCTCGTCGAAGGGCGAGACCATGGGCGTCCAGTACGCGACGTCGGGGTCGTCGAACAGCGCCGGCATCAGGGCGAGGTCCGCTTCCGTCCAGTCGCGCAGGACGAGGCCCTCCCCGGTGAGCTCGATGCGGTCGGGAAAGGGCGACGTGGTGCTGCTCATGGCGGCCGGACCTCCTGCTGTGTGAACGGCTAGGCAGGATATCCACGGAGTCACCGGCTCCGCCCTTACGGTCCGCGAGGAACTTCGTGCGTGACCTCCCGCCGCCCGGTGGCGCCGGGTCCCGCCGCGCCGACCTGGCACGGCGGGACCCCGTACGCGGGTCAGGACAGCGGGTCAGGACAGCGGTGCCGGCGCCTCCGGCGCCAGCGAGTTGCCCGCGGGGATGCGGCCGCAGTCGGACGGCGCCGTCCGGCCGTCGAAGCGGTCGCCCAGCCAGCCCAGCGCGACGGGCGCCCAGACGACGGGCGCGCCGATGTGGCTGAGCACCTCGTACTGGCTGTACTTGACGGCAGCGCCGGAGGCGCAGTACTGGCGGGCGAGCGCCCGCACGTCCCCGGTGACCATGACCCCGTCGCCCGTGCCGACCCCCGGGTGGTTGCCGAAGGTCCCCTCCAGGACTCCCGCGTTGCCCTGCGCGATGAACCCGGGGACGGTCGGGGAGGCGGCGGAGCCGAGGTTGAGCTTGTTGACCGCCTCCAGGAAGGCCGGGACGGAGTTGGGATCGGCGTATTGCGGCTTCGCCATCTTCTTCCACGTCAGCCCGGGGTAGCGGCCGATGGCGTCGATGATGGAGCCGCGTTCCAGCTCGCCGTACACCTTGAGGCCGTAGCCGTTGAGATAGGACTTGAGGTCGATGCCGTAGGACCGGGAGACGCCGATGACCGACATGGGGATGACACCCGACCACGCCAGTGAGCCGTCCACGTACCTCAGGTTGTGCGCCGGGTCCACGAGCAGGCCGCCCTCGGCGTACCCGACCAGCTTGCGGTTGACGTCCGGCGCGTAGCTTGGCGCGAGCGCGGCCGCCCAGTTGGTGGCGATGGCGCCGCCGGAGTAGCCCATGAGGGCGAAGGCGGTGGAGGAACCGAGGCCGGTCTGCTCCGACCTGGTGGCCGCGCGGATCGAGTCCAGGGTGTTCGTCCCGTACTCCGGCCCCGCGGCGAAGTTCGCCCGCTGGCCCTCGGTGTCCGGGATGACGACGTCGTATCCCTGCGTCAGCAGCGGCGCCAGGAAGAGGGCCTCGACGTTCGGGATGAGGCCGCCGAGGGTGACGTCGCCGGCGATCGCCCGGGACGGCCCGTCCTCCGGGTTCAGCGAATCGTAGAACGATTGGTAGGACACCGCCTTGCTGCGGTCACCCGTGGGGCTGCGCACCACGGTGGTCACGTTCGCGGCGGGACGGCCCTGGGCGTCGGTGGTGCGGTAGAGCAGCTGGACCGCCTTCAGGGGCGTGGGGATGCCGACGAGGTGGTACTGCAGGGTCCGTGTCTTCAGTACGGTGCCCGGCGCGAGCGCGGACAGCGGCTCGCCGCCGCCGTAGGCGTAGAACGGATCGCTCGCCGACGCCGACGCCGTTGCCGTCGCCGGTGCCGCCGTGGACTCGGCGGCGGTGGCCACCGGCGCGGCGGCCATGACCGCCGCGGTGGCGACGGCGACGGAGATCAGGCGGACGGTTGCCTTGCTCATGCGCTTCCTCGATTCCTGGGTGGGGGGCTGACACTCCGACACGAGGTCGCGTACGTCGGCGCGTCAGGCCGGGGCGGGCGGCCCCCGGCAGGGGATTGCGGAGCGATGCGGCCGCGGTCCGCCACATCCGGCCATTCACCAGCCAGTAGTGTTACCAACCAGTAGGTGATGTCCCGGAAACATCATGGGGCCGGTATGCGGCCACGTCTCCGGGGCGGGGAACAGAGATGTGCGAGGTGGATTGTGACCGGATCCAACGCCGTGGGACGGGACCCGGTGCCGCAGTTCGGCGGCGTGCCGGTCCACAAGCGACTCCAGGACGCCGCCGCGGCGTTGGAGCGCGCGGTGATGGTCCGGCTCGTCGAGCGACTTCCCGTCTACGGAACGCTGCCGGCGGAACACCTGGGCGGCGACATCGCCAAGCAGGTGACCCGCGGCATCCGGAGCTTCGCGGCGGTGCTGTCCACCGGCGAACTGCCGGGGCAGGCCGAAGCGGCGGCCATCCGCGAGTCCTCGGCCCGGCGCGCCGACGAGGGTGTGCCGCTGGAGGCCGTGGTCGGCGCCTACCACCTGGGTGCGGAGGAGTGCGCCGCCCAGGTCTTCTCCGCGGCCGAACCGGGCGACCTGGGCGATGTGCTGCTGGTCCAGCGTCAGATGCTCGCGTACCTGCGCCTGGTGAGCTGCGAGGTCGCGGCCGGGTACGTACAGGAGCGGCAGACGGCGCTCAGTGACGAGCAGGTCGCTTTACAGTCGCTGCTGTCGCGGCTGCTGGAGGGCGGCAGCCCGCAGGCCGCCGCCGATCGCGCCGGCATCCGCCTTCCCCCCAGTTACCTGGTGCTGAGCGTCTCGGTGGGACCGCACCCGGACGAGCTGGAGCCCGGGGTGAACCACTCGGTGGCGGCGCGCCGCAAACTCCGGCGGCTGCGCAACGAACTGCAGCGCCGGACGACGGGGGTCCCGCTGTCCGTACTGTCCGGTGACGGCGGGCTCATACTCATCCCGGACGAGACGCCGGCCGCCGATTTCGGCCGTGCGGACCGGGACCGGCTCTCCCGGCTGGTCGAACAGCTCGGCCTGATGTGCGGTGCCGAGCTGGTGGCCGCGGCAGCGGCGGCGCCACCGGAGGGCGTCGCGGAGGCCGCCCGGCTGGCCGGCGAGGTGCGTGCGGTGGCGCAGGCCTCCGGCCGCGGGCCCGGACTGCACCTGCTCGACGACGTGCTGCTCGAATACCAGTTGAGCCGCCCCGGCCCGGCCCGGGAAGCACTCGCCGCACTTCTCGACCCGCTCGATGCGCGTCCCGAGCTGCTCGTCACGGTGCGCGCGTTCCTCGCGTGCAGCCTGGACCGGCGCCGGACCGCCGCGCGGCTCCAGGTCCACCCGAACACGGTGGACTACCGCCTGCGGAAGGCGACCGAGTTCACCGGGCTGGACGCCGCCCGCGGCGCCGATGCCCTGACGCTGCGCGCCGCACTGGCCGCGCACGACGCCGAACGGCAGGGCAGGACCGACGGCGGCTGACCCGGACCGGCTGCCGCGGGGTTCCAGCTGTGACCGTGACCGGTCACGGGCGGCTACGGACGGGCCCCGGCACGGCGCTCGGTGGTGCGATCAAGGCGGCCTTCGGCATGGAGGCCCCCAACGGGGCCGGGGGCGGCGTACGGTCGGTCGAGGGGGCCGTGGCACGCCGTCCGGGCCGTCGTGCCCCACCCGGTCACGGACCGACCGGTCCCGTCGTCGTCGATGCCGCCGGAACAGGAGCACCCGATGCGCCTTTACGCCCAGACCCGCGCACGTCGTACCCGGCAGGTGCTGGCCGATCTGATCGCCGTACTGCTGGTGGCCGTCGCGGTGAGGTTCGCGCTGGCCGTCCACGACGGGATCATGCTACTGGCCGCGCCGGGACGGGAGTTGGAGGACGCGAGCGGCGGCCTCGCGTCCGGCCTCGCCGATGCGGGGGACGCGGCGTCGGACGTACCGCTGATCGGGGGCGTCCTGAAGAAGCCGCTGCAGTCCGCCGCCGAGGCCGGGCGCGGGCTTTCGGATGCCGGGCAGTCCATGCAGGACGCGGTGGGCCGGATGGCCGACCTGACGGCGTTCGCCCTGATCGTGTTCTCCGTGGGTCTGGTGCTGGTGGTCTGGCTCCCGCCGCGCGTGCGCTGGATCCGGCGCAGTGCCCGGATCCGCGGACTGCTCGACTCTCCCGGCGGCGCCGACCTCCTGGCCCTGCGGGCCCTGACCGGGCCGGTGAAGGACCTGGCCACGGTGCCGGTGCCGCCGGGAGGTCTCGCCGACGCATGGCGGCGCGGGGACGAGCAGGCCATCGGTGACCTGTCCCGGGTCACGCTCAGGCGGGCCGGCCTGAGCATCTGACACCGCCGGACCGGGCCCCGGCACTGCCGTCGCCCCGTACAGTGTGCGCGGCACGCCGCACGACGGGAGGGGATGTCCGACATGGCGTACGGGGCGGGGACGCAAGCGCGCGGCCCGGGTGCGGGAGGCGCGGACGTGGCGTCGGCGCTGCGGTTCGCGACCGAGCTGTGCGCGTGGGTGGCCACACCGTGGGCGCTGGCGCCCTGGTCGGTCGTGGCGGCGGTCGCCGCCGTGGTGCTGCTGATCGGGTTGCCGACGGTGTTCGCCACTCCCGGGGACAAGAACCAGGTCATCGTCCCCGTCCCGGGAGCGGTCACCGTGGGTCTCGTGCTGCTCCAGCTGGCCGCCGCCGTGGCCGCGGCCTGGGTGGCCTGGCCCGTGTGGGCGGCCGTCGCGGTGACCGTACTGGCCGCCACCTGCCTGTGGACGGAACGGGCCCGCCGGCGCCGCCTGCTGGGCGGCGGCACGGCCTGACCGGGGGGACCGGGCGCGTGGGGCCGGGCCTGCGGAGGCCGGCCCGCGCGGGGGCCCAGGCTATCCCTTGGCCGGGTCGGCGCCGGGCCGTTTGTGGATCCGGTCGCCGACGGCGAGGGACTTCCAGAGCCGGCGGCTGATCCGCACCTTCACGGATTCGCCGTCGGCACGGCGGACCTCGGCGAAGTGGTACATGTTCGCGCCGTCGAGCATGCCCCGGGAGAGACGGACGACGACGCCTTCCCAGGAGTCGCCGCGTCCGGCTTCGTGTGATTTCGACATGGTACGGAGCCTACGAAGGGCTCCGGCCACGCCACCAGGTCCGTGAATCCCGTCCCCGTGCGTACATTTGTCACTCGTGAACGCGGGAGGACCCGGGAAGGACGATGCGCCTCAGGGCGGGGGCGAGGCATCGGGCCCACGACAGGAGTCGCGGGGCGGGGCAGCGCCCCGCTGGATGAAGTGGTGGGCCGCAGCGCCCAGAACGGCCCCCAGGGCGGGGGCGACGAGGTAGATCCACAATCCCGCGGTGCTTCCGGACAGCAGCACGGGCCCGAACTGGCGGGCGGGGTTGGCGGAGCCGCCGCTGAGGGGGCCCAGCACGGCCACGATCGCGCCGACGAGAACCGCCAGTGCCGGGGGGAACCACCGTTCGTGGGCCGGGTGCGCGAGGAAGAAGCCGATGACCAGCGTCACCACGACCAGGCAGCCCGCTTCGGCCCCGAAGACGGCCCAGCCGTTCCACGAGGGCGCCGCGGCGGCTGCGCCGTAGCCGACCCGCGCGACCGCCGGCCCCCAGGCCAGGCGGCCCAGCACGGTCCCGGCGATCGATCCGCCGAGCTGGGCGACGACGTACGCCGCCACGCCACGCCCGGGGAAGGCCCGCAGCCGCCAGAGCGCGAGCGTCACCGCGGGGTTCACGTGCGCACCCGAACGCCGCCCCCACGGCGAGCGGATCAGCGCGAAGAGGAGTGCTCCCACCAGCGCTCCCACGACGAGCAGGGCCAGGCGGAGGTTCGCGAGTGCGAGCGGCGAAGCCGGATCGAGCACCCAGCGGATGACCGTGACCACCGCGAACATCAGCAACGTGGTCAGGGCGAACTCGTACAGGGGGTGGCCGCGGGGTCCGGGCCCGGTCGGCAGGGGCGCGGGGCCGGCGTCCGCGTCCCGTCCGGGTTCACCGGCCGGCGCCGCGGGCCTGGAGATCTCGCCTCCGCTCATGGGGTCTCCTTCCGTTCGGGCGACTTCGGCGCCCGGTCGTGTACGAGCACGTCGACGAAGCGTGCTGCACGCGCGGGCCGGGATGCGCGGGTACACGCCGGGGACCGGCTTCGGGCCCGGCAGCGGGCAGGCACGCCCGACGAGGGCGGCGGCCGGTGACGCCCGGGCGGAGAACACCGGATCGTGGGAATCCGGCGTATCGGCGCTACACGACGGCCCGGGCAAGGGCACCACGCCCAGTGGACCCGGAAGCCCCGTGCGGCGCGTGCGGGGCCGCTATCCGCCGAAGTCGGGCAGGATCAGGGCGCCGTCCTCGGCCAGCGTGAAGCCGGGGTTGTGGGCCACCTCCCAGGGATGCCCGTCGGGGTCGGTGAAGACGCCCGAGTAGAAGCCGATCGCGTTGACCGCGGCAGGGCGGGTGATGGTGCCGCCTGCGCCGACGGCGGCGCCGAGGACTGCGTCCACCTCGGCGTCCGTGCGGACGTTGTGGGCCAGGGCGATACCGCCGAACGCGGTGGGCGGCGTGTCGGGCAGGCCGCAGTCCGCGGCGAGCTTGCGGCGGTCCCACAGCACGAGGGCCAGACCGGCCGCCTGGTGGAAGACCGTCTCCTGCACCTCGGTCCCGCGCCATCCCAGCGCCGCGTAGAACCGCTGGGCGCGGGCCAGGTCCGCGACCCCCAGGGTGACCATGCTGATCCGCTGTTCCATGCCGTCACCGTAGCGGGCCCGGGCGGCGCCATCCGGCAGGCGGACCGCGGGGTCAGGCGGACCGCGGGGTCAGGCGGACCGCGGGGTCAGGCGGACCGCGGGGTCAGGCGGACCGCGGGGTCAGGCGGACCGCGGGCGGCCCCGCTCCACGGAGGGGTCCGTGGAGCGGGGCCCGGACCCGGCGGCCCGCAGCGGTGCCGTCAGGAGGACTGGTCCGTCAGGATCGCCGGGTCCGACAGGCCCGCGGCACCCGTCTCGACCTTGCCGGCGAAGCGGCGCACGAAGTCGGCGGTTCCGGAGGCCGTGACCGTGACGTCGTACCAGCGCTTGGTGTTCTTCAGCGACACGCTGTAGGTGACGGTCGCGCCCTTGGCGACGGTGAGGCGCTTCGGGCCGCCGCCGTAGAAGTTGGTGATCGTCAGCGCGGCCGTCGCGCTGCCGGCGTTGGTGCAGGTGAGGTCCAAGTTGCCCGTGGCGGCGTTGTGGCGGGCGGTGACCTCGGGGCCGGGGGTGGTGCCGGGGTTGCGGAAGCCGCGCAGGAAGCCGTTGGGGCCGTGGACCGTCAGGTCCGTGACTCCGGCCGAGTAGCGGGTGTTCCAGGCGTCCGCGATCGACTTGCCGGCCTCGGTGGTGTAGGTCCACGGGGCGTCCGTGCGGTTGCCGGAGGTGACGTAGAACTGCGCGCCCAGGTCCGGGCCGCCGCTGAACGTCAGCCGGAACTTTCCCTCGGCGGTGAGCGCCGTGCCGTCCACGTACGGGGCGTACTTCAGCGGACGGGTCCGGCGCAGGCCCTTCTCCTGGCGCGGCATGCTGCCGACGGCCGGCGGGACCGCGTGGAAGTCGGGGTGGCGCTCGCGGTCCCGGGGCTCGAAGCCACCGGTGTCGGGCAGCCGTACGGCCCCGGTGTCCTGGCGCCCGAAGTCGAAGGCCGCGGTCAGGTCACCGCAGACGGCGCGGCGCCAGGGCGAGATGTTGGGCTCCTGCACGCCGAAGCGCTTCTCCATGAACCGGATGACCGAGGTGTGGTCGAAGGTCTCGGAGCAGGAGTAGCCGCCGGTGCTCCACGGGGAGACGACGAGCATCGGCACGCGCGGGCCGAGCCCGTACGGGCCGGCGACGTAGCCGGCCTTGCCGGGGAAGACGTCCAGCGCGGTGGCCACGGTGGACAGGCCCTGGTCGGCGCCGGCCGGGGCGTACGGCGGGACGACGTGGTCGAAGAACCCGTCGTTCTCGTCGTACGTGATGAACAGCGCGGTACGGGCCCACACGTCGGGGTTGGAGGTCAGCGCGTCGAGGACCTGCGCGATGTACCAGGCGCCGAAGTTGGCCGGCCAGTTGGAGTGCTCGCTGAACGCCTCGGGTGCGGCGATCCAGGAGATCTGCGGCAGCTTGCCGCCCTGGACGTCGGCGCGCAGCCGGTCGAAGTAGCCTTCGCCCGCCTTGGCGTCGGTGCCGGTGCGCGCCTTGTCGTGGAGCGGGTCGCCCGGCCGGGCGTTGCGGTAGTTGTTGAAGTACAGGAGCGAGTTGTCGCCGTAGTTGCCGCGGTAGGCGTCGTTGATCCAGCCCCAGGAGCCGGCGGCGTCCAGGCCGTCGCCGATGTCCTGGTAGACCTTCCAGGAGATGCCGGCCGCCTCCAGGCGCTCGGGGTAGGTGGTCCAGCCGTAGCCGGCCTCGGCGTTGTTGAGGACCGGGCCGCCGCCGGTGCCGTCGTTGCCGGTGTGGCCGGACCACAGGTAGTAGCGGTTGGGGTCGGTGGAGCCGATGAACGAGCAGTGGTAGGCGTCGCAGATGGTGAAGGCGTCGGCGAGCGCGTAGTGGAACGGGATGTCCTCGCGCGTCAGGTACGCCATGGTGGCCGGGGTCTTGGCGGGCACCCAGTTGTCGTACCTGCCCTTGTTGAACGCGCTGTGGCCGCCCGCCCAGTCGTGGTTGAGGCCCTGGAGGTACTCCATGCCGAGGTCGTCCGACGGGGGACGGAACGGCAGCGTCTCCTTGCCGGCGGCGTCGCTCTGGTGCCAGACGGACTTGCCGCTCGGCAGCGTCACGGGGCGCGGGTCCCCGAAGCCGCGGACGCCGTTGAGCGATCCGAAGTAGTGGTCGAAGGAACGGTTCTCCTGCATCAGGACCACGATGTGCTCGACGTCCGCGATGGTGCCGGTGGTGCCCTGTGCGGGGATGGCGGCGGCACGCGCGATGCTCTCGTTGAGCATGGTCAGGGCGGCGGCTCCGCCGGTGAGCTGGAGGAAACGGCGGCGGTTGAGTTCTGCCATGGCGAGAGGGACCTCTGCTTTTGGTCGAGAAGTGCTGGAGCGCCCCCAGAACAGCCTGTCCGGGGTACCGGAGAGGGAGCTTGACGTGACCGCGGCGGATACGCCAGACGAACGGCAGTCGGATATCCGCATGAGTTCGGCCATCGGGCCGCGGAGCGGTGGTACCGGCCGCGGGCGCGGGAGCGCTCGGGGGCGGTGGAGATTTTGACCGGTTCACCACTCCTGCGAGCGACCTCGCGCGCCGGCTCACAGGGCTCCGCCCCCGGCGGGGCCGCCCGGGGCGGCCCGCGGCACCGCGTGTTCCGGATGCTCGCCCGCCGGGGCCACGAGCACCGATGGGCGTCGTGCGGGCAGCGCCCGCTCCGCGACGGAGGGTGCGCGCACCCGGTGCACGGCACAAGGGGCATACGGGCGAGGTGACGAAGCAGGGCGGGTCAACAGGCCAACTTGACATGGGCAGTTGCCGTTGTCCCGTCCCGCCCCGAGACTCGGTCCTGCACCACGACGCACCATCGGACGCCCCGACTTCGAACCATCTGTTCCCTGGTGGCGATCCGTCCGTCGACCGCGGGCGCCGGCCAGCCGACGCCGTCCTTACGCGGTGTGCACCCCCTCATCAACGAGAGGAAGTCAGCCATGTCCGAATTCTCTTCCACCACCGGGTCGGACCTCGATCTGGACCTCGACCTCGACCTCAGCGACCTGACCGTCACCGCGCTGAGCGACACCGCCGCCCTGCCCGAGAACGGCGGCTCGTGGGGCTCCTGCTCCTGCCAGGGCTCTTCCTCCTGTGCCCAGCCGCAGGTGGAGACGCCCGTCGTCTGACGGCCGTGACGGAGCCGCTCCCGTGCGGCCGGCCCACCCGGGCCGGCCGCACGGGCTGCGGGCCGAGCCGGAGGACAGACCACAGGCCCACACCGCACCACGGGAGCCCGTCATGCCGTATCCCACCCAGCCGGCCGCACCCCCACGTGTCGCGCCCGCGCCGGGGACCGCCCGCCCGCCGGCGGGAACGACCGCCCGGACCGCCCCGTACGCGCTGGTCCGCACCACGGTGACGGCGCACCCCGCCCAACCTGACGAGGCTGCACGGGTACGGAGACTGCTCGCCCGGCTCACCGCCGTCACGGCCCAGGAGGACGCACTGCGTCCGGCCCTGTGCGACGACCTCTTCGCCTCCCGGGCCGGCCACGACGAGGAGTTCCACCGCCAGGTGGTGCTCCCCCTGCGCCGTGCGCTGCACAACGGCCGCACCCCCCGGCCCGCCCTGCTGGCCCGGCTCGGCGACCTGCCCGTACGGGTCCCGCGGCTCGGCGGGTGGCTCGCGCTGCGCGAGCGGCGCGGAGCACTCCTCACGGAGCTGGCCGAGGCCGTCCCGCACGCCCTGAGCGCCGAGCGCTCCGGGCTCGCCGCGTTGTGCCGCTCCCCCGGCTTCACCCGGGCCGTGGCGCTGACCAGCGCCGACCTGCTGCGTGCCGTATCGCGGGCGGCCCGCGACGAGGGTGGGCGCAGGGCCCGCAAGGAGGAGTCGTCGGTGCTGCGGCACGCTCTGCGGGCCGGCACGAAGACCAGCCCGCTGTCGTGGTTCACCGCCGTGGGGTGGTCCTCCGCCCTGACGACGGGCGCAGCCGGGCCACCGTTGCGGTCCGTCGTACGGGAGAACCGGGCACTCGTCGCGGCGCTGGCCGCCGCGCTGTCGGAGGCACCGCGCCGCCGGCTCGCACTGCCGCACCGCATGACCAGCAGGGCGCGGACCGGCGCCGACGGCCGCGTCCGCTACGCCAAGGACCGCACGGCCTTCGCGGGCGGCCGCTATCTCGTCAGCCACGAGGAGACGATCGAGCTCGCCTCCCGCCCCGCCCTGACCGCGATGGACGAGGTCGCGGCCGAGCCCGCGACCCTCGACGCGCTGGCGGCCCGGCTCGCCCCGGCGCTCGGGCGGGCCTGCGGGGATCCCGCCGTCGGCCGGTTCCTCGCCCGGCTCGCCGACAGCGGACTCCTGGTGCCGGTGGAACCCGTCGACCCGCAGCACCCGGACCCCTTGCCGGCGCTGGCCGACTGGCTGCGCCGGTGGCCCGAGGACGCCCCCCTGGCCGACCGCATCACACACCTCGCCTCCGATACCGCCCGGTTCGCATCCACGCCGGCCGAGGAGCGGCCCGCCCTGCTCGCGGACCTCGCGGACTGCTGGCGGGGCCTGCTGGCCGACGCCGGCCGGCCCGTCCCGGCCGATGCGGCCCCCCTGAACGTGCTCACGGAGGACGTACTCGCCTGCGGGAGGTCCGGCCGGCTGACCGGCGATGACCGCGCGACACTGGGTGAACTGAGTGCGCTGGCCGAGCTGTTCGACCTCGGGCACGTGATGCGGCGGGTCGCGCTGGAGCGCTTCGTCTCCCGCTACGGACGCGGCGGGACCTGCCCCGCCCCGTGGGAGTTCGGCCCCGACACCGCCGCCGCGTGGGAGGAGGCCGCACGCCTCGCCGGCCGGCCGGCCGACGATCCCGCGCTCTGTGAGGAGTTGTCCGAACTGGCCCGGCTGCGGGCGGAGTTCGTCCTGGCGGTCCGGAGCGCCTCGCAGGCCGCACCGGGCGGCTGGTCGGACGAGACGGTCCTGCCCGCCGACGAGGTGCGCGGGCTCGCCGCCCGGCTGCCCGGCTGGACCACCGCCCGCCCGCTGAGCTACGCGTGGTTCGTCCAGGGCGCGGCGCCGGCCGGTCCCCCGGCGGGGCCCGGCCCCGGCCGCCTGCTCTGCGTCAACCACGTCTACGGCGGCTGGGGCCGCTTCACCAGCCGGTTCCTGGACGGCCTGCCACCCGGCGCCGCCGCAGAGGTGACGCGGGAGATCCGCCGGGGCCTCGGCGACGGCGCCCGGGCCGTCCAGATCCGGCCGGTGGGCGGCTTCAACGCCAACCTCCACCCCCTGCTCGTCGGCGAGGAGATCGGCCCCGACCGGCACCGGGGCCGGCTCGCCGAGTCCGACGTGGAGCTGGTCCACGACCCGGTCGCCGACCAGCTCCGCCTGCAGACCGGCGGCGAGCCCCTCGACGTGCTCTACCTCGGCTTCCTCGCCCCCGTCATGCTGCCGCAGCGCCTCGCGCCGTACCTGTGCGACCACCCGGGCGGTGTCGTGGACTTCCGCCCCCTGCTGCCCCGCCACACGGTGGCCGCGCCCGGCGGCGACGTGGTGCGCACGCCCCGGCTGCGGCACGGCCACGTCGTGCTCGCCCGGCGGCGCTGGCACCTGCCCGAAGGGGTCCTGGCCGTGCTCCGCGGCGACCTCGCGGCCGACCCCGACGAGGTTCCGGCCGCCGCGGTGGCACGCTGGCGAGCCCTTCTGGACCTGCCCGAGCAGCTGTTCCTGCACGCCGTGCCGGAGCCGTCCGCCGGCCGGGCCGCCGAGGACTTCGTACGCAGTCTGCGCGCGCCGAAGCCCCAGGCCCTCGACCTGGGCAGCGCCCTGCACCTGCGGTGCCTCGCCGGCTGGCTGGCCCGGCATCCGCGCGGGGTGGTGCTGGAGGAGGCCCTGCCCGTCTTCGGGGGCCACGACCGTCCCACCCATGCCGTGGAGCTGATCGCCGAGACCTACCGGCCGGCGCGTCCCGCTGCCCCCGTCATCCGCCGAGGAGACACCCGATGAACGCCCCGCCCCCGGGCCCGGACACCGCACCCACCGCCACCGCGACCGCGACCACCGCTGCCACTGCCACTGCCACTGCCACCGACGACGTCACCTCCACCGCCACCGCCACCGCCGCCGATGACGTCACCGCCCTTGACGTGGTCGTCCACCACTACGAGCCGGTCAAGGCTCCCCTCCTGCGCGA
Source organism: Streptomyces sp. NPDC086989 (assembly GCF_044745505.1). NCBI lineage: Bacteria > Bacillati > Actinomycetota > Actinomycetes > Kitasatosporales > Streptomycetaceae > Streptomyces > Streptomyces sp. NPDC086989. Next base: position 64,936 of record NZ_JBIVAL010000009.1, read on the forward strand.
GGCCGTGCTGCCCCTGGCCCGGCGAGCCGCCGCGGAGGGGCTGACGGCTCACGTCGAACGGCACTGGCTGCACGGCCCGCACCTGCGGCTCCGGCTTCGCGGGCCCGCCGACGCGGTGGCCGCCACGGCCGGGCGCACGGCGGCCGAGCTGCGCGCCCACGTGGCCTCCCACCCTTCACGGGCAGCCGTCGACGAGCAGGAGCTGCTGGCGCAGGCCGCAGCGGCGGGCCGGGCGGAGCTGGTACCACCCCCGTACGGTCCGCTCGTACCGGACAACACCGTGCGGGTGGAGCAGGTGGACCTGTCGGCCCTGGGGGCGCTGATCGGCCCGGACGCGCTGCGGCTGCGCGAGGAGCTGCTGGCGCTGGGCCTGCCCGCCCTGGAGGCGGGTTCCGCTTTCCTCCGCGAGCGTGCGGACACGTCCGCCGCCAGGGTCGAGCTGGTGGTGGCGGCGCTGTCGGCGCATGCGGCAGCGCACCCCGAAGGCTTGGTCGGCGGCCACTACTCGTACGTCTCCCACTTGGAGGAGTTCCTCGTCCACGAAGACCCCGGCGGGCGGCTGCGGGCGGCGTTCGACCGCCGCTGGGAGGCCGCGGGCGGGCGGATCACCTCGCTGGTGGGCCGGATCGCGGGTGGTGGTGCGGTGGGCCGGGAGCGGGCCTGGGCCGACTGGTCCGCCCGCGCCTGGCGGATCGCGGAGGAACGGTTGCGGGCGGGAGCGGACTTCGGCGGGGCTCCCGCCGAGTACCGGGACCGGGCGGCGGCGCTCGACGACCGGGCCACCGCGGAGCGCTGGGACCGGTCGGTGCGCACCCGGTACAGCGACTTCCACCGGCTGCTGCACCGCTCAGACCCGCAGGGTGCGATGTGGACCCGTCCCGACTACCTGGTCTTCCGGGCCTGCACGAACGGGTTGTACCGGCTCCTCACGGTCTGCGACGTCCGGCCCGTCGAGCGCTACCTCGCCGCCCATCTCGTGGTGCGCAGTGTTCCGGCGCTGACCGGCCACCGTTGGCGGGAACGCGTTGACCAGGTCATCGCCGCCGTGGAGGGGGCACGGTGACCGGCGTCGAGCCGCCGCGGGTTCGGCTGCGGCCCGGGGTGGCGGTCACCCCGCTGCGCGCGGGTCTGCACCTGCGCGGCCGCGACGGGAGCGTGACGCTCGAAGGAAGCACGGGCCTGCCCGTCCTGTGGGAGCTGCTGGCGGAACAGCTCGGCGAGGCGGACGGCAGCGGCGCAGAGGCGGGGCGTGCGGACCGGCCGCGGCACCGCCTCGATCCGGCCGACCCCCGGGTGGGGTCGGCGTTGGCCGCGCTGACCGCGCAGCTGCATGCGCACGGCCTGCTCGCCGAGTACCCGGAGCACTCCGCGCATCGCACGTACTCCGCGCATCCGGGGCACCCGTCGGGAGCCGCCGAGCCGGCCGCCTGGCTGGGAGCGTCCACGTACCGGCCCGGACCCGCGGCCGCAGCCCTGGCCGCCGCGCGGCCCGAGGTCGCTGCCGCCGATCCCGGCGATCCGCTCGCCACCGCACTGGTCCGCGCCCTGGAGCGGGCGGGAACACGCCCGCGGGTGCACCGCGACGCCGGGCTGCCGGCCGGCCGGGTGGTGGTTGCGGCAGGGGCCCCGGAGGCGTCGGTGGCCGTCGCCGTGGGCCGCACCGCCGACGGCGGCTTCGTCACGGCCCCGGCCGAGCCCGGTCGGGCACGCACCGACGCCGGGTCGATCGCCGCCCGCCTGTCCCGCGACACGGACTCCGGGCCGGCCCCGACCGGGCAGGGCGGGACCACGGCGGCGGGCGCTGCGGCGCTGACGGCCCTGCTGGCCGGTGCCGCCGCGCAGCGGCTGCTGTGCGCCGTGGCCGGTCTGCCGGATCCCGCCGTGCGGGAGGAGGACCCGCTGCTCCTCCCGGACCGTCCCGCCGTCCTGGTCGCCGAGGCGCGGCCACCGCGTGCGTCCTACCACCCGTGGCTCACCGGGCAGATCACCCCGGCGGCTCCCTCCCCCGCCCCGGCCGGCAGCCTGGCCGAGGCTCTGCGCCGCATCGGAGCGCTGGCCGACCCGTACCTGGGCGTGCTCGACGCGCCGCGGCCCGGCGGGCTGCCCCAGGTGCCCGCCGCGCTGGCTGCCTGTCGTACGCCGGCGGGGGACCTGGTGGCCGGGGCTCCGCGGGCGGACATCGCCCGGCTCATCGCGGCGTGCCGTGCGGCCGAACTACACCTGGGCGCGGGGCGGTCGGCTCCGGTGGCGGTCGGCGCCGGACCGGAACACGCCCTGGGCCGGGTCCTGCGACGGGCGGCCGCTGCCGCCGCGGGCCGGTCCCGTCCCGACGCCGCCCCGAGCCGCGGCCTGAGCGAGGAGGAATGGCGACAGCATCCGCAGGCCCGCCACTGGTGGACCGTGCTGACCCGGCACCTGAAGCTGCCCATGCAGATGTCGGTCCATCAGTACCCGTCAGAACAGGCCTTTGTGGCTGTCGTACGGGACGCCTCCGCGCCGCCCGGAGCCGCCGGGGTGGCCGCCCGGGCGGTGGAGGCGACCGCCGCCGACGCCGCGGCCGTGGCCGCACTCGGCGCGGTGACCCGGGCCATGGCCGCCGAGCACGGTCCGGCAGGTGCCCTGCACACCGTGTTCAGCGGCGCCGAGGCCGCCCTCGCCTCCGCGGGGGTCGAGCACGCCACGTGGACGGACGAGGGATGGACCGACCGGTGGCTGGCCGGGGTGGCGCGGCGGGAGCCCGGCCTGTGCGCGGCCCTGTCCCGGCTGACCGGCCTGCACCCCGAGCCGTGGCCGCCGGGTGCGACGGACGCGGGGACGGCCAGGGCCGCACTGAACGCCTGCGGGTTCACCGTCCTGACCGAAGCGGCCGGACCGGATGGAGGAAAGCGATGAGCAGAACGTCCGCAACCGCCGTGGCACCGCCCGGGGCGGGGGTGGCCGCCTCCGCCGGGGGCGTTCCCGTCCTGGACCCGGCTGCCGCGCTGGAGACCACCGAGGGTGCAGCCGTCGTCCACTTCACCTCCTGGACGCTGGAGTTGGCGGAACGGGTCAGCCGCCATGCGCTGACCCGCCCCGTGCGTCTGGTGCCGGTGCGCGAGGACGGTGCGCTGACCGTCGTCGGCCCCGTGCTGGAGCCGGGTGCGCGGGCGTGCCTGGCGTGCACGGAGTACCAGCGACTGGCCACCGCGGGCGGCAGGGTGCCGTGGCAGAGTCCCCGGCTGGCGCTCGGCGGGACGGGCACCCCGGCCCTGGCCGAGGCGGCCCTGCTGCTGGCGGCCGCCCTGCTGGAGAGCGAACCGCCGGAAACTGACCCGCCGGGGGCGGACCCGCCGGGCTCCGGGCTCCCGGGGGCCGGGCCCGCCGCGGGGGCCCGCACCGCGCCGCGCGCGAGCGTCCACGTCATCCAGGGAAACCGGGCCACCTGGTCCACCCATGCCGTGCGCCCGGTCGGCGGCTGCCCGGTGTGCCGCCCCCTGCCGGCCGACTCCCCCACCGCGGCCGGGCTGCCCGCCACGCCGCGGCCGCTGCCCGACCCCTCGGTGCTGCGTGGCCCCAACGACCGTACGGACACGAACGGGCTGCGGGCCGAGCTGCACGACGAGCGGTTCGGCCCGGTGCGCCGGCTGTTCCGCACCGAGGACTCCGCGTTCGCCCTCACCACCGCCTGGGTCACGGACGGCCGGCTGCTCGACGACGGCGGTTACGGCCGCTCCGCCGACTTCCGCTCCAGTGAGCGCGTGGCCCTGTTCGAGAGCGTGGAGCGGCTGGCCGGCATGCGCCCGCTGGGCCGCCGCACCGTCCTGCGCGCCTCCTTCGCCGAACTGGGCCCCGAGGCCGCCGTGGACCCCGGCCGGCTCGGCCTGCCCGACCCGGCCCACCTGGGTCACCCCGCCGCCCGGACCGTCCATTACCACGAGGACCTGGAGATGGACTGGGTGTACGGCTGGTCCCTCACCGAGGGCCGCGCCCGCGCGGTGCCCGAGCACGTGGCGTACTGGGACCCGCCGCAAGGCCCGGGGCGGCCACGGGTGGTCTACGAGTCCTCGAACGGCTGCGGACTGGGCAACAGCCCCCAGGAGGCCGCACTCTACGGGCTGTTCGAGGTGGCGGAACGGGACGCGTTCCTCATGGCGTGGTACGCGCGCACGCCCCTGCCCGGCGTCGCGCTGCCGGCCGACGACCCGCTGGTGAACTCCCTGGCCGCACGCGCCGCCCTCATGGGCTACCGGCTGGGGCTGCTGGACGCCACCAACGACCTCGGCATCCCGGCGGTCGTGGCACTGTGCCACTACGAGGGGAGTCATCCCGACGCCCCCCGCGCTTTCCTCGCCGCCGGGGCCCACCACGATCCGCGGGCCGCGATCCGCTCGGCGGTGGCGGAGGTCGTCACCAACGTCCAGGACGCCGTGCACCGGCCGGCCGGCCCGGGCGGGCCGCGCGATCCGGCGCGGCTGCGTCCCATGCTCGACCGGCCCGAGCTGGTGGTCGACCTCGACGACCACGTCGGCCTCAACACCCTGCCGGAGGCCCGGCCCAGGCTCGAGTTCCTGTTCGACGGCGTCCGGGAGGTTCCGTGGCGGGAACGGTGGCCGGACGCGCCCACACCGGTGGCCGACCTCACCCGGCTACTGACGGACACGGTCGCACGCCTGGCCGCCGAGGGGCTGGAAGTGGTCGTGGTGACGCAGGACGAGCCCGGGATCCGGGAACGGCTGGGGCTGCACTGCGCCAAGGTGATCGTGCCCGGCACCCTCCCCATGACCTTCGGTCACGTCAACCGCCGCACGCTCGGGCTGCCCCGGCTGCTGGAGGTGCCCCACCGGCTGGGGCGCACGGCGCGCCCGCTGCGCCATGACGAACTCCCCCTGCATCCGCACCCGTTCCCGTGAGGACGATCCGATGACCGAACACCCGAACGCCGCCCCGTCCCGCACCGCGAGCACCGTCCTCGCCGCGTCGCCGCCCCCGGCACCGTCACCGTCACCGCCCTCGGCTCCGGCTCCGGCTTCGGCTCCGGCCGGGGATTGGCAGAGCCTGCACCTGACCCTGCACACCGACGGCGCGGACACCGACGCCTTCGTCACGGGGGCGCTCGCCCCGCTGATGGACTCCCGGTGCGGACCGGACGGCGCCTGGTTCTTCATCCGCTACCACGAGGGCGGCCCCCACCTGCGGATCAGGTTCCGCCTCAGCCCCGATGAAGAAGATCCGTCTGAACTCGCCGAAGAGCTGGCGGTGTTGGCCGAGGCAACCCTCCCCGTCACCGAGCCCTGGCCCGGCCGGCACGGCGAGGTGCGCATGGTGGCGTACGAACCGGAGACCGAGCGCTACGGCGGGCCCGCCGCCCTCCCGGTGGCCGAGGAGGTGTTCGTCCATGCGACGCGGGCGGCCGTCGCCGCCCTGCGCGCCGTGCCCGGCCGGGCCGACCGGCTGCGCCTCGCCATGGACCTCGCCCATGCCACGGCACACGCCCTCGGCCTGGACGAACTGGACGCCGCCGGCTGGCTGCGCCGGCACGCCGCCTCCTGGCGCTGGGCGGCCGAGGTGCGGCCGCTGCCCGGGGCCGCCGTGCACACCCGCGTCAACACGGTGTTCGCGGCCCAGCGGACAAACCTGGGCCGGCGGGCACGGGCGGTCCGCGCCGCAGTCGAGGACCGTTCGGCCGCACCCTGGCTGCTGGAGTGGGCCCGGCAGGTGCGGGCGGCCGACACGCGGCTGCGGGCCGTGGTGCCGGCGGCGGAGCGGCCGGCACCACCGGCGCGGACGGACCGCCGGATGTGGGTGTGGGCCTCGCAACTCCACATGCTGTTCAACCGGTTGGGGGTGACCCCCGACGAGGAACGGGCGGTGTGCCGACTCGCGGGCCGCGCCCTGCTGGAGACGGGGGACGAGAGCGGCTTCTTCGACGCGGGGCCGCGCGCAGCCGACTACCAGTACCTGGAGCGGAGCAAGTTCCAGATCGGCCGCCCCCAGGACACCGCCGTGCGGAGCGTCGCACTTCCCCGGCCTTCGCCCGGGCACCGCCCCGAGTCCGAACGGCCGCTTCCGGCAGCCGAGTTGCCGCAGCTGTCGCTCGCCGAGGCGCTGCACCGCCGCAGCTCCGCACGCGGTGAGCTGCGGGGGCCGCTCACCGCGGACGAACTGGGCGGGGTGCTCTGGCACGCCCACGCCCCCAGCCATGCGTCCCGGCAGCTGCTGGCCGACGGGACGGAACGCACCCGGCACCACCGGCCTTACCCGAGTGCGGGAGCCCTGTACAGCGTACGGGTGCGCCTGTTGGCGCTCTCCGTCACAGGGCTGCCTCCGGGCACCTACCACTGCCTGCCGGAGCGGCGGTCGCTGGTCGCCCTCGGACCCGCTCCCGATCTCGGCGGGCTCAAGGCGCTGTCCTCGTACCTCTCCCGCCCCGCCGGCGATCCGGACGCCGTCGGGATCGACGGGGCGCCGGCCGTCCTGGCCGTCCACCTGGACCTCGGGCTGCTCCGCCGCCGGTACGGATTGCGCGCGCTGCGGCTGGGCCTGCTGGAGGCGGGGCACCTCGCCCAGACGCTCCAGCTCACGGCCGGGGCGTTCGGGCTGGCGACGATCCCGCTCGGTGGTCTGCAGGACGACTTGGCGCACGAGCTCCTCGGCCTGGACGACCTCGACGAGCCGATCCAGTACCTGCTCCCGCTGGGCCGGGCCCGTCAGATGGTGGCGACGTCGATGACGAAGCGGTAGCGGACGTCGCTGGCCAGGACCCGCTCGTAAGCGTCGTTGATCCCGTCGGCGCCGATCAGCTCGATCTCGGCCGCCGCCCCGTGCTCGGCGCAGAAGTTCAGCATCTCCTGGGTTTCGGCGATGCCCCCGATGCCCGAACTGCTCATGCTGCGGCGGTTGCCGAACAACGACTGCAGTTCCATCTGCGCCGCTTCCTCCGGGAGGCCGAGGTTCACCATGACCCCGTCCGTGCGCAGCAGGGAGAAGTAGGCGCCGAAGTCGAGCGGGGCGGAGACGGTGTTGAGGATGAGGTCGAAGCGGCCCGCCAGCTCCTCGAAGGTCGCCGGGTCGGCGGTGGCGCGGTAGTCGTCGGCGCCCATCCGGATGCCGTCTTCCTTCTTGCGCAGGGACTGCGAGAGCACGGTGACGTCGGCGCCGAGCGCGTGCGCGAGCTTGACGGCCATGTGTCCGAGTCCGCCGAGGCCGACGACGGCGACCTTCTTGCCGGGGCCGGCGTTCCAGTGCCGCAGCGGTGAGTAGGTGGTGATGCCCGCGCACAGCAGGGGCGCGGCGACGTCCAGCGACAGCGCCTGGGGGATGCGCACGACGTAGTTCTCGTCGACGACGACCTTCTGCGAGTAGCCGCCGTAGGTGGGCTGCCCGTCCTTGCCGACGGCGTTGTAGGTCCAGACCGGGCCCTCGGCGCAGTACTGCTCCAGGCCGGCCCTGCAGTTCGCGCACGCGCGGCAGGAGTCGACCATGCAGCCCACGCCGACCCGGTCGCCCGCCCGGAACTTCGTCACGCCCGGGCCGGTCTCGGCGACGACTCCCGCGATCTCGTGCCCGGGCACCATCGGGAAGATCGCCTTGCCCCAGCCCTCGCGGACCTGGTGGATGTCCGAGTGACAGATGCCGACGAACGCGATGTCGATGAGTACGTCGTTCTCACCGACCGCGCGGCGGTCGACGGTGGTGCGTTCCAGAGGTGCCTTGGCGGCGGGTGCGGCATAGGCGGCAACGGTGGTCATGGGGATGCATGCCTTTCGCCGGGGGATCCGGGGCGTGCAAAGGATCCGCAGTGTCGTATTTGTCCTTCGATTATCGGTGTTCGCGGCTGCGGTCGCCCGGCCGCGGACGTCACGCCGTCGGGCTCGCGCCGAGATGGCGCTCCAGCCAGCGCGCGGCGGCGCGGCGGTAGGTGCGTCGGTTGTCCGCGCGGAGGAACTCGTGGCCCTCGTTGCGGAGCACCAGCATCTCCGCGGGCAGCCCGCGGTCCCGGGCGGCGCGGACGAACTGCTCCGATTCGGTCGGCGGGACGTTGGTGTCGTGCTCTCCGTGGACCGTGAGCACGGGGACGCGCAGTTCGTGGACGCGGCTCATCGGGGACAGTGCGCGCAGCAGCTCCCGGTCGTGCTCGGGATGCCCGTACTTGGCGGCGGCGGACTGTGCGATCCACGGTTCCGTTCCGGCGAAGAACGTGTCGAAGTCCGACATCCCGCACACCGCCACTCCGGTGCGGAACAGCTGCGGGTGCCAGACCAGCGAGGCCATCGTCAGGTAGCCGCCGTACGAGCGGCCCATCACCCCCAGCCGCAGGGGATCGGCGTAACCGAGGGACACCACGTGGGCCGCGCAGTCGGCGACGTCGTCGATCGCCGCGAACCGGCCGGCGCCGAGGTCGGCGTCGACGAAGGACCGGCCCCAGCCGGACGAGCCGCGGACGTCGGGGGCGAAGACGTCCAGACCCCGGCCGAGGAGTTCGTGGTACAGCGGGTTGAACACCGGCCGTTCCTGCTCCTCCGGACCGCCGTGGAGGTGGATCACGCACGGGGCCGGCCGGCCCGGCTCCCGGTCCGGCGTCCGGTAGTACCAGCCGCCCAGCATCAGCCCGTCCCGGGCACGGCAGCGCACGGGGGCCGGGCGTACGGGGGGCCGGCCCGGCGGGGCCGCCTCCTCGTCGCGCGCCGACCAGGGGGTGCGGAGGGGGGTTCCGCCGCCGTCCAGCTCCCAGATGCCGGGCCGGCGTTGCGAGCCCGACAGGGCCGCGAACACGGCTCCGCGGCCCACGGCCATGCGGGTCACCACCTCGTGGGGCAGTTCGGGGCGGTGGTGCGGCCCGGAGTCGCCCTGCCCGTCCTCGTCCGCGGCGGGCAGGGCGACGCTCTGCAGTTCGCTCGCGCCGTGGACGTTCCAGGCGAGCAGGCCCCACCGCCCGTGGTCGGGGACGGTCAGCAGGTCGAGGGCGGACCCCTCGCGCTCGGCCGCGACGAAGGTCCCCCCGGAGGCGCCGTTCTCGTCCAGCCGGACCCGCAGGAGGGCCGCGTACTCCCGTTCCCAGTCGCTGCGCAGCCACAGGGTGCGTGCGTCGGGCGAGAACCGGCCGATCCACGGGTCGCCGTCGGCGACGCGCAGCGCGCAGGTGGTGCGGCCGGACGCGGTGTCCAGCACGAGGGCCTCGCGGTGGCCGCGCGGGCCCCGGCGCAGCAGGGCGAACCGGCCGTCCGCGCTGATGTCGCAGACGCGCAGGGAGGCTGCCCCCGGCTCGCTGAAGAGCAGGACCGGGGCGACCGCGGCGTCCGGGTCGACGAGGTAGGCGGCCAGCCCGCCGCCCGGAGCCGGTCCGCCGCCCGGGGCCGGTCCGGTGTCCGCAACGCCGTCGGCCTCCGGGGCGACGGTGCCCGTGCCGAGGACGGCTGCCGGCCGCCCGGGGCGAGGCGCAGCGTCCGCGCCACCGGCACCGGCACCGCCACCGGCACCGGCTCCGACACCCCCGAGGAGGGTCGCGGGTCCGCCGCGTTCGGTCCAGGCGGCCCCGGGGGCCCCCGCCGGGGAGGTGGCCGCGGAGGTCGCGAGCCGTGCGGAGGCGTCCTGCGACAGGTGTCCGGGCCCGCTGTGCTCGGCTACCGGTTCGGCCGACCAGGCGATCGTGACGGCGAGGGCGGAGCCGTCGCGGGCCCAGGATCCGAGGTGGGCGGTGCCACCCGTCTCGGCACCGGCGAGCAGGCGCCGGCCGGTCCCGTCGGGGCGCACCACCAGGACGCGGGTGTGCTCGCCGCCGCCGGGGGCCGAGGTGTACGCGATCCAGCGCCCGTCGGGGGACCACAACACCTCGGTCACCGGGTCGGGGTCGGCGTCGAGGACGTGGGCCTCGGCGCTCCGGGCGGGAGCGCACCACAGCTGCGGGACCCCCGCCCGGTCGCAGATGAACGCCACGTGCTCGCCGGTGGGGTCGGCCGCGGGGTACCAGCATCCGTGGGCGGTGAGGAGGGCGGGCGGATCGCCGTGGTGGTCGTCCGGCACGAGGACGGGCGCGGGTGCCGGTACCGGGACCTCCGGCGCGCCGGACGCCGGTGCCGTTGCTGCGGACGGGGTCACGCCGATGGGCAGGGCCGCGTCGGCGGGCGGGACCGCACCGGCCGACGGGGCCGCGGGCTGCGCACGATCCAGGGGCATGGCCGCCTCCCTCCGCGTCTCTGCGCCTGTCTCCGCCTCGCCGGGGTCGCGCCGCCGGCGGGCCGTCCCGGATCAGTGGATGCCGTGCACCTGCAACCAGATCTCCAGCGTGGCCACCTGCCACAGTGTGCTGGCCCCGCGCCTGGCACGGTGGCGGTCGGGCTCCGCCAGCAGTGCGGCCACGTGCCGCTGGTCGAAGACCGCGCGCCGGCGCGCCTCCGGCGCGGTCAGGGCTTCCCGTACCCGGTCCAGCACCGGCCCGGCCATGTGCCGGACCCCGGGGACCGGGAAGTAGCCCTTGGGGCGGTCCACGATCTCCGGGGGCAGGACCTTGCGGCCGATGTCCTTGAGCACGCCCTTGCCGCCCTGGTCCAGTTTGAGCGCCGGCGGACAAGCCGCGGCGAGTTCGACGAGATCCTGGTCCAGGAACGGCACGCGCGCCTCCAGGCCCCAGGCCATCGTCATGTTGTCGACCCGCTTGACCGGGTCGTCGGGCATGAGCGCGTGGACATCCATCCGCAGGGCCGCGTCGAGGGCGGTGTCGGCGCCGGGGGCGGCCATGTGCGCCCGGACGAACTCGGTGGAGACGTCACGGGCCGACGCCGCGGCCGGGTGCAGCATGGCGGTGAGATCGGCGTGCGTCCGGTCGAAGTACGCGTCGGCGTACGCCGCGGGCGCGCCTGCCCGGGTGGCCGCCGCGATCGGCGGGTACCAGTGGTAGCCGGCGAACACCTCGTCCGCACCCTGGCCGCAGAGCACCACCTTGACGTCCTTGGCGACCTGTTCGGAGAGCAGGTGGAACGCCACCGCGTCGTGGCTGACCATCGGCTCGCTCATGGCGCCGATCGCGCCGTCCAGCGCGGCGGGGAGCCGACCGGTGGAGATCATGAACTTGTGGTGGTCGGTCGCGAAGGTGCGCGCGATGAGGTCGGAGAACCGGAATTCGTCGCCCTCCTCGCCGCTCTCCGCCTCGAAGCCCATCGCGAAGGTGGGGAGGTCCTCCTGTCCCGCCTCCGCCAGCAGGGCGACGATCAGGCTGGAGTCCAGGCCGCCCGAGAGCAGCACGCCGACGGGGACGTCCGCGACCGTGCGCCGCCGTACCGCGGTGCGCAGCGCGTCGTGGACGGCCTCCCGCCACAGCGCCGGGTCCGTGCCCAGTTCGGAGTGGCGGGTGTAGGAGGGCTGCCAGTAGCAGTGGTCGTGGTGGGTCCCGTCCCGCTCCACGATGCGGACGGTGGCCGGCGGGATCTTCCGCACTCCGGCCAGTACCGTTCTGGGCGCCGGGACCGTGCCGTGCCAGCTCATGTACTGGTGCAGCGCCACCGGGTCGAGGGAGGTGTCGACTCCCCCGCCCGCCAGCAGGGCCGGCAGGGTGGAGGCGAAGCGCAGCCGGTCGGCGTCCTGGGTGACGTAAAGGGGCTTGATCCCCAGACGGTCACGGCCGAGCACCAGGCGGCCCGTGTGGTGTTCCACGAGGGCGAACGCGAACATGCCGACGAGGAGGTCGACGCACTGCCGGCCCCATTGGGCGTAGGCCTTGACGAGCACCTCGGTGTCGGAGTCGGAGTGGAATCGGTGTCCGATGTCCTCGAGCCGGCGGCGCACTTCGCGGTGGTTGTAGATGCAGCCGTTGAAGACGGCCGTGAGGCCGAGCCGGTCGTCGGTCATGGGCTGGGCGCCCCGCTCCGACAGGTCGATGATCTTCAGCCGCCGGTGCCCCAGGGCGACCGCCCCCTGCGACCAGGCGCCCCGGCCGTCGGGCCCGCGCGACTCCAGCGTCTGCGTCATGCGCTCGACCGCGGCGAGGTCCGGACGACCGCCGTCGAAGCGCATCTCGCCGCTCAAGCCGCACATGGGGCACCTGCCGACCCACCGCCGTGCAGAAGCGGTTCCCGTGGGATCGCTGTCGTTCCCGAGGGCTCTGCCACGTCCACCATGCTTCTTCGCTCCTGTGCCTTCCGGCCCGCGTTGATGCGGGCTCCCGGCGTCTGCCCGCCCGTCCGCTCCTCATTCCCGGGGCTGTGTGGACCCGATGGTGCGGGCCGGTGCACACGGGCCGCGCAGGCCCCGCACCCTTCGGCCGGGCGCCCACGGGCGCCCGCGACGACACTCCCACTATGCCCCTGTCCGCTTCCGGATCCACGCGGCCCGCGATGCACCACCCGACCGGCGCACCGCGCCGGAGCCGGCGTCCCCGACCGGATCGCAGCAGGTCAAGCAGGTTCCCGGGGCAGTGGTCCGCGAGGGCGATCCGACCGGAACCTACGAGCCCGGTTGACCGGGAGCGACCGGTCCTGTACTCGGAGCGCACGGTTGCGGCGTCCCGGCGCGGTTCCGGTCGATCGAACCTACGATGGGCGGGAACCGGCGCGGGCGGCTCGCCGTGCCGCCCGCCCACAGCGCACTCGGGGTGGAGAAGGCATGGCACAGGCTGCCGACGCAGCGTCACGGACCGTCATCCTGACCGTGGACGACGACCCTGGGGTCTCCCGGGCCATCGCCCGTGACCTGCGGCGTCGCTACGGCGCCGGGTACCGGATCGTGCGTGCCGAGTCCGGCGAGTCCGCGCTGGAGGCGCTGCGCGAGCTGAAATTGCGGGGCGACCTGGTCGCGGTGATCCTGGCCGACTACCGCATGCCGCAGATGAACGGCATCGAGTTCCTCGAACAGGCACTCGGGGTCTATCCGGGCGCGCGGCGCGTGCTGCTGACCGCGTACGCCGACACCGACGCGGCGATCGACGCGATCAACGTCGTCGACCTCGACCACTACCTCCTCAAGCCCTGGGACCCGCCGGAGGAGAAGCTCTATCCGGTCTTGGACGATCTCATCACGGCCTGGCGCTCCAGCGACTACCGGCCGGTACCCGCCACCAAGGTGGTCGGGCACCGCTGGTCGGCCCGCTCCTCGCAGGTGCGGGAGTTCCTGGCCCGCAACCAGGTGCCGTACCGCTGGTACTCCTCCGACGAGCCCGAGGGGCGGCGGCTGCTGGAGGCGGCCGGGGCCGACGGGCAGCGGCTGCCCCTGGTGATCACGCCGGAGGGCGGCGTGCTGGTCGAGCCGGAGGCGGCCGAACTCGCGGCCCACGTGGGCCTCGCGACGACACCGGCCGCCGATTTCTACGATCTCGTCGTCATCGGCGGCGGCCCGGCCGGTCTCGGCGCAGCCGTCTACGGCGCCTCCGAGGGGCTGCGCACCGTCCTCATCGAACGCTCGGCGACCGGCGGGCAGGCCGGCCAGAGTTCCCGCATCGAGAACTACCTCGGCTTCCCGGACGGCGTCTCCGGGGCGCAGCTGACGGATCGCGCCCGCCGCCAGGCCGGCCGGTTCGGCGCCGAGATCCTCACGGCGCGCGAGGTCACCGGGCTGGAGGTCAACGGCGCGGCGCGCGTCGTCCGGTTCTCCGACGGCTCGGCGATCGCCGCGCACAGCGTGATCCTCGCGACCGGGGTGTCGTACCGGCAGTTGCAGGCGCCGGGCTGCGACGACCTGACCGGCTGCGGGGTCTACTACGGCTCGTCGCTCACCGAGGCGGCCTCCTGCCAGGGCCAGGACGTGTACATCGTGGGAGGCGCCAACTCCGCCGGTCAGGCGGCGATGTACCTGGCGCGCGGCGCGAAGTCGGTGACGCTGCTGGTCCGCGGGGAGTCGCTGACGGCGTCGATGTCGTACTACCTGATCCAGCAGATCGAGGAGGCGCCGAACATCACCGTGCGGACCCGCACGGCCGTCGAGGCGGCGCACGGCGACGGTCACCTGGAGCAGCTGACGCTCCGCGACGTGGACACCGGCGCGAGCGAACTCGTCGACGCACAGTGGATGTTCGTCTTCATCGGCGCGGCCCCGCTGACCGACTGGCTGGACGGCACCGTGCTGCGCGACGAGCACGGGTTCATCCTGGCCGGGCCGGACCTCACGCCGGACGGGCGCCCGCCGGCCGAGTGGGAGCTGGACCGGCCGCCGTACCACCTCGAGACCAACATTCCCGGCGTGTTCGTGGCGGGCGACGCGCGCGCCCAGTCCGCGAAGCGCGTCGCGTCCGCCGTCGGAGAAGGAGCCATGGCCGTGATGCTCGTACACCGGTACCTGGAGCAGTCGTGAACGGGCGGCCCACGCCGTGCAGCCCGCGGGAGATCGCCTCGTTGTTCCTGTTCGAGAAGCTCTCCCCGGAGCAGCTCGGACACCTGTGCCGCGAGGGCCGGGTGGAGCGGTTCGAACCGGGTCCCGTGTACACCGAGGGTGACCCGGCCACCTGCTTCTACGTGATGATCGAGGGCACCGTCGTACTGTCCCGCCGGGTCGGCGGCGACGACGTCGAGGTGAGCCGCACCTCGCAGCGCGGCGTCTACGCGGGGGCCATGCAGGCGTACTTGGGCGACCAGGTGCCGCAGACGTACACCAACTCGATGCGGGTGACAGAGCCGACGAGGTTCTTCGTCCTGCCCGCCGATTCGTTCGCGGACATCATGCGGGAGTGGTTCCCCATGGCGGCGCACCTGCTGGAGGGACTGTTCTTCGGCTCGAAGAACACCCAGCGGGCGATCGGCCAGCGCGAACGGCTGCTGGCTCTCGGGTCCTTGTCCGCCGGCCTCACCCACGAACTCAACAACCCGGCGGCGGCGGCCGTCCGGGCCACGGCGACCCTGCGGGAACGGGTCGGCAAGATGCGGCACAAGCTGGCCCACATCTCCCAGGGCCAGTACTCGCGCGAGACGATCGCCGACCTCATCGAGATCCAGGAACGCACCGTCGAGCGCGTCGCGAAGGCGACGGCGCTCAGCCCGCTGGAGGCCTCCGACCGGGAGGACGAACTCGCCGACTGGCTGGACGACCACGACATCGCGGAGGGCTGGCGGCTCGCGCCGACCTTCGTGCAGGCCGGTCTGGACACGGACTGGCTGGAGCAGGTCGCGGCGGCCGTGACCGAGGACATCCTTCCCGCGGCCATCGGCTGGCTCAACTACACGGTCGAGACGGAGCTGCTGATGGACGAGATCGCCGACTCCACCACGCGCATCTCGCACCTCGTGGACGCCGCCAAGCAGTACTCGCAGCTGGACCGCGCCCCGTACCGCGTCGTCGACGTCCACGAACTCCTCGACAGCACGCTGCTGATGCTGTCCGGGAAGATCGGCCCCCGGGTGCGGGTGGTCAAGGACTACGACCGCTCCCTGCCGGAAGTGCCCGCCTACCCGGCGGAGCTCAACCAGGTATGGACCAACCTCGTCGACAACGCCGTGTTCGCGATCGGCAGCACCGGCGGCGAGGGGACTCTGACGGTCCGCACGGCACGCGAGGGCGACCGGCTGCTGGTGGAGTTCCGGGACACGGGGCCCGGTGTCCCGGCGGACATCCGCGGCCGCATCTTCGATCCCTTCTTCACCACGAAGCCGGTCGGCGAGGGCACCGGTCTCGGACTCGACATCTCCTGGCGGATCGTCGTCAACAAGCACCACGGCAGCCTCCAGGTCGAGTCCGCACCGGGCGACACCCGGTTCCAGGTGTTGCTGCCGCTGACCTCCCCGGAGGCCGGGACCGTTCCCGAGGCCGACGTCAACGCCGAGCCCGACACCGCAGAGGAGTCCGTATGACCGAGATCGACGGCATCGACCCGAGCGTCCCGCCCAGCGGCACCGGATGCGCCGACTGCGAGGCGGTGGGCGGCTGGTGGTTCCACCTGCGGCGCTGCGCCCAGTGCGGCCACGTCGGCTGCTGCGACTCCTCGCCGGCGCAGCACGCAACCGCCCACTGGAAGTCGACGGGTCATCCCCTGGTGCAGAGCTTCGAGCCGGGCGAGGAGTGGTTCTGGGACTACAAGGGCGACGCCCTGTACGAGTCCGGCCCCCCGCTGACCCCACCGACCGCCCACCCCGCGGACCAGCCGGCCCCGGGCCCGGCGGGCCGGGTCCCCCAGGACTGGACGAGGCACTTGAACGGCTGACCGACCCACCCCGGTCGGAGCGGCGGCCCGCTCATGCGTCCGCGGCGTCACCGTGGCGATGGGCGACCTTCCACTCTCCGCCCTCGCGGCGGTAGACCTGGGTGACCCGCAGCGTGTAGGTGTCCGGCTCTCCCCGGACGGAGACGGAGGTGTGTTCGAAGCCGACCGTGTAGGCCATGTCGCCGACGACCTGGTACGCCTGCAGTTCGAAGGCGTACGAGGTGCAGTCGGAGAAGCTCCGGCCGAGGTCGGTGAAGAGCTCCTCGACCTCCTGTCGGCCGAAGGCGTTGCGCCAGGCCCCCAGCACGCTCACGGGCTCGTTCCGCGACCAAATCGCCCGGCGCGGAGCGGGGTCACCGTGGTGCAGGGCGAGCGCAGCCTCGTGGAGGGTGGTCTTGACCCAGGTCAGGAACGCGTCGTGGTCGCTCATGTCTTCCTCCCGGCCGGCCGCGTCCGGCAGGAGCCATCGAACCCCCGGTCCCTTCCCTCCGCCTCCCGGCTCCGGCAGTCGGGTGACGTCCCCGGGAGCGGTGCGCGGTCAGGAGACGAGGGGGGCGGTCTCCTCTTCCGTCAGCTTGATCGTGCACAGGCCGCCGCGCTCGGTCCTGACGTCCGTCACCTTGAGTTGGGTGCCCGGCGCGAGGATGTACTCCTCCTCCCCGGTGAAGGCGGAGTAGCGCCGGATGCCGACCGCCCGGGCGGGCGTCACCTCGAACAGCGTCCGCTTGCCGCGACTCCCCAGGAAGGACCGGGCCACGTTCAGCTCGGAGGTGCACGAGGACACGCCCCACCAGGTCACGGTCTGTCCGAGCGGGTACTGCGCCCGCAGGTCCAGCGACACGCCGCGCCAGAGCGGCTGGGTGTGGGCGGGCAGGCCCGAGACCGCCGAGAACAGCAGCCGCAGGTACGGGAGGTAGGGCGCGACCCTGGTGCGGTCCGGGGAGCGCAGGACGGCGTTGATCTCGCGGTAGAACGCGGACTCGCAGGTGTAGAGGTAGAGGGCGGCGATGGCGTCGGCCGACAGGTGGCCGGCCGTCTCGTCCGCCCGCCGCTTGCCGAACTCACGGGACCGCTCGATGTGCCCGCCGAGCCCGGAGAGCACCGCGGCGACGGGAGCAGCGGCGTCCTGGAAGTCCATGAGGGGTGTGTCGAAGACACCGGTGATCGCCGGGAGGACGAGGCCCTCGTCCTTGACGCTGCCGAGCCGCTCCAGGTACAGCTGGTGCAGTTCCATGGTCGACGCGATGAACGCCCCCATCCGGGCCGCGAGGTCCCCGCCCGCGGCACCGGCCCCTGCCGCCTGGTCGTTCCACCCGGTGCTGGGGAGCCAGTCGATCCCCTCGGCGCCCAGCGACGCGAGGGCTTCGTTCACCATGGCGAAGTGGTCGCCCTCGCAGAAGACGTCGCCCTGGGCCGCGGGGTTGGCGTGGTCGATGTGCCGGACCTCGACGTCCGGGTACTTCTCCTGGAGTCGCAGGACGATCTTCTTCAGGCTGCGGGCGTGGGCCCCCCACCAGGCGAACACGACGCCGCGGTCCTCCTCCTCGGCGTCCTGCTTGGCCTTGAGGATCTCCTCGACGATCCGTTCGGCGACGGGCCGCCAGAACGCGGTGTGCTGGTCGGCTCCCATCGCCCCGTCGCCGCTGGCCGTCAGCGAGGCGTTCAGCAGCAGCACGCCCTGCGTGAGCATCGCCTGGAACCACTCCGGCGGCTGGACCGTGTTGCGCTCCTTCAACAAGGCGCGGACGTCGGCGATGGGCGTCTTCTTGGCGATGCCGTACTTCCACATCGCGGCCGCCTTGATGATGCAGCGGATGCTGACGACCCTGCCGAACTGGCTGTCCTTCCAGTCGTTGAAGGTGTTGTCGAACATCGCTATCCCGGTGGCGCTCTCCGGCCGCGGGTAGGGGTTCTGGCCGAAGACGACGACCTTCCACTTGTGCGGCGGATGGGGCTTGAGGGCCTGGAAGGTCAGCTCACGGACCGGGACGACCTGCGGGCTGCGGCTCTGACCGATGAACTGCGCCGCGTCCGGCCGCGCCTCGATGACGGGCTTCAGGAGCGGCAGCCAGGGTTCACCGCCGCCCTTGAAGAGTTCGGTGAGGCCGAGCGGGTCGTTCGCGTCGGGCTGGGCGGAGGTGGCGGTGGCGTCGTTCACGGAGGAAGGGCTCCCGGTCGTCAGGGCGGAGGGGTGGGCGGGGCCGGCTGCGGACGGATTCCCCTGGGGCGGCACGATGCGCACCCGCTCGGTGACCGGCGCGTTCTCGATGCCGTCGAGCTGGGCGGTGATCGTGGCGCGCAGCTGGTCGTCGTCCTCGAAGCAGTGGTCCTGGAAGAGCGTGTAGCCCGTCCACATCAGGTTGGCGCAGACCCGGGCGGGCACCCGGCCGGTCTGCGCGCCCATCCCGACCAGCGCCACCGAGCGGATGCTGCCCGGGACGCGGCGGTTCTGCCGGTGGACGGCCTGGAAGGCCGCTGCGCACGCCAACGCCACGTTCAGGGTGTCCCGCACGTTCTCCGAGGAGTGCACCATGGTCGGCGTGGATATCAGGTACCGCGGGACGGTCGCTCCCGACGGGACGCAGACGGCGCTGCCCACGGGGAGGGTGCCGGCGAACCGGTCCCGGATGGCCCGCCGCACGCGCAGCTGGATGCCGCTTCCGAGGTGGCGCTTGATGACGGCGTCGACGCCGCCGTCCATCCGGCCCAGGGAGTTGGTCGGTGTGACCCAGGCGTCGACGTCCTCGTCGAGGATGGAACCCCTGCGGATCTCGATCTCGGGCGTGTCCGCGAAGGCCGCCCGCCACGCCTTCACCACCCGTTCGTTGACGTCGGTCAGCACCACCCTGAGTGCGGGCTGCGCACCGTTGTCGGTCATCGGTCACTCCTGTCGGAAAACGGCTCTTCCAATACCCCGACGCTATCGGTGACCACTGACAACGCCCCTGACGAGAGACCTCGGTGACATGCCGTCGGCTGCCGGTGCCCCCGGCGGCCGCGGGGGCGGCAGGGCACCCTCGTCGAACACGGGGGGCCGTCCTCTGGCCCTCCGGCAACGGCTGAACGGACGGGGTGGGGCGCCGGTGCCCGTCCCCCGGAGGCGCTGGAGCCCGTACCGCGGGCCGACCCAACGGGCCCGGCCGAACTCCCGGACCGGGCCGGCGCCCTGCGCACGGCCGACGGCTCCGCCGGGGCCGGGCGTCAAGGGACGGTCGTGGTGGCGACGGTCGGCCCGCGACGGTCGCGGCGGGCCGGGACGACGGCGGTCGGCATCGCGGCGCCGGTCAGGGCGAAGGCCCAGGGGTATCCGGTCGCCGTACCCGCCGGCCACCCAACGGGCTGCCGCGGCAGCGGGCCTGCGCGCCGTGCCCGTACCGGTCGACGCCCTCGGCGTCGAGGTGTACGCGCTGGCTGCGCGCGGTGCCCGCGCCGCCGTCGCCGTCCCCGCCCGCCCGACCTGGCCGAACCGCTCGCCGGCCGCACGTACCGCGGCGAACGGGGCATCCCCGGCCCTCGGCCGGCCCGCCCTGCCTTCGACCGCCACCTGCGCCGGATGCGTGTCGCCTACGCGTCCCGCCGCACCGCCCCTGCTCGGCGCCGTGGCGGAGCACGCCCCCGGGCTGCCGGTCACCGGACTCGCCGCCGGACCGGCTTCCACGCCGACGCGGACGGCATCGCGGGGGACGTGGCCGGCCTGCTCACCGATGCACCGGGCACCGCCGGACCGTGACGGGCGCGCCGGTGCCCGGCGTCGGGCGCGGTGGTTTCCGTACCCTGGCGGCATGCGCATGCGCCCGACTTTGAGCTGGACCCCCGCCGCGGACCTGCCTCCGGCTACCACGGACGTGATGCCGGTCGCCGACGTGCTGAGCGCCGGCGGCGTGCTCGTGGTGACCGGGGCGGGCATCTCCACGGAGTCCGGCATTCCCGATTACCGGAGCGAGGGCGGGAGCCTGAGCCGGCACACCCCGATGACCTACCAGGACTTCACCGGCAGTGCGCAGGCCCGGCGCCGGTACTGGGCGCGCAGCCATCTCGGCTGGCGCACCTTCGCCCGTGCCCGCCCGAACGCCGGGCACCGGGCGGTGGCCGCGTTCGGGCGGCACGGACTGCTCGCGGGCATGATCACCCAGAACGTCGACGGGCTGCACCAGGCGGCCGGCAGTGACGGCGTCGTGGAGCTCCACGGGGGCCTGGACCGGGTGGTCTGCCTGTCCTGCGGTGCCGTCCGCCCCCGCCGCGAGCTCGCCGCGCGGCTGGAGGAGGCCAATCCGCTGTTCGAACCGGTGGCGGCCGGGATCAACCCCGACGGTGACGCCGACCTCACCGATGAACAGGTCGGGGGCTTTCGGGTCGTGCCCTGCACGCTCTGCGGCGGCATCCTCAAACCGGACGTGGTGTTCTTCGGCGAGGCCGTGCCGCCGGGGCGGGTCGGGCAGTGCCGCGAGCTGGTTCGCGAGGCCACCTCGCTGCTGGTACTGGGATCCTCGCTGACCGTGATGTCAGGGCTGCGGTTCGTCCGCCAGGCCGCCGAGGCCGGGAAGCCGGTACTGATCGTCAACCGGGACCCGACCCGAGGTGACCAGTACGCCGTCACCCGGGTCGCGCTCCCGCTGGGAGCGGCCCTCACCGCCGTGGCCGGGCGGCTGGGCCTGCCCGCCGACGGCGAAGAGGCGCCCCGGGACTGAGGGGTGCGGGGCGATGGCCCCGCCGGGCGCGTCCGGCACGGCCCAGCAGGGGCGCGGACGGACCGACGCGGTCACACTGGCAGGACGACGAATGCAGCAGGGAGGCCGTATGAGCTGGGCATCGTGGACCACTCGCGGGGTCTTCGCCGGGCGGGACGGCGTGCGGACCGGTGAAGGCGGGCCGGTCCTCACCGGTGAGCTCGACGTTCACACCACCTGGACCGAGGCGGAGCGTCTGGCGCACGTGACCGTGCAGTACAGCGGCGCGTCGGAATGGCTCCCTCTCCTGGGAAGCCCCGTCCCGTGCGGCAGCGAGGACGCGAGCCGTACCCTGCACGACGACGTCATCCACGCGATCCGCGCCGGACACACCGAACCCCTCTCCTTCGCCGCCTGACCGTCCGCGGACGGGCTCCAGGGCCGGGGGGGCCGGCGGTGCCCGGGCGCTGCACCGGCGGCCAAGGGCCCGCCGGGCGGGCGCACGCGTGCCCGGTCACGCCCCGGAGGCCGTGGCGGTGGCAGCCGGGCCGTGGCGCCGCCCGTCTCGCGGGCGTGCAGCGCCCCGGTCAGACGGGGCGGGGCGACGGGCGCCGCATCCTCCGGGCCTCCGCGGCGTTGAACCCCTCGTGACAGCGACGATCGAGACGGGAACCCTGTGAGCAGTCCGGTGAGCTTTTCGGAGGCTTCCCGTGAAGCCCTCCAGCATCTGAAGGAGACGCGGGAGATCAACACCGTGATCCTCCGCTACGAGGACGCCTCCGGCACCCTGGAGGTGGACCTGGAGGGCAACCTGACGCAGGACGAGCTGGTCGCCGCGCTGCCTGCGGACGCGCCGCGCCTGGTCGTCCACGAACTGTCCTTCGCCACCCCCGAGGGCGCGCGCCGCAACGAGCCGCTGCTGATCCTGTGGATGCCGCCGGACGCGGCGGAGCAGGAGGCTGCGTACACGGCCGCCTACGCCGCCATGAAGGAGTTCCTCGGCGACGTCCGTGTCCACCTCACGGCCAGGCGGGCCGACCAGCTCGACTACCGACGCCTCGTCGCCCTCGCCGGCTGACCCCTGGTCCGGCACGCCGCCGACCGGTGGCGGCCGCTCTCCGGCGCCCGGCCTGGCATCAGGGCGGGCCGGCCGGTGCGGGGCGGTCGAACAGGCGGCCGTAGTGGGTGATGCCCCGGGTGGATGCGCCCGCCGCGTGGAGCGCGGCCCACAGCAGCACTTGGTTCGCCGTCAGCACCGGGCGTCCGGTGGTGCGTTCCAGGGCGTCGATGACGGAGACGGCGCGGAAGCCGTTGCCACCGATGACGACGGCGTCGACCGCGTCGGGCGTGTTCCCGGCGATCCAGTCGTGCAGGGGGCGGGGCCGGATGCGGTGCTGGTCGCTGGGCAGGGGGCAGGGTCCGGGGCGTGCGACCTCGAAACCGGCCCGCTCGTAGTAGGCGCGGCCCAGGTCGCTCAGCTCGGCGTCGAACCAGGGCGGATCGATCAGGCACAGGCTGGACGCCCCCACGCAGTGGAGGGCCCGGAGCGCGGCGGCGCAGGTGGTGACGACGGGGAGGCCGCGGGCCCGTTCGGACAGGCGGCCGACCATGTCGGCCTCGCCGCGCGCGCCGATCACGTACGCCGAGCTGGTGAAGGCGTAGGCGAGGGCGGCGACGGGGGCCGCCGCCAGCAGTGCGGCGGCGGCGTCGACATGGGGCGGCTCGGCGAACTCCCGTACCGGGGCGAGGGGGATGGTCGTGTCCATCACCCCGCCGGCCCGCATCGCGCCGAAGGGCACCCGGGCCGCGTGGAGGCCCACGTCGGACGGCGCCATGGCCCACAATTCCGATTCGGGGCCGACGTCCGCATGCGGCGTCAGCACGCCCAGCCGTACCCGTACGTCCCAACCGTCGTCGTGCCACATGCCATCACTCTCCCGACGGCCGGGGCGGCGACGCGGGGACCCCGGGCGTCCCGCCCGAGCCGAGGCGGGGTGCGTCCGGCACCGGCAGGGCCTCCGTCATGGTGGTGGTGTGCGTACGGGCCGCGCCGGCCTGAGGGGCCGTGCCCGCCCCCGGCAGGGTGTCCGGCGGCACCGCCGTCGCGGTGTCAGCAGGTCGCGGCCTCATCGCCACACCTCGCAATCGCCTCGTACGGGCTCGCGGAAGGGAGGATCCGAGCGGAAGCGGTGCTCTCATCGTCGCGCCGCCCGACGGACACGGCCACCGCAGCCGAGACCCAGGAGGGCCCGGATGCCGGGCCCGCCCCCCCGGCCGGGTCATGCCGGGAACGGTCATGCCGGGAATGCCGGGGCGTCCGGAGCCGGGTTCGTGCGCGTGGGCCGGCCCCACGGCGCGTCGACGGCGGCGGACTCCGGCCGGAGTCCGAGTTCCCGCAGCTGGTTGACCGCCATCATGGCGGCGAACATGGCATTGGGGTTGGCTCCGCCGGCCCCCACGGCGGCGAAGGCCTCCGCGTACCGGGGAGCGAACGCGCCGGGCCGGACCTGCCCGCTCTCCCCGGCCAGTCGGAGCGCCGCCGTCTGGAGGGCAGTGGCCTGGTCCACGAGGCCGTCCAGGAAGGACACCGCCTCGGAGCCACTGCGCAGGGCGAAGGTGTGACCGTCGGTGAGGAGTGCCGCCTGTTCCTCCTCGAAGAGGCGGGCGACGGCGCCGAGCACGGACTGGATCTTGAGCTGGTCGGCGTCGGCCATGGCCCCGCAGGCTCCGTTGCCCTCGTCGGACAGGTGGAGGACGCGGCAGTCGCTCAGGTACACGATCACGTGCCCGGCGCAGTGACCCTGGCTGCGGAGCACGCGGACCGCGCCGTCGGCGAAGGTCCAGCCGGTGAACCGGACGGAACCGATCCGAACCCGCTCCAGCGGCAGCTCCTCGTAGGTGCGGGTCGTCGCGCCGAAGGGCCGCATCGGGTGGAACAGGGACATCAGCTTGCGGGCGGCGGGAGCGGGCGGCGCGGGCAGCGCCCCCAGAGCGGCGATGCCCTCGAAGGCCCGCACCCAGTACGCCTGCGGATCGCGCATCTGCTCGACGTCACGCGCGGGGACGTAGTGCTCCACGGGCACACCCAGCTCGTCGGCCACATCGTTGTTGCCGACGTGGTCCACGTGGCCGTGCGTGGTCAGCAGCAGCGCCCTGGACCACGGCCCCACGCGGTCGGCCGCCGCGCGCAGTGCCGCGCGGAACACCGTCGTGACGCCCGTGTCGACGAACACCACGGTGTCGGCGACCCGGTGTACGAGGGCGTTGGCGACGTCCGGCCTGCCGTGCTCGACGTCCAGCTCCTGACCCAGGACCAGCACCGTCCGGTCGTCGATCTCGATGAGGTCACCGAGCGCGGTCATGGAACCTCCCGCGGTCTCGTCGGGATCCGACTCACCTGCCGCCGAGCCTACGCCCCACCCGCCACGGTGTCCTCGGGAGCAGGCACGGCACCGCAGGGCGCGTACGGGTGCCGGTCAGCCCGCCGTGGGGCGGCTCATCGCCGCGTCACCGCCCCGGGGTTCCCGCCCTGTCCGGGGGCGGCCGTGTGCGCGAGGACCGCGTGGACCACCGTCGTCCAGTCGGCCCGGTCGAGGCCGTGGCCCGCGTCTTCCAACAGCAGCAACCGCGCGGCGGGGATCTCCTCGGCGAGCGCCTGTCCGTGCCCGAGCGGGAACATCGGGTCGGCCGTTCCGTGGATCACCAGCGTGGGTACGGCGATCGACGACACCGGAGCTCGCGACGGCTCGCCGTCCGGGAGCACGTCGTGGTTTCGGACGGCGGCGAAGTCGTCCGCGCGTTCGACGTCCCGACGGACGAGGTCCCGGACGGCGGCCTCGTCGAACGGGCGGCGGCCTCCCGCGAGGACACGCGCGTAGTCGACCAGGTGATCGACCACCGAGGCGGTCTGCGACCAGTCGGCCTGGGCGGACGCCACGAAGCTCGTGAACTCGGCGGTCGGTGGGGGCAGTTCGCGGTCGCCGCGCACGGCGGGGGACGTGCTGATCAGGACGAGGGACAGGACCCGGTCGGGGTGGCGCAGAGCGGCCAGCTGCGCCAGCGCCCCTCCGGCCGAGACGCCCACCACGTGTGCGGCCCGGATGCCGTGGGCGTCGAGCACGGCGACGGCTTCCTCCACCAGGTCGGCGCCGGTGTATCCAGGGCGCCCGGCCCCGTAGGTGACAGACCGGCCGGTGTCGCGGTGGTCGTAGCGGATCACGAACCGTCCGCCCTCCGCGAGCATCCGGCAGAATCCCTCCTCCCACCAGAGCATCGAAGCCCCGGTGCCCATGACGAGCAGGATCGGTGGCGCCGACCGCTCCCCGAAGGACTCGGTGCACAACCGGACACCACCGGCGTCGATCACGCGCTCGGACACCCGTCCACACTCCTCGCCATGATCAACCTATAACCCACCCGGGGGCTTGCGACAAGATGAACGCCCGCCGCCGCCCGGGCCGGTCGCGTCCCCGGACGCCGGTCCACGGGCCTCGGGAGCGGCCGACGCCCCGGTCAGGCGGCCGTGAAGACGTCCTCCTGCGCCTCGTCGAGGATGAACCCGATGTCGAAGCGTACGCGGACGGTGACGCGCCGCCTCTGCTCCTGATAGGCGGTCCACTCCGGTTCCAGCGAGCTGATCTGCTCTTCGAGCTGTTTCCTGCTCCCCGGGGGCATGTCCCGGCCGAACGCGTCGAGCAGCGACGCGAGCCGTTCGTACTCGCGCGCCCCCTGGCTCTGGTGCTCGTGCTCCACCACGCGCTCGACGGTGCCCTCGATGCCCGCCGCCAGCAGCAGGGACCCGGCCACGGCCCCCGGACCGTTCGGGGAGTCCTGCGTCATCGCAGCCCAGTCGGTCAGTCTGGTGTCCGCGGCCAGCTTCACCCGCTGGCCTTCCTTCAGCGTCATGGGCTCTGCTCTTCATCTCTCGGATCGGTACGGGCTGCTCGCACGGGCAGCCGGGCGCGGTGCCATTATCCGCGTCGGCCGCGCTCCCCCGCCGCCCCGACGGCTTCGGAGGTCCCGCGCCGGGCTCCCGAGGGCCCCTGTCGGACCGTCATCCGCCGTGTCACAGTGGGCGGTCCCGGGTGGGCCGGGGTCCGTGGCAGACCCGAGGGGGACGTGATGGCAGCGGGAACGGACGCCTCCGGCGACGGCACGACCGCAGGAACCGGCCACGCGCTCGTACGTGATCTGGTGCATTCGGCCGTGAGCGAGCTGGCACCGGAGGAGTTGCCGCTGCTGGCCGCTCTGCGGCGGTTCGACGACGCGACGGTGGTACGACGGCTGCGCGGCCGGGGCCGGCGGCGCGAGCCGCTGGGATTCGGCGCCGGCGAGGTCGCGGTGCTCGTGACCCCGGTGGTGTGGCTGGTACTGGACCAGGTCGGTCAGCGGATGGTGAACGCCGCGCTGGACCGCACCGGCGCCCGCGTCACCACTGCGCTGCGGCGGCTGCTGCGCCGTCCGGCCGCACCGGTCACCGTGCCGCCGCTGACCCGCGAACAACTGGCCGGGGTACGGGCCCTCGTCCGCGCGGCGTCCGTGCAGCGCGGGCTCTCCGCCGGCCGGGCCGAGGTGATCGCGGACACCGTGGTGGCCCGGCTGGCGCTGGCCGACGCACCCGGAGAGGGCGAGGAGGAGGGGGAGGAGGCGTCCGAGCCCCCGGCCGTCCCCGCAGCCCCCGACCGGGGCGGGAGCCGGGAGGGCGGTGCCGCTGCGGCCCCGGGCACGGCGTCCGCCGGCCAGGGATAGACGGTCCCCATGGCCGTCAGCGGGGCACGGCGGGATCCCCGGCCGGGACTGCCGCCCGGGCCCGAGCCCGGGTCCGTGCCCCGGTCCGCCTCCGCATCCGCCTCGGCCCGGATCGACGAACGTGTGCTGGGTGCGGGCACGAGCGTGCGCTTCGTGACGCTGCTGTTCCTGCTCCTGGCCGCCAGCGGTTCCATGATGCTGACCGTCGTCCTCGGTCTGGCCGACGGCGACCGGTCCGGCTGCGAACTCGCCGCCGGAGCCGACCCGTCCGATCCGTCGTGGACGCAGTCCGCCCGCACCGTCGGCCAGGCCGTCGCCTACCGGCTCTGCCAGTCCGTGTGGGAACCCCCGCCTCCTTGGTGGCAGCTCGTGGGCTGGCCCCTCCTGCTCACCGCGTCGGCCGTGCTGCTCTTCCTGCTCCTGCCCCGCTGGAAGGCCCGGGCCGGCCGGGTGGTGCCGCTGGCGGCCGTCGACCCCGACGGTGAAGTGGAGGCTCTCGTCGCCGAGCTGGCGGGCACCACCGGCATCGCGACGGTGCCCCGGGTGGTCGTCGATCCGGCTGCCGGCGGATCCGGCGCGGTGGTGTTCGGCCGCACCGGCCGCCCGGTCGTCTGCCTGCAGGGAGGCCTGCTCGTCGACCGGCACCGCGACCCCGCCCGATTCCGTGCGGTGCTGCTGCACGAACTCGCCCACGTGGCCAACGGGGACATCACCCTCACCTACGCCACCATCACGCTGTGGCGGGTCTTCCTGGCCCTCGTGCTGCTGCCCTACCTGCTCTGGGAGGGTCACGTCGTCCACGGGGTCCTCGCTGACGGCCGGATGCCGGTATTGGACCGGCCGATGCTGCTCGCCGCGTTCACGGTCACGCTGGTCCACCTCGCCCGCTCGGACGTCCTGCGCAGCCGTGAGGTCCACGCCGACCTGACCGCGCTGCGCTGGGGCGCCGACCCGGGCGGCTGGGCCGGTGGGGTGCCGCAGGGCGCCGCCGGCCCGGTCCCGCGGGCGCGTGCCCTCACCTTCGTCCTCGCCCCGGTCCTCGCGCTGTTGCGCACCCACCCGCAGTGGAGCCTGCGCCGGAGCGCGCTGAGCGACCCGGCGCCGCTGTTCCGCACCCCCGCCGCGGCGTTCTTCCTCACCGGCGCCACGGTCGTGCTCGTCGACCAGCACCTGCTGTACTACCTGACGCCCTACAACCTGGCGACGATCGGGATCACCCAGGCGATCACGCTGCTGTCCGCCGCCCTGGTCACCGCGATCGCCGGCGTCTCGCTCTGGCGGACGGTCGCGTACGCCGTGCTGACCGGGGCCCGAGTGCCCTCGGGCCTGTGGGCGGGAGGGTGGCTGGGAGCGGGCATAGCCGCCGGAACGGTCCTCACCAGTTCGGGCGGGAGCGGGGTGTGGGTGCCGCAACGTCCGCAGATCCTGCTGCTGCCCGTGGCCGTCGGGCTGGCCTACGGGTGGTGGCTGACGCAGTGCGCACACCTGTGGACCCGCACCCGGCGCGGCCGGAGCCTGGGGCCCGCCCTGCTGGTCAGTCTGGGCGCCGTCGTTCCCGCGCTCGGGCTGTGGCTCGCCTGGTGGCACCTGATGGGGATCCTGTACGCGAGCGGGTTCACGGCGCGTGCGGCCGGGGTGGCCCAGTGGGTCTACGCCTGGTTCCCCACGGCCACCCCGGGGGACGACCCGGGGCGGGTGCCGGGGATCGCGACGGTGCTGCCGCTGCTGGGCAGCATCACTGCCGTCTTCCTGATCCCCCTCGCGCTCACCCTGCTGTGGGTGGTGCCGCTGATCGCCTGGGCGGCCGGCCCGGCGAAGGAGCGGCCGGGCCGCCGCAGCACCGGGGCGTCCGCGGACCCGGCGCCGGCCGGTGACCTTGTACCGGCCCCTGGCGTCGAGGGCCCGGCGAGTGAGCGGCCGGACCGCCGGAGCGCCGGAACGTCCCTGGACCCGGCGCCGGCCGGCGACCTCGTACCGGCCCCCGCGGTCGCTGCGGGTGAAGGTGTCGTGCCGCCGCTCCGGCGGGTGCTGCTGCCGGGCGTGCTGGGCGCGGTGGTGGCCTGCGTCGCGTTCGCGGGGCTGCAGGCCTACCTGCACACCGGCCGGCCCGTCCCCGGGGACCGGGGCGGTCTGTACGCGCTGCGGTACACGGCCGGGACCCTGCTGGCCCTGGCCGCACCCGCGGGGCTCGCCGCCCTCGTGGCCGGATGGCGGACCGGCCGGTTCCGGCTGCTGGGGGGCCTGATCGCGGCCCAGAGCACGGTCCTGCTCGGGTTCCTCGGCGTGGCCGTCCTCGCCTCCCTCGACGGCTGCGCGGGGCCCCTCGCCGTGCTCCAGGACAGCTGCTCCTGGCGGCCGGCCTGGAAGCTGCGGCTGTTCCCGTACCTCTACGTGCTGAACGTCGCCCTCGTCCTCGCCACCGTGCTCGCCACCTTCCTGGCGGGCATCGGCGCGGCGGCCGCCGCCGCCCTGCGCCGGGTCCGGCCGGCCCGGCCGGGCGAGGCGGCCGCCCACGCCCCGGGGCGGGGCTCCCGCGGCCGGCGCGTCGCCGCCGGTGTGCTGTGTGCGGCGGCCCTGGGGCTCAGCGGCACGGCCGACGTCTCCCGGATGCCCGCCCTCACGTTCACCGTCGACGTCGCCGCTGCCCAGAACTCGACGGCACAACTGGCCGCAGTACCCGAGGCACCCGTGTCCGCCGCGACGCGGGCACGACAGGTGAACGCCTGGTACGGCCTGGGCGGTGACACCGTCCTCGACCGGCTCTTCGCGCTCTCCGACCAGCTGACCACCGCCCTCCGGACGGCCCAGGGCGGCTCCTGGGGCACGCTGGACCGGCAGTTGCGGCCGGTGTGCGAGCAATGGGGACGGGCCGGACTGTACGAGACGGTCTGGTTCCGGGTCCCCGACCGCGAGACCCAGGCCGACTGGCACTCCGTCGCCGTCCACGCCGCCCAGGGCGGTCCGCGGTGTACGGCCGCCCTGAGCGCGCACGACCAGAACGCCCTGTTGAGCGCGCTGCGTGAGCTGGTCGCGGCCGGCCGCTGCACCGCGTCCGTCAACGCCCGGGTCGACGCGGTGCTGCGCGCCGACGGCCGCCGGGGCACGGTCCGGGCGTCCGCGCAGGGGACGGCCTGCGAGCGAACCGGGCAGGACCGGGCCGGGCCGGCGGCGGGTTGACAGGCCCCGGCGCCGCACATTACCTTCGCAATTACTTAAGGACTTCAACCATCTAACACCTCAACCATCCTCGCCGCCCGAGGAAGCACCACCAGTGGAAGGGCACAGCCAGCCATGAACCCCGCCCAGCACGGAGCGGCCGTCGCGGCCGAGGCCGCAGCATTCGTCGCCACGGTCAAGGCGGCGGACCTCTCCACTCCGGTGCCGACCACACCGGGCTGGACCCTGGCCGACCTCACGCAGCACGTCGGGAGCGTCCACCGCTGGTTCAGCGAGCTGCTGCGCCGACGCATCCAGCAGCCGCCGACCAGCCGCGAGGTGGACCTGCGGCTGCCCGAACACGCCGACAGGTTCCCGGACTGGCTGACGGAGAGCGCCGCCGAGGCCGCCGAGGTGTTCGCCGCCACCGACCTGGACGCACCGATGTGGGCCTGGGGCGTCGACCAGCACGCCCGGTTCTGGGTCCGCCGCATGCTCTTCGAAACCCTCGTGCACCGGGCCGACGCGGAGCTCGCGCTCGGGATCGCACCGCACATCGACCGCGCCCTGGCGGTCGACGGCATCGACGAGTTCCTCACCAACCTGCCGTACGCCTCCCCCTTCGCGCCGCTGACCGCCCGGTTGCGGACCCCCGAGCACCGGAGCATTCGCTTCCACTGCACGGACGTCGAGGGCGAGGGCGACGGTCCCGGCAGCGCCGACTGGCTGATCGGGCTGCGCCCCGACGGTTTCGCACTCGTGGCCGACGGAACCGAGGACCGGCCGGCGGACGCCACGGTCCGGGGACCGTCCGCTGAGCTCCTCCTGCTCCTGTACGGGCGCCGGGACCACGCGAGCGGCACCTTCCAGCTGCTCGGGGACCGGGAGCTGCTCGACCACTGGTTCGCCCACTCGGCCTTCTAGGGCCTGTCGTCGAACTCCCGTCGCCGCCCGGCGGGCGGCCCCGCACGGGCCGGGCTCCGCCAACCGGCCCGGGGTCACGGGCCGTTACATTGGTCCTGATCGGCCACGTGCCGCAGCGGGACGGTCCCGCATTCCCGGGAGGCATGGTGGGTACGGCTCTGATCGCGTTGGCCGCGGCGACCGTCGGCGTGATCGGCACGCTCCTCGCGCCCGTGCTGTCCCAGCGGCTGACGGCCCGCGCCCAGGCCGAGCAGTTCGAACGCCAGCAACGGACGGACCACGCGCAGCGGTTGCACGAGCGGCGGATCGCCGAGGAGGACCGGCGCCGCGACTGTTACGTGGCGGCGAACGCCGCGTACCGCCGCCACCGGGTCGAGCTGATGAACTACCTGTGGCTCGTGCACAAGGGCGAGGTCACCGCGGAGGGCCGGCAGGCGATGGAGGCCGCGCGGCACGCCCACCACGCGGCCTTCGCGGAGGCGCAGATGATCGCCTCCACCGCCGTGATGGACGAGCTGGACACCATGACCACGGCGCTGTCCGAACTGTACGGACGGACGATGCGGCTGGAGGAGGGCCGGCCGGTGCCGGGCGGCTCCTTCCAGGAGATACACGACGGGCTGCAGGAACTCTGGGACCGCGGGCAGGTACTCCGCGCCGTGATGCGCACCGACCTGGGCATCGACGACGGCCCGCTCCCCCGGCCCGTATAGCCCCGGCCCGCTCCCCCGACCCGTACAGCCCGGCCCCGCCCTCGGCGGGCCGGGGACGGGCCGGGACCATTCCGCCGGGACGCCACCGCCGCGTCCGCAAGCGATTTCCGCCACGTCCCACTCCCACCCACCGGTTCCGGCCAAAGCTCCCCGCCCGGAACTCCGGTCCTGCGGGCGGAGCGCGGAACGATCAGCTGCGAGGGCCGCGCCGGGCTCCTCGGGAGGTCGGCCAGATCCGGCTGCTCCGTCCTGCGTGCTGCTGTGTACTCACTCCCTCCAGTTCCCCGGACGACTCGAAGGCGCCTCCCCCGACCACGGGCGGGGGCTGCGCCGCCGTGCCGCGCTCCGGGTGAACCGGGTTCCCTCACAGCCGAGTTGGAGGAGCCGCAGCATGACCCAGAGCCAAGCCGGGCAGGCCGGGAAGTCCGAGGACACCGCTCTGCCCGCGCCACCGGAGTTCACGTACACCTGGGGCCAGCACAACAAGACCATGGAGCGGCTCTCGCTCGGGCAGATGGCCCGTCGCGTGCCCGCCGCCCTCGCGCAGACCGCCCGGCTGGCCTGGGCGGTGAACCACACCGCATTCCTCTGGCTGGTGTGCGCCCAGCTCCTCGGCGGGGTGTGCACCGCCGCCGGCCTCGCCGCGGTCTCCAGGGCCATGGGCCCGCTCCTCGCCGACGGCAGTCCCGAACAGCGCATCGCCGGGGCCACCTGGCCCCTGGTCGCCGCGGCGACCATGACGGCCTTGGGGGCACTGGCGTCCATCGCCGCCGGCAGTGCCGCCCGGCGGCTGAACCCGGGCATGTCCACGATCGCCGACCTGGCCATGGTCGACGCCCACATGGACGTCGAACTGGCCGCCTACGACGCCCCCGACTTCACCGAGCGCTCCGAGGGGGCGGAGACGGGATCGGCCCGTTCCGCCATGCTGCTGCAGGATGCGCTCGGATTCACCGGCGGCCTGATCGACATGGTCGCCGTGGCGTCGGTGCTGTCCCTGGTGCACCCGCTGCTCCTGCCGCTCCTGCTGCTGTCGGTGATCCCCCGGGGCCTCGGCTCGGTCTTCGCCGCCCGTCTCGACTACCGCCTCCACAACGAGACGATCGCCTCGCGCAACATCCGCCACATGATGCGCTGGCACCTCACGACCCCCAAGCTCGCCGACGAGCTCCGCGGCAACAGCATGCGCGCCTACGCCCACCACTGGTACGCGGCGGTCTGCAGGCGGATCGACTCCAAGATGGTCGGCTCCGCCCCCCGGTACCTGGCGGTGTATTTGACCGCGGCCGCCGTGTCGGGCCTGTTCATCGCCCTGACCTGGCTGTCCCTGGGCGCGCTGGTGGTCGGCGGTTACATGGCCGTGGGCGCGGCCGGCACCGCCATCGTCGCCATGCGGACGTCCACCGCGGCCCTGTCGCAGCTCGTCGTGTACGGGGCGGCCATGTTCCAGCACGCGCTCTACCTCGGCGACTACGCCGCCTTCATCGCGGAGTCCGCCGAACTGTCCGTACCGCGCGGGGCCCAGGTGCTGGAGGCTCCGCAGAAGATCCGGATGGAGGGGGCCTCGTACACCTACCCCGGCAAGGACACCCCGGCGCTCGGCCCCGTCGACCTCACCCTGAACCGCGGGGAGGTCGTCGCGCTCGTCGGGGAGAACGGCGCCGGCAAGTCCACGTTCATCCGGCTCCTGACGGCGCTGACGGCCCCGACTGCGGGCAGCGTCACCTGGGACGGTGTGCCGACCTCCGATGCCGACCAGCGTTCGGCCTGGACCCACGTCGGGCTGGTCACCCAGTCGTACGGGTACTGGCCCTTCTCGACCCGCGAGAACATCACCCTCGGCCAGCCCGATGCGCGCGGCGAGGAGGCCGTCTGGGAGGCCCTGGCCGCCGTGGGCATGAAGGAGGCCGTCGAGGAGTTCCCCAACGGCCTGGACACCCTGCTGGCCCGCTCCCTGTGGGGCGGCCACGAGCCGTCCGGCGGCCAGTGGCAGCGCCTGGCCTGCGGGCGGGCCTTCCACCGGCGGCCCGCGCTCCTGGTCATGGACGAGCCCACCTCGGCGATGGACCCGCGGGGCGAGCACATGGTCTTCTCCGGGCTGCGGGACATGAAGGACGACCGGATCACGGTGATCGTCACCCACCGCATGGAGAACTGCCGGCTGGCCGACCGGATCGTCGTCCTCGACGCCGGACGGATCACCGAGCAGGGAACCTATGAGGAACTCGTGCGGCTGGGCGGTTCGTTCGCCGAGCTCGTGCGGCTCTCCCAGGACCGGTAGGGCGGTGTGACGCCGGGGACGTGGCGCGATGCGCGCGGTCGCGCGGCGTTGCGCCCCGTCCCCTCAGGGCGTGCGGTGCGGGGCGGCCGCCGGGATGGGCCGCCGTACGCGGAGCAGGTCCGGCGGCAGCTCGCCCTCCAGGACGAGGCCCGCGCCGGCGAGTTCCGCGCCGAGCGCCTGCCGGGTGAGCGGCCACAGCAGGAAGGATTCCTGGGCCCTGCGCACGACCCGGCCCTGACGGCACACCAGGTAGGCGTAGTCGCAGCGGATGCGGTCGTGCTCGGCGCGGGCGGTGACCTGCCCCCGGTAGGTGTCCATGCCGAGCCGTACCTCGCCCAGCGAGCGCCTGGTCGGCCGGACCGGGAGCCGGGCCGGCGGGCGGTCCAGGAAGAGCAGGCCGCCCGGCACCAACAGGTCGGCCAGCGCGCGCCACAGCCCCCGCCGCTCGTGCGGCGGCAGGCAGGAGGCCATCCGCAGGCAGACCGCCAGATCGGCCTGGCCGGTGAGCGACAGCTCCGCGGCGGAACAGGGGTGCACGGTCACCCGGTCCCCGACGAAGCCCCCGGCGGGCGGGTGCAGCCGCGAGAGCAGGACGGCGCGCATCGCCGCCGCCGGCTCGACCGCGTGGACCGGTACGCACGAAGCGCCGATCAGCACGTCGGTGACCAGCCCGGTCCCCGCCCCGACCTCGACGATCCCCACGCGCGCCGCGGCCGCCGGACCGGTGAGCGCGAGGGCGTGCCGGTGGTAGGACCTGGCGTGCAGCAGGTCGTAGAACTCGGCCGAGACGGTGTACGCCCGGCCCTCGGCGCTGCCCTCCGGCAGGGCCTTCGGTGGTGCCGCGTACGGCACCCGTCGTGTTTCCCCCCGTATGTGCATCGGGCCATCATCGCCGCACGGGCGCCGTCCCACGACCCCGGATTCGGCCACCACGGCAGGGGCCCGCCACCCCGGACGCGGCGATGTCCCGCGGGCGGGAGCGGACTTCGGCGGTCCGCCCGCCCCGGCGCGGTGTCAGTGGGACGTGCGACGATCCCGGACATGATCGTCTCGCTGGACACCCTGCTGCCCTCCGCCGGCGCGCACGCCTCGACCACGTACGCCGACTGGGTCGCCGCGCACGACCCGGCTGCGGCCGGGACCGCGCGCGTCCTGATCGAGGACATGCGCACCGAGCTCGGCCGGTCCCGGGACAAGCCGGGCCGGTTCGTGGACACGATGGCGGCGCGGGCCCGGCGGCTGCCGCCGGCGCACCTGCCGTGGTTCTGGGACACCGTGGGCCACCGGTTGATCGGCCACGGGAGCCGGCCCGGCGGGCGGGCGTACGCGTCGGCGAGGGCGGCCGAGGCCGAGCACGGGCTGCCGGTCGACCCCGGATACCGCATGGCGAACGCCCTGTTGTTCGCGGCGGGCGGGGCCATGCCGGCCAAGGAGTTCGGGGCACACCAGCGGTTCCTCGCCGAGACGCTGGAACCGGCTGCCGCGCACTCGGCCCTGGAGGCGTTCCTGACCGCGTGGGCGGGATCGTCGGCGGACCTGCCGGCCGATCTGGTGCGCCGGGTACGGGCCTCCGCGAAGGCGGCCGGGTCCGGGGACGCGGAGGCCGCCCGACTGGTCGGCGCGATCCTGTCGGTCACGCGGGGGAAGTCGGTGCCGGACGCGCTGCTGGATGCCGCGGCCCGGCTCCTGGCGGCCTGTCCGCCGACGAATGCGACCGCGGCGGGGCTGGTGGAGGTCTTCCCGGACGGGGTGACCGACGGCGGGGCCTGGCTGCGGATGCTGATCGCCTGCGGTGCGGCGGAGGCGATGGAGGCCGGCCGGGTGGTGCCGGAGGGCGGACTGCACGGGTGGGTCGGGAACTTCGTCCGCATGTACCAGTACGCGGCGCAGTCCGGGGGCGGGGTGGCTCGGCAGCCGCTGCCGGCGGAATTCCTGGACCTGATCGGCCGGCTGGGGCCGCGGCTGCGGGCGGGCGGCGCGGCGGTGGCCGTGCACACCACGCGTCACCACTACCAGGGCTTCGACGCGGACGTGCTGGACGCCTGCCTGGCGGCCGGGGTCCCCGTCGTCGACCCGGGGCCGGAGACCCGGATGCGGTTCTGGGGCGAGCGGTCCCGGCGGGACCTGGCCGCCCTGGCCGCCGACCCGGTGTTCGGCCCCCGGCTGGAGGGCACCGTCCATGCGGACCTGCTGCCGAAGTGGGGTCCGGCCCGGCGCCGGGCCGGGTCGGCGGTGACGCTGCTGCCGGGCAACGAGGGCATCGCCCACGAAGTGGCCGTACGGGTGGGCAAGCTCGTCGACACCGTCGCCGGCGGGGGCATGGCCGGGGCCGAGGAGGCCGTGGCCGAGCTGGCGACCGTGCTGGACCGGCCGACGGTGACGGCGCTCGACGGGATCGCCGACGCCCTGGCCGGGGCCGGGGCGGGCGGCGCGCTGCGGCGCTCGCTGGCGGCCGGGCTGCCCGAGGAACTGGTCTGGCCGGCGCTGGAGTCGGTGTACGCCGGGTTCGCGGCGGAGGCCGGCCCGGGGGCGGCGGACGGGCTGCTGCCGGGGGTGGCGGGGGTGACCACCACCTGGCCGGTGCTGACGGTGTTCGGACGGGACCGGGCGGTCGCCGTGGGCCCGGACGGGGTGCGGGGTTCCTGCCGGTTCACGGTGCCCGACGGGGCGACCATGTACGCGGTCCACTACGTGGGCGGGTCCTTCCTGGTGAGCTGGACGCTCAGGCCGAGCCCGTACCACTGCGACACGGCCGTGTGGGCGGACGACCCGTCGGAGCCGTTCACGCCGGACGAACCGGGTGGCCTGGTGCCCTTCGGGGGCAGTCTGGACGGGGCGTACGGATTCCAGTTCGAGACCGCCGACGGGGGCGGCCGGCACGGCGGCCGGCGGGTGCTGCGCCCGGGCGGGACGGAGGGCATCGACCGGGACGAGCTGCAGCTCGGCGACGGTACGCGGATCTGGACCAACGCCGTGTTCGGACGGCGGCCGTGGGAGGTGGTGGACCCGGTCACCGGGGAGCCGCGGGGCGCGGTGGCGCTGCCCGATTTCCCGGGCCGGCCCCCGAGCGCCGATCCGGCCTCGGAACCGTCCGAGGTGGGCATGTCGCTGGCCTCGGAGGCCCTGCAGCTGGCGCCGCTGCCCGCCGGTCTGGTGGGGTCGCCGCTGGGCAGCCGGGACGGCCTGGTGGGGACCCGGGTGCTGTTCCGCACCCGGCACCGCGACCACGCGCCGGACCACTACCTGGTGGAGAGCATCGACGGGCGCTCGGCCCGGTTCGACATCGACCGGCCCGGGCAGGAGCCGTGGGGCCTGTGGGCGGCGCCGGAAGGTGCGGTCGAGGACGTGGTCCTGGCCGAGTCGCAGACCCGGACGGGCGTGCGCGCGTACACCGCCGACGGCTCGCTGCTGTGGGAGATGGACGGGCACCACTCCCCCCGGCATCCGCGGGTGACCCCGGCCCGCCGGGTCACCGCCTCCGGCGGCGTGGCGCTGCCCCCGGCGTTCTGGTACCTGCTGCGGACCCGGGACGCGGCCGGGTCGCGGGAGCTGCGGGCCGTGGACCGGGAGACGGCGCAGGCACTGCTGTCGGCGGCCTTGTCCGGCGACGCCGGTACGCTGCGCACCGCCGTGGCCCGGGAGTTGCCGCAGGTCGCTGACCCGGTGCTGGCCGAGGCCGTCGCGGCGGCGGCCGAGCGGGCCGCCCGGGTGGAGGAGCGCAGGCTCGCCCTGCACCGGCGGGTCACCCTGCTCGCGCAGGCGCCCCCGGCCCTGCCCCGCCGGACCGCGCCCGACGCCGAACTGATGCCCGCGCTGTTCGGCCTGGCTCCCCCGGGGACGACGCCCCCGGGCGCGGCAGCCCCGACGTGGGCCTGCCCGCGACGTTGAGCGCACTGGTCTGCGACGGAGCCTGCCTGGCGGGAACCATCGTGGAGGAGGTGCGCAGGCTGTCGCCGCCGGCGCCGCCACGCGACTGGTCGCAGCTGTTGGGCGCGATCGATGCGGTCGCCTGGCGGGCGGCGGTGGCGCCGACGCCGGACGGGGCGCGGGCCGCTCTGCTGGCGCTGCTGGACGCCTGGGCCGACCAGCCGTTCGCCCGTGCGGGCGGCCGGTGGTGGGTGGGCCGCGCGTCCGCCGAGGTCCTGGCCGGGTTGCGTGCGGACGGGATCGCGGCGGCGTCCTGGCCGGTCCGGGCCGGTGGTTCGGAGTGCTGGTTCGTGACGGCCGCCGCCGGGGAGGCGGAGCACGACCCGGTGCCGGCGGCGGTCCCGCAGGCCCGGCCGGTACGGGTGGAGCGGGACGACGCCGCCCGGATACGGGCCCTGATCGCGGCGGTCGAGGAGCACGGACCGGTCCCGGTGCCGGAGTCGGCGGCCGGACGCTTCGCCGAACTGACGGGGATGCGCAGGTCGGTGGCCCGGCTCGTGGTGTCCGGGCTGGTCGGCCTGCCCGACCGCGACGAGGAGCGGGCGCTCGTCCGCAAGGCCCCGTACAAGGCCACACCGATGACGGCCGCATCGTACGAGCGGCTGCGCGCACGGCTCGGCGGCCCGGGCCGGCGCGCCGTCCTGGCAGCGGGGATGCCCGAGGACCCCGCCGAGCTGTGGCGGCCCGGCGGTATCGAGGCGGCCGTGGAGCGCATGGCCGGGGTGTGGCGGGAGCGTCTGGGCGTGCTGCCCGCCGTGCACGACGAGGCGGCCGACGCGCTGGAGGCCGAGCTGGACCTCCCCGAGGTGTGGGCGCGGCGGCTCGCCGGCGGGTACGGGGCCGCTGCGGACGCGACCGTGGAGGCGGCCGGCTGGGAGCTGGCGGCGACACCGAACGGGGTCGGCGTGGAGGTCCGGGCGGTGCCGCCGGCCGGAGCCGAGCTGCCGTACCGGACCCCGGTGGGCCTCTCGCTCCGGCAGATCGCGAGCGCGCTGGTGTGGGCGTGGACGGACCGGCCTGTGGGTGATCCGGCGGTGGCCGGCGCGATGGCGCTGTACGAGCGGCTGCGGGCCGAGCTCGATCGTCCGGAGCTGCTGGTGGAGCTGCCCGGCGCGCGGGTCGAGGGCACTGCGGAACGGCTGGCGGAGCGGTTCGGGCCCGGGCGGCTGCCGGTGGCGGCGGACCGCCGCAAGGAGGGGACGGCGCGGCAGGTGACCGCGTACGACTGCGGCGCGCTGGTGGTCTGCGCGCCCGGCGGCGCCGCGTTCCTGAGGCCCGCGGCGGTGGCGGGCCCGGAGGTCTGGCGGCGGGTGCGGGAGGCCGGCGGCCTGAACGAGGCACTGGACCGGATCGCGCCGCTGCTGCCGGGCGGCGGACTGGAACGCATGATGCACCGGGCCGCGTCCGGGGCCGTGCCGGCCGGGGCGTACGAGGCGGATCCGCGGCGGTCATGCCCGGAGCTGGTCGGGCAGGTGGCTCGGGAGCTGGGGGTCGGCGCGGACGCGGCGGCCCTGTACCTCCAGCTGGCGACGCTGGCCGCACCCACCGACCGCAACGTACGGCGGTGGAACGGCTGGTCGGCCGGGCAGCACACGCAGGCGCGCACGGAGCTGCTCGGCACGGGCAGGGTGGTCGAGGCCAAGCGGGCGCGGGCGGGGCGGACGCTCTTCCTCCCCGGGGAGTGGACGGAGCTCAAGACCCCGCACCTGCCCCTGGAGACCGTGAAGCTGGCCCCGCACGCGGTGCGCCCGCTGTGGCGCAACCAGATCCTCAGCCCGTTCGGGCGGGTCCTGCCGGTGGCGCCGCTGCACGAGATGTTCACGGCGGCCTGGGAGCGGGAGCACCGCCCGTGACGACGCGGCGCGCACGGCCGGCCGCACAGGGTGGCGCCAGGAGGAGGGGGTGGCGGGCGGGAATGAGGCGAACCGGGCTGCTGTTACACCATCCGGCTGGCATGCGCGAGTCAAGGATCGCGCGAGTGCCGCCGAGAGGAGCAGCACGTGGCACGCAACACCGTCCGCCCGGTCGTCCGGCTGAAGTCGACGGCCGGGACC
Organism: Streptomyces sp. NPDC086989; assembly: GCF_044745505.1. NCBI lineage: Bacteria > Bacillati > Actinomycetota > Actinomycetes > Kitasatosporales > Streptomycetaceae > Streptomyces > Streptomyces sp. NPDC086989. The sequence continues at coordinate 104,499 of NZ_JBIVAL010000009.1, forward strand.
GGCACCACCTATACGACGCGCAAGAACACCCGGAACGACCCCGAGCGGCTCGTCCTGCGCAAGTACGACGCGCTGGCCGGCCGGCACGTCGACTTCCGCGAGGAACGCTGACGCGTACCGGCGTCCCCCGGCGCACACCCGTCACCCCCGCACGGCACTCACGCAGGAGGAAGGACACCGCATGAAGCACCGTATCCACCCCGAATCCCGCCCCGTCGTCTTCCGCGACCGCGCCGCCGACGCCGCGTTCCTGACGCGGTCGACCGCGCGCACGTCGAAGACCATCGAGTGGGAGGACGGCCGGACCTACCCGCTGGTCGATGTCGAGATCTCGTCGGCGAGCCACCCGCTGTACACGGGGACCGCCCGGATCACGGACACCGAGGGCCGGGTGGAGCGTTTCCACCGCCGCTACGGGCACTGAACGCACGGCCCGGACCCGCATCCCGCGGGGCCGGGCCGGTTTTCGTCTGCGGGCCACCGGCCGCGACGGCGGCCCGTTCGCCGGGGCGGGAGCGATACTTGAACTCCAGGTACGGGAGGCCGATTCGGCCGGCGGGCGCGCCGCCGGGCACAGCCGTCCCACGGCCGACGACTTCGAGGGGAGCCGTTCATGACCACGGCGAAGGACCTGTTCATCATCGCCATGGATGCACCACCGGACCGTCCCGTGGGGCAGGGTGACCTGTCGCTCGCACTCGCCGGGGCCGAGTTGATCGACCTCATCGGAGCGCGGGCCGTCACCCTGGACGGGGACAGCATCGTTCCGGCCGGGGAACCCGCGCTGGACGACAGCCTGCTGGGCGACGCCTCGGCGGCGCTGACCCGGCAGGTGCCGTACGAGCGGGTCGAGGACTGGCTGTGGCGCAGGGGACGTGACCTCTCCGCGGCCTACCAGGCCGGCCTGGAGGCGGACGGCGAACTGACGCAGGGGCGGGGCGGCCGGTCGCTGTTCGGGGCCGAGCGTGTGGAAGTGGCCGATTCGGCCGCTCGCCGCAGGGCCTTGAGCCGCCGGGAGGCGGACGAGCCCGTGCTCGCCGCCCTCGCTGCCAGCGTGGGCCTGGAGAGCGGGTCCGCGGAGGAGGAGCAGGAGCCCGGACTCGACGACGAGGCCGTGATCACCGTACTGGCCATCGTCAACGACGCGGTGATGGAACTGGAAGCCGTACGCCAGCGGCGGTCCATCGAGAAGGCGGCGTTCGCCAACGTCTGGCGGGGCCCGTGAGCCCCGGCGTCGATCTCCGCCCGCAAATCGCCGGACCGGCTCCCGGAGCGGGACGCGAGCTTCTAGGCTGGTCACATGCGCCACACGCTTACCAGCCTCGCCACCGCCTACGACCTGGAGCGCGTCAAGCGTGCCCCGGCCGGCGGCCGTGACTTCATGGCCCGGGCCGCCGCCTACGAAGAACGGCTGTCGGAGCGCCCCGACCTGCGCCACTGGTCCCCCATCGACGATGCCGACCCCGGTGAGGACGGTCCCACCCGGGTCCTCGACGCAGACCTCGACGCATGGACACGGCTCGCTGACGGCCCGAACCGCGGCGCGTGGCGGATGGCGCGGTTCAACCGCCCCGGGCAGGAGGAACAGCCCGGGGGCGCGCTGACCTGGCGGGAGCTCGCGTACCACTACGGTCCCCTCACGGACGACAGCCACGCCGGCCACTGAGACCACGCGGGGGCGGACGAGGGCTACCCTCCCCCGGGGGAGACCGGCCCACACGGGAGACCGGCGAGCGGGAGGGGTGCGCGGTGGCGGACGAGCAGGCCTCGGTACGGGTGGAGCGCGACGGCCCGGTGTTCACGGTGATCCTCAGCAGACCCGGTGTCCGCAACGCCGTGGACGGTCCGACGGCGGCGCTGCTCGCGCAGGCCTTCCGCCGGTTCGAGGCCGACGAGGACGCGGCCGTCGCCGTCCTGTGGGGCGAGGGCGGGACCTTCTGCTCCGGGGCCGATCTCAAGGCCATCGGCACCGAGCGCGGCAACCGGGTGATCGCCTCGGGGGACGGGCCCATGGGGCCGACCCGGATGCGTCTGGGCAAGCCGGTGATCGCGGCCGTCGCGGGGCACGCGGTGGCCGGGGGCCTGGAACTGGCGCTCTGGTGCGATCTGCGGGTCGTGGAGGAGGACGCCGTGTTCGGGGTGTTCTGCCGGCGCTGGGGCGTGCCGCTGATCGACGGCGGTACGGTCCGGCTGCCCCGGCTGATCGGCGAGAGCCGGGCCATGGACCTGATCCTGACGGGGCGCCCGGTCCCGGCCGCCGAGGCGCACGCGATCGGCCTCGCCAACCGTGTCGTGGCTCCGGGACAGTCCCGCCCCGCCGCGGAGGCGCTGGCCCGAAAGATCGCCGCGTTCCCGCAATTGTGCCTTCGCCACGACCGGCTGTCCGTCCTGGAACAGCACGGTCTGGACGAGGCCGAGGCGCTGGCCGGCGAGTACCGGCACGGCCTGGTGCCGCTCACGGCCGGCGAAACTCGGGCGGGGGCGGGCCGGTTCGCCTCCGGCGCGGGACGGCACGGGGCGTTCGGGGAGTGAGCGTGCCGCATCCGGCCGGGCGTCCCGCGCCGGCTCCCGGGCCGCGGCCTGCCGCGACGGGGACCACGACCCTGCCCCGACGGGTCCCGCAGGCGCATCGGGTGTCAGGGAACCGGGACACCGTGTCAGGGATTCCTGACCCCGCTGTGCGGGCTCCCCGACGCGGCACGGCGGCTCCGGAATGCCGAGGGGGTGCCTCCGTGCCACGCTGAGGTGGGGGATCGCGCCGGCCCGGCCCCGTCGGCCGACCGGATGCCCCGCGCCTAGCCAAGGAGGCCGACATGGCCAGTGACGCCGCCCGATCCACATCGGCTCACAGCGGTCCGAGCCCGACGCACGGGCCCGTTTCCGGAACCACTGCCCTCGCGGCAGCGCTGATGATCTTCGGTGGCGCGATGGCGGTCTTCGAAGGCATCGCGGCCATCGCCAAGGACGACCTGTTCCTCACGACCCGCCACTACGTGTTCGAGTTCAACCTGACCGGCTGGGGCTGGATCCACCTCATCGTGGGCATCCTCATCGTCCTGGCCGGCTGCGCCGTGCTCGGCGGAGCCCTGTGGGCGCGCTACTTCGGCGTCTTCGTCGCAGGACTGGGCGCCCTCGCCAACTTCCTGTCGATCCCGTACTACCCGCTCTGGGCCACGGTGCTGGTCGCCGTCAACATCTTCATCATCTGGGCACTGTGCACGGGCATGCACCGGGAGCCCGACCACGGACGGGTGGCCTGACGCCCGGCACGCCGGGTCAGCCCTGCGGCAGGGCCCGTCTCAGCTGCGCGTCCAATTCCGTGGCGAGCTGCCCGTCGGACGGCGGCTTGTCCCCCTGGAGCCGGGCCAGTTGGGCCGTGAACGTCTGACTGAAGGCACCGTAGAAGGGGGTGCGCGGCCGCTGGACGGCGTTCTCCAGGGCGGGGAGCAGGGTGCCGCGGGCGTAGTCGGGTCGGCCTGAGGGGTCCCGCGGCATCCGGTCGGTGCGCTCGCCCGCCGGGGACGCGCCGGCCTGACCGGGTGGCTTCGCCGCCGTGCAGATCACGCTGTTGTCCTCGTACGCGGAGAGCCGCGTGGCCGCGAACCCCGCGTCCAGCAGGCAGCGTTCGTTCTCCCTGCTGGTCAGGAACTCGATGAGGTCCCGGGCTGCGCCGGTGTGCTGCGAACCCCGGGCGAGGGCCAGGTTCTGCCCGCCCAGTACCGCTTTGCCCGGGAGCGGGGCCACGCCGAGCTTCTCCGGCGACAGCGACTGGTGGAGCGTGCGGTACGCGTACGGCCAGTGCCGCACGAAACCGGTGCGGCCGCCCGCGAAGTCGGTCAGCGTGTCCGCCTCGTCGGAGTGGACGGCGTCCGGCAGGGTGTAGGCGGCCTGAGTGCGGTTGCGCAGCTCGTCCAGTCCGGCCTTCAGATCGTCCACGGAACCGGCGTAGCGGCCCTTCTCGTCGGTGAGGGCGAACTTCCCGTCGGCGGCGGAGGCGAAGGCCTCGATGCCGTTCACGGTGAGGCCCTCGTACGACGCGTCGAGCTGGGCGGTCCAGCCCTTCTCGTACGTGTCGGGCAGCTTCTTGCCCGCGGCGCCGAGGGCTTCGATCAGGTGCTGGACGGTGGGCCAGCCCGTGTCCTTGCCCAGGTCCGGGTTGGTGACGCCGGCGGCCGTGAGGTAGTCGCGGCGGTAGAAGAGCAGGCCGACGTCGCTGTTGAACGGGACGGCGTACAGCCGGTCCCCCCAGCGGGCCGTCGCGGCCACGGACGGGATGACGTCGGAGTCGACGAGCTGGGCGGGGAGCTGCTGGACGAGCCCCGCGGCGGCGAACTCCGGCACCCAGGTGACGTCGAGGTTGACCACGTCGTACTCGGCGCTGCCGGACTGCAGCGCGCCGAGCAGCTGGCTGCGCTGCTGGTCCGCCGAGCCGGGCAGCTCGACGAGGCGGGCGTGGTTTCCGGAGCCCTTGTTCCGCTGCCGGTTGTTCCACTCCTCGATGAGCTGCTGGCGGATGCCGCCCTTGCCGGTCACGTCCCGGCCGCTGGCCAGCACGATCTCCCCGGGGACGTCGAGGGCGGTCGAGGCGCCGGACGGGCCGGCGCCGGGTCCGCCCGTCCCGCCCCGTCCACCGGCGTCGCATCCCGCCGCGAGGAGCAGGGCGAGGAGCAGCGCGGACGCGCGAAGCCGTACGCGACGGCCGGGAACGCCGGGGCGGCCTGGGCCGTGCCTCATCCTCACTCCCCCGTTCCGGTCCTGGCGACCTCGTCCCGCAGGCGGGCGACGAGATCGCTCTTGGTGTCCAGACAGCGGCCGCCGCTCGCCTCGGAGAGGACCGCGTCGGGTCTGCCCTTGTCGCAGCCGCCGCTGTCCAGGGACGCCATGACCACCGGTGTCCTCTTCAGCTGCGCCGACCCGAGGAGATCGGCGAGCCGGTTGCCCTCGGTCAGCCGGCCGTTGTCCTCGTCGTCCGTCAGGTAGACGATCAGTTGCGGCCGGTGGTCGTCGGTGCCGCGCTGCCCCATGAACTCCAGGGCCGCGGCCAGTGCTCGGTAGGGATCGGCTTCCAGGTCCTTGACCTGGGCGGAAGCGCCGATGGCCGCCTGGGCCTCCTTGCGCGGGTGCCTCCCGAACGCCAGCAGCTCCCCGTACGCGCGCGGGCTGCCCGGCTCGGAGGCAACGCCCCAGACCCCGTATTCGTCCCGGTCACCGAGGCCGGCGAGGGACTGGCCGATGATGCCGGGCGCGCCGCCCGGGCCTTCCCACAGACTGCCCATGGAGCCCGACGAGTCGAGGAGGAAGAGGACCCGGCCCGGGCCGTTGGCGTCCCGGTAGCCCTTGAGCACCTTGGTCATCTCGGACGGGACCACGGTGTCGGTGAGCTGGCCGGGGTCCGCCAGGGCCCCGAAGTCGCCGGTCCCCAGGAGCCGGTGGCCGCCCGTCGCGCTCCGGAAGCCGTCCTGTCCCAGCACGGCGAGCCCGCCGGGTGCCGCGGATCCTGACGCGGCCGGCTTCGCCCCCGTCTTGCCGGCCGCATCCTTCCCGGCCGCATCCCTGCCGGTCAGCCATGTGCGGAAGCCCTCCACGGCGTTGTCCCGCTCGGTCCGGTCGCGGTCGGCGCTCAGCCAGCGCACCCGCACGAACGTCGGGGTGAGCCCCGGGACGTCGACGGGGTACTCGGCGATCCGCCGCGCCCGCGTCGTACTGTCGCAGCCCACCGCGGTCTTGAGCAGGAACTCCGGCACCAGGGCGGTGGTGCGCTCGTCCGCGGCGTCGTCGTCGGGCAGGGTGCACAGCAGGTCCGCGCCGGTGCGCGAGGGCGGCCCGGCCTGGGCCACCTCGCGTTCGGCGCCGGCCGGGTCCGGCGCTCCCGGCCCGTACAGGCCCATCGTCGCGAGCAGGCCCGCGTCGGTGTTCTCCGGGTCGGTGCGCCGTACCTCGGCACCCGTCTCGCGCTTCCTGAGCGCCTGCGTCAACGCGGCGAGGCTGCCCACCCGGTCGTCCGCCCGTGCCCCCGGCTTCTGCGGTACGGCGAGCACGACCGGGGAGTACGCGAACGGTTCGGGATCGGCCTCCAGCGTGGCGTAGGCCCGCTCGGCGGAGCTGGGGCGGGCCCTGTTCACGCTCGCGAACGAGGCCGGGATCCAGATGTCCGGCTGGGGCCCGATGTCGCGCTGGGGGTTGTCCTCGTCGCCCGTCGGCCGCTGCCACGGGTCGGACTGGTGCTGGAACGCGGCGGCGGTGGCCGCGGCTCCGGCGCTGTAGACGGTGATGCCGCTGCGCCGGCACCCGTCTCCCGTCCGGTTCGCGTCTGATGCGAGGTACGTGTCCGCCGCCTTGCGCAGGGTGGGTTCGAGGTCGGGGTCGGTGAGCAGCCGGAGTTCGAGCGGCGGCCTGCAGGCGGCCCGGTCCCCCTCGTCGAGGACGGTGAGGCCGGTGACGACGAGGCCGGCGAGTGCCACGGGCACGCCGAGGGCGACCGCGAGCCTGCGGCCGGTGAGGGGAACGGACCCGAGCCGTCCGCGCCCGTCGCCCCTTCGTCCGGGACCGCGGCCTCCGGGGGCCCGGGCGCCGCCCGGGGCACCCGCCGATTGCGCCGAGGTCCGCCGGCCGCCGGCCACGGACGGTTCTGCCGGAGGCCGCGGCGGGGGCGCCTGCGGCGAGCGGGCCGGTGGGACTGCGAGCAGGACGTCGGCGCCCGAGGTGGCCGCGCGGCTCTGCGGCTCCCACGGCTCGGGTGGCTCGCGCAGTGTCACGTGGTGCGCGGACATGTGGGCCCTGAGCCCGTCGGCCAGGTCGCCGAAGCCGACCTCTCCGCCGTGACCGGGGAGGCCGTCGTGCAGGAAGCGCACGAGCCGGCCGGTGAACGGGGTCGGGGTGTCGCCGTCGCCCGCGTCGACGCGGTTGTTGGCCTGGACGCCCATCAGCAGGGAGGTCCGCTGCCGCTGGGCGGCGCCGAGCGCGTCCCATGCCGCCGACGCGTTGCCCGCGTAGCAGCAGTCGAGGATGACGACCACCTGCTCCGCCCTGGCGCGGGACAGCACCGTGAGGACGCTCTTCCAGGGCACGGCTCCGCGGAACACGGACTCGGTGCCCGGCACGATCGTCGCGCGCCGCATCAGCATCCACAGCTCGTCCCCCGTACTGGGGACCGCGCCGTGACCGGAGAAGTAGAGCAGGAGCAGCCCGTCGGCCTCCTCCACGGCCGTGTCCAGGTGCCGGTCGAACTCGTCCACGGTGCGCGGCCGGGCGACGGTGATCCCGTCCCGTGTGAAGAACCCGCCGGCGCGGAGCGCCCGTTCCAGTCCGGCGAGGTTGTGTTCGACCGCCGGAAGGTCACCCGGCACCCCGAAGGGGTGTTCGGGCTGTTTGAAGTCGTACTCGGGGACTCCGACGAGCAGTGCCCGGTTCGCTTTCCCGCGCGGGTCGAAGCGCACCACCGGGCTATCTCCCGTCGCCGCCCGGCGTGACGTCGACCTCTGGGGGTTCACCCCGTTCCACGGCGCGGCGGTTCTCCCGCCAGGCGCGGACACCGCTCTTCACCTGCTCGAACACCTCGTCGAACAGGCGGGGGGCACCCGCTCCGATCAGGACCAGCATGATGTCCATCCCGGCGCCCATCGGGTTGGCCGGCCCGTCCTCCGCCCCCGCGCGTTCGTGGATCTCCAGCCTGCCGCTGTTCCTGAGCGCCTCCAGTTTCTGCTCCCGTTCGAGCCACGCCTTCAGCGCCCCGATGTCACCCTCGCTCGCACCCTGCATCAGGCGCACGCGGATCGCGGTATTCGCCATAGCCTCCCCCTCAGCCACAACTGGACATGATGACACGCGGGTTGGCCGCAGGGGCAGACCTCGGTCAGGGGCGGGACCCCAGTACGTACGCGCGCGAGGCGTGGACCTCGCGACGCAGCGCGGGCAGGTCGACGTCCAGGACCTGTCCGTTCCATTTGCGGGGCTCGCCGTTGATCAGGACGGTGCTGATGTTGCGTGCGTCGCAGCCCAGTACGACCGTGCCGATCGGGTCGTTGAGCGGCATGTTGTTCAGGTCCTCGGCCTGGACGACCAGCAGGTCGGCCTTCTTGCCGGGGGTGAGCGAGCCGGTGACGGCGGCGAGTCCGTTGGTGTGCGCGCCCTGGAGGGTGGCGAAGTCCAGGACGTCGCGGGTGGTGATGCGGGAGGGCTCCCGGCCGCTGCCGTAGGCGGAGTTGACGGCACGCATCCGCTGGAGGGCGTGCAGTGTCCGCATCTGCGTGAACATGTCGCCGGCCAGGGCCACCTCGACGTCGATGCTCAGACCCGGGCGGATGCCCGCGGACAATGCCTCGTCGACGGCGGGAACCGCGGTCTCAAGGCCGATCTGCGCGTCGGAGGTGGGGGCGAGGGCCACGGTCGTGCCGGTCTCCCCCATGGCGCGCCATGCGTCAGGGGTGAGACCGGTGGAGTGGATGAGGGTGACGCCGGGGCCGAGGAGGCCGTCCTTCGCCCAGCGCAGCACGGCCTCCGAGGAGGCGGCGCCGAAGACGGCGTCGACGCTCACCCCGATGTCCAGGTCCGCGGCGGTACGGGCGAGTCCGGGGCCGTAGGCGAGCGCGGGACCGGCGATCTCGTCGGTGGCGAGGGCCGCCAGGCGCAGGGTCAGCAGCTGGTCGTCGCTGCTGAAGTACTCGCTGCGCAGGCGGGTCAGATCTGCGGGCCACTGCCGGTCCCAGTCGCCAAAGTGCGGGCCCATGGAGGCGTGCACCCCGCGGATCCCGGTGTCGAGGAGGGCCCGGATCGCGGCGTCGGAGTGCTCGCGGGTGCGGGAGTTGTGGGAGAAGTCGAGCATCGTCGTGATGCCGCTGTCGATCGCGGTCAGGGCGGCCAGCCGGGTGCCGGTGTACATGTCCTCGGGCCGGTAGACGGTGGCATGGCCGGCCAGGGTGGCCATGACGTAGCCGCCGAGGTCGTCGACGTCCGGCATGATCCGGCGCAGCTGAGCCTGCCAGGCGTGCCGGTGGGTGTCGACGAAGCCGGGGGTGAGGATCGTGCCGGTGGCATCGATGGTCACGGCGTCGGCCGCGTCGAGGCCGTGGCCGACGGCGGCGATCGTGTCGCCCTCGACGAGGAGGTCGCCGCGGTCGACGGTGCCGAGGCCGGGGTCCATGGTGACGAGGGTGGCGCCGGTGAACAGGATGCGCCGCCGGTCGGCGGGCCGGCGGCGGATCCGGTCGAGGGCGGCGGCACTGGTGGTGTCGTGAAGGGTCACGGAGGAGGTCACGGGGGTCGCGGGGGTCACGGAGTCTTCTTTCCGATGCTGGGGAGCGGGCGGTGGCTGCCGGCGGGCATCCCTCGCTGTGCGCCACCAGCGTCGGTCGCGTTCGCCGCGGTAACCAGGTCGCCGTTCTCCTGGGTGCGGCGCACCCAGGATCAGGAAGCGCCGCTGCCGTGGAGCGCTCCGTGGCCGGCCCCGGAGCGGAGTTCCGCGAAGGCGGCCGCCGTGGCGCCCGCGGGCTCGGCCCGGTAGACGACCAGCTGCTGGTGCGGGGCTCCGTTGACGGTGAAGGCCGAGAGCTCGATCTCCAGGGCGCCGGCTTCGGGGTGTGCGAGGTGCTTGGCCTGCTGGGTCTTGCCCCGCACCGCGTGCCGTGCCCAGAGTCCGGCGAATTCCGGGCTCTGCGCCCGGAGCGCGTCGACCACCTCGTTGATCCTGGGGGAACCGGGGTCGTATCCGTAGGCGTTGCGGAGCTCCGCGACGCAGGAGTGCGCGGCTCGCTCCCAGTCCCGGTGGAACGCGCGCCCGGCCGGGTCGAGGAAGACCATGCGGGCGAGGTTGTCGAACCGCTGGAATCCGCTGTGCAGGGCCGCGGCGAGGGTGTTGTGCGCCAGGACGTCCAGGGCCGGTCCCAGGACGAAGGCGGGGGTGTCGGGCCAGCTGTCGAGCAGCGCCAGGAGTTGCGGGCTGACGCCGTCGTGTCCGGCGGGGGCGTCGTGGCGTCCGTGGGCGGCGCGGGGCAGTCTGCGCAGGTGGTGGCGGGCCGCTTCGTCGAGCCGCAGGGCGGCGGCGATCGCGTCGACGACCTGCGGTGAGGGGCTGGTCTCCCGGCCCTGTTCCAGACGCATGTAGTAATCGGAGCTGACGCCCGCCAGCAGGGCCACTTCCTCCCGGCGCAGCCCCGGCACCCGCCGCCGGCCCTGCCCGGACAGTCCCACGTCCTGGGGTGCGAGGGCCTCGCGCCGTGCTCTGAGGAACTCTCCCAAGGCAGTGGTGTCACTCATGGCCCCAACCTAACCGAGGCTCCCGTCCGCCGGGGCGGGAGCGGCCGACGGGCGGCCGGGCGGCCGGGCCGGCCGGGCCGGCCGGGCCCAACGGGCGTCGGCCGGGGTCCGGTTCGGTCGTCCGGGGGTGCCCGCTAGGGTGAGTTGATCATCTGTTTCAAGAAAGGCCCTGCGGCTCAGTGACCGAAACCCGCCCCCACACCCTCTTCTCCTTCGGCACGTTGAGGGACGAACGGGTGCAGACCGCTCTCTTCGGCCGGGCTGTGCCCACCTCCCCGGCGTCGCTGGCCGGCTACACCACCAGGCCCCTTCCGATCACCGACCCGGCCGTGATCGCCGCGAGCGGGCTCGACGTCCACCTGATCCTGGAGCGCAGGCTCGGCTCCGCCGTCGAGGGCGCCGTGCTGCGGCTGACCGACCGGGAACTCGCCGCCGCCGACGCCTACGAGGTCGACGACTACGTCCGCCGCCGGGTCGCGCTCACCTCCGGGGAGAGCGTCTGGGCGTACCTGGACGCGAAGCCGCTGCGCTCGGCCCAGCGCATCGTGATCGTCGGCGACAGCATCGCCTACGGGCGCTGCGACCCGCGGGGAGGATGGGCGGGCCGCCTGGCGGCTTCCCACATCGCGCGGAACGAGGCCGGGCACCGGCTGTTCAACCTGGCCGTCCCGGGCATCACCCTGGCCGACGTCAGCGAGCAGACGCCCGCGCTGCTGGGCCCCCGCCGGCCCGACACGCTCCTCGTCGCCGCGGGGATCAACGACAGCGCCCTGCCGGCCGGTTCCCCGCCGGCCCGGTCCGACGAGCCGACGCACGTCGAGGACCGTCTCGACGCGCTGGCCGCGACGGCCCTCGACCACAACGCCCGGCTCGTCGTCGTGGGACCGACGTGGATCGACGAAGAGCGCACCCGCGACTACGAGGGCCTGCGCTTCACCCGGGCACGCGTACTGGCCCTGCGCGCGTCCATGCGGGCCTGGTGCGAGCAGAACCACGTCGACCACCTTGACCTGTGGGAGCCGCTGCGCGGGAACGCCGGACTGCTCGTCGACGGAGTCCACCCGACCGCCGAAGGGCACGAGGCCCTGTACCGGCACCTCGACGAGCTGAGCCGCTGAGCGCGTGCGGTGAACGACTCGAACGGACTGGGCTTCTACCTGCCCGGAGCCCTGCTGCTCGTGGCGGCGGCCCTCAAGGCCCCCGCCCTGTACCGCAACCCCCGCGACGAACTCCTGCGGTCCGTGGTGACCCTCCTGGTCCTGGCCACCGCCGTGTTCGGGTTCACCGCGATCCCCACCCTGGTCGCGGTCAATCGGATCACGGGGATTCCCAACGCCGCCGCGCCGGTGGTGTTCTCGCTGCTCACGGCCTTCTCGGGGGCCAACATCGTGCTCATCTTCCGGTGGAGCAGCGGCCCGGAGGACGCGGAGCGGACGCGTCGGCGGTCGCGCCTGTGCACCGTGGTCACCCTCGCGGTGATCGCGGCCGTCAACGTGCTGTTCGCGCTCGGCGACACCCCTGTGGAGCGCCTGCGCGACCTCGACACGTACTACGCGTCCACGCCGTACATCAGGGAGATGATCCTCCTCTACCTCGCGGCCCACACCACCGCGGCGGTCACCATGACGCTGCTGTGCCGGCGGTGGGCGCGCGAGGTCCACGGCCCGCTGCGCGCGGGGCTGACGCTGATCGCGTCCGGATACGTGCTGAACCTGCTCTACGACGCCGCGAAGTTCAGCGCGATCGGGGCGCGCTGGGCCGGCGGCGACTGGGACGTCCTGAGCGCCGAGGTGGCACCGGCGTTCGCGTCGGTGTCCGCGCTGCTGGTCGGGACCGGGTTCGTGCTGCCGCTCGTCTCCCAGCACGTCACCGGGCAGTGGGACATGTGGAGCCGGTACGTCCGGCTCCGGCCGCTCTCCCGTGAACTGCGGGCGGCGACACGGCACAGCATCAACCTGGCCGGCGGCCCGTGGACGCCCATCGAGATCAGGTTGACCCAGCGCGAGTCGGACATCCACGACGGGATCCTCACGGTCAGCCCCTACCTGCACGCCGCCGTACGGGAGCAGGCGTTGCGCAGGGAACTGGCCGCGGGCCGTCCGGCCGACGAGGCCGAGGCCGTGGCCGACGCGGCGGCGCTGGCCCGTGCCGTCGTGCTCTGGGGACGTGCCCGGGGCGGCCCGGAACCGGCCGCGCCGAGGGCCGCGAGCCCGGTCCTGATCTCGCCGAACACTCCGTCGGGGCTGGTCCGGATGTCCCGGGCCCTGGCCACGTCGGCCACCGTGCGGTCCTGCCGGCAGGCCGCCGCCGCGGAGCAGGGCACACCGGCGTGACGCCGACCGCGCCGTCGGATCCCGGCCGCGCGGCTTCGGGCCGTGTCCGTCCTGCTGCGTGTCAGGCGCAGGACGGACACAGACCGCGGTAGGTGACCTCGGCCTTCGACACGAGGAAGCCGAACCGCTCCTCCGGGGGGAGGCCGGCCAAGGGGTCGCCGGCCGGGTGCACGTCGCGGATCGTTCCGCAGCGGGAGCACACCAAGTGGTGGTGCGGATGGTGCGCGTTGGGGTCGTAGCGCTTCGCGCGGCCGTCCGTGGCCAGTTCGGCGACCTCGCCGAGGGCGACCAGCTCCCCCAGGGCGTTGTAGACGGTGGCCCGTGAGATCTCGGGCAGCCGCTCAGCCGCACGGGCGTGCACCTCGTCGGCCGTGAGGTGCACGTGGTCTCCGTCGAGCACCTCCGCAACGACACGGCGCTGGGAGGTCATCCTCCAGCCACGCCCTCGCAGTCGTTCCAGCAGGTCACTCATGGCGGATCACCCACTCTGGCTCGGTGGGGCGCCCGGAGTCGGGGAAGACGTCCGGGTCCCGGGGGGATATGGGTTTGACGTTGTTCTTGACTTGGATTGCGTCCATCGTAGGATCGGTTCGGTCGGCAGCCAAGGGACAGGAAGCCTCCGGTGCCGCAGTGAGACACAGATGTGACGGACCACTCTCGAGGAGTTGCGCAATGTCGGCCTGTGGCTCGCAGCCTTCCCCGCGTCACGTCACACCGTCAACGCAGCCGCGCTCGTACGCCGCTTCCGCCGCTTCCGCCACCCGCATTTCCTTAGCACCGTGATCCGCCCGGTTTGGAAGGATTCCCATGTCTGAGAACCATGATGCAATCGTCGTAGACGCCAAGTCGGAGGGCGGGGGCGGTTGTCCGGTCGCGCACGGCCGCGCCCCGCACCCGACGCAGGGCGGCGGCAACCGCCAGTGGTGGCCCGAGCGGCTCAACCTCAAGATCCTCGCGAAGAACCCCGCCGTGGCCAATCCCCTCGGTGAGGAGTTCGACTACGCCGAGGCGTTCAAAACGCTCGACCTCGCTGCAGTGAAGCGGGACATTGCCGAGGTGCTGACGAGCTCTCAGGACTGGTGGCCGGCGGACTTCGGCAACTACGGCCCGTTCATGATCCGCATGGCCTGGCACAGCGCGGGCACCTACCGGATCAGCGACGGCCGCGGCGGTGCGGGGGCCGGACAGCAGCGCTTCGCCCCCCTCAACAGCTGGCCGGACAACGGGAACCTCGACAAGGCCCGCCGACTGCTGTGGCCGGTGAAGAAGAAGTACGGCCGGAGCATCTCGTGGGCCGACCTCATGATCCTCACCGGCAACGTCGCCCTGGAGTCCATGGGCTTCGAGACGTTCGGCTTCGGCGGCGGCCGCGCGGACGTCTGGGAGCCCGACGAGGACGTGTACTGGGGCCCCGAGACCACCTGGCTCGACGACCAGCGCTACACCGGCGACCGTGAGCTGGAGAGCCCGCTCGGCGCGGTTCAGATGGGCCTCATATACGTCAATCCGGAGGGCCCCAACGGCAACCCGGACCCGCTCGCCGCGGCCCGCGACATCCGCGAGACGTTCCGCCGGATGGCGATGAACGACGAGGAGACGGTCGCCCTGATCGCGGGCGGCCACACCTTCGGCAAGACCCACGGCGCGGGTCCCGCGGACCACGTGGGCGACGACCCCGAGGCCGCTCCGCTGGAGCAGCAGGGTCTCGGCTGGAGCAGCAGCTTCGGCACCGGCAAGGGCGCCGACGCGATCACCAGCGGTCTTGAGGGCATCTGGACGAACACGCCGGTGACCTGGGACAACAGCTTCTTCGAAATCCTCTTCGGTTACGAGTGGGAGCTGTTCCAGAGCCCTGCCGGTGCGAACCAGTGGCGGCCGAAGGACAACGCCGGGGCGGGCACCGTCCCCGATGCCCACGACGCGTCGAAGACCCACGCCCCGACGATGCTGACGACCGACCTCGCGCTGCGCGTGGACCCCGCGTACGAGCAGATCTCGCGTCGCTTCCTGGCCGACCCCGCGGCGTTCGCGGACGCCTTCGCCCGTGCCTGGTTCAAGCTGACGCACCGCGACATGGGCCCCATCGTGCGCTACCTCGGCCCGGAGGTCCCGGCCGAGACGCTGCTGTGGCAGGACCCCCTGCCCGCCGTGACGCACGAGCTCGTCGACGCCGACGACATCGCCGACCTCAAGAGCCGGATCCTCGCCTCGGACCTGTCGGTGTCCCAGCTGGTCTCCGCGGCGTGGGCGTCGGCCTCGTCCTTCCGCGGCAGCGACAAGCGCGGCGGCGCCAACGGCGGACGGGTCCGCCTCCAGCCGCAGAGCGGCTGGGAGGTCAACGACCCCGACCAGCTGGCGACGGTGCTGCGGACCCTGGAGTCGATCCAGCAGTCCTTCAACTCGGCCCAGGAGGGCGGCAAGCAGGTCTCCCTCGCCGACCTGATCGTGCTCGCGGGCGGCGCCGCCGTGGAGCAGGCCGCCAAGAACGCCGGGTTCGAGGTGACGGTCCCCTTCACGCCGGGCCGTGCGGATGCGTCGCAGGAGCAGACCGACGTGGAGTCGTTCGCGGCGCTGGAGCCGACCGCCGACGGCTTCCGCAACTACCTCGGCAAGGGCAACCGGCTGCCGGCGGAGTACCTGCTGATCGACCGGGCGAACCTGCTGACGCTGAGCGCCCCCGAGATGACCGTCCTCGTCGGGGGGCTCCGCGTCCTCGGCGCGAACCACCAGCAGTCCTCCCTCGGCGTGTTCACCCGCACGCCCGAGTCGCTGACGAACGACTTCTTCACCAACCTGCTCGACCTGGGCACCACGTGGCGGGCCACGTCCGAGGACGCGAACACGTTCGAGGGCGTCGACGCCGCCACCGGTGA
The DNA here is from genome assembly GCF_044745505.1 of Streptomyces sp. NPDC086989. Classification (NCBI taxonomy): domain Bacteria; kingdom Bacillati; phylum Actinomycetota; class Actinomycetes; order Kitasatosporales; family Streptomycetaceae; genus Streptomyces; species Streptomyces sp. NPDC086989. The sequence continues at coordinate 119,956 of NZ_JBIVAL010000009.1, forward strand.
GGTCAAGTGGACCGGCACCCGGGCAGACCTCGTCTTCGGTTCGAACTCCGAGCTGCGTGCGCTCGCGGAGGTCTACGCGAGCGATGACGCGAAGGAGAAGTTCGTGAAGGACTTCGTCGCCGCGTGGGACAAGGTCATGAACCTCGACCGGTTCGACCTCGCCTGACCGTGCCGTCCGGGTCGGCCGGCCCCTGTCGGCCGACCCGGACGCTCACGGGCACCCGGACGCTCACCGGCACGGACGCTCACCGGCACGGACGCTCACCGGCCCGTTCGCCGCTCGTGCCGCGCCCGTGCCAAGTCGTGCGCGTGGCGGAGGAGTTCGCGGAGCGTCTCGTCGCTGCGCAGCCCCGGGTTCACCACGGCGAGCCAGCCGAGGGAGCCGTAGACGGGGTGCGCCGTCACCGTGTCGTCGGCGACGGGATCGCCAGCGGTGGGATCGCCGTCGCCGGCCGCGACCTGCGGCGCCCGGCCGGTCCGGCGCACGAACTCCCGCCTCCCGGCGGCAACGTTGACGCGGAACGCGTCCGGCCGGTCGAGGCGCGAGCCCGTGTCGCCGGGACAGTCCTTCGTCACGATCGTCGCGAAGGGCTGCGTCGCGGCCGGGACGGCGCCGTCCGGTGCGTGGAAGAAGAACGTGTCGCCCCAGCTGATCTCGGGCGAGCCGTCGCCGGGTACCGGCCGGAGGGCCAGCACCCCTTCGAGGTCGCCCATGAAGTCGATGATCTCGTCGATGGTCATGTCCGCAAGCGTTTCATTGAAGTGGTTGTGGAGACTTCCGGCCGCGGCATGCAGGAGACACCAGGGTGGAGCGGGTGCCAACCCTCAAATCGGCGGTGATGCGCACGGTCGACGTCGCACGGCGTACCGGCTACTCCGTGCAGCAGATCCGCAACCTCGAACGCGACGGCGTGCTGCCGCCCGCAGTACGCACCGCCGCCGGCCACCGGGTCCACACGGAGGTCCACGTGCACTCGGCGCTGGCCTACCGGTCCCTCGCGGTCGGTACGGGTCCGGTGGAGGCCAAGCAGATCGTCCGGGCCGCGCACGAGGGCCCGGCCGCACGGTTGCTCGCCCTGCTCGACGCGGTGCACGCCCGGCTCGACCGGGAACGCACGCAACTGGCGCTCGCCCGGGAGGCTGCCGCGCAGATCTCGGCCGAGCCGATGGCGGACGTGCGCCCGGCGGACGCGATGGGCGTGTCCGAACTCGCCGAGGCCCTCGGTGTACGCGCCTCGACGCTGCGGCACTGGGACGCCGAAGGCCTGGTGGTCCCCGACCGGCTCCCTCCGCGGGGAAGCCGGCGCTACACACCGGCGCAGGTCCGCGACGCCCGGATCGTCCACCAGCTGCGCGGCGCCGGGTACCGGGTGGGGCCGCTGCGCGCCCTGATGCCCGACCTGCGGAGCGGGCGTGGCCGGGAGAGCGTCGAGGCGGCGCTGGCGGTCCGGGAGGCGGCCATCGCGACGCGCTCGCGCGCCCTGCTCGACGCTGCGGCCGCCATCCGGGCCATCCTTGGCCCCAGCACAGCCTGAGCGCACGTGAGCGGGGCCGGGCGGGGTCAGGATGTCGGTGTCCGCGCCGCAGGGCGCAGCGCAGCGAGCGGTTGGTACCGGCCGTTCCGGTGGAATGGGGTAACGCAGTGGCCCACAGCGAGTCGGTCGCGCCTCTGAACGGCCCGGAGTCCGCGATGCTGGACGCGCTCTTCAGCCAGTCCCCGGTCGGCCTGCACCTGCTGGACACCGATCTGCGCGTCGTGCGCGTCAACACGGCCACGCCCGCCATGCGCGACGTGCGCGTGGAGGATCTCATGGGGCGTCGCTTCGACGAGGTCTACGGACTCGTCGACGCGGACGAGGCGCTGGACCTCGTCCGCGGGGTGCTGGAGGGCGGTGTGCCCGTGGTGGGGCGCCTGCTCCGGGCCCGCCGGGGGACCGAACCCGGCAGGGAGTACTTCCACGAGGTGTCCGTCTTCCGCCTCGAGGCGCCGTCCGGGAAGGTGCTCGGTGTCGCGATGACCGTGGTCGACGTCACCGACCGGGAGAAGGAGCGGGCCCGTACCGACGTGTTGCGGCTCGCGCGCGAGCAAGTGGGGCGGACGCTCGACGTGATGGCCACCTGCCAGGAGCTCGTGGACGTCCTGGTGCCACGGGTGGCCGACATCGCGGTCGTGGAGGTGGTGGACGCCGTGCTCCGCGGAGACGATCCGCCGCTGGCTCCCCTGCCGGACGGCGTTCCGCTGCGCCGCGCCGCGTTCCGCAGCAGAGGCGGGCCCGGGGAGCCGCAGGCGCATCCGCTGGGCGACGTACGCTCCTTGCCCGCGCCCACGCCGTACACCCAGGCCGTCTCCGACCTGCGGCCCCGCGCGGTCACGCTGGACGGTGACCTGCCGTGGCTCGTGACGGATCCGGACCGCGCGGAGGCGATCCGCGCGTCGGGGGCCCGTGAGCTCATCACGGCTCCGCTGGCGACGCGCGACACCGTGCTGGGCCTGATCAGCCTGTACCGCGCACAGCGGCCCGACCCGTACGAGGGGAACGACGTCGATCTCGTGCTCCAGCTGGCCGACCACACGGCGCTGTGCATCGACAACGCCCGGCGCTACACCCGCGAGCACACCGTCGCCGCGACCGTGCAAAGGCAGTTGCTCCCCCGCGGCCCGGCCTCGCACACCGCGGTGGAGACGGCGTACCTGCTTCTGCCGTCCGACAGCGGAGTGCAGTGGTACGACACCATCCCCCTGTCCGGGGCCCGTACGGCGCTGGCCGTGGGGAGCGTCATCGGCCAGGGCCTGCACGCCGCCACCGTCATGGGGCAGTTGCGCACCGTCGTCCGCTCGCTGGCCGCGTTCGAACTGGAACCGGACGAGCTCCTCGCGCGGCTCAACGACACCGCGGTGTTCCTGGCGTCCGAGCGCGCGGACCGGCCGACCGCCGAAGAGCTGCGTCCCAAGGCGCTCGCCGCCCGTTGCGCCTACGCCGTCTACGACCCGCTGACCCGCACCTGTACCGTCGCGGGAGCCGGCTCCCCCAGTCTCGTCGTCGTCCGTCCGGACGGGGGCACCGACGTGCGGGACGTGCCGTCGGCGTCCGTGCTGGGGAACGCCGAGAACACGCCGTTCGCCGCGATGACGTTCGAGATCCCGGACGGCGGGCTCCTGGTCCTGTCCGACACCGCGTTCCCGGCCCCCCGGCCGCAGGACGACCCCGGGGCGCTCCGGCGCGTGCTGGCGCGGGCCGACCGCCCCCTGGAGGAATTGCGCGACGACATCCTGTACACGCTCACGGCCCGCGCCGCTGAGGCGGATGCAGATGCGGATGCCGATGCGGGTGCCGACGAGGCGGACGGCCCCACCGCTCTGCTGCTCGCCCGTACCCACGCCTTCCCCGCCGATCGGGTGGCGCTCTGGGAACTTCCGGACGCCCCCACGGCCGCCGCCGCCGCCCGACGGCTGGTGCGCGAACAGCTCCTGGAATGGAACGTGGCGCAGGAGACGGTGTTCGAGACCGAGGTCATCGTCAGTGAGCTGGTCACCAACGGTGTCCGGTACGGAAAGCCTCCGCTTGAGCTGCGCGTCATCAACGACCGCGTCCTCACCTGTGAGGTCCGGGACAGCAGTCCGTCCGCTCCGCGCCTGCGGCACGCGAGCGTCGCCGACGAGGGCGGGCGCGGACTGTTCATCGTCGCCCAGCTCGCCCGGGCCTGGGGTACCCGGTACGGCACCGACGGGAAGACCATCTGGACGGAGCAGATGCACCGTGACGATGCCGGGCAGTAACGCCTCGGCATGCCGCGCCCCGTCCGCCGGGATGGCCTGAAGCCGGACGTGCACGGGCGATGGCGGCTACGGGTCAATGAGCTTTACCTGGACCTTACTTAGCCAAGCTTAATTAGGTTAGCCTTCCCTTCATGATTCATGCGGACCTTGCTGCGGCCACGGCGTACGTGACTCCCCCCTTGTGGCGCATCTTTACCAAAACCGGCTATTTCGTCGGTCTGAGCGGGGCCATCGGCGCGACCGTCACGTACGCGGCTTCGGTTCGTCCCGCCCTGCGCACGCCGCAGACGGAGGCCGACGACGCCGTGGCGCTGCGGCGGCGGACGTCCGTGTACCTGGCGTGGGCCGGTGTGGTGCTGCTGGTCACGGGCTACCTCCAGCTCGCCGGGCGGGTGGCCCGCGCCGGCAAGGGCATGGCCTTCGGGGACGCGCTCGCACCGGGGCGGATCGCGGACTTCCTGACCGCGCCCGCCGCCAAGGGCGCCTGGGTGGCCCAGGGCACGATCCACATGGTGCAGAACCTCGTGCTCGTGCTCGCGGCCGCCGCGCTGATCGCGCTGTTCACCGCAGCGGGCCGGCGTCGCCTCGACGCCGTCGCACTGACCGCCCTGCCGCTGTCCCTGGCGATCACCCTCGTCGGCGCGGTCCCGGCCACCGCTCCCAAGGACGCGGAGAAGGTGCTCGACCTCGTGTGCGGCCAGGCCCACATCGTCAGCGGCACGGTCTGGACCGGCGGCTTGGCCCTGCTCGCCGCCCTCACCACGACCCGCCGGCGGCTGAGCGGGAACGCCGGACTGCTGTGGGCGGACATCTGGCGGCGTTTCGGGCTCGTGGCGCTGGTCTGCGTCGCGGGGGTGCTCATATCCGGGCTGTGGATGTCCTGGAGGCACGTCGGCAGTCCGGAGCAGCTGTGGACGACGACCTACGGGCTGTTGCTGCTCGTCAAGATCCTGCTCGTCCTCGCGATGGTCGCCGCCGGCGCCGTCAACCAGCTCTGGCTGATGCCGCGCATCGTCCGCGCCCGGGAGACGGACGCGACGTCCTCCCTCCTGCACCTGACGCTGCACCACTTCCCGAAGGTCGTCTGGGCCGAGGTGGTTCTCGGCGCCGCCGTCCTGGGCGTCGTCCCGTTCCTCGCTGGTTCCGCCCGCTCGGAGGCCGGCAGCCCGGCGCCCGTCGCGACCGGCGCCGTCTTCGCCGTCGGCGCCCTGCTCGTCCTCACCCTCGCCGCTTCCCTGTTCGTCACGGCGAAGGCCTCCGACGCCCTGGCGCGGCGCGGGCTCGCAGCCGCCTCCTGACCGCACCCGCGCACGCCGACGGCCCGGTTCCCCACAGGGGGACCGGGCCGTCGGCGCACCGGCGGACGACAAACGGTCCGCCACGACCTCCCGTTCCGGCGTCACCAGGTCCGCGGGCGTGAGCACCTCCCGGTCCGCGAGACCGCCGGCCCGGGGCGCGGGCAGCCGGCCGGGCCGCGCGCGGGATCACTGCGCGTTCTGGTGCCGGAAGGCCCGCCGGTAGGCGTGGGGGCTGGTGCCGGTGATCCGCCGGAAGCGGTCGCGGAAGGCCGTCGGCGAACCGAAGCCGACCTGGGACGCGATCCGCTCCACCGGGTGGCCGGTGGTCTCCAGCAGGTGCTGGGCGCGGCGGATCCGGGCCCGGTGCAGCCACTGAAGGGGCGACGTGCCGGTCTGCTCGCGGAAGCGCCGGTTGAGCGTGCGTACGCTCATGCCTGCCTCGGCGGCGATCTCGTCGAGGGTCAGCTCGTGATGGGCCGTGTCCTCCATCCAGCGCAGCAGCGGTTCCAGCGTCGATCCGCGGGGGGCGGGCGGCTGCGCGTGGACGATGAACTGCGCCTGCCCGCCCTCCCGTTCCAGCGGCATCACCGCCAGCCGCGCGGAGTCGGCGGCGACGGCCGAGCCGTGGTCGCGCCGGATCAGGTGCAGGCACAGGTCGAGTCCGGCGGCAGCGCCGGCGGAGGTGAGGAACTGCCCGTTGTCGATGTAGAGCACGTCGGCGTCGACCTCGATCCCCGGATGCCGGGCCGCCAGCGCGGGGGCGGCCAGCCAGTGGGTGGTGGCGCGCAGTCCGTCGAGCAGCCCCGTGGCGGCGAGCACGAAGGCCCCCACGCAGATCGAGGCGATCCGGGTTCCGCGGGCGGCGGCCTCGCGCAGTGCTGCGAGGACCTCCGGCGGAACGGGAACGTCGAGGTCGGCCATGCCGGGGAGCACGATGGTGTCCGCCTCGGCGAGGGCTTCGAGCGGCCAGGGGGCCCTGAGCGCGAAGACACCGGCGTCCACTTCGGGGGCGGGCGCGCAGACGCGGACGCGGTAGGCGGGCCGGCCGTCCGGCAGCCGGGTACGGCCGAACACTTCGAGAGGCGTGGACAGGTCGAAGGGGATGACCCCGTCCAGGGCGAGTACGGCCACCGTATGCATGGCTGAACTGTAGGTGGCCGCCGGATTCCGGCCAAGCCGGCCAGCAGCCGCACAGCTGGTCCCCGGCCCTGGTCGCCGTGCTGGCGGGAATCCGTTGGGACCTGGCAATTCCGCCACTGTCGGCCGGATCCGCGGGTGCATAGCTTCGGGTGGCAACTGACCGCCCACCTCCCGGAAACGCTCCCGTGACGAAATTCCTCCTCGCCGTCCACGTCCTGGCGGCGATCATCACCATCGGCCCGGTCACCGTGGCGGCCGGCATGTTCCCGCCCGCCGCCCGCCGGGCCGCGGCGGCACCGGACGACCCCGCCGGCCTCGCCACCGTCCGCACCCTGCACCGGATCTGCCGTGTCTACGCGGCCGTCGCCGTCGCGGTCCCGGCGTTCGGGCTCGCGACGGCTGACCGCCTCGGTGTCCTGGGCAGCGCCTGGCTGATCACCTCGATCGCGCTGACCGCACTGGCCGCCGCCGTTCTCGGCGCCGCCATCCTGCCCCGCCAGGGCGCGGCCCTCTTGACCCTCGCGACCCTGACGGCCCTCGACGGTCCGGCCGGCGCCGGCGGCGCGGACGCCTCCCGGGCCGTCCTGCGCACCGCCCGCCGCCTCGGCATGTACACCGGGCTGTTCAACCTGCTGTGGGCCGCCGTGACCGTTCTGATGATCATCCGCCCCGGGTCCACCACAGGAGCCTGACCATGCACCCGCCCAGCCGACTGCTGCGCATCGCCGCCCCCGCAGAACTGCTCTCCCTCGCCGTGCTGCTGGCGAATCTCGCGACCGTGCACCAGCGGGAACTCGCCTCGGTCGTCGGCCCCGTCCACGGCTGCGCCTACCTGATGGCCGTCATCGGCGCCGCCACGACCGGCACCGGTACCGGCACCCCGTCCGGCCCCGCGACCGACGGGGCGCGCTCCGACCGTACCGCGGTGCTGCTCGCCCTCGTCCCCGGCGCCGGTGGCGCGCTCGCCCTGCGCCGCCTCGCCGCGGGACGTGCCCGGGCGACCCGTGGCGGCGACGCCGCAGGACCCCGGACAGAGCACGCGCCTCGCGCCGCGCCGCCGGGTGCATGACGATGCGTACATGGCCCAGGACAGTGCCGGCGGCGCAGCACCAGCGGAGATCCCGGACGAGGAGCTCAGGCACAACGCGATCGGTTTCCTCGACGCGCTCGTCATCGGCCTGAACTCCACCTCGCCCGCCTACTCGCTGGCCGCCGTGATCGGGCCCATCGTGGCGCTGGCCGGGATCTACGCTCCCGGCATCATGCTGGCCTCGTTCGTCCCGATGCTGCTGATCGCGGCCGCCTTCTACTACCTCAACAAGGTCGACCAGGACTGCGGGACGACGTTCTCCTGGGTGACGCGGGCCATGGGCCCGTGGGCGGGCTGGCTCGGCGGCTGGGCGATCACGATGACCGGCGTCCTGGTCATCGGCTCGCTCGCCGACGTCGCCGTGCACTTCGGCCTACTCGCCGTAGGTCTCGACAGCTGGGCGGACAGCGCGCTGATCCGGCAGACCCTCGCCGTCGTCGTGATCCTCGTCATGACGGCGATCTGCGTCGTCGGCACCGAACTGTCGGCCCACCTCCAGGACATCCTCATCCTCGCCCAGGTCTTCTTCCTCCTGGCGTTCGCGGTGGTCGCCCTCTACCGGATCTACGCCGGGACCAGCACCCTCGACTCCATCGAACCGTCCCTCAGCTGGCTCAACCCGTTCGGTGCGGGCGGCGCCGCGCTCACCGGCGGCCTGCTGCTCGGCGTGTTCATCTACTGGGGGTGGGAGTCCGCGGTGAACCTCACCGAGGAGGTCAAGGACTCCGCCACCGCGCCCGGCAGGGCCGGCATCTGGTCGACCGTGGTGCTGCTGGTGACCTACCTGTCCGTCGGATACGCCGTCGTCGGCTACGCCGGCACCGCGTTCCTCGCGGCGAACGCGGGTGAGGAGGAGGCCATCTTCGCCGTGCTCGCGCACGAGGTGATGGGCGGCTGGGACTGGATGGTGCTCCTCGCCGTCTGCACGTCCGCGCTCGCCTCGACCCAGACCACGATCATCCCCGCTTCCCGTACCGCGCTGTCGATGGCCCGGCGCCACGCGCTGCCGCATCCGCTCGCCCACATCCATCCGCGGTTCCGGACCCCGGACGTGAGCACCTGGTGGGTGGCCGCCATCGCCATTGGCTGGTACCTCATCGTCAATCAGATCAGCGAGAACGCGCTCCTGGACTCGCTGACGGCGCTCTCCCTGCTCATCGCGTTCTACTACGCGCTGACCGGCGTGGCGTGCGCCGTCTACTACCGCCGCCACCTGCTGGAGAACCTGCACAACTTCCTGCTCATCGGCCTCGGCCCGCTGATCGGGGCGGGGATGCTGGCCTGGCTGCTCGAGGAGTCGATCGACGACATGTCGAATCCGGAGAACTCGGCGAGCGGCGTCTCCTGGTTCGGGCTCGGGCCGCCGCTGGTGATCGGGATCGGGATCGCCCTGGCCGGCGTGCTCATCATGTGCTTCTGGCGGGTGCGGGACGGCAGGTTCTGGCGGGAGCGCCGGGGCGTGGTCGATCCGGCGCTCGTCCACGGCGGGAAGGGGTAGCCCCCGGCCCGGGAGGTCAGAGTCCGAGAGGTCCGAGAGGTCCGGAAGGAGTTCCCTATGTCCGTGGTCCTGGGGTACGACGAGTCACCCGGCGCGGAACGGGCCCTGCGCGTGGCCCTCGAAGTCGCCACCGCCTTCGGCGAACCGCTCGTCCTCGTCTACGGCGCCGCCGCGCCCGGCGCCACCGGGGAGGAGTACGCGGCCCACCGCGAAGCCGTCCGGCAGGCGGGGCGCAGCGCCCTCGCCCACGCCGTGGAGGCGGCCGACGGGGCCGGCGTCCCCTCGACGGTCGAGGTCGTCGACGAGAAACCCGCCCAGGCCCTGCTCGACGCCGCGGACCGCCACCACGCACGGGTCATCATCGTCGGCAGCTGGGGCGACAGTCCGTTGCGCGGCGCCCTGCTCGGCTCGACCCCCCACAAACTGCTGCACCTGTCGCCGGTCCCGGTGCTGTGCGTCCCGACGGAGGGCGGCACCGGGGAGTAGGCGCCCGGTGGCCGCCGCCGGGCCGGGGTGGCGCACTCACCGCTCGGGGGCGAGGACCTCCAGCCCCTCCGCGACCAGATGCGGGGTGAACTCGACCACCGCGTGGCCCGCGACGCCGTGGACGACGTACGGATCGGTGGCGAGCAGGCGGTCGAGTTCCCCGGCGGGCATCCGGGGGGCGAGGTAGACGCCGCCGACGAAGGGCACCTGACGCCCGGCCACCAGGAGCCGGCGCTGCGCGATCTGCTGCTTGAGCCAGTCCCCGTGGGCCGGCCTCCACGCTTCGACCTCGTCGAGGGGGGCCGTGTAGGTGACGTTGACAATGAACATGCCCGGACGGTACTGGATCGCCGAGGCCCGCCGCGATCCCCTTTCACGGGTGCGGGACCCGCGGCGCCGCCGGGAGCCCGCTGCTCACGCCGCGGTGGTGAGCAGGCCGGCGGCCACCAGCCGGTCGGCCCAGGCGGCCATGGCCGTACGGACCTTGGCCTCGTCGGTCTGCCAGGCGTCGGCGAGGGAGGACGCGGCACGCTCCAGGAGCCCGTCGTTGACCCGCAGCGCCACCCACATCGCGGATCCCACGGGGCTGCAGCGGAACTCGCCGCGCTCTGCCGTCCGCACCTTCACCCGGCCGTCCGCCAGAGCCGTGCCGGTCACGCCTTCGGCTGCCACGATCCTCATACCGTCCTCCTCGTTCCACTCCGCCTCAAGTGCTTCAAGCATTGCGGCTGGAGCAGAACGCGACCATGGGGCCAGCCCCCCGTGCGGGCTGCTGCCACCCCACCCACCCACATCCGGCGGGCTGCCCGGCGGGTGACTACATCCCGTTCGGCTGAAGGACGGAAATGATGTTGCCGGCCGGGTCCTTGAACCAGGCGATCGCGGGGCCGGGCGCCTCCCGGACGATGCCCTTCGCGTCCTGTTCGAACTCCTCGTACCGTTCGAACGTGACGCCGCGCCCGGTCAGTTCGTCGACGGCCCGGTCGATGTCGTCCACGGGGAAGTTCAACACCGTGAAGGTCGCGGGCTCGTGGTTGTCCTTCGGGTAGAGCATCACCTCGGTGTCCCCTGCGAGGTGCAGGGTCAGCAGACCGTTGTCCTCGGACACCCGCAGGCCGAGCGTCTCGCCGTAGAAGCCCTTGGCGCCCTCGATGTCGTCCACCGAGTAGCCGCTGAATCCCTTGCTGTCTCCCAGCATGGTGGCCGTCCTCCGTTCGCCGCGGTCCGTCCGGCATCGACCCCCTGGGCCCAGTGTCCCCCCGATCGCGCGGCATCGCCCGGCGGCGGGCGGCTGCTCAGGGCCTGCTCAGGGCCTGCTCAGGGCTCCGCCGGCAGGTCCGCGGCCGCATCATCGGCCTTCCTGCGCGCGGCGGCGGCCTCACGGGCCGCGTCCCGGGCCCGTTCCGCGGCCTCGGCGAGGGCGCGCCGCGCATCGTCCCGGACGGCCCTGGCCTCGCGCAGCCGCCGCTCCAGTTCGGTGACGCGCGCGTCGGCTTCGGCCAGCGTCCGGTCGTGGTCGCGCTGCTCCCGCTCGGCCGCGCGCAGCTCCGCCTCGCGTGCCTCGGCCTCCGAGCGGGTCTCCTCGGCCGACCGGGCGCGGCGCCGGCGCTCCGCGCGGGACGGCTCCGGCTTCGCCACCGGGCGCTCCGCGTCGTCGACGGGGGCCTGCGGACGTGCGGGGGCCGCGGCGGGGAGGCCGGTGAATCCGACCGGCGGTTCCAACGCCGTGGACAGGCGTCCGCCCGACCACCGCTCGGCGGAGTCCGGATCGGCCAGGGCGGCGTGGAGGGTCTGCTCCACCTCGTGCACGGCGCTGTCGCCGACGGCCTGGCCCTCCTCCTCGGCGAGCTGCCGGGCGGTGCGGGCCAGTGCGGCGACCACCGCGTGCCGCTGGTGGGACAGCGCCTGCAACCGGGTGCCGTCCAGCGAGTGCTGCGCCCGGCGCAGCGCTTCGCCGAGCTCGAGGAAAGCGGCCACCTCCTGCGGGCGGCGCCGGACCAGCAGGTTCGAGGCGTACGCGGCCCTGGTCGGGCGCCGCAGCCCGGTGATGGCCTTCGCCGCCTGAGCCTGACCGGCCTTCCGTGCCCGAGCCGCGTGCGCGTCCCGGGCCTCGGTGAACCGGCCGGGGGCCAGCCCGTACAGCTCGTCGGCAACCGCCTCCACGTCAACGTCCACGGCACCCACCATGCCCTCCGCGACGGATCTGCGCCCCGAAGGCGCGCGCACGCCGGGCCGCCGGGCGGGCAGGCGGGTCGACGCCGCCGGTCAGGCAGGTCGGCGCCGCCGGTCAAGCGGGTCGACGCCGCCCTTGAGGCAGGTCGGCGCCGCCGGGGTCCTCCTCGGCCGGCCCCTGCCGTGGACGACCCACCCGGCGGCTCCGGCCGACCCGTCTCAGGCGAGGGTGATCTTGTTCCCCTCCACCGCGATCTTCGCCGCCGCCAGCGGGCTCTTGGCCGGTCCTCCGGCGACCGTGCCGTCCGAAATCTTGAAGAGGCTCTGGTGGCAAGGGCAGACGATGTTCCCCTCCGTCACCGTCGCCACCGAGCAGCCTTGGTGCGTGCAGGTCGCCGAGAAGGCCTTGAACTGGCCCGCCGTCGGCTGGGTGACCACCACCTTCTGGTCCTTGAACACCTTGCCGCCGCCGACCGGTATCTCCGACGTCTGCGCGAGCGTCTTCCCACCGCCACCGCCACCGGCGGCAGCGCCTCCCGCGGTGTCCGCCGGGGGCGCGGCCGGTGCGTTGTCCGCCGCCGCGCCGTAGCCGTCGCCGCCCTCGTTGCCGCAGCCGCTCAGGACGGTGCCTGCCAGCGTGGCGGCGCCCGCCGCGAGAACCGTGCGCCGACGCGTGGTGTCGCCCATGGCCGTATCTCCTTCTCGTACCGGAAGCGGACCGGAGCATCCCTTGCCACTCCGGCCTCAGCAGGAACACGCGCACGGGCACAAGGCGGTTCAACGCGTCCTCCAGCGAAATCCGGCCGAACCGCGGCGCGGGTTCCCGCGTGTACCGGGCGTGACTACGACACCTTCCGGCCTGCGCGACCGAGCGGCCGAGTACGCGCTCCTGCCGCTGCGCCTCTTCCTCGGCATCACCTTCGTGTACGCCGGTCTGGACAAGCTGACCGACACGGCGTTCCTGTCCGCCACGGGCGACGGTTCGATCGCACAGCAGATGGAGGCCGTACGGGACTCGGCCGCCCTGCCGGGGCTCATCGAGTTCGCCTCGCAGAACCCCGTGGCCGTCGGCATCGCCATGGCGGTCGGCGAACTGGCCGTCGGCCTGGGGGCCCTGGCCGGGCTGCTGACCCGGGTCGCGGCCCTGGGCGGCGCCCTGATCTCGCTGAGCCTGTGGCTGACCATCAGCTGGCAGACCACCCCGTACTACTACGGGAACGACCTGGTCTACCTGGTGGCCTGGATGCCGTTGATCCTGGCGGGCGCCCCGGCCCTGTCCCTCGATGCGCTGCTGCACCGCCGACGGCGCCGGCGGCCGCGCGCCTCGCGGGCATCGCGGGCGCGGTCGGGCCGCAACCGGGCGCCCGCGAGCTCCTCCTGAGTCTCCGTCATCCGGTCGCCGCGCCGCGGGGTGCACGGGGTGCGGCGTCGAGCAGGGCCCATACCCGGCGGCCGTCGGGTGCGACGTCGGTGCCGCAGCCGACGACCGTGCGCAGGGCCGCGACGTCGGTCAGGACGGTGGCGTCCTGCGCCGCGGCACCGGCGACATGGCTCAGGACCACCGCGAGGATCCGCTGGTCCTGGTCGGCGAGGTGCACGCTGATGCGCTTGCCGCCGTCGGCGACCGCCGCCTGGACGAGGCGCCGGACGGCGGATTCCAGATCCGGCTCGTCCAGGTGCGGGTATCCCCAGGCCCGGACCGTGGCGGTCGCCCGGGCTCCGGCCTTCTTCGCGGCCCACGGGTCGGCGCGGAACGTCAGGCCGGCCGTCTGCCGGTTGCGGATCTCCATCCTCGGGCGGGCCCGTCCGTCCCGGTCGGCGGTCCCACGCGGCTGCGGGACGGGAAGGAGTGGCGGCACGTTCGGCCCGCCCGCTTCAGCCGGTGTCGTGGTCATGTGACCACGCTACGCGCACGGGCCGACTCCCGGAAAGACCCGCAGGCCTGACGGGCCGTCGGCGCCGGCCGCGGCGCGGCCGCACGCGTGACGCGTACGGCCGCACCCGCGCTCCAGCGGCGCTGCCAGAGCTGCCCGGACCGCCGTTGCAGGGCCTGTGGCGGATCTCCCGCCGGCTGCCGGACGGCATGCCCGCGTCCTCCAGGCACAGTCCGGCTGCGCCACCCCGTCGCCCGGGACCTCGCCGCCTACCGGGCCGTCTGGGCCGCGGCCGCTCCGACCGGGCCCGACGGCGCGCTCGCCGCGCTGCGGGGCGACACCCGCGCCCTGCCCTGCACGCCGCGGCGAGCCCGGCGGGCACCGCCGAACCGGCCCGCCGCACCGGGACGTCGCCCGCCACGGCGAGCCACCACGCAACCGTCCTGCGCTCCGCCGGCCTGCTGACGACGGAGCGGAACGCACCGGCGACCGCCATGCGCTGACGCCGATGGGGCGGGCCCTGCCGTACGGGCGTGTCGGCCCCGGCAGCGGCGACGGGGGCGCGACGGCGGGGGCGAGGTGGGCTCAGCCCAGCGCCACGGTGACGAGCGCCGCGGTGACGGTGATCGCCGCGCAGGTCACCAGTAACGGCCGCCCTGTCGTCAGCATCCAGCCGATGCCGCGGCATCCGGCGGTGTCGGCTGCCGGGTCGGCCCGTAAGGCCGTGATCCCGCCGCCCGCCGTCGTGCTCGGGGTGCTCGCGGCCTTACGGAGGAGGGCGCACTGGCCGCACTCCTCCGTGCCGTGGGGGGACGAATCGGAGTCGATCCAGTACGCGCCGCCCAGCTCTGCGAAAGAAACGTCCGGGGACACGACTGGACGCGTAGAAGCTTCCATGACCGCCAAACGGACCGCCCGTGGTGGAGGCAACGGTGATCACGGGATCCGAGACCGGATCGTCACCCGTCCCGCCCCGCCGACGGGGCCGGGAGGCCCGGCGCACGGTCAGCAGGCGGTCAGGCGTACGCCCGAGATGCGGCCGGCGGCGTCGAAGTCGATCTCGGCGGGGGTTCCGCCGGGAAGGTCGGCGGTGATGCGGTCCGCGTCCTCGCGTACGGGTGAGCCGTGGTGTTCGAAGTACCCGGTGACGGCGCGGCGGGCCGACCGGCCGATCAGGCCGCGCCCGTGACGAGGGTGCGCGGCAGCGTGACGGGGTCGATGCCGGCGCGCGGCACCTGCGGGTCGTCCGGCAGGAACGCGGTCAGGGCCTCGAGCTGTGCGGCCCCCCACGCGGCGTGCCGCTCGGCCTCCAGCAGAAACGCATCACTGAATCCGTTCACCTTGATCTGGACCCTACGGCAGGGGCGGCGGGCGGCCGTCCTGTCGGGTGTCCCGCAGAGGGCCGCCTCCGTCCGCGGCCCGGGTCAGGCCTCTATGTAGGCCACGACGACCACGGTGTGCAGCGCCGTCACGAAATACAGGAGCCTGACCTGCTCGACCGGATCGGTGTACTCGCGCAGCGGCACCCGGTCCACGGCGGAGGGCAGCGGATCGCCCAGTTCGGGGTCGACGCTGAGGGCGACCAGCGCACGGTCGAGGGCGTGCAGGGCCGCTTCGGAGGTGATCTCCTCCAGTTGCCCGGCCGCCGGGTCGCTGAAGGCGATCCGGGCGCGCCGGCGGTCGTTGCGGGGCATCCGGTCAGGCGGCTTTCCCCCGGTGGGCGGACAGCCGGGCCAGGGCCTGCTCGCGCAGTGCCTCCCACGGGGTGCAGTCCTCCACGGCCGGCAGGCCGTTGGCCGCGATGTCCTCCAGGACCGCGGCCATGCGGTCCGCCTTGGCCCGGGTCTGTGCCGCGTACGCACGCACCGCGTCGACCGCCGACGGTTCCAGCAACCGGCGCGGAGCGCCGGCCCCTTCCTCATTCATGACAGGCTCCAGGAGGGTGTCGTCGAATGCCCCCACGGTATCGCCGCGTGCCCTCCGTCGGGGCGCGATCCGGGCCTCGCGCACGCTGCGTGACAGACTGTTTTCTTGATCGCGGGGTCATCAGGCCCCCGTGCACGATGAATTGGAAACGTAGTGCGCAAGGTGACGTGGGCGGCCGCGGCTGCCGGTGTGGTGCTGTTGGCCGCGGGGTGCGCCAGCGAGGGCGGTTCCGACGAGGGCAACGGCGGGCAGGCGCCGACGGCCGGTTCCCCGGCTCCGGCGGCCGCGTCGGGCGCGCCCGGCGCCGGCACCGTGGACGCCGCCGCGGTGAGGCGGCAGATCGAGGCCGCCGCGACGTCGGCCGGCTTCACCGAGCAGCCCGGGAACGACGTACCGGCGAACCTGAAGTCCTGCATGGTCTCCTGGACCGCGGACGCCAAGAAGGTCTCCGACTCCCGCAAGTCCTACGACGCCACGGTCGCGACCCTGACCAAGGACGGCTGGAAGGAGATCCGGGCCATCGACCAGCCGGCAGCGGTCGTCAAGTCCCTGGACAAGGGCGGCTGGACGCTGAAGGCGAGCCACCAGGGCAAGGCGGGTGCCCTGCTGGTCGTCTCGTTCATCGCCACCGAGACCAGTGCGACGTGCGCGAAGGCCTTCCAGGAGGACCTCGCAAAGAAGCAGCAGTAACGTTCCGGCGCGCCGCGCCGTGCGCGCCGGGGGCGGGCCGGGGCGGGAGCCCGGCCCGGCCCGCCGCCCGCCGCCCACCCGCGGAATTAACCCTTCCCGATCCGTTCCTTAAGCCCGCCTCAAGAACGCGGGGACCGGGACCGAACCGCACGTTTGTCCGTTTTCCGGTCGCTAGCGTGCTGCTCGAACCTCATCCCCACACAGAGGCAGGTCCTCATGGCTGGCAATTCCCATCGCCGTACGACGAGCGCCCGGACGAAGGCGGCCGCGGCACTGGCCGTCGCGGCGGCCGTCGGGGGCACCGCCCTGGTGCTGACCGGTACCGCACAAGCGGCCTCGGTCGGCGCGGTGTTCACCCGGGCGAGCAGCTGGACCACCGGCTACACCGGGCAGTACGTCATCACCAACCGCGGCGGCGGGACGCTCAAGGACTGGACGCTGGAGTTCGACCTGCCGGCCGGCACGTCCCTCGCCTCCCTCTGGAACGGCGAACACACCGTCAACGGGCAGCACGTGACGGTCAGGCCCGCCCGGTGGGACACGGCCGGGCTCACGGCCGGCAGCTCGGTCACCATCGGGTTCGTGACGCAGGCGAGCGGGAACGCGGGCGGTCCGACGGGGTGCCTCATCAACAAGGAGAAGTGCTCCCCCGCCACCGGGCCGACGCCCAGCCCGAGCGGTCGGCCCACCACCGCACCGACGGCTTCCGCTTCGCCCACCGCCCGGCCGACGGCTTCGCCCACGGCCTCCACCGAGCCCACCGTGACGGCCACGCCGAAGCCCACCCCCACCGTCCCGCCGGGCGGCGGCACGGCCCCGGCCGGGTTCGCGCCGTACGTGGACACCTCGCTCTACCCCGCCTTCGACCTGCTGGACACCGCGGCCAGGACCGGCGTGAAGGAGTTCAACCTCGCCTTCATCACCTCCGGTGGCGGCTGCACCCCGCTCTGGGGCGGCGTCACGGCCCTCGGCGACGACAGGGTCGCCTCGCAGATCGCCGCCCTGCGGGCCAAGGGAGGGGACGTCCGCGTCTCGTTCGGCGGGGCGTCCGGCTCCGAGCTGGGGCTGGCCTGCACCTCGTCCGCGAGTCTCGCCGCCGCGTACGGCAAGGTGGTGGACACGTACGGACTGACCAAGGTGGACTTCGACATCGAGGGCGCGGCCCTGCCCGACACCGCGGCGAACACCCGGCGCGCGCAGGCCATCGCGCAGCTGCAGAAGGCACATCCCAAGCTCGACGTGTCCTTCACGCTGCCCGTGATGCCCGAGGGGCTCACGCAGCCTGGCGTCGACCTGCTCGCCAACGCCAGGCAGAACGGCGTGGCGGTGTCCGCCGTCAACATCATGGCGATGGACTACGGCCCGGCGTACAGCGGCGACATGGGCGGGTACGCCATCCAGGCGGCCACCGCGACGCAGGCGCAGATCAAGGGCGTACTGGGCCTGAGCGACGCGGCGGCCTGGAAGACGGTGGCCGTGACGCCGATGATCGGCGTCAACGACGTCTCCAGCGAGGTCTTCACGGTGGACGACGCCACGCAGCTCGTGGGCTTCGCCCGGTCGAAGGGGCTCGGCTGGCTCGCGATGTGGTCGGGCGCCCGTGACAAGCAGTGCCCGGGCGGTGCGAAGAACTCCGCCGACGCGACGTGCTCGTCCGTCGTGCAGGAGCCCCTGGCCTTCACGAAGGCCTTCGCCGCACGCGGCTGACCGATTCCTCCGGCGGGCGCCCTCGGGCCGCCCGCCGGAGCCTCGCGAGGGGGCTCGCACGCCGACGGTCCAGGCCGCGGGGCAGGGTTCGGCCGGCGGGGAGCGCGGTCAGCGGGTCGGAGCCGGTGAGGACCGGCCGGACGTCGGCCCGTCGCAGGCGCCGCAGGCCACGTCCACGAGGTACGCGAACCGCTGCCGCCCGTCCGCGAAGGCCTCGGCCGGCACGCCCGGGGTGCCCGGGGTGACCAGCCCACAGGCCCGTCCGCCGGCGAGGAAACGGCGGACGGCGGGCCGTCGGAAGGCCGCCGCCGACTGCGGCCTGGGCCCGGGCCGGGGCCACCGGGCCGGGTCATCGGGCCGAGGCCGCCGGGCCGGGTCATCGGGCCGGGGCGAGTCCGTCCTGGGGGGTGACCAGGGTGAAGAGGGCGCCGTCCGGGTCGCTCAGGGTGATCCGGCGACTCGTGGCCGAGGTCTGGACGGGCGAGACGGTGCGGCCGCCGAGCCGGGTGGCTGTTTCCACGGCGGCTTCCAGGTCCGGTACGTCGAAGTGGACGTGCCAGCGGGGCCGGACCTGCGGGTCCGGAGCCTCTTCGACGGCTCCGCCGCTGATCAGGGCGACGGTGTCACGGCCGCGGCGGACGACGACGTGGCCGTGCTCGTACGAGACGTCGCAGCATCCGGAGCGCTCGCAGGCCCAGTCGAGCACCTCGCCGTAGAACACGGCCGACGCGAACGCGTCGCGGGTGCGCAGTTCGAGCCATGCGGCCGCGCCCCCGGGATGGGCCGTCCAGTCCGGGATCACCTCGCCCTGCCAGAACCCGAAGACCGCGCCGTCGGGGTCGGCGGCGAGCGCGGCCCGGCCGGTTCCGAACGCGAGGGGTCCCACGGCCATGGTGGCCCCGCGCTCGCGCACCCGGGCGGCGGTGACGTCCGCGTCGTCGACGGCGAAGTACGGGGTCCACGCCACCGGAATGCCCAGCCGCCGGGCCAGCCCGCCGATGCCGGCGACGGGAGCGCCGTCCCGCATCGCGACGGAGAAGCCCTCCCCGAGACGGGTGGGGCGGAACCCCCAGCCGAGCACGGCGCCGTAAAACTGCTGGGCGGCATCGAGATCGCGGGCCATCAGACTGACCCAGCAGGGCGCCCCGAACACCTCGTGGCTTGACGTCGACACCGGCTCCGACCTCCCTCGACCTCCCCCCGGGCCCACCTTAGCCCCGGGCCGTACGACCGGCTCCGAGGCCGGGCCGCTCGCACGGAAGGCGGCGTACGGGCGACGTACGCCGTACGGAGCACACGCCCGGCCGCAACGAATTCCGGCGCGTACGGTGGTGGGGAAGTGATCAGTGTGACGCGTGGTGCCGCCGAGTCCGGGAAGGCTGGCACGTATGCCGGAAGTGATCGTCACCGTACGCTCCCTCGCCCGCCGCCGCCGGGACCCTGTCGTCGTACAGGCCGTCCGCTCGACGGCGGCGGCCGTCGTGTCCTACGTCGTCGCACTCTGGCTCAGCAATGAGCCGGCTCCGCTGACGGCGCCCCTGACGGCGCTGCTCGTCGTCCAGGTCACCCTCTACACCACCCTCACCACCGGCATCCGGCGGGTGAACTCCGTCGTGGCCGGTGTTCTCGTCGCCATCGGGTTCAGCGCTCTCGTCGGCCTCACCTGGTGGTCCCTGGGACTGGTCATCCTGACCTCGCTCGTCGTGGGCCATCTGGTGCGGGTCGACGAATTCGTGCCCGAGGTCGCGATCAGCGCGATGCTCGTGCTCGGGGTGACGCAGGTGGCGGTCGTCGCCTGGGACCGGGTGCTGGAAACCCTGATCGGGGCGGTGGTGGGGCTCCTGTTCAACGTCTTCCTCGCACCGCCCGTGTGGGTGGCTCCGGCGAGCGAGGCGATCACCTCACTCGCCGGGCGCATGCGCGAGCTGCTGCTCCACCTCGGTGACGAGCTGGCGGAACACACCCCCGTGGAGAAGGCGGCGGCCCGGCTGCACGAGGCACGGCGGCTGGACAACGACATCGCCCACGTGGACTCGGCGCTGCGCCAGGCCGAGGACAGCCTGCGCCTCAACCCCCGGGTGAAGGAGGGTCTCCTCTTCCGGCTGGTGCTCCGTACGGGACTCGACACGCTGGAGATCTGCGCCGTGGTCCTGCGGGTCTGCTGCCGCACGCTGACCGACCTGGCCAAGACGCGTGCGGACGGGCCCTTGTTCTCCGACCCCCTCGCCGATGCGCTGCGGGAGCTGTTCGCGCACATGGCGATCGCCGTCGAGAACTTCGCCGTACTCATCACCGCGCAGATCAGCACGAGCGCCGAGGAGGCGGAGGTCCGGCTGGGGCAGGAGCTCTCGGCGGCGAGGACCAGCCGCGAACGGGCGGCGCGCCTGCTGCTGGAGGAGGCGCGGTCCAGGCCGGAGACGTGGCAGCTGTACGGGGCCCTGCTCGCGGAGGTCGACCGGGTGCTCGACGAACTGGGGGTGGAGAAGCGCTCCGAGCGCCTGGTCGAGGAACTCGACCGGAGTGCGCGTGCGCGGCGCACGGGGCGCCCGCTCCTCAGGCGGCCGTGGCAGGACCGCCAGACCGCGGACCGCTGAGGACGGCGCGGCGCGCTGTCGTCAGCACCACTGGACGGGCGTGTAGTTGTGGACGAAGCGGGCCGAGACCCAGCCGGGTTCGCCGTGCAGCCGGTACCAGATGTTGTTGCCCTCCACCCGGCCGCCCTTGGCCTGGCAGGACAGCTCGACCTCCTCGAAAGGGTCCAGCGTGCTGAGCACCCTCGCCGTGGTCGTGGCCCTGGCCCGCACGTGGAGGGGCGCTCCGCTGACCACGACGCCCCTCACGTGCCGGTCGGCGGCGTGCCCGTCGGCGGAGTCGGCGGACGTGGCCCCGTTCGGTGCCGGGTGAGCCCCACGCGCGTGCGCTTGCGCGGCGGCGGGCCCGCCCGGGAGCAGCAGTCCCAGGGCGAGGCCCACCGTCGCCATCGCGATCACGGTCCGTTTGTTCCGCTGTCTCATGCGCTGTCTCCCGTTCCCAAGGTGCACGTCCGGGCCAGCCGGTCTCGGCCGGCCCGCGTTCGACCTTGCCCCGGGAGACAGCGCCCGGTTCGGCGGCGTGCCGCCGCCTCGCCCATATGGCGCAGCGCCGGCCGCCGCCGGGTGGGGGTGCCGACGTCAGTAATAGTGCTTGCGACCTCCCACCGAGTGCCCGACGGCGCCCAGGACCCAGAGAATTAGGCCTATGACGACCAGGATCAGGCCGATCGTCCACAGGATCGAGATTCCGAAGACGAACCCCAGGATCAGCAGGATCACTCCGAGAACAATCACGACAACCTCCCAGTGCCCCGGTAGCGGAGTGCACCAGGACACCCTGCGTGTACCATCCCCACCGGATTTCATGCCTGGCGGAAGCGCACATTTCGGACAGGCGGGGTGGCGGCGCGGACGGGCCCGTCGAGCGGGCCGTCAGGGTTCCGAGTAACTGAAGTCACCCATCGTCCAGGCGCTGACGTCCTTGATCGCGATCCGGTACATCCCGCCGGTCTCCGGGATGCCCACGGTGCCCTGGAGGATGCGGGCGACGTGGAAGTGCAGGTAGGAGGGGGGCTCCGGGGTGCGGCGCCGGGTGGCGCCCACCCCTTCGGCCTCGGTTTCGGGGTTCATGAAGAGGCTCGCGAACGGACCGAGCCGGTCCGAATCCGCCAGGACTTCCGCCACCCGCCGGCGCCACGCGCTCTCGGGAGCGAGGCGGCCGGTGATGACGGCGCCCTGCACCAGGACGGTCAATGACATCTGATTGGTCTGCTGCGATTCCACCGCGGCGGCGATGGCGACGAGCAGGTCGTCAGGCTTCGACATGGGCAGGAATGCTACAAGCATCCGCCCCCGAACACAGGCGTGTTCACCCGCGCGCCGACGCGGGGACGGGGTCAGCCGGCGAAACCGACGTGTACGTGGTCGTGGTGCGTGGCATCGGAGAAGAACTGGTTCGGCCCGATACCACCCGAAAGCCGTACGGGGCCTCCCACGTTGTACGAGCCCGCGGCGGCGGCCGCGCGCATGAACGCGGTGATCAGGCTCCGCGGCGTCGCGGGGTCGACGACGGGACGGCCGTCGACGCGCCAGACGTCGAAGGCCCGGCCGGGCGGGTGGTCGCTCGGCCGGCCGGTGCCGAACACGTTCGTCGGGTGGCCCGAGCGGACCACGCTGACCGACATCCGGTAGGTGTCGGCGAGCCGCAGCATCGCCCGCAGCACGCTCTCGTGCACGGCGCCGCTACGGACGTCCGCGGCCGCGGCGGGCGGCAGCTCGATCCGCGGCCGGGCGAGCACCGCCCGCGCCGAGGCTCCGAGCGCCGCCGCGGGCGGCCCGGGGCGACCGGGGTGCAGGGCGGTGACGGCCCAGCCCGCACGGGTGCGTGCGAGACGGACGTCGACGGTGGTTCCGCCCTCGTGGACTGCGGAGCCGGACCGGGTGGACTGGGTGTACGGGACCAGGACGCTCGCCGCGTCCGGGAGGAGGCCGCCGTACTGGGCGTCGATCACTCGCAGGACGGCCTGGTCCGCCGCAGGCGTCAGCGGCCCCGCCTGGGCGGCCAGCCGGGCGGCCAGGGGTGCGGCGATGCCCAGCGCCGCGGCCCGCGCCGCCGCGCTGCCGGGCCCGCCCCGGCCGGACGGCCAGGTTCCGAGCGCCTCGACGAGCCGTACGGCGGCGAGTTTGGCCGCGGGCTCGATCTCGCCGGGTCCCGGCCGCCAGGGAGCGGCGGCCGGCAGCCTCCCCGAGGGCGCGGGCGCCGGCGCGGAGGGGGACGCGGCGACCCCGGCGGGCGCCCGGGTTCCGGCGGCGGGCGGGGTGGTGCGGGAGGCGGGCGAGGCGGCCGAGGCGCCTGGCCCCGGCGAGCAGCCTGCGGCCGCGGCGGTGCACCAGGCGGCCGCGCCCAGGAGCAGTGACCTGCGCCCGACACCGCCGGGCGGGGCCGGACAGGCCGCGGATCGGATGACCATGGCCTGCTCCTCGTGTACGCGGGGACGGGACGCGGTGGCGTGCGACGCGGCCACCCCGGGCAACTTCGCACTCCCGCGGCGGACCCGGCCCGTACGCTCCGGCCGACAGCGGCCTTCTCCCCCTTACGGGTGCTGATCGTCCTGCATCTGCGCGGAACCGCCCGGCGGCGGCGCCCCACGGCTCGCGGCGTGGGCGCGGAGGTGGCCGATGACCGTGTTGGCCACCGCGACGAGCGGCACGGCGACGACCGCTCCGCCGATCCCCGCGACGGTGCCGCCGGTCGCGACGGCGAGGACGACCGCCAGCGGATGCACCCGCACGGCCCGTCCGAGGATGAACGGCTGCAGCACGTGGCCCTCGATCTGCTGTACCGCGAGCACCACCAGCAGGGCCATCAGAGCGGTGAACACCCCCTCGGTGACCAGGGCGACGACCACCGCGAGCGCCCCCGACACCACGGCGCCGACCAGCGGGACGAACGCACACACGAAGATCACCACACTGATGGGCACGGCGAGCGGTACACCGAGGAGAGAGATGCCGAGCCCGATGAAGACGGCGTCGATCAGGGCGATGAGCATCGTGCCGCGCACGTAGGCGGTGAGGGTGCGCCACGCGCGCGGCCCGGCTCCGGCCACCGCCGGGCGGGCCGCGGCCGGCACGAGGTGGAGCGACCACCGCCAGATGCGCCGGCCGTCGTACAGCAGGAAGAGCGTGGAGAAGATCGCCAGCAGCAGCCCGGTGACGAGCTCCACCAGGACGGTCACCCCCTTGAGCCCCTTGGAGGTGAACTCGTCGGCGCTGGTGCCGAGCGAGTCGCCGAGTTTCCTGGTGATGTCGTTGATCTGCTGTTCCGTCACATGGAGCGGACTGTGGACCAGCCAGCGTCTGAGCTGGTCGACACCGTCCTGGACGCGGCTGGTGATATCGCCGAGGTTGTCCATGACCTGCCAGACGACGAACCATCCGGCCAGGCCGAGGACGAGGAACCCGGCGATCGCCGTCACCGCGGTGGCCAGTCCGCGGGACAGCCCGCGCCGGTGCAGACGGGCCACCGTCGGCTGGAGCAGGGCGGTGACCAGCAGCGCCACCGCGAAGGCCAGGAAGACCAGCCGGACCGCGCTGATCACCTGCATCAGCACCCACAGCGCGGCGGCGAGCACCAGGAACCGCCAGCCCGCCTCGGCGGCGACACGGACGCCCCAGGGGACCGCGCCCGCCGGATCCGGTGCCTGCCGGTCCGGCGGCCACTGCGCCCGCGTGGCCGTCTCGTCGTCCGCGTCCGCCTCGTACGGCCCGTACGCAGCGTCCCGGCGGGCCACGGCCCGCGCCCGGCGCTCGTCGAAGGCGGCCCGCGCAGCCCTCATGCGCTCACGCCACTCGCGGTTGCCAGGCATGCGCCGTCCTCCCGTCGCCCGGTGGCGTCCAGACTGCTGCATGCCGCGCACTCCGGCATCCGCACCGGGGACCGGCCCGTACGGAACAGGTGCGCAAAAGAGGGGCTCCGGACGTTTGGGTGGACCGATCCGGGTCAGACGCAGGTACGTCCGAGTTCCCCTCAGAGTGGAGAAACCATGTCTGGTGAACAGAAGGCCAAGGCCAAGGCGGAACAGGCCAAGGGCAAGCTGAAGGAATCCACGGGCCGGGCGGTCGGCAACGAGCAGATGACCGCCGAGGGCCGCGCCGAGCAGGCGAAGGGAGACGCCCGTCAGGCGAAGGAGAAGATCAAGGACACCCTGAAGGACTGACGCCCCCGCTGCTTCCGGCTTCCGGCCTCCCAGGCACCCTCACGGTGCCGGGAGGCCGGCCGTCGTACGCCTCCGGGCCTCCGGGCCGCTGCGCCCGTGGCCGTCTCAGGGGATTCGTTCGGCCGCGTCAGGGGGATTCGTCCTCGGCCCCCGTCCAGGGGGCGGGCTCACCGGGCCGGAATCGGCGCCGCCACTTCGAACCAGACGGATTTGCCGCCCTCCCGCGGCGTCACCCCCCAGCTCCGGGCGAGCCGGTTCATGACCATCAGGCCGTGCCCCCCGGGCAGTCCCAGGGCGGTCCGCGGCCGCATCTGCGGCAGTACGGGGCTCGCGTCGCTGACCTCGACGCGCAGGTCCCCGGCACGCCCCGCCGGCGCCTGCGGGTCGGCGGGGCCGAGCCGCAGGACGAACTCGGTGACGCCCCCCGCGTGCATGGCGGCGTTGGTCACCGCCTCGGACACCAGCAGCAGGACGTCCTCGACCGCGGCGTCCCGCTCCTCGTCCGTGAGCCCGGTGACGTCCCCCGGACCGGGCCAGCCCCATTCCTCGAGCGCGCTGCGGCAGAAGTCGCGGCAGCGCCCCACCGCGGGGGCGGCACCGTACAGGCCGAGCCGTCTCGTCCGGCCCCCTGACCCCGTCGCTTCGTTCATCTGCGGCTCCGCCAGGCCCTCACTGCCGGCCCGGGACGGCCAGCTCGTCCGGCAGTCGTGCGTGGACGCGGAACAGTGCCAGCGCGCCGGTGATGTCGAGCATGCGGGCCACCGCGGGCCGCAGTGCGGCCAGCTCCAGCTCGGCGCCGGTCTCCCGCGCGTCCAGCCGCGTCTTCAACAGGATGTTGAGGCCGGTCGAATCGCAGAACGTCAGGCGGTCGCAGTCGACGACGATCCGCTCGGCGCCGTGCGCCAGCGCCTGCTCCATCGCCTCGTTCAGCGGGTCCGGGTCGTCGCGGTCCAGCTCCCCCGCCACGACGACGACCGCCGTCCGTCCGGTCCAGCGGACCGCAGCCGAAAAACGCCGGTCACGGCCGCCCTCCGCGTTCATGTCCACTTCCGCTGCCATGCGGTACTCCGGTTCCGTTCCGGCGCACATCAGGCCTTCCAGCGAGGATACGCCGCGCCGGTGCCCTCCGCCGCCCCCGCTGAGGCGCCGGCCCGGCGTGTGGGCCGGGCACTGCTGGGCAGGCGCGTGGCGACACCGGTCGCACAGGACGGAGGAGTGGGTCGTCATGACCAATCTGTGGATCTACCGCGAGACCTCGGGACGCCTTGCCGGCACCGACCTGACGGATTTCAAGGTCGAGGCGCTGGACGGCGGCATCGGGAAGGTCGACAAGCACTCAGACGAGGTCGGCTCGTCCTACCTGGTGGTCGACACCGGCCCGTGGATCTTCGGCAGGCACGTGCTGCTGCCGGCGGGCACCGTCCGTCGCGTCGACATGGCCGAGCACAAGATCCACATCGGCCTCACCAAGGACCAGATCAAGGCCGCCCCCGAGTTCGACCGGGACAGGCACCTGGGGGACCCGGACTACCAGCGCGTCCTGGACGGCTACTACGGCGGCATGACCCACCGGGCCTGACCCTGCCGCCGGGCCTGCGGCCCGCCCCGTTTCGCCCCGTGCGCCCCTGGGCAGCGCCTACGAGCCGTCGGCGGGCTCGGCCGCGTGCCACACCGTCGTCGCGTTGCAGAACTCGCGGATGCCGTGCCCCGACAGCTCGCGCCCGTACCCCGAGCGCTTCACGCCGCCGAAGGGCAGTGCCGGGTGGGACGCGGTCATGCCGTTGAAGAAGACGCCCCCGGCCTCGATGTCCCGCACGAAGCGGTCCTGTTCCTCCGGATCGCGGGTCCAGACGTTCGAACTCAGCCCGAAGGGGGTGTCGTTGGCGACCTCCACCGCCTCGTCCAGGTCCCGCACCCGGTACACGGTGGCCACCGGGCCGAAGGCCTCCTCGTGGTGGATGCGCATCTCGGCGGTGATCCCGGTGAGTACGGTCGGTTCGTAGAACCAGCCGTTCGCGAGGGCGCCCGGCAGGTTCTTCGGGCGCTGCCCGCCGCACCCGGCCGTCGCCCCCCGGCGCACCGCGTCCTCGACGAGCGACTCGACGTCGGCGCGCCCCTGCTCGGTGGCGAGCGGGCCGACGTCCGTGGACTCCGACAGCGGGTCACCGACGGTCAGTGCGGCCATCCGGGCGGTGAAGCCGCGGGTGAACTCGTCGTGGACGTCGGCGTGCACGAGGAACCGCTTGGCGGCGATGCAGGACTGCCCGTTGTTCTGCACCCGGGCGGTGACGGCGACCTCCACCGCCCGGTCGACGTCGGCCGACGGCATCACCACGAACGGGTCGCTGCCGCCCAGTTCCAGGACGGTCTTCTTCACCTCGTCACCGGCGACCGAGGCGACGGCCCGGCCGGCCGGCTCGCTCCCGGTGAGCGTCGCCGCCGCGACCCGGGGGTCGCGGAGAATGCCCTCGACGGCTCGGGAGGAGACCAGCAGGGTCTGGAACAACCCGTCGGGGAAGCCGGCGCGGCGGAAGAGGTCGCCCAGGTAGAGGGCGGTCTGCGGCACGTTCGAGGCGTGCTTGAGCAGCCCGGCGTTGCCCGCCATCAGGGCGGGCGCGGCGAAGCGGACCACCTGCCAGAGCGGGAAGTTCCACGGCATCACGGCGAGGACCACACCGAGGGGCCGGTAGTGGACCCGGGCCCGGGAGGCTCCGGCATCCGCCACGTCGGCCTGCGGGGGGTGCTCGTCGGCCAGCAGCCCCTCGGCGTTGCGTGCGTACCAGCGCATGGCCTTGGCGCATTTCGCCGCCTCCGCCCGCGCCGCCGCGAGCGGCTTGCCCATCTCGACGGTCATCGTGCGGGCGATGTCGTCCCGCTCCTGGTCCAGCAGGTCGGCCGCGCCTTCGAGGAGGCGGGCGCGCTCGGCGAAGCCGGTCGTCCGGTAGCTGCGGAAGGCCGCTTCGGCGGCCGCCAGGCGCCGCTCGACCTCGTCGGCACCCATCTCCTCGAAGGTCTTGAGCGTCTCGCCGTTCGCGGGGTTGACGGTTGCGATGGGCACGTCCGGGCTCCTCGTCCTCGATGCGTCCGCACCGGACCGTACCGGCCCCGCCCCGTCCCCCCGGCGCCCTGCCGTGGCGTGTCAGCCCGGGAAGCGGATTCACCCGATCGCCGAAGCGCCGGTCGGAGGTGGCCTGCGCGCCCGGACCGCGCCCGCCGGCGGCGACCGGCGCACCCAGGGTGAGCAGTGCGAGGCCGCACCGCCCCGCCGCCCGGGGCGGGTTGGCACCCGCGACGGCGGGGGACGTCCGGTGCCGGGCGTAGCAGCAGGCCCGGTTCCGCGCACCCTCGGCGGAGACGAGCCGGTCGTCGCGGAATTCACCGAGGTAGCCGCCGGGGACGCCCCGCCCGCGCCGGTGGTTGGCGGTCGGGGCGTGCGCCGTCGCGGCTACCGGGGCGTCCCCCGGAGGCAGCGCGGCCTCCTCACCGAACGCGGCGAGCAGCTGGAACGGCCACTCCGCATCGGCCTGGCCGACGGCGAGAGCGATCCACCGGCCCGACCCGCCCGGCCGCCACACCTGCATGCTGCCGGCCACCCCGCTCAGGAAGAGCAGCGGCTCGGGCGCGGCGACGTCGGCGTCCGGTGCGTCGAGCCCGAGGTACGGCCACAGGTCCACGGTCTCCGGCGCGCCCCAGCGCCCGGTCAGGACCTCGGCCAGAGCGGCGAGGGCCGCCGCCGTCTCCTGCTCGGCCGCTTCGACGAGCTCCTCGTCGCGGTCGTCCCAGAAGTCGCGGGATTCCGCGAGCACGGCCACGTGGTGGCCGGGCCCGCTCCAGCCGCCGTCCTCCGTCCGCCGCTCGCCGTCCACCGGGTACGGACGGACGGCGAGGGCGTCGATGACCGACAGCCGGTCTTCGGTGGAACGGGGCAGCTCGGAACGGTTCGACATGGCCGCAGCCTAAGCCTCCGGGCGGCGACGGCCGCCCCGGGGCCGGGCCGGGCCGGGGCCTGCGCGGACCGGCCCGACGACGGGTCAGCAGCGGGGGCAGGCGTCGCGGATGACGCGCCAGACGAAGGCGGTGGAGCCCGTGGCGCCCGCCGCGTCCCGGGCGGTGACCGTGACGGTGCGGGTGCCGCTGCCGCGCAGCAGCCCGGAGATCAGCCCGGTCGAGGGGTTGATCGTCAGGCCGACCGGGAGGTTGGCCGCCGACCAGGCGTACGGGGCCGTGCCGCCGGTGGCGGACATCTGCAGCCGGACGCCGTCGTACTGGTAGTTCTCCTGGGTGCCGGGGCTGGCCACCACCGGTGCCGCGGCCACGACCGCGACCGACGACGGCGCGGGCTGCGCGGCGACTGCGGCCGCGGAGCCGACGGGCATGGCCAGGAGGGCCGCCAGGCCCACGGCCAGGACCGCCGATCGACGTGCGACGCTCTGGTTCGATCTCAACGTGACCTCCGAACTCGCTTGGTGGACAGCTGTGTTCAAGGTGCGAAGGAGCGATGGGACGTCGGAATCCTACGCAAGGGTGTGCGTTTCTTCCAGAACACGGTGAAGTCGGCTGGTTCGCGGCGGGTCACGGCCGGTTCAGGGCGTTGTCCAGTGCGGTCAGCAGTTGTTCGATGTCGGCGCCGGTGGTGTGGAGGTGGGGGCTGATGCGGATGGCCGAGCCGCGGGCCCCGACGAACACGTTCGCCTCCTCCAGTGCGGCCACCACGCGCTGCTGGAGCCCGTCGGGGACCGTGACGCCGAGCATGTGCGGGCCCCGCGGCGCGGGGACGGGCAGTCCCCTCTCCCGGGCCGCCGACGCGATGCGGGCGGTGGTCGCGGCCAGGGTGACGGCGATCCGCGGGACGGTCCAGGCCGACAGCTGTTCCAGGGCGGCGAGCGCCATGGGGGTCAGCTCGAAGGCCGTGCGCGCGCCCGCGTCGAAGCGGCGCGCTCCGGGCTGGTAGGCGGTGCGGTAGTCGACGAGCCGGGCGAAGTCCTCGGCGTCCTCGCGCAGGATCCAGTTCTCCTCCAGCGGCCGCCCCTCCTGATGGTCCGGAGCCACGTACAGGTAGCCGAGCCCGAAGGGGCCGAGCAGCCACTTGTAGCCCACGCTGACCAGGAAGTCGGGCCGCAGGGTGGCCATGTCGATGGGGATCGCCCCGGCGGACTGGCTGGCGTCGACGACCAGCGCGGCGCCCGCCGCCCGGGTGGCCTCGGCGATCCGGTCCAGATCGAGCAGGGCGCCGTCGGTCCAGTGGACCCGGGGTACCGAGACCACGGCCACGGAGTCGTCGAGCGCGTCCAGGACGGCCTCGGTCCACGTCTGGCCCGGCTCGCGCCCGACCGTGAGGATCGAGGCCCCCGTCCGCTCGGCGAACCGCCACCAGGTGTAGATCCCGGACGGGTACTCGCCGGCCAGGACCAGGACCCGGCTGCCCGTCCGCGCGCCGAGGTTGGCGGCGGCCACCGCGAACCCGTAGCTGGTCGCCGGTACGAGGGCGATGTCGTCGGCGGTGGCCCCGATGAGCTCCGCGAACCTGGTGCGGCGCTCCTCGGCCCCGCCGAACCAGTCGGGGCCCGAGATCCGCCAGGGCTGCGCGCGCTTGTGCAGCGCGGCCTCGCCGGCGGCGAGGCCGGTGCGCAGGGTCGGTGCCAGGCTGGCGGTGTTGAAGTAGGCGATGCCGTCGGGAATGTCGAACAGCTCACGGGCGTTCGGGAGCGGCTCGCGGCCGACAGGCGAGGTCATGGCGTGCCCTTCGGATGGTGCGCGGCGCCACAGGGCCGACGCGGGGCCGGGCTGCGGCCGGAGCCACCACACTGCCCGGCGTCCCGGGCCGCAAACGTCAGCCGCCCCGGGGGGCGGCCGCACACGCCCCGGTTGGCCGACCCGCCGCTCGGGGGCCCGGGGTGCGGCGGGCGCGGGCGTGCACGACGGGCGCGCCGCTGCCCCCGCCCCCGGTCCGCCGGGCCGATAGTGGGGAGCTGTGAGCAACGGGTCAGAGGAACACAGCGAAGAGGGCGGCGCCTGGTCCGGGTCCGCCGGGGCAGAGGCGTTCGCGGCGGTGGAGGCGGCCACGGACTGGCTGCTGGGCTATCCGTTCGTGTTCGAGGCGCTGTCCGGCCGGATCGGCCAGGACGAGGTGCTCGTGGACTACGGCTGCGGGCCGGGGCGGGTGGCCGACCGGGCGGCGCGGGTGCTGGGCGCGCGGGTGCTGGGGGTGGACACGTCGGCGGAGATGCTGGCGATGGCCCGCAGCACTGCGCCGATGGTGGCGGAGTTCCACCTGGTCAGGGACGGCCGGGTGACCGGCCTGCCCGACGGGTGCGCGGACGCGGTGATGTGCAACCACGTCCTGGCCTCGCTGCCCACGGAGGAGGCCGTGCTCGGGGTGTTCGCGGAGATCCGCCGGCTGTTGCGGCCCGGGGCCCCGTTCGTGCTGCTGACCAGCGACCCCGCATGCACGGAGCTGGAGTACACGTCACTGCGCGTGGGCACCGAGGGGGCCTCGTACGGGCCGGGCGACGAGATGCCGCTGCGGCTGCGGCGCACCGACGGCAGCTGGCAGGAGGTGCTCAACCACGCCTGGCCCGTGGACCGGTTGCCGCTGCTCCTCGAAAGCGCCGGGTTCCGCGCCGTCGGCCAGCGCCGGCCGACGGTGGACGAGGCGTCGGCCCTGGCCGACCCGGAGCTCGTGGGGCGCTACCCCTGGACCGCGGAGCGGGCCGCACCGCCGCTCGTGATCACCTCCGCCCTCGCGGCCTGAGCGGCCTGAGGGCGGGGCGGAGGGCGCTGTCGGTGGCGGCGCCTACGCTTGCCGGCATGCGAGCCGGCGCCCGTACCGCGAGGGCAGACAGAACGAGTTCTTCGCCATCGTCCCGTCCAGTGGCACGGGTGCGCTGGCGGGGATCGCGGGGGCGGGCGGCATGGCGGTGGACGCCGACGGCACCCACCGGATCTGGTTCGACTACGAACTCGGCCCGTAGGCGGCCCCGGTCGGGGCGGGCGCGGCGGCGGGCCGGGAATCGGCCGGGACGCGTGCGGCGCGTCCGGCGATCCGGAGCGTCGGTTCCGTTAGGTTGAGGGCCGCTCCTCCAGCGCGTATGACGCGGATTCCCGGCCAGCATCCCCCGGAGACCACCGTGTTCCCCTCTCCTGTCCGTGTACGTCGCCATGCCCACGGCCCCCGGGCGGCCCATGTCGCCCGGCCGGGCCGGTTCACCCGCTTCGCCCGGTGGAAGACCGCGGCCCTGGGTGTGCTCGCCCTGGTGGGTGCGCTCGTCGCGGGTGCACCGGCCGCCGCTCCCTCCCCGTGGGCGGCGCACGTACGGGCGGTGACCGCCGTGCCCGGGACACCGGGCAGCGCCACCCCCCTGTCGGGGTACGCCATCCGGTCGACCGCCGAGGTCGGCGACGCGGCGGCGGTCGTCTCCGCCCCCGGCTACCGGACGACCGGCTGGCACCCGGCCGGGCCACGCTCCACCGTGCTGGCCGCCCTGGTCGCGGAGGGCAGACATCCCGACCCCTTCTACTCCACCGACCAGCAGCGCATCCCGGCCGCCGAGTTCAGCGTGCCGTGGTGGTTCCGCGCCGAGTTCACCGTGGCCGACACCGCCGCGCGCACGTACCTGGACTTCAGCGGGGTCGTCTCCGCGGCGGACGTGTTCGTCAACGGCAAGCAGATCGCCACCGCGGCCGCGGTGGCCGGCGCCTACACCCGTCACGAGATCGACGTGACGGGCCTGGTCCGGGCCGGTGCCAACGCCGTGGCCTTCCGGATCAGTCCCAACAACCCCCGCAAGCACCTCACCATGGGCTGGCTCGACTGGCTGCAGCCTCCACCGGACGAGAACATGGGCATCGTCCGCGACGTGCTCGTCCGGCGCGGCGGCCCCGTCGCCCTCCGCGACGCGCACGTACTCACCCGCCTCGCCCTGCCCTCCCTGGCCACCGCGGACCTGACCGTCAAGGCACAGGTCCGCAACGAATCGGCCGACGCCGTCACCGCCACGGTCTCCGGTGCCATCGGTTCGGACGACGGCACCTCCATCGCCCTGCGCCGGGACGTTCCCCTGGGCGCGCACGAGACGAGGACGGTGGTCTTCACCCCGGCCGACACCCCGCAGCTGCACCTCGTCTCACCCCGCGTGTGGTGGCCGGCCGCAATGGGCCCGCAGCACCTGTACGCACTCGACCTGGCGGTCACGGTCCCCGGAGCCGGGACCGCAGCCGGGGCGGATGCCGGTGCCGGGGCGGATGCCGGTGCCGGGGCGGATGCCGGTGCCGGTGCCGTCTCCGACCGGGCCCGCCACGGCTTCGGCATCCGCAGCGTGCAGGCCCCCCTCAACAAGGACGGCGCCCGCCAGTACTCCGTCAACGGGAAGCCCCTGCTCATCCGGGGCGCCGGCTGGTCCCCCGACGAGCTGCTGCGCTGGGACCCCGTCTACACCGAGGACCGGCTGGCGTACGCCCGCGACCTGGGCCTCAACACCCTGCGGCTGGAAGGCCATCTGGAACAGGACGAGTTCTTCGACCTCGCGGACCGCTACGGGATCCTCACCCTGCCCGGCTGGCAGTGCTGCACCAAATGGGAGGGCGAGGTCAACGGCACCGAGGCGGGGGAGAGCTGGACCGAGGCCGATCACCCCGTCGCCAAGGCCTCCATGGCGGCCGAGGCCGCACGCCTGCGCGACCACCCCAGCGTCATCTCCTTCCTCATCGGCAGTGATTTCGCCCCCGACGCGGAGATCGAGAAGGGCTACGTCGATGCGCTGAAGGCCGCCGACTGGCCCACCCCCGTGATCCCCGCGGCCTCCGCCAAGTCGGCACCGCTGACCGGCGCTTCGGGGATGCGGATGCCCGGCCCGTACGACTGGGTGCCGCCCGGCTACTGGTACGACAAACGGGAGGGCGGGGCCACCGGCTTCAACTCCGAGACCAGTGCGGGCCCCGACGTCCCCACCCTCGACACGCTGCGCCGCATGATGTCCCCGGCCGAGCTGACCGCCCTCTGGAAGGACCCGGCCGCACCGCAGTACCACCGCTCCCCCTC
Organism: Streptomyces sp. NPDC086989; assembly: GCF_044745505.1. Classification (NCBI taxonomy): domain Bacteria; kingdom Bacillati; phylum Actinomycetota; class Actinomycetes; order Kitasatosporales; family Streptomycetaceae; genus Streptomyces; species Streptomyces sp. NPDC086989. The sequence continues at coordinate 153,403 of NZ_JBIVAL010000009.1, forward strand.
GCGCACGTACGCCACGCTCGAGCTGTACGACGACGCGCTGTCGGCCCGGTACGGCGCCCCGGTCAGCCTGGCGGACTACGTGGCGAAGGCGCAGCTCGCCCAGTACGAGAACGTCCGCGCGCAGTACGAGGCGTACGCGCGCAACGCCACCGACGCCTCGAAGCCGTCCACGGGGGTCGTGTACTGGATGTTCAACAGCGGCTGGACCTCGCTGCACTGGCAGCTCGTGGACCGATTCCTCGACCAGGGCGGTGCGTACTTCGGTGCGAAGAAGGCGAACGAGCCGCTGCACATCCAGTACTCCTACGACGACCGCACCGTGGCCGTCGTCAACCGCCGTGCGGCGCCGGTATCGGGGCTGACCGCGCGGGTCACCCTCTTCAACACCGACGGGACGCAGAAGTACGACCGGACGGTGACCGGCCTCGGTGTCGGCGGGGACGGGGCGAAGGCCGTCGCGCTGACGCTCCCCGCCACGGTCGACGGGCTGTCCACCACGCATCTCGCACGGCTGGTCCTGACCGACGCCGCCGGCCGTGAGGTGAGCCGCAACGTGTACTGGCTCTCCACGCGCCGCGACGTCCTCGACTACGACGAGAGCGACTGGTGGCACACGCCGACCACGGCCTACGCCGACCTCACCGGGCTGCGGTCCATGGCGCAGGCGTCCGTGTCCGCCACGGCGACGACGACCGTCGACCCCGGGTCGCCGGCGACGTCCACGACGACCGTCACCGTACGCAACACCGGCACCGGCAGCACCCCGGCCCTCCTCACCGACCTCCACCTGGTCGATGCCAAGGACACCCCGGTCCTGCCGGTCCGGTGGTCCGACAACCAGATCAGTCTGTGGCCCGGCGAGTCGGCGACGCTGACGGCCACCTACCGCACCGCCGACCTGCACGGCTCCGCTCCCCACATCAGACTCACCGGGTGGAACACCCCCGCCACCACCCTCCCCGCCCCGCGGTAGGCCCGGCACCCCCTCGACCGGCCCGCCGTCCGGGGGACCGCACCCCATGGGGCAGGATGGCAGCCCGTTCCGGAATGCGCACGCGTGCCCGAACGCGGCTCCATGCACGACAAACTGACAGGTGACAAGGTGACGACACACCTCATACGACGGCCCGCAGCGTCCGTCGCCGCTCCCCCGGTCCCGCGCCGAGCGGAGGACGTCCGTTGAACCGGGAACTCGTCCTGCACGACTGGCTGGTGGCCGCGATCGCACTGGCTGCGGGCGCCGTGGCCGGACTGCTCCTGCGGGCCCTGATGCGCTGGCTGGGCCGGCACGCCGAGCGGACGCGGTGGAGCGGGGACGACATCATCGTCGACGCGCTGCGCACCCTCGCCCCGTGGGCCGCCTTCATCGCCGGCGTCGCCGTGGCCGCCTCGGCCCTGCCGCTCACCACGCGGGTCCTGGGCTTCGTGAACCAGTCGCTGACCGCCGTCCTGATCCTGATCGCCACGTTCGGCGCCGCCCGGGTCGTCGCGGGGCTCGTCCAGTCCGTGGCGGGGGCGCGGACCGGAGTGGCCGGATCCGCGACCATCTTCGTGAACATCACGCGGATCGTGGTGCTCGTGATGGGCGTGCTCGTCGCACTCGAAACCATGGGCGTGTCCATCGCGCCGCTGGTCACGGCACTCGGCGTGGGCGGTCTGGCGGTGGCCCTGGCCTTGCAGGACACGCTCGCCAACCTCTTCGCCGGCGTGCACATCCTCGCCTCGAAGACCGTGCAGCCCGGCGACTACATCCGCCTCAGCAGTGGCGAGGAGGGGTACGTCGTCGACATCAACTGGCGCAACACCGTCGTCCGCAACCTGTCGAACAACCTGGTGATCATCCCCAACGGGCGTCTCGCGCGGACGAACATGACCAACTTCACGCAGCCCGAGCAGCAGCTGTCGATCCTGGTCCAGGTGGGCGTGGGCTACGAGAGCGATCTGGAGCACGTCGAGCAGGTGACCCTGGAGGTCGTCGACACCGTGATGGCCGACATCAACGGCGCGGTCCCCGACCACGAGGGCAAGGTGCGGTTCCACACCTTCGCGGACTCCAGGATCAACTTCACGGTGATTCTGGGCGTCGGCGAGTTCAGCGACCAGTACCGCATCAAGCACGAGTTCATCAAGCGGCTGCACCAGCGGTTCCGGACGGAGGGCATCTCCATCCCCGCTCCCACCCGGACGGTCGCCCTCCAGCAGGACGCCGTACAGGTGCCGGCGCCGGTGCCGCACCAGCGCGAGGCCTCCACGGCCGTCCGCTAGCGCCGGTAGAGCTCCCGGGCGCGGACCTCGTCGAGGGGACGGTCCGGCGGCAGGTGGAGGAAGTACTCCACCTGCCACGCCTGGGTGCAGCCCGCCTGGCGGTTGGTGGTGGAAACCCAGGGCGGATAGACGCGCAGGCCCCGCTTCCCGCCGGCGCCGTCGACAGAGACGACCCCGTGCCGGACGAGCGCGTCCACCGGGAAGACGAACTGGCCGAAACCGTCGTCGTCATGGCTGCCGATGACGAAGAGGTCCACGGGGTCGGCGGTGTCGAAGGGCCGGATGGGCCCGTCCGCGGACCTCTGCCACACGGTGACGAACTGGCCGGCCTTGGCGGGAGTCGTCTTGGCCGCACGGAACCGGACGGGCCGTCCGTCGAGGGCGAAGGCACACGCGGCGTACTCCGCGCCCCCGGCTTCGGGGACCGGCTGCGAGCACGTGAATCCGAACGGGTCGTAGACCCGTTCCTTGGCCACGAGGAGATCGTCGTGGACCCGGGTCGTGTCCGGCCACGGCCGGACACCGGCGGATGGCCGGTGACCGGGCGCGGGCGGGTGATCGGCGGGACGCTCACGGTGGCTCGTCATCCGTTCACCCTGCCACGGACGCCCCGCTCGCAGGGAACCGGGAGGCGCGGCGAGGACGACGACGGTGTCCGGGTACGTCACCCCGCACGCGCCGGACCAGAACATGTCGGCGCGCAGCGACCAGGCGACCCTCACCTGCGCGAAGCAGCCGTGAGCGCTACGCCGGCGCCGGAAGGGTGAGCTCGAAGCGACAGCCGCCGGAGACGTTGCGGACGTGCGCGTGCCCGTCGTGGGCCTCGACGATTCCCCGGACGATCGCCAGGCCCAGGCCCGCGCCGGCCGGAGGCGTGCGGGCGGCGCTGCCACGCCAGCCGGTGTCGAAGACGCGCGGGAGGTCCTCCTCCGGAATGCCGCCGCAGGCGTCAGTGACCGAGAGCACCACGGATCCCTCGCGGGATTCGGCGGCGATCGCGACCGTGCCGTCGGCCGGAGTGTGGCGGATGGCGTTGACCAGCAGGTTCGACAGGACCCGGGTCATCTCCTTGCCGTCGACCTGCACCGGGAGCGGAGCGATGCCGTCGCCGACCAGCCGTACGCCGTGCTCGCGGGCCAGGGCGTCGGTGCCGGCCAGCGCGTCGCCCACGAGGTCGTAGAGGGACATCCGGGTCGGGCTGAGGCTGAGGGCGCCCGCGTGGATGCGGGAGAGCTCGAAGAGGTCGCCGACCATGGAGTTGAGGCGGTCGACCTCGGTGCGGATCTGCCGGTGGTAGCGGGCAGGGTCGGCGGCCATGCCGTCCTCCAGCGCCTCCGACATGGCGCGCAGACCGGCGAGCGGGGTCCGCAGGTCGTGCGAGATCCAGGCCACCAGTTCCCGCCGCGAGGTTTCCAGGGCCCGCTCGCGCTCACGGGACGCGGCCAGGCGTTCGCTGGTCAGGGCCAGTTCGCGGCTGAGCGCGGTGAGTTCGGCGGGGGCGGGCACCGTAGGTGTGGTGAACGTGCCCGCCTCGCCGAAGGCCCGCGCCGCGCGGACGAGTTCACGGCAGCGCAGCACGACCTGCCGGCCGAGCAGCAGGGCGGTGCCCAGCGAGACGGCGGCGGCCACGGCGGTGACCGTGGTCACGACGGCCAGGTCGTGGGAGGAGAGGAACATCGCCCAGGCCACGGTGAGGGTCCCGGCGAGCATCGCGGACACGGCGACGGCGGCGACGACGGTGAGGGAGACGGCGACGCTGCGCCGCCGCAGTATCCGCAGGGCGAGCGCGCCCAGTGCTCCGGCGGCGCCCGCGCCGAGGAGCGCGTACAGGGCGATCAGCAGCAGGTCACTCATGGCCGTCCACCGTCCCGGGAGTCGTGGCGGGTGCGGCGGGGGCGGGGTGGGAGTCGAAGCGGTAGCCGGCGCCCCACACGGTCTGGATCAGCCGGGGGCTCGCCGGATCGTCCTCGATCTTGCCTCGGAGCCTGCGGATGTGGACGGTGACGGTGGACAGGTCACCGAAGTCCCACCCCCAGACCTCGCGCATGAGCCGCTCCCGGTCGCAGACCTGCCCGGGGTGTCGCAGGAAGTACGCGAGGAGGTCGAACTCCCTGAGGGTGAGGGCGAGTTCCGCACCGTCCTTGGTGACCCGGCGGGCCGCCGGGTCCAGGCTCAGGCCGGCCGCGGTGAGCCGGGGCCCGGCGGCGGCCGGTGCGGCGGGGACGGCCCGGCGCAGTACGGACCGGACCCGCAGGACGAGCTCGCGCGGGCTGAAGGGCTTGGTGACGTAGTCGTCCGCGCCGACTTCCAGGCCGAGGATCCGGTCGTCCTCGTCGCCGCGGGCGGTGAGCATGATGACCGGGACGGGCGGGAGCCCCTGCTGCCCGGCTCCGCGCTCGCGGGCCCGGAGCCGCCGGCAGACCTCCAGCCCGTCCATGCCCGGCAGCATCAGGTCGAGGACGACCAGGTCCGGGCGCTGTTCCTCGGCGGCGCGCAGCGCGGCAGGTCCGTCGGCGGCCAGGCGCACGGTGAAGCCGGCCCGGTCGAGGTATCCGGCCACGACCTCCGAGACGGTCGGGTCGTCGTCCACGACCAGGACGCTGCCCAGGGCCCGGTCCCGGGCGTCCGTCCCACCGGTTTCGACGGAGCCGCGGCCCTCGTCCGTGCTGTGCGCATTGCTGACTGCCATGGCCCAAGACTGACATCCGCGCCGGTCCGCGGGTACCGCGGGTTCCCCCGATCCCGCACGGCGTCCGCGTTTCGTAAGGACTGGAAGCCCCTTTCGTCCGCGTCCGGTTCCTACGGTGTGGAGCGTGACTGATTCTGCTTGTGTGCCGCCCCGGGCGGACCTCGTACTGCCGTGCCTCGACGAGGCGGAGGCGCTCCCCTGGGTGCTGGCGCGGGTGCCGGCCGGGTGGCGGGCCATCGTCGTCGACAACGGATCCACCGACGGCTCCGCCGACATCGCCCGTCGGCTGGGCGCGACCGTGGTGCACGAACCCCGGCGCGGTTTCGGCGCCGCCTGCCACGCGGGGCTGCTCGCCGCGCGCGCCGACCTCGTCTGCTTCTGCGACTGCGACGCCTCCCTGGATCCCGGCCTGCTGGCCCCGATGGCGGCCCGGGTCGCGGCCGGCGAGAGCGATCTGCTGCTCGGCCGGCGCCGCCCGCAGGGGCGCGGGGCGTGGCCCCCGCACGCCCGCGCCGGGAACCTCGCGCTGGCGCGGATGCTGCGCCGCCGTACGGGGCTGCGGCTGCACGACCTCGGACCGATGCGGGTCGCGCGCCGCGAGGCGCTGCTGGGCCTGGAGCTGACGGACCGGCGCAGCGGATACCCGCTCCAGATGGTCGTCCGGGCCGCCGACGCGGGCTGGCGGGTGGCCGAGACGGACGTCCCGTACCGGCCGCGCTCGGGGAAGTCGAAGGTCACCGGCACCTGGCGGGGTACCTGGCAGGCGGTCCGGGACATGCGGCGGGTGCTGGCCGAGGCGCCCGGCGCCCGGCCCGTCCCGGACGGCGGGATCCCCGCATGAGCACCCACACGGAACCCGCGGGCACCCTCCTCGTCGTCGCCAAGGCGCCGGTCCCGGGCCGGGTCAAGACGCGTCTGACCCCGTACTTCACCCCGCAGCAGGCCGCGGGCCTGGCCTGCGCCGCGCTCCGGGACACCCTGGACGCGGTGCTGGCCGCTCCGGCCCGGCGGCGGGTCCTCTGCCTCGACGGCGCGCCGGGGCCCTGGCTGCCCGGAGGCATCGAGGTGGTGCCGCAGGGCTCGGGCGGACTCGACGCCCGGCTGGCCGCGGCCTTCGCCCTGTGCGACGGTCCGGCGCTGCTGATCGGCATGGACACCCCGCAGGTGACCCCGGAGCTCCTCGCGGAGGGCCTCGACTTCACCGGTGCGGACGCCTGGTTCGGTCCGGCCCCGGACGGCGGTTTCTGGGCCCTCGGGCTCGCCGAGCCCGACCCGGCGCTGCTGCTGGGCGTCCCCATGTCCGTCCCGCACACCGGTCGGGTGCAGCGCCTGCGGCTGACGGAGTCCGGCCGGACCGTACGGGACCTCCCGGCGCTGCGGGACGTGGACACTCCGGACGATGCCGTCCGGGTCGCGGCCCGCGCGCCGGGGACCCGGTTCGCCGCCCTGCACGCCGAACTGTGCGCGGGCGTACGGTGACCGCGCAGCTGGCGGAGCCCGCCGGGGCCTGGCGGGCCGATCCGTACGCCGACGCCCTGCGCACCGGCCGGGGGCCCCTCTACCTGCGCCGCAGCGACGGCTGGCTGCTGCCGCTGGAGGTGGAGCGCTGGTGTGCCGAGCCCGACAGCGCCGATGCCACCGTGCTGGCCCGCTGCCGCGGCCCGGTCCTCGACATAGGCTGCGGACCCGGCCGGCTGGTCGCCGCCCTCGCCCGCCTCGGGCACACGGCGCTGGGCGTGGACGTCACCCCGGAGGCCGTGGCCCGTACGGTGCGCACCGGCGGCAGCGCGCTGTGCCGGTCCGTGTTCGACCCGCTGCCCCGCGAGGGCCGCTGGGGGACGGTCCTGCTGATCGACGGGAACATCGGCATCGGCGGGGATCCCGGCGCACTGCTGCGCCGGGCCGCCGGGCTCGCCGCCCCGGACGGTTCCCTGCTGGTGGAGGTGGCCGCGGTGGACGTCGACGAACGCGTCGAGGTGCACGTCGACGACGGCCACGGCGGCCGCGGGGCGCCGTTCGCCTGGGCCCGGCTCGGCGCGCGTGCGCTGCGCGCCGAGGCGGTGGACGCGGGCTGGACCCGGGCGCTGACCTGGCAGGCCGAGGGCCGCACGTTCGTACAGCTGCGGCGCTGACCGGCGGCCGCGACCCTCGGCCCTGACCGCCGGCCGGGGCATGCGCAAACGGCTGACGCGACACCGCGTCAGCCGTTTGCGCGTGTCCAGCGGCTCAGGGCCGCCGGCGCGGCCCGCGCAGCGCCGCGCGCGCCCCGGCGTACAACGCTGCGGCCACGGCGACGGCCGCCATGGTCAGCAGCCAGTTGCGCAGGTAGTCCAGCGGCAGCACCGTCGCGTTGGCCACCCCGCCCGGCCGCAGCAGCGGCGGCAGGGCGATCGCCGTCAGGGAGCCCGCGACGATCAGGGCGGCGCGCGGGACCCCGCGCAGGCGCAGGCCCGCGGCGCCGGCGAGTGCGGCGACCGCGAACACGAGCGGCGCGATCAGTGCGTCGTGCAGGACCACGGCGCCCGCGAGCCACAGGGCGATCCGCCAGGGCGAGGGCTGCTGGACCAGCAGCGCGCCGCCGACGCCCATCAGGGCCAGCCCCAGCCCGGCCACCACGTACCGGTACCCCATCACGCCACCTCCAGTCGGCCGACCCACTTGGTCTGGAGCACGCCGGGCCGGTCGGGCGCGATGATCCGCGCCGGGTAGCCGTGGTCCAGGGAGAGCTCCTCGCCGTTCAGGCGCAACGCCAGCAGGGTGAGCGGGTCCTGCGCGTAGTGGCGTCCCATCTCCATCACCCGGTACGCCCCTGCGGCCTCCAGCGACACCACCCGGGCCCGGGCGTCGGGGCCGCCCCCGGCGCGCTCCAGCAGGTCGCGCACCCGCACCCCGGTCCAGCGGGCGTTCCTGCTCCAGCCCTCGACGCACGCGATGGGCAACGTCACCTCGTGCTGCGGCAGCGCGCGCAGTTCGTCGAGGCCGAGGGTGTACGGGCGCGGGCCGGCGACGGTCAGCCGCCAGTCGCGCAGCGAGGCCTCGGTGACCCGGGCCGCGTCCGCCGTCCGGTTCACCGGCAGCCCCTGCGGTCCTGCGGCGGGATCGCGCGGGGCGAACAGGTCGAGCCGGCCGAGCGCGGAGACGGACTGCCCGGCGGTCGTCAGCGTCACCGCCCCCACGCCGGCGGCGACCGCGGCGAGCAGCGTGCGCCGGTCCGGGCCGGCCGCCTCGGGCAGAACGAGCGTCCCCGGGGAACGGCGGGTCCAATGCGCGTGGATCTGCGGCCACTTCACCGCGACGTGCAGCATCAGCGCGCCGATCAGGAGCCAGGCCAGCGCGAAGTGCACGGGGACGAAGGAGAAGGGCCAGGGGTACCACTGGAAGGTGTTCAGCAGCCCGCTGAACAGCTCGAACACCCCGGCCGCCACGAGCACCGCCACGGCGGCCCGCTCCAGCGCCTGCCGCACCGACCGGAACGGCGGCCATGCGAACAGCCTCGGGTACACGGCCCACAGCTTCGCCAGGAGCAGCGGGATCGCCGCGATCCCGGAGACCACGTGGAGTCCCTGGGTGAACCGGTAGCCCCAGTACGGGCGGCTCGGCAGCCGGTCGGCGAGCCAGACGGGCGGGTGCTGGAAGAAGTGGCTGAGCACTCCGGTCGTGAAACACACGGCGAAGGCGAGCCCGAGCAGACGGCCGAGGACGGTCGCGGTACGGGCGTCGTGCAAGCGCGCCTTGAACGTGACGGGCGGGCCGGAAGGGAATCGGAGGGGGAAGCGCATGCAGCCATGACACCCCCGAGTCGGCGTGTGCGGGAGGTTCGGACACCTTACGAAACACGGACATGGGAGGCTCAGGGCCCCGTTGCGGGGCCCTGGCCTGGAACGCTGCGGGGGTGAACCTGCGTACCTCCCCCGGCGTCTGCGCCGTCGCCGCCCTCCTCGCCGCCCTCGTCGCCGCCCTGGTGTGGACCGTCCGCCACGACGGCTACTTCACCGACCCCGCCGGACTGTCCTGGCGGTACGCGGCCTGCTGGGCGCTGTTCACCGTCGCCCTGCTCGCGCTGCGCCGGGTCCCGGCCGCCGCCGTCGTGCCGCTGGTGCTGGCGGGGGCCGTCGCGGTGACGGCGACGGGGCTGGTGGCGCCGCCCCGGACCAGCACCGACTCGTACCGCTACGCCTGGGACGGCCGGGTCCAGTCCGCCGGCATCTCCCCGTACGACCACGCACCGCAGGACCCCGCACTGAGCCGGCTCCGCGATGCGTGGCTGTTCCCCACGGGAGCCGCCGCCTGCGCGGGCCCGGACCGGGCACGCATCCCGCAGACCGGCGCCCCGGAGCACCCGGGGACGACGGACGACGCCGGGAACACCGGCGGCGGCGCGCTCTGCACCCGGATCAACCGGCCCGCCGTGCACACGATCTACCCGCCGGTCGCCGAGGTGTACTTCCTGGCCGTCGACCGGCTCTCCCCCGGCGGCGCCCGGCACAAGCCGCTGCAGACCGGGGCCGGGCTGCTGTCCCTCGCCGTGACGGGCGCGCTGCTGCTGATCCTGCGCCGCCGGGGCACGGACCCGCGCAGGGCCGCGTACTGGGCGTGGTGTCCCGCCGTACCGATCGAGGCGGTCAACAACGCGCACGTCGACGTACTGGGGGTGCTGCTCGCGGTGGCCGGGCTCGGGCTGGTGGCCGCGCCGGGGCTGGGCCGCCGGGCCTGCGGCGGGCTGGTCCTCGGCGCCGCCGTCGCCACCAAGCTGATGCCGGCGGTCGTCCTCCCGGGAGCCCTGTCCGGGGTGCGCCGGGTGCGGGACGCGGTCGCCGTGCTGCTGCCGGCCGCCGTGGTGACGCTGCTCGCGTACCTGCCGTACGTCCTGCTCTCGCACGGTTCCGTCTTCGGCTACCTCGGCGGCTACGTGGCGGAGGAGGGGTACGAGGACCCCTCCTCCGGCTCCCGTTACGCACTGCTGCGGCTGGTGCTCCCGGACGCCTGGGCTCTGCCGGCACTGCTCGCCGCGATGGCGGCGGTGACCGGGTACGTCCTGTGGCGCGGGGACCCCCGGCGGCCGTGGAGCGGCGCGCTGCTGGTGACGGGGTGGGCGTTCGCGCTGCTCACGCCCGGATATTCGTGGTACGCCCTGCTGCTCGTCGCGCTCGTGGCGCTGGACGGGCGCTGGGAGTGGCTGGGCATCGCGGTCGCGGGCCCCGCCGTCTACGTGACGGGCCGGGTGTTCGGCTCGCGCGAGGCGGTGAGTGCCACGGCGTACGGTCTCGCGGTGCTGCTGGTGCTCGTGGTGACGGTGGTGCGCAGGCGTTCGCTCGGCGCCACCGGGCGCCGCCGTTGACGCGTCAGGGCCGGTCGTACCAGGAGAAGGCGGTGATCCGCCAGCCGTCCGGGGTGCGGACGAACTGGATGGTCTTGGTCCCGGCCCCTTCGAACGGCTCGCCGTCGAGGATCCCGGACTTGCGGTACTCGCCGAACCGCGACGCGATGTCCCCCGCGATGTCGGTGCGTTCGGAGGTCTCCCACTCGGAGAACTCGACCAGCCGGCCGTCGCCGAGGAGCTTGCGGCGGGGTTCGACGAACTCGTCGACGGTGTAGACCGTGAGCTCCGGACCGGTCTTGACGATCACTGCGCCCGGCAGGGTCAGCCGCCGGATCCGCTCCACGTCGGCGGCCCTGCCGCCCCGGTTGTCGAAGGCGCCGAAGAACTCGGCGGTCAGCGCGTCTATTTCGGCCTTGGACATGGCGCGACGCTAGCACGCGTGCGCGCGGCGGCGTGCCGGATCTGCGCGGGCCTCCCTCGCCGGCGGCCGGATGCGCGATCCTGCTCGGTCCGCCGGGGTTTCGAGCAGCTCTTGACATGCACGCGCCACTGCGCTGCACTGTGGCCCACGTCCCCCGGCGTCCGCCGCCGGACGCAGCAGCACCCCTGAGACCCCCATCCCTCCCGAGACCTGGGGCTTGCCATGCGTGTGCTCGGACTGCTGATCGCCGCCGTCTGCGCGGTGTCCGCACTCTCCTCACCCGGTGTCGCCGTCGCCGGACCCGCCCCGGCGGGTGCCGCTGCCGGGCCGCCGCAGACCGTTCCGGCGCTGCGGCAGTGGACGGCCGGCACCGGGGCCTACACCTTCACCGCGCAGACCCGGATCGTCGTCGATCCCGCCTCCGCCGCCGAACTGTCCGACGAGGCGGCCACGTTCGCCGAGGACCTGGGGGCGATGGCCGGGCGTCCCGTCGCCGTCGTCACCGCAGTCCCCTCCCCCGGTGACATCGCGCTCGGGCTCGGGGAGCCCGGGCTGTCCGCCGAGGGCTACCGGCTGACCATCGGGCCGTCCCTCACCATCCGGGCCGGAACCGACGCCGGCGCCTTCTACGGCACCCGCACCGCGCTCCAGTTGCTGCACCAGTCGGCCTCCGTGCCCGCCGGCACCGCGGTGGACTGGCCCGCCAAGGCGGAACGCGGGCTCATGATCGACCAGGGCAGGAAGTTCTTCACCGTCGACTGGGTCAGGCAGCACATCAAGGAGCTGGCCTACCTCAAGCTCAACTACTTCCACTTCCACCTGTCCGACACCTTCGGCTTCCGCCTGGAGAGCTCCACCCACCCGGAAATCGTCTCCACCGACCACTACTCCCGGCAGGACATCGCCGATCTCGTCGCGCTCGGGCAGAAGTACCACGTCACGATCGTTCCCGAGATCGACACTCCGGGGCACATGAACGCCGTGCTGGCGGCCCACCCCGAGCTCAGGCTCAAGAACAGCTCCGGCGCGGCCAGCCCCGACTTCATCGACCTCTCGCTGCCGGCCTCGTACGCCCTCGTCAAGGACCTGCTGAACGAGTACCTGCCGCTGTTCCCCGCCCCGTACTGGCACATCGGCGCGGACGAGTACGTCACCGACTACGCCGCGTACCCGCAGCTGCTCGGCTACGCCCGCGCGCACTACGGAGCCGGCGCCACCGCCAAGGACACCTACTACGGGTTCGTGAACTGGGCCGACGACCTGGTCCGGGCGAGCGGCAAGACGACCCGTATGTGGAACGACGGCATCAAGGCGGGCGACGGCACCGTCACTCCGCACGCCGGCATCCTCGTCGAGTACTGGTACAGCTACGGACTCACCCCGCAGCAGCTGGCCGCGGCCGGCCACACCGTCGCCAACGCGTCCTGGACACCCACCTATTACGTCCTCGGTGGCGCCAAACCCGACACCAGGTGGATGTACGAGACCTGGACCCCCGACCGCTTCGAGGGCGGCGCCACCCTCACCGACCCCTCGAAGAACCCCGGTTCGCTGCTCCACGTGTGGTGCGACAACCCCGCCGCCGAGACGCAGGACCAGATCGCCGCGGGCATCATGTACCCGCTGCGCGTCCTGGCCCAGCAGACCTGGGGCTCGCCGAAGCCCGCGGCCGCGTACGCCGCGTTCACCCCGATCGCGGCCGCCGTCGGGCACAACCCCGCCTGGCCGGGGCTCGCGCAGCCCGGCAACCTCGCCCGCAACCGGCCGACCACCGCCTCCAGCACCGAGACCGCCGCCTTCCCCGCCTCCGCGGCCACCGACGGCGACGGCGGCACCCGCTGGTCCAGCGCGTACACGGACCCGCAGTGGCTCCAGGTCGACCTGGGATCGAGCCAGGCCGTCGGCCGGGTGGTGCTGCGCTGGGAGGCTGCGTACGGCAGGGCATTCCGGATCCAGCTCTCCGACGACGCCGCCACGTGGCGCACCGTGTACTCCACCACGACGGGCGCCGGCGGGGTGCAGGAGCTCACGGGTCTCTCCGGATCGGGCCGCTACGTCCGCGTGTACGGGACCACGCGCGGCACCGCGTACGGCTACTCGCTGTACGAGTTCGAGGTGTACGGCGGCCCGTTGAGCGGCACCCGCACCCTCAGCGCGGCCGGCAAGGCCCTGGACGACCCGGCGAGCTCCAGCGCCTCCGGCACCCAGCTGATCACCTGGACCCCGCACGGCGGCCCCAACCAGCAGTGGCGGCTGGTCCTCGGCGGCGACGGCGCCTACTCCATGGCCAACGGCTCGTCCGGGCTCTGCGCGGACGTCGCGGGCGGCTCCACCGCCGCCGGTGCGGCCGTCGTCCAGGCGAACTGCACGGGCGGCGACAGCCAGCGCTGGCTGATCACCGCCGTGGGCGGGGGCGAGTACACGGTGGCCAACAAGGGGAGCACGCTCCTGCTGACCACCGCATCCGCAGCGGACGGCGCCCCGGCCACCCAGCAGCCCGATTCCGGTTCGGGCTACCAGCGGTGGCGTATCGGCTGACCGGCCGGACTCCGGATCACGGCCGTCCCCCGGCCACGGCACCGCCGGGGGACGGCGCGGCCGCGAGCCGTGGAACACCCTGTCCACGGCGCGCGTTGTGCGGGAGATGAAGGATCCTCAGCACCGCCACGCCCGCATCCAGAAGGAGTTACGCGTGAACCAGTCCGATGCCCCGCTGGTCCTCGATCCCGCCGGCGCCGACCGGCACGCCGAGCACCGGATGCTGCGCGCCCAGGGGCCCGCGGCCCGCGTCGACGTCCTCGGGGTGGCGGCGTGGGCCGTCACCGACCCGGTCCTGCTGAAGGAACTGCTCACCAGTCCGGACGTGTCCAAGGACGCCCGTGCGCACTGGCCGGAGTTCGAGCAGGCGGTGCAGACGTGGCCGCTCGCCCTCTGGGTCGCCGTGACCAACATGTTCACCGCCTACGGTGCCGATCACCGGCGGCTGCGGCGGATGGTGGCCCCCGCGTTCAGCGCCCGCCGCGTCGCGCTGCTCCGCGAGACGGTGGAGGGCATCGTCGCCGGCCTCCTCGACGAGCTCGCGGCCCTGCCGCCCGGCGCGGTGGCGGACCTGCGCGAACGACTGGCCTACCCGCTGCCCATCGCGGTCATCGGGCACCTCATGGGGCTCCCCCGGGAACAGCGCGGCGAGTTCCGTTCCGTGGTGGACGGCGTCTTCGACACGACCCTCACCCCCGAGGAGGCCGCCGCGAACGCGGTCCGGGCCTACGAGATGCTCGGCCGGCTCGTCGCCGCCAAGCGCGCCCAGCCCGGCGACGACATGACCTCGCTCCTCATCGCCGCCCGCGACGAGGAGGGCGACGGCTCCGCGCTCTCCGACACCGAGCTGGCCGACACCCTGTTCCTGATGATCAGTGCCGGCTACGAGACGACCGTGAACGTCATCGACCAGGCGGTCACCGCCCTGCTCACGCACCCCGGCCAGCTGGAGCACGTCCGGTCCGGGCGCAGCAGCTGGGGTGACGTCGTCGAGGAGACCCTGCGCCACGAGTCGGCGGTCAAGCACCTGCCGATGCGTTTCGCGCTGGCCGACCTGCCCCTGCCCGACGGACGGACCATCGCCAAGGGGGAGGCGATCCTCGCCTCGTACGCCGCCGCCAACCGGCACCCCGACTGGCACGGCCCGGACGCCGACGTCTTCGACGTCACCCGGGTCACCAAGGACCACCTCGCCTTCGGGCACGGGGTCCACTTCTGCCTCGGCGCGCCGCTGGCCCGGCTCGAAGTCGCGTCCGCCCTCGAAGCGCTGTTCCGCCGCTTCCCCGAGATCGGGCTGGCTGTTCCCGCCGAGGAGCTGCGGCCCGTCACCTCCCTGATCAGCAACGGCCACCGGACGCTGCCCGTCCGGCTGGGGCCGCCCGCCTGACCCGCTGACCGCACCCGGTGCGGGCCCGCGGCTTCCGGTCCGGAGCGGGCTGCCCGCGCGAAGAGCGAACGCCGCCCGAAGTTCATTTGCCCGACGCCTCGCGCGGGCCGATCACCGGGCCCGGCGACCCTAGGCTGCCGCCATGGCTAAGGTGGGGGTCACGGTCCGGGGTTGCCGGCTGCTCGGAACGCTCGGGTCGGTGCTGCTGGCCGGCGGGAGCTGGTCCGCCGGGGCACTGCCGTCCGGGGTCCCCGACGGGGTGTGGGCACAGCGGAGCCCGGCCCACACGGTGCTGGGAGCCGCGGCCTCGTACGCCGGGCTGGTGCTGCTGGTGACCGCCTGGTGGCGGCTGGGCGGCCTGCTGCGGCAGGGGGAACCGGTCGGCCGCGGGCAGCTGCGCGCGGTGCTGTGGTCCTGGGTCCTGCCGCTCGTACCGGGGCCGCTGCTGTTCAGCAACGACGCGTACAGCTACGTCGCGCAGGGAGCGCTGGCGGCCCGGGGCTGGGACGTGTACCGGCAGGGGCCGGCGGTGCTCGGCGGCCCGCTCGCGGAGAACGTGCCGCAGATGTGGCAGGACGCGCCCGCGCCCTACGGACCCCTGGCCGTCGCCGCGAGCCGGGCCGTGGTCGCCGTCACGGGTGAACACCACACGGTGGCGGCGGTGCTGGGGATGCGGCTGGTGGCGTTGTGCGGACTGGGGCTGATCGTGTGGGGCGTGCGGCGGCTCGTGTCCGACCGGGGTTCCGCGACGGGTTCCGAGGGGGGACGCGGCGAGGAGGCGGGGGCGCTGTGGGCGGCCGTGCTGAACCCGCTCACCCTGGTGCACCTGGTGGGCGGGGCCCACAACGAGGCGCTGATGCTGGGGCTGATGGTGGCGGGGCTCGTGGCCTTCCGCCGGGGCCACTGGGCGCTGGGCACCGTCGTGCTGACCTGGGCCGCACTGGTCAAGTTGCCGGCCGGCGTGGCGCTGCTGTGCGCCGCCGCCTGGTCCGTGGGTGGCCGGCCGGACCGGCGGTCGGGGTGGCTGCGCGCCGCCGCCATCGCGCTGACGGGCCTTGCGGCTCTCGCGCTGGGCGTGGGGGTGAGCGGCCGGGGCTGGGGGTGGCTGTCGACGCTGCGGGGGCCGGCCCAGGTGTACACGGTGCTCTCGCCCAGTACGGACGTGGGCCGGACCCTCGGGCTGCTGTCCGAGACGTTCGGTGTGGGTACGGCGGCCGGTGCGATCGCCGCCGCACGGTCGGTGGGGCTGCTGCTGGGTGTGGGCGCGGTGGCGTTCTGCGCATGGCGTGCCCCGCGTACGGGTCCCGAGTACGCCACCGGCATGGCGTTGCTGGGGTTGGTGGTGACGGCTCCGGTCGTACAGCCCTGGTACGTGCTGTGGGGGGCGGTGCCGCTGGCGGCGGTCGCCTGGCGGCTGCTGGAGAGCACCGGGGCGCGGCTCGCGACGCTGGGGCTGGTCGCGTTGGTGCTGCCCAGCGGCTCGGCGCCCACCTGGCCCTATGCGCTCGCCGCGGTCACGGGGGCGTCGGCGGCCACGGCGGCGCTCGCTGCCTGGGGACCACCGGGGCTGTTGGTGCCGCCGCGCCTGCGGCTGCAAGAGCGCGGGCTGGTGCGGGCGGTGGCCAGGACGCGGCGCTGAGGCGGCGGGAGTTCCGCGTTGCGCCGGCCCGTGATGATCATTAAGGTTGCCGACATGACTGCCGGGTCGGCCTTGGGCCATGTACGAGCAGGGTTCCCGGCCTCGGCGTGAACCCGAGGCGGGCCAGGAGCCCGCCCCCTTCTCCGCGTTTCTTGCGTCCGGCGCCGTGCGGCGCCCGTCCAGCGATACCGAAACCGGAGACACACCCTTCTCATGTCCGACACCCAGCAGTACCCGAACGATGCCGTCCAGTTGAACCACACCGTCGTCCACGCCAGGGACCGGCGGCTGTCGGCCGAATTCCTCGCCGTGATTTTGGGGCTGGAGGTCGGGGCCCCGTTCGGGCCGTTCCTGCCCGTCGACCTCGGCAACAGCGTGACACTCGACTACTACGCGATGACCGGCGAGCCGATCCAGCCGCAGCACTATGCGTTCCTCGTGCCCGACGAGCGGTTCGACGCCATGATCGCCCGGCTGGAGGCGGTCGGCGTCACCTATTTCGCCGACCCTCACCACACCGAACCCGGGCGCATCAACCGCCTGTTCGGCGGTCGCGGCGCGTACTTCGCCGACCCGGACGGCCACAACATGGAGATCATGACCCGCCCTTACGCCCGCCCCTAGCGGCCGGCCGGCGCCGGTCAGGCGGACACCCGCCGACGGGCTTGCGCCGAGTCGCCACCGGCCACCCGGGGGCCCGTGGCCGCAGTTCGCCGGCCGCGGCGTCGCCGCCGCCGGGGCCGGCCCAGGCTGTGTATCCGTCCGGGCGGGCCAGGCAGCGGCAGCCGGGCCGGCAGCGGGTGTCGACCGCCATCGACCGAGCGCTTCGAAGAGGGCCTGCAGATCGTCCTCGACGGCATCGCGGCGCGCTACGGCATCCGCTGACGCCGGCGGCGGCGCCCACCGGCTCCCGCCGTCACGGAACGTTCGTCATCGTCTCGCAGCGGACCGCGATGTCGGCCCCGTCCGTGCCGTCGCAGGTGTCCGTCGCGTCGTCGCCGCCGTCGATGACGTCGTTCCCGGTGGCCGCCGCGGCCGCCGGGACGGGCGCGGCCGGAGCGGCGGGAGCCGGCGACGCCGCCTGCGCGGGCTTCGCCGCCGGGGTCGGGCGGCCCTGGCGGCCCGGCCGGGCGGGCTTGCCCGTGATGCCGCCCTCGCCCTTCCCGTGTGCGGCGTGGCCCGAGTTGCTGTCGCCGATGATCGCGTCGACGCCGGGTCCGCCCAGCAGTACGTCCTCTCCGCTGCCGGTCGCGGTGCCCTCGGCGGAGGAGTCGCCGGTGAGGGTGTCGTCTCCGGCGCCCCCGTCCAGGATGTCCCGGCCGCCGCCGCTCGCGTTGATGCCGCCGCGGCTGTCGCCGATCATGGCGTCGTTGCCCGCCTCGCCGAACATGATGTCGTTGCCGCCGCCGGTCGCGCTGGAGCCGAACGCCATGCTGTCCCCGCCCATCCGGTCGTCACCCGGTCCGCCGAAGAGGATGTCGTTCCCGCCGCCGTCGACAGAGGCCCCCGTGGAGAGCAGGTCGCCGCGGATCAGGTCCGCGCCCTCGCCGCCGTCCAGCCGGTCGTCGCCCAGGCCGCCGGAGATCGTGTCGTTGCCCGCGAGCCCGCAGATGAGGTCGTTGCCGCCGCGGCCGTCGATGGTGTCCGCTCCCGCCGACCCGATGATGACGTCGTTGCCCTCCGTCCCGGTGATCGTGCCGGACCCGGTGATGGTCGCGGGCTGCCCGAAGCAGGTGGCGTCGGCCGCGTGGGCGGCCGTGGCCGGGGCCCCGAGGGAGAGCAGGGCGGCTGCCGCCAGCAGTGTGAGCGACGTACGACAAGGCATGGAGAACCTCCGGTCGGAGTGTGCGCGGCTGTTCCGGTTCCGGACGTCATGGGAACCAGGCTCGAATCCGTGGGGAACATATGGCGCATACACCTCAAAATCAATGAAATGCAGAGCCTTTTGTATGTCTTACGCTCGGTTGGCCCCGCCTCCGGGACAGCGGAAGCGAGTTCCCGGGCGGTCGCCTACCGTCGGGGTATGAGCGTGATCATCGTCATGCACGAGTTCGACACTCCGTCACCGGCCCGCACCGCCCCCGGGCCGGGCCGCGGCGTCGGGTCACCCGTACGCCGGGTGCACGTCGCGCCCGCCGCGCCGGGTACGACCGACGAGCCGGGACCGCGGACGCTCTGCGGCAAGGACACCTTCGCGATGCGCGCGGCCGGCCCACCGACAGGCTCCCCGTGGTACCCGCCCGAGGAGGCGGACCTCGTGTGCCCCTCCTGCGACGCCGCGATGGACGAGGACTGATCCCCGAGTCCGACTGCGCGCCGCGGAGACGCCGACGGCGGTACAGCGCGTGCGCACTCACCGCATTCGCGTGAAGCTTGAGACCGGGTCAACGCACCACCCACCACGCGCCCGGGTCAACGCACCACCCGCCACGCGCCCGGTCGTGGCGACCGCGTCTAGGGAAGGGTCTGTCCTCATGCCGCTCACGCATCGCAAGGATCTCGGCCTGCTCGCCCTGCGTCTGGGGGCCGGCGGTGTGCTGCTCGCGCACGGTGCGCAGAAGCTCTTCGGCTGGTTCGGCGGCGGCGGGATCGAGGGCACGGCCCGGGGCATGGAGCACATGGGGTTCACCCCCGGCCGGGAGAGCGCGATCGCCGCCGGCCTCGGCGAGGCGGGCGGCGGTGTGCTGCTCGCCCTGGGGCTGGCGACCCCGGTGGCCGGCGCCGCCGCCGCGGGGGCCATGGCCGGCGCCGCCTCCGTGCACGCGCCCGCAGGCTTCTTCGCCCAGGGCGGAGGCCTGGAGTACCCGGCCTTCCTGGGCTTCGTGGCGGCCTCCCTCGGCCTTTCCGGACCCGGCCGGTTCTCGCTCGACCATGCCACCCGGCACCGGCTGGACCGGCCGGCCACGGTGGTGACGGCCTTCGCACTCAGCGCGGCCGCAACCACCGTCGTCCTCACCCGGAGGAACGCCGGGCTCGCCGCCGCCGAGGCGGCCAGCCCGGACCCGGCCCCGGACCCGGACCCCGGCAGCCATACGGCCTAGTGCTGCGGCCCGCACCGGCTCACCGGTGGCTGCGAGGGCTACCAGCCGAAGCGGCGGTCGACCTCCCGGGCGAACTCCTCGAACGTCAGTACGTTGTCGCCGTTCTTGTCGGCGGCGTCGAAGAGGGCGGACGAGGCGTCGACATCACCCAGGCCCCAGAACGGCAGGTCACCGGCGGCGGCGAGGGTCGGGCCCTTCGCCCGCAGGGCGGTGATCACTTCCAGGCGCGTCAGGGTGCCGTCGTGGTCGAGGTCGAGCGCCTCGAACAGCTTGCGGGCCTTCGCACTCATCACGCGTGTCCTTCCGGGAGGAATCGGCAGGGGCTGCCTGCCGCCAGCCTACGACGCGGCGCACTCCCCCCGACGGGCCGGTGCGCACCGCTCCCCGACCGCCGAACCCCCGGGCCGGCAGCCAGGACGAGGAATGAGGAACGAGGAACGAGGAAAGAGGCGGATGACCGAGATCCCACCCCAGCACGCCTGCGCGGAACAGGCCGTCACCGTCCTGATGGCGGTGGTTCCGTGCGGCGCCGAAGCGGCACGCCGGATCCTGGCCGCCGCCGCACGCAGCGCCGACGCCGGACCGCGGGAAACGGCGGAGGCCGTGCTCGCACTCGCCGACGGCGGCACACCCCGGGGCCCCCTTCGGCGGGCCCTCGCGGAGGCGATGGACGAGGCCCGGTCCGCCGGCGCCCCGGTGACGCAGCCGTACACCCGGCTGCTCCCCGACCCGCAGGCCATCGCCACCCTGCTGAAGCGGCACCGCGGGCTGCGCCGGCGTGCTCTCGACGCGCCCCACGACCTCGCCGTTCGCAGCGAGCTCGACGACGCGACGTACACCCTCTGCATCCTGATGGGTCAACGCAACGCGTACACGGCACTGCGTTCGGCCGAACTGCTCCTCGGCACGGAGTGGTGGCTCGGCACCGGCGTCCGCGGCAGATCGGACCGTCGGCCGGGGCACTCGCCCCTGCACGGTTGCAGAACGCGTCGGCCGGACACCACGGGGTGCGACTTTCCGTAGCCGAACTGCTACCTTTCGTGACCATCGATGAGGTGGCCACGCGGGGAAGGGTTGCGTCCCATGAAGACGGTCGTGCACGGCGTCCGAACCCCTGCCGTCCGATGACGGCGTCCGATCCGTACCCCGCGCCGCCCGCCCCCGCGCCGCCCGCCCCGGCGTCTTCCGCGGCCGTCCGCCGCGGCGGCACGTCCCGTCGGGCGCTGCTCGCCGGGTCGGTCGGCAATCTCGTCGAGTGGTACGAGTTCGGTGTGTACGGGTGCCTGGCCACCGTCATCGCCGCGAACTTCTTCACACCGAGCGAGAGCGGAACAGGCGGAACCGGCGGAGCCGAGGCGCTGGTGGCGACGTACGCCTCGTTCGCGCTCGCGTTCTTCTTCCGGCCGGTCGGCGCCGTCCTCTTCGGGCGGCTCGGCGACCGTGTGGGGCGCCGGCCCGCCCTGATCGCGGTCGTCGGCCTCATGACCCTGGCGACCGTGCTGATCGGCCTCCTGCCGACCCGCGGCGCGATCGGGCCGGCCGCCCCGTGGCTGCTCACCCTCCTGCGGGCACTGCAAGGGCTGTCCGCGGGCGGCGAGTTCGGCGGGGCCGTCTCCCTGATGACGGAGTACGCGCCGGTAGGCCGCCGCGGCGTGTACGGCGCCTGGCAGTCCTTCACCGTCGCGCTCGGCCTGCTCACCGGGGCCGGTACGGCCGCCTCCCTGGCGAGCGCGCTGTCCGCCGAGGCCCTGCACGCGTGGGGCTGGCGGATCCCGTTCCTGCTGGCCCTGCCGCTGGGCGCCGTGGCGCTGTGGCTGCGCACCGCGGTCGAGGAGCCGCCCGGCGCTCCCCCCGCAGCCGGCGCCGTCCCGCAGGCCGGGCCCCGGGAGCTCGCGCGGGCGGTGGTGCTCGGCGTCGGGCGGATCATGGGCTGGTCGGCGGCGGGCTACACCTTCCTGGTCGTCCTGCCGTCCTACCTCCAGGCGGCACTGGGCGCCTCCCTCCGCGAGGCCCTGGTCGCCACCGCCCTCGCCAACACCGGCTTCGCCGCGGCGATCCTGCCCGCCGGAGCGCTGAGCGACCGGATCGGCAGGCGCCCGGTGATGCTGTGCGGCGCCCTCGGCGTCGTGGTGCTCGCCCTGCCCCTGCTGCACGTGCTCCAGTCCCCCGGCGCCTCACCGTGGGCCCGGGCCGGGGCCGTACTGCTCGCCGGAGCGCTGGTCGGCCTGCTCGCCGGACCCGGGCCCGCCATGCTCGCCGAGATGTTCCCGCGCAGGGTGCGCTGTACCGGCCTCGGACTGGCCTACTCGCTGGGCAACGCGGTGTTCTCCGGCTGCGCCGGACTCGTCATCACCGCCCTGATCGCCGGTACGGGGGACACCGCCGTGCCCGCCTACTACGCGGCCGGCGCCTGCGCGCTCAGCTGCCCGGCGCTGCTGAGCCTGCGCGGCCGCGACCACCGGGAGCCGCTGCGGTGAGGGTGATCGGGCTGATGTCGGGGACCTCGTACGACGCCGTCGACGCTGCGGCAGCCGACCTCGACGTCCGTGCCGACGACGGCACGCTGCACCTGGTGCCGCTGGGCACGGTCAGCGAGCCGTACCCGGCCGACGTACGGGAGGCCCTCGCCGCCGCCCTGCCGCCCGCCGCGACCACTCTGGCCGAGGTCTGCCGCCTCGACACCCTGATCGGGCAGGCCTTCGCGGCCGTCGCCGCCCGCGCCGACCGGCAACTGTGCGCAGGACGCGCCGAGTTGGTCGCCTCGCACGGGCAGACGGTGTACCACTGGGCCGAGGAGGGCCGGGTCCGCGGGACACTCCAGCTGGGCGAGCCCGCCTGGATCGCGGAACGCACCGGCCGTCCGGTCGTCTCGGGTTTCCGCCCGCGCGACGTGGCGGCGGGCGGGCAGGGCGCGCCGCTGGTCAGCCTGGTCGACCTGATGCTCCTGCGCGGGCGCCCGGGCGTGCCCGCGGCGCTGAACATCGGTGGGATCGCCAACGTGACCGTGCTCCCGGCGGGCGCCGATCCGGTGGCGTTCGACACCGGCCCGGGCAATGCGCTGATCGACGCCGCGGTACGGGAACTGAGCGCGGGGCGGCTCGCGTACGACGCGGACGGCCTGCTCGCCGCCGCCGGGCGCGTCCACGAGGGGCTGCTGCGGCGGCTGCTGTCGACGGAGCCGTACTACCGGATGCCGGTTCCCCGGACGACGGGCAAGGAGCTGTTCCACGCGGGCTACCTCCGGACGCGGCTGGCGGGCTTCGCGGAGCTCCCCCCGCAGGACCTCGTCGCCACGCTCACGCGCCTGACCGCCCGGACGGTGGCCGACGCGCTGCGCCCGCCGGGCACCACGGAGGTGTTCGTGTCGGGCGGCGGGGTACGCAATCCGACGCTGATGGCGATGCTCCGGGACGAGCTCGCGGGCCGGACCGCGGTCCGCGGGTCGCAGGAGCTGGGGCTGCCCCCGCAGGCCAAGGAGGCCTACGCCTTCGCGGTGCTCGGGTACCTCACCGCGCACGGCCTGCCCGGCAATGCCCCGGGCTGCACGGGCGCCGCCGGGCCGCGCGTCCTGGGGTCGCTCACCCCGGGCAGCCGCCCGCTGTGCCTGCCGGCGCGTCCGGGCCGCCTCCCGCACGCCCTGGCGGTACGGGACCCGGAGCCCGCGGAGGCCGACGGGTGACCCGGGGCCGGCTCAGCGTTCGGGGGCGGGTGCCACCAGTTCGGGGCCGTTGTTGCGGACGCTGTTGACCGCCGTGGACACCGCCCGTACGTCGAGCCGGCCGTCGGCCGGGGTGTGCAGCAGGGCCCGGAGGCCGTGGACGTCCTGGTGGGCGGGGTCCAGCCACGCCCCGTGGTCCTCCGGGGCCACGGCCAGGGGCATGCGGGGGTGGATCCGGCCGGCCGCGTCGGTGGCCTCGGTCGTGATGATCGTGGCGGTGGCGAGCCAGGCCGCCGGGTCGTCCTCGTCGGTCACGGCGGGGTCCCGCCAGAACTCGTAGAGCCCGGCCATGGCCATCACTGAGGCATCCTGCGGGGTGATGAAGTACGGCTGCTTGTACGCCTTGGCCGTGGCGGTGGCGGCCACGGCCTGCCACTCGTAGAAGCCGTCCGCGGGCAGCAGGCACCGGCGCCGGGTGAACGCGCGGCGGTAGGCCGGCTTCTCGTGCACCGTCTCGACCCGTGCGTTGATCATCCGGGCGCCCCCGTCCGGGTCCTTCGCCCAGGAGGGGACGAGGCCCCAGCGCAGGGTGCGCAGGCGGCGCTCCACCTCCCCGGTCCCGCGGTCGGGGCGTTCCAGGACGGCCCAGACCTGATCGGTGGGGGCCACGTTCCAGCTCGGTGCCAGCGTCTCCCGGGGGTCCCACCGGGCCTCGAACAGGCCGGCCAGGTCCTCGGGGGCGCGGCTGGAGGCGTATCGACCGCACATGGCATCCACTGTCCCACCGCGAGGGCTCCCCCGGGCCCGCGGCGCCCCGTGGCGCCCGCCGTCGGGCCGGCGCCGCGGGCGCGGGGTTCAAGGAGGGGTACGTGCCCGCAGCCACCGGGGCGGCCGCCCGGGCCGCTCACCGCGGACGGCCGCCGTCTCCAGCGTAGGCCTGAATGCGGCCGCTCCGCCGCTCGTGTCGTTCGGACGGCGGCCCGGGGCCGCCCGGGCGCGCACTCCGCGGACGGTCCGGCGACCAAACGTCTTCGCAGGTCAGCGCCCCATCGCACCGGATCTGACCGGTCGCCGCCTGTCGTGATGTTCCGCCCGGCCCCCGGGTCATCCGTGCGGCCGGCGGGGGCCGGTGAAGGCCGACGAGCGGGGTGATCGGGACGGGGCGGACGCCCCGGGTGACCCGGCCGCCGCCGAGGTGCGCGCGGGCCCGGGTCCGCGCGCGGTGCGTCGCGCGGGCGCGCCGTACCAGGGCGCGTCGGGACCGCCACGGGGCAGCGCGCACGGCGGCGGCGGGTCCGTCAGCGCTGCGGCCGGACGGCGTCCGCCGACGGGCCCGGCCGACCGGCCGACCGCGGGCGACGCGGGCGAAGACGGGTCCGGGCAGCGCTCCCGTCGGCGGGGGCGCACCGGACGGCGCGGGGTTGACCGGCCTGACCGGCAAGGCACCCCTCAGCGCCTCAGGGCCTGGCCGCCGATGTCGGAGGCGCCACCGAGCAGGGCCTGCCACCACGACTGCACCTCGCGGTGGTCCATCGTGGCCCAGGCCGGGGTCTGCTCCACCTGCCCGCGGCCGAGGCGGCGGGCCAGCGCGACCATCTCCCGTCCCGCAGCGCCCCGCGCGGCCTGGTAGGCGTGCAACAGCTCGGCCCAGGTGCCGGAACGGCGCCAGGCCTCCTCGAACGCGGTGGCGTCCTGGAGGGCCTTGGCCGCACCGCTGGTGTTGTGCGGGCGCACCACGGTGGCCGCGTCTCCGGCGAGCAGCAGGCGCCCGGCCGTCGTACGGGCCGTCTCCAGGTCGTAGATGGGCTGGACGAAGGTGTCCGCGGGCTCCGTCAGCCCGATCACCTTCGCCCAGTAGGGCGGGAACTCCCGCTCCAGCAACGCGCCGAGGTGAGCCGTGAGTTCCTCGGTCACCCGGCCCGGGGGGAAGCTCGTCGGGTCGTCGAACGGCAGCCGGCCGGCCTGCGGGGGCAGGGCGTACAGGACCCAGTTCACCCGGGGGCCGTCCGGTCCGGGGATGCGGTAGACCACACAGCTTCCGCCGGTGAAACAGACGGTGGTCACCGCGTCGGCGGGCCAGTCGCCGTCACCGAGCGCGTCCAGCCGCCGGGCGTCGAAGTTCCCCCGCCAGCAGACGTACCCGGCGTACGAGGGCCGGGACTCGGGGCAGACCGCCTCGCGGACGACCGAGCGGTACCCGTCGGCTCCGACGACCAGGTCGAACGGCTCGGTGGTCCCGTCGGCCAGCCGTACCTCGGCCCGCTCGCCGGCGTCGGCCACGCCCGAGACCACCACGCCCTGCCGGTAGAGGACCGATGCGGGGGTGGCCTCGCGCAGCCCGCGCCACAGCAGCCCCCAGTGGTACGAGTGGAAGGGGAACGGCTGCTCCCAGAACAGCCGCCCGGACGGCCCGGCCGCGGAGTCGTCGCGGACCACCCATCGGCGGCGGGTCAGCCGGTGCGCGGCGATGCCTTCGGGCAGGGCCCCGGTGGCGGCGAGTTCGGCGGCCCGGCCGT
Organism: Streptomyces sp. NPDC086989; assembly: GCF_044745505.1. Classification (NCBI taxonomy): domain Bacteria; kingdom Bacillati; phylum Actinomycetota; class Actinomycetes; order Kitasatosporales; family Streptomycetaceae; genus Streptomyces; species Streptomyces sp. NPDC086989. The sequence goes on from NZ_JBIVAL010000009.1 coordinate 178,877, forward strand.
CGTGGACGCACAGGCCGAGCCCCCGGTCCGCCAGCCGTCCGCGGGTGCGCTCCAGCACCACCACCCGGTCGGCGCCGGCACGGGCCGCCGCCGACGCCAGCGCGCATCCGGCGATGCTCCCGCCCACCACCGCGACCGTACCGCCCTGCATGCCGTGCTCCCTCCGCGCGAACTCCCGGGATCCGTCAGCCTACTGAGAGTTGGACGGCGGGGCGCGGGGTTCGCGCGATGCCGGGCGCCGGGCCGGCGGTCAGCCGGCGAGTGCGGCCGACACGACGGAGCGGGCCTCCTCCTGTACGCGGCTCAGGTGGTCTGCGCCCAGAAACGATTCGGCATAGATCTTGTAGACGTCCTCCGTTCCCGAGGGGCGGGCCGCGAACCAGGCGTGCTCCGTGGTGACCTTGATGCCGCCGATGGCGGCGCCGTTCCCCGGAGCCTGCGTCAGGACCGCCGTCACCGGTTCGCCCGCCAGGGTGTCGGCGCCGACCTGCCCCGGGGACAGCCGGCCCAGGACGGCCTTCTCCTCCCGGGTGGCGGGGGCGTCGATCCGGGCGTATTCCGGCTCGCCGAAGCGGGCCGTCAGCGCGGCGTACCGCTCGCTCGGGGTCTGCCCCGTCACCGCCAGCATCTCCGAGGCCAGCAAGGCCAGGAGGATGCCGTCCTTGTCGGTGGTCCACACCGAACCGTCGCGGCGCAGGAAGGAGGCTCCGGCCGATTCCTCGCCGCCGAAGCCGATGGTGCCCGCGGAGAGCCCTTCGACGAACCACTTGAACCCGACGGGGACCTCGACCAGTTCACGGCCGAGGTCGGCGGCCACCCGGTCGATCATTCCCGAGGAGACCAGCGTCTTGCCGATGCCCGCGTCCGCCGGCCACTGCTCGCGGTGGCGGTAGAGGTAGGCGATCGCGGTGGCCAGGTAGTGGTTGGGGTTCATCAGGCCGCCGTCCGGGGTCACGATGCCGTGCCGGTCGGCGTCCGCGTCGTTGCCGGTCGCGATCCGGAACCTGTCGCGGCCTTCGATGAGCGAGGCCATCGCGTACGGGGAGGAGCAGTCCATCCGGATCTTGCCGTCCCAGTCCAGTGTCATGAACCGCCAGGTGGGGTCCATGTGCGGGTTGACGACGGTCAGGTCGAGGCGGTGTTCCTCGGCGATCCGGCCCCAGTACGCCACGGAGGCGCCGCCGAGCGGGTCGGCCCCGACGTGCAGGCCCGCGGCGCGTACGGCGTCCAGGTCGAGCACGGACGGCAGATCGCGCACGTAGGCGCCGAGGTAGTCGTACGTGCCCGTGGTCGGGGCGGCGGTCGCCCGCGCGAACGGGATGCGCCGGACCTCCTTCATGCCCCCGGTGATGATCTCGTTGGCGCGCTCCTGGATCCAGCCGGTGGCATCCGATCCCGCGGGCCCTCCGTGCGGCGGGTTGTACTTGAAGCCGCCGTCCGCCGGCGGGTTGTGCGAGGGGGTGACCACGACCCCGTCGGCCGGCCCGGAGGTGCGCCCGCGGTTGTGGGTGAGGATGGCGTGCGAGACCGCGGGGGTGGGGGTGTACCCGTCGGCGGAGTCCACGAGCACGGTCACGTCGTTGGCGGCGAAGACCTCAAGGGCGGTCACCCGGGCGGGCTCGGACAGGGCGTGGGTGTCCGCGCCCAGGAAGAGCGGGCCGTCGATGCCCTGGCGGGCGCGGTACTCGCAGATCGCCTGGCTGGTCGCGGCGATGTGGTCCTCGTTGAACGCCGTGGCGAGGGAGGAGCCGCGGTGTCCCGAGGTGCCGAAGGCGACGCGCTGGCCGGGGTCCGCCGGATCGGGGTGCAGGGCGTAGTACGCGGTCACGAGCCGGGCCACGTCGATCAGGTCCTCGGGCCGCGCCTGCTGCCCCGCTCTTTCGTCGACCATCCGTCCTCTTCCTCCGTGTCGGATCCGAGCTGAATCAACGAGAACAACCGTGGTCATTGTGTCGCCCCCTGAACGTGCCCGCACCGCCGCGCCGCCACGCGGCCCGCCCCTGTGCGCCCCGTCACGCGGCCGTCGGCCCGTACGGGGTGACCGCCCGGCCGGGCGGTCGTTGAGCCCGGCGGCAGCACCCCGGACCAGGCCCCCGACTGCGGAGACGTGGCAGCTGATGAACGCCCACCCCGGCACCGACCCGCATGCCCTGTCCCGGCGCCGGCTGCTCGCGGCGGCGGGCGCCGCCGGCGCCGCGGAGGTCCTGGGCACGGGAGCCGTGGCGGCGGCCCGGCCCCGTACCGGCGGCGCGCCGGGCGGCCCCGCCCCGTTGTCCTTCACGGAGGCCACGAACGGCGCGGCGAGCCCGTCCCCGGGCGGGGACGGGCTGGTCGCCGAGATCCACAACGTGCTGTGGTCGGTGCCGGGCTCCGGGGGCGACGCCGTGCCGCTCACCGCGGCGGCCCTGGAGGCGAGCCGGCCCGTGCACTCCCCCGACGGCACGCTGGTGGCCTTCTGTGCCTACGGCAGCGGCGGCCATCACGTGTGGACCGTGCGCCCGGACGGAACCGGGCTGCGGCAGCGCACCGACGGGCCGTTCGACGACCGCGGGCCGGCCTGGTCGCCCGACGGGACGCGGATCGCCTTCGCGTCCGAGCGGGCCGGGGATCCGGTCGGCGGGGCCCCGTACCGGATCCACGTACTGGACCTGCGGACCGGCGCAGTCGTCGGGGTGACCGGAAGGGCCGGGCAGGACGGGCCGCTGCAGTCGGGGGCGTGGGAGGACTTCGATCCCGCCTGGTCCGCGGACGGGCGGCGGATCCTGTTCGTCCGGGCGGCGGTGAAGGCCGCCCCGAACGGGCCCGTGGCGGATGCGCGGACGATCGCCTCCGCCCCTGCGGACGGATCGGGTCCGGTCGCCGCCGTCTTCACCGAGGAGGGGCCCGGCGCCCAGCTCCTGGCGCCGGCCGTCGCGCCGGACGGCCGCCGGACGGCCTGGCTGCGGACCACGCCGGCGCCGGAGGCCTCCTGCGTCCTCGTCGTCGACGGCCGGCCGGTGCCCCTCGCCGGGGACCTCGCGGCGCAGCCCCCGCGGTGGACGGCGGCCGGTGAACTGCTCGTCACGGTCGACGGCCGGTTCACCCTCGTCAGCCCCGAACGGCCCCAGGCACCCCGGACGATCCCCTTCCGCGCCCGGGTGCCGGCGGCCCGTCCGCGCTACCGGACCAAGCGGTACGACCTCGGCGGCCAGGGCCGGGTCCGGCCGGTCCGCGGGGTGCACCTGCCGGCGCTGTCCCCCGACCGGCGGTACGTCGCCTTCGCCGCCCTGGGCTCCCTGTGGCTCGGCGGCACCTCGGGCGGACGCCCGCCCCGGCGGCTGGTCCGGGCGGTCCCCACCCGCTACCTGTTCGCCCCGTCATGGGCGCCCGACGGGCGTTCCCTGCTGTACTGCGACGACCGTGACGGGCTCATGGCGGTTCACCGGCGGGACCTCGCCACGGGAGCGGAGAGCACCCTGGCGGCCGGCGGCCGGGTGTTCCCGGCGCTGTCGCCCGACGGGCGGCGGCTCGCCTGCCTCGACCTGGTCGGGCGGCTCGTCGTGCGCGACCTGGAAGGCGGCACGGAACGCGTGCTCGCCGCACCGCTCGGCGGGGGCGGGCTGCCGGGCCGGCCCTGCTGGTCGCCCGACGGGACGCGGATCGCCCTGTGCGACCGCAACCGGCTCAACATGCGGTTCCGGGAGGGCCTCAACCTGATCCGGGTGGTCGATGCGGTCACGGGAGACGACCGGCTCCATGCCGTGGCCCCCTATTCCTCCCTCTCCGACCGGTACGACAGCGGGCCCGTCTGGTCGCCCGACGGCCGCTTCATGGCGGTGATCGTCGAGTCCGCGCTGTGCCTGCTGCCGGTCGGGCCGGACGGCACCCCGCGGGGCCCCCTGCACACCCTGACGGCCGAACCCGCCGACCACCCCTCGTGGTCCGGGGACGGAAGGACGCTGCTGTACCTGTCGGGGACGCGGCTGCGCCTCATCGGTGTGGACGGCGGTCCGCCGCGGACGGTACGGCTGCCGCTCGACCGGAGCGTGCCGGAGCCCGTGGACACCGTGGTGCACGCCGGGCGGTTGTGGGACGGGACGGGCGGGGCGGTGCGCGAGGACGTGGACGTCCTCGTCCGCTCCGGGCGCATCGCGTCCGTCGAACCCCACCGCGCGTCCGGCCGGGTCTCGGCGGCGCGGCGCATCGACGCGTCGGCGGGGACCGTCGTCCCCGGTCTGTGGGACACCCACACCCACCCGTGGCAGAGCACGTACGGCGGCCGCCAGGGCGTGGGCCAGCTGACGTACGGGATCACCACCGCCGTCTCCCTTGGCGGCTTCGCCTACGAGCAGGCCCGTGTCCGCGAGGCCGTGGCGAACGGGGAGCTGGCCGGACCGCGGCTCCTGACCAGCGGTGAACTCCTCGACGGTGCGCGCGTCGCGTACAGCATGGGGCGCGCCCACCGGACGGCGGAAGGGCTGCGGCGGTCCCTGGAGCGGGGTGCCGCCCTGGACTGGGATTTCGTCAAGACGTATGTCCGGGCGCCCTCCTGGGTGATGGAGCAGGCCGCCCGGTTCGCCCACGAGCGGCTCGGCGTCCGGTGCGGAAGCCATCTGGTGTCCCTCGCGCTCCAGCTGGGCCAGGATCTGACCACCCATCTCCAGGCCACCGAGCGGGCCGAGGCCGGCCATGCGCGGACGGCCTGCGGCCGCTCCTTCCAGGACGTGGCCGAGATCTACGGCGCGGGCGACGGGCGCCTGGCCCTGATCGCCACGCCGTTCGCGGCGATGCCGCTGCTGGGTGCCGATCCGGGGCTGGCCGACGACCGGCGGGTCACGGAGGTCATGGCGCCCTGGGACTCCGCACTCGTGCGCCGCTCCGCCGGGACCGCGCCGACGGACGCTCAGCTGGCGACGCTGCGCCGGGAGACCGACGTCTACCGGAGGCTGCTGGCCGCGGGCGGCCTGGTCGCCCTCGGGACGGACTCGCCGCTGGTGCCCGTCGGGCTCTCGTTGCACCTGGGGCTGCGCGCCCTGCACCGGGGCGGGCTGTCCCCGGCCGAGGCGCTGCGCACGGTGACCGTCCTGCCGGCCCGGCTGTTCGGGCTGGCGGACGAGCTCGGCACGCTCGTACCCGGCAAGGTCGCCGACCTCACGATCGTGGACGGGGACCCCTTCACCGATTTCGACGCGCTGGTGCGGACCTCCGCAGTCCTGCGGGGCGGCGTGCCCCACACCACCGACGAGCTCGTGGCCGGCTTCGCACCGGCGCCAGGCCGCCGGACCGACCTGGTGCGCTGGGACCGGGAACGGCACTTGATGCTCCGCGACGGCTGCTGCCGGACCCCCGCGTGAGCACCCGCACGCCGGCTACCCGGCGTCCGCGCGGCGCCGTGCGAGGGCGCGGCCCGTCGCGGCGAGGGCGATCGCGGTGACGGCCAGCGCCGCCGCCACGGCGAAGGTGATACGCATGCCGTGGGCGACGTCCTCGGGGCTCGCGGTGGCGACGTCGCCCGCCCCCGAGGCGAGCGCGAACACCGCGCCCATCACCGAGGCGCCGGTGACGAGCCCGAGGTTGCGGGACAGGTTGAGGACTCCGGAGACCACGCCCCGCCGGTCCGGGCCGACGTCCGTCATGACGGAGGTGTTGTTCGCCGTCTGGAACACCGCGTAGCCGGCGGTGACGACCACGAGGGGGACGAGGTAGCCGGCCACGCCGAGCGACACCGGTGCGAGGGACAGCGCGCCGCAGCCCAGGCCCACCCCGGCGAGCCCCGCGACGGTCATGCGCCGGGAGCCGAACCGGTCCGCGATGCGCCCGGCCGGCACACCGGTCAGCGCGGCGACGAGCGGACCGGCCGACAGGACGAGCCCCACCGCGGCCTCTCCGAGTCCGAGGCCGCGGGAGAGGTGGAACGGGCCGACCACGAGCGTGGTCATCATCACGGTGGAGACGAGCGCGCTCATGCCGAGTCCGGAACTCAGCAGCGGCTCGCGGAAGACCGCCGGCCGGAGCAACGGGGACGCCGCTCGCGCCTCGGCCCGTACGAACAGGCCCACGCCGAGGGCGGCGGCCGCCAGCAGGGCGAGGTTGAGCGGACCGGGACGGCCGCGCCCCACCGTCATGGCCAGGGAGTAGGCGCCGAGGGTCAGCGCGAGCAGCAGCGTGCCCAGGTGGTCGAAGCCGCCCCGCTCGGTGCGCCCGTCCCGCCGGTCGGCGGGCAGGTGGCGGGAGGCCAGGGCGAACGCGAGGACACCCAGCGGCACGTTGACGAGGAACACCGCCCGCCATCCGGGACCGGCGATCAGCAGACCGCCCAATGAGGGGCCGAGGGCCGTGCCGACGGAGGACATGGTGCCGAGCAGCCCCATGGCGCTGCCGGTCCGCTCCTTGGGCACCGTGTCCCCGACGAACGCCATGGTGAGGGCCATCATGGCGGCCGCTCCGAGACCCTGCGCCGCCCTGGCGGCGATCAGCAGCCACAGCGTGGGCGCGAGCCCGCACAGTACCGAGGCCGCTGTGAACAGGGAGATCCCGGACAGCAGCAGCCGGCGGCGGCCGATCATGTCTCCGAGCCGGCCGACGCTGACGATCAGGGTGGTGATGGCGAGGAGGTAGGCGAGGACGACCCACTGGACCTGCTGGAAGGGGGCGCCGAAGGCGTGCGCCAGCGTGGGCAGGCCGACGTTCGCGGTGCTGGTGCCGAGCGAGGACAGCAGCATGGACAGGGAGAGGCCCGCGAGTGCCCATCGGACCGAAGCCGGGTTCCTCGCCGGGCCCCCGGCCAGGGCCGCCGGGGACCCGGCGGCGAGCGGCTTCACCGCCCCCGCCCTTCGGCGGTGGCCTCGCGCACGCCCGTGAAGACGGTGGTGGCGGACAGGAGGAAGGCGTCGGGCCGGCGCAGGATGCCCTGCTCGGCCCCGGGGTCGAGCAGTACGTCGAGGGTCTCGGTGTCCTCGGTGTCCAAGGCCTCGCCCGCGACCTCCCGCATCCGGGTCAGCTGCGCGTGCAGGAAGGTGCGGCCCGGTGCGCCCAGCGGGGCCGGCAGGTCGAGGAGCGACGTGAAGCTCCCGACGCGGGTCAGCCCCGCTCGGCCGAGCATCGCCTGCCAGTCCTCGACGACGGCGACGGCGCCGGGGAGCTCGGCCCGCATGGCCGCGAACCGGTCTTCCAGGACGGCGTCGAGCCGGGCCTGCAGGCCGGGGCGGCCGATGCCGATGTCGCGCGGGAGGAAGCGCATCGGCAGACCGCCCTCCGCGACCGCGAGCACCCCGCCGGGCCGCAGCGCCGCGGTCAGCGCGTCCAGCGCGCCCTGCTGGTCGCCGAGGTGGTGGACGGCCTTGCTGCTCCAGATCAGGTCCGCCGTGCCGAGGCCGTCGAGGCCCTCGGGCAGTCCGGCGTTCCGGGCGGCCACCCGGTCGCCGAGGCCGAGGCGTCCGGCGCGGGCGAGGGTGCGCTCCAGCAGGCCGGGCGAGCCGTCCACGGCGACGGTCTCCGCGTCCGCGAAGGCCTCGGCGAGCACGCAGGTCATCACGCCGGGTCCGCTGCCGATGTCGAGGACGCGCCGGACCTGCGCACGCGGGCCGAGCAGCTCCCCGAGGCGGGCGGCGGTCCGGCGCAGGGCCGGGAGCTGCAGTTCGGCGCCGGTCTCCAGGGCCGTTGCCTGGGCGTCCCAGTCGACGTCGGCCGCGTGCCGGCCGTGTCCGTGTCCATGTCCATGGCGGTGGCTGTGACGGTGTGGGGGTGCGCCGTGCGCGGGGCGGGGATCGCTGTGTCGGGTCATGCCGCGGAGCCTGCACCCGCGGTTCCGGGGCGACAACTCTTGTTGCCGTTTCCGGGACGGGAGAGTGGAATGCCCCCATGGACACACCCAGCGGCACACCCACCGACGCACCCGCCGACGCGCCCTTGGACACACCACCGGACACGTCACCGGACGCGCCACCGCCGTACCAGGCGGTCCTCGACGGGGTCGGCCCGCGCCTCAGGCGGCTGCGGGCCAGGCGCGGCCTCACCCTGGCCGCGCTCTCCGAGGAGACGGGCATCTCCAAGAGCACGCTGTCCCGGCTGGAGTCCGGACAGCGCCGTCCCAGCCTGGAGCTGCTGCTCCCGCTGGCGGGTGCGTACCGGGTGCCGCTCGACGACCTGGTGGGGGCGCCCGAAGTGGGCGATCCCCGGGTCCGGCTGACGCCGCACGTGCTGCCCAGCGGCGGGACGTTCGTCCCCCTGTCACGGACGCCCGGCCCCCTCCAGGCGTACAAGATGATCATCACCGACCGGGGGGCCGAGCCGGACCTGCGCACCCACGAGGGCTACGAGTGGATGTACGTGCTGCAGGGCCGGCTGCGGCTGGTGCTCCCGGAACACGATCTGGTCCTCGGCCCCGGCGAGGTCGCCGAGTTCGACACCCGGCTCCCCCACTGGTTCAGCAGCGCCGACGGGCGGCCCGTCGAGGTGCTCAGCCTCTTCGGGAGACAGGGCGAACGCATGCACGTCCGCGCGAAGCCGGCTCCGTCGGGCGGTGCCGGGAAGAGGCCGTGAGGGGGTTGAGGGGGTCCTGCCGGGCCGTGGCGCCGCGTGGGCGGGCGGGTGCCCGGGCTATTCGCTGACCAGGACCGGGAGGGTGAGCACCGCGCTCGCCGGGGTTGAGGTGAGCTGGTCCGCCGGCACGGTGAAGTCGATCCCGTCCCCGGCCGCGCGGGGCCCGTCGTGGTGGTCCGTGCCGGACGCGTCCGCGCCTTCCTCCTGGTAGTGGAAGGTGCCGGTGCCCAGGAGCCGCCCGTCCGCGTCGTAGTACGCGGCGCGCAGGTCCAGGGCCAGTACGTCGCTGACGTCCGAGGTGACGGCCAGGTGCCCGGTGACTCCCGGCTTCCCGGCGGGTGCGAGGGCGAGCGCCGTCAGCCGCACCCGGTCGGTGAACGGGCCCTGCTCGACGCGGACTTCGCCGGCCTTGGCCGACGGGGTGAGAACGGCTGCCGGTGCGGGTGCGCCGCTGGGCGCCGGCAGCGCCACGGCCGCGGCGGATCGGGCCGGCTTCCCGGCACCGGCGTCGCCGCCGTCCGGGCTGCCGGAGCAGCCCACGGCGAGGGCGAGGAGGGAGGCGGCCAGCGCGGCGGCCGCCCCGCGGGTGAGGTGTCTCATCGGTTCGCTCCTGGAGGGGCCGGGGCCGGGAGGGGCGTGCTGCCCTCCCGGCCCCGGTTGCCCGAAGGTCAGTGCTGCTGGGGGGCCCGGCCGAACAGGGCGCGGTACATCTTCCCGTACAGCTCCGTGTTGTTCTGGCTGGCGGCGAAGGCGCTGCCGGTGGGGCCGTAGGCGAAGAGCGGGACGTCGGCGCCGGTGTGGTTGCCGGACAGGTACGTCAGCCACAGGCTGGCTTCGGGGCTGCCGTCCTTGACGCCCGCCGGGTCCTCGGGCGTACGGAACGTGGCGGGCGCGAAGTTCTTCGCGTCGGCCGAGCCCGCGCCGTTGACGGCACCGGTGGAGCGGGAGGGGTCCTTGGCGCCGGAGGCCGCGCGCGACGGGGCGCTGCTGTTGGCGGCGTTGCCGGCGTCCACGTTGGCCGGGGGCGCGACGGCCTCGGCGTTGGTGTACGAGCCCTTCTCGATGATGTTGAAGCCGGCGCACTCGTGGTCCGCCGTGACGATCACGAGGGTGTGGCCGTCCTTCTTCGCGAACTCGTACGCGGCCTTGACCGCCTCGTCGAAGGCCTTCACCTCGGCGAGCGTCTGCGCGGCGTCGTTGGCGTGCGAGCGCTTGTCGATCTGCGCGCCCTCGACCTGGAGGAAGAAGCCCTTGTTCTTCCTGCGGTCCTGCTGCCTGCGGTCGGTCAGCAGGGAGATGGACTTCCTGGTCATGTCCGCGAGGCTGGGCTCCTGCTTCTGCGGAGCGTCGGCGGGCAGGGACGCCTTGGCCTGCTCGACGGTCAGGTTGCCGCGGTTGAACAGGCCGACGACCTTCTTGCCGTCGGCCTTGTCGAGGTCGCTCTTGGTCGCGACCTTCTGGCTGGCGGCGCTCTGGGCGGGCAGGGCCGGGTCGCCGAAGCTGCCGAGCACCTGGTAGCCCTGGGCCTGGAGGGCCTTCTGGTCATCCGGCTCGAAGCGGGCGAGGCCGCCGCCGAGGATCACGTCGGCGGTTCCGTTGCGGGCGATCTGCTCGGCGATCGGCGTGACCAGCGTCTTGTCCTGGGGCGCCGGCTCGTACGTGCCGTCGTCCTTCTTGGGCAGGCAGGCGGCCTCGGTGAAGACCGGGCCCTGGCAGCCGCGCAGCAGTGCGTGGCTGAACTGCGCCGCCGGGGTGGCGTCGGTGACCTCGGCGGTGGAGACGTTGCCCGTGGCGAAGCCCGCCGCCTTGGCCTGCTCCATCAGCGTCACGGTCTTCCTCTCGTACGCGTCGACCCCGATGGCCGCGTTGTACGTCTTGACGCCGGAGGACCAGGCGGTCGCGGAGCTGGCCGAGTCGGTGACCAGCGCGGGCTTCTGGCTGCCCTTCTCCACGGCGTACGTGGCGACCGCGCCGGTGAACGGGAGGGTCTCCATGGTGAGCTTGCCGCCGGGGCCGTAGTAGCGGTCGCGGGCGGCCGTGACATGGGAGCGGCCCATGCCGTCGCCGAGGAGGTAGATGACGTTGTGGATCTCCCTCCCCTGATCGCCCTGCGGGGTGGCGGAGTTGGCGGTGACGGCCGTACCGGCGGCGACGGCACCTGCGACGGCCAGGACGGTCAGGATCTTCGGTGTGTTCGCGAAACTGCGACGCATGTGCGGGAAATCCCCCTCGGAAGGTACTGCTCGGGCATGCCGACCGTAGGAGGCTTGCGTGAACACGCCGGGCTCGGAAGATGACTTCGAGTCGAACGGAACGCGGGTCTGCGTGGTCGCGCCGCAGGCGGCCCGGAACCCGTACGGGGAGGGGCGCGTACGGGTTCCGGGCTCACGCCGGCAGGGCCATGAGGAGGAGCGGCCGGGTGGTGGGGCGCACGGATCCGCCCTCGGGTTCCAGGGTGAGTCCGACCCCGGAGGCGTTCTGGATACCGCCCTGGAGGAGCGTGGCCCCGTCGTGCGCCACGAGTCCGGCGGGACGCATGGTGCCGTGGTCGTCGAACCAGAGCTGGTACGTCCTGCCCGCGCCGGGGTCGGGTAGCCCGGCTCCGACGAAGACTGCCCGGTTCTGCGCCCTGGAGCTGACCACGGAGGTGGTCGCGCCGGTCGCGGTGCGGCCGCGCACCGTGCGGGCGTCGGGCGCGGACATGACGGCGCTGAGGTCCTGGAGGCTGCGTTCGGAGGCCTGGACCTGCTGGAGGGCCTCCTCGGTGCGCTGGTTCTGCATGATGCTGACGCCTCCGAGCACGGCCGCCGTGGCGAGGCTCGCGGCGATGGCCAGTACGGTGGCCCTGCGGCGCAGGACCGCGGCGAACGTGATCGGCCTGCCCACGGACGGCAGCAGCGGGGGCAGTTGGCGGACGGAGTCGATGCCGTCCAGGACCGCGCCCTTCATCTGCGGGGGCGGCGCCAGGGTGGCGGCTCCGGCCAGGCGGGCGGCGGTGGCGGAGAATTCGGCCACCTCCTGGAGACAGGACGGGCAGTCGGCGAGGTGTGCTTCGAACACCTCGTGTTCCGCCGGTGCCAGGGCGTGGAGGGCGTACGCGCCGGTGAGGGTGTGCAGTTCCCCGTCGTGCTTCATGTGGTCACCCCCATGCAGTCGCGCAGCCGGATGAGTCCGTCGCGCATGCGTGTCTTGATCGTGGGCAGTGGTGTGCGCAGGGTCTCCGCGACCTCGCGGTAGGTCAGGCCCTGGTAGTAGGCCAGCGTGACGGCCTGGCGCTGGATCTCGGTCAGGCCGCGCATGCAGCGCCGTACCTGCTCGCTCTCCAGCCGGGTTTCGACCTGTTCCGCCACCTCGTCGAACGGCCGGGCCTGTTGGCGGGCGGCCTGGTCGTGTTCTCGGTTGATCGCCGCCTGGGCGGAGCGTACCCGGTCGACGGCGCGGCGGTGGGCGAGGGTGGCGGCCCAGGTCTGCACGCTGCCCTGGTCGGGGCGGTAGCGGGCGGCCTGCCGCCACAGGTCGATCATCACTTCCTGGGCCACCTCCTCGGACTGGGCACGGTCGCGGACGACGCGGACGACCATGCCGAAGACGGTTCCGGACAGGGCGTCGTAGAGGGCGGAGAAGGCGTCCTTGTCGCCGCGGGCCACCCTGGACATCAGCTCTTCGAGCGGGGGCGCGGTGTCGGGGGCACCGAAGGGCAGTGGTTGCCTCACCGGCCGGTCTCCCTTCCCCGCAGGTGCCCATGCCGGTGCGGACTCGAGCGGATCGGCGGGGGCGGGGTGCAGGGTCGGCCGAGGGTGGCGGATGATCCGCCGGGGTCCGTCCATCGCATGACTGTCCTTCGCTCCGCGTGGCGCCAAGTTCGCGTTCTTGACCGGTCTTCGGAGCGGGCGTCCGTACGGATTGGCCCGCTCGCCCGGCAATTTACGCACGTGGGCACGGCGTGGTCGGGGGAAGTTGTCCGTTCGTGCCAAGTCAGGAGGGGTGCCGCGGCGAAGGCGCCGGTTTCGATTCCCGCCCGTCGGCACCAATCCGCCGGCGCCCCGGCCGCGAAGGAAGGGGGAGACGCCGTGGCCGACGGCGTGGCGACCAGTGGGGAGTGACGGATCGTGCGTACCCAGAGTGTGGCCGTGATCGGTGGCGGGGTGGCGGGACTGACCGCCGCCTACGTCCTGCAGAAGGCGTGTGACGTCACGCTGTACGAGGCGGACCCCCGGCTGGGGGGTCACGCCCACACCCATGAACTGCCCGCCCACGGCGGGGGAACGGTGCAGGTGGACTCCGGGTTCATCGTCCACAACGAGCGTACCTACCCCCTGCTGCTGCGGCTCTTCCGCGAACTCGGAGTGGCCACCCAGGACTCCGAGATGAGCATGTCGGTGCGGTGCGACGGCTGCGGTCTGGAGTACGCCGGTGCGCGCGGGCCCGCCGGCCTGTTCACCGGCCGGCCCGCCCTGCGCGCCCGCTACCTGCGGCTGCTGGCGGAGGTACCCCTCTTCCACCGCCGGGCGCGCCGCCTGCTGGCCGCGGGCACCGCGGAACCGTGGCACACCCTCCGGGCGTTCCTCGCCGACGGCGGGTTCTCCCCGTACTTCATCACCCACTTCGTCATCCCGCTGGTCGCGGCCGTGTGGTCCTGTCCGGCCGACACCGCGCTGGAGTACCCGGCCGCCCACCTGTTCCGTTTCCTCGACCACCACGGCCTGCTGTCCGTGACCGGATCCCCGCAGTGGAAGACCGTCACCGGCGGCAGCGCCGCCTATGTGCAACGGGTCGCGAAGGAGATCAGCAACGTCCGGACCGCGACCCCGGTCGACCGGGTGGACCGGATACCGGGCGGCGTGCTGGTGGGCACCGAGGACGGGACCACCGACGCGTACGACGCGGTCGTCATCGCCACCCACCCGGACCAGGCACTGCGTCTGCTGGCCGATCCCACCCGGGACGAGCAGCGGATCCTCGGCGCGATCCGGTACGAGGCGAATCCGACCGTCCTGCACACCGACACCGCCCTGCTCCCCCGTTCGCGCAGGGCCCGGGCCTCCTGGAACTACCACCTCGACGACTGCCGTCCGGGCACCCAACGGGTCCGGGTCAGCTACGACATGACACGGCTCCAGCGCCTGCCGGACCGTACCGGATACGTCGTCAGCCTGAACGCGGGCGACCGCATCGACCCGGAGCACGTCCTGGCCCGCATGGACTACGCGCACCCCGTGTACACCCCCGAGTCGGTGGCGGCCCAGCGGGCGCTGCCCCGCCTCAACACACGGGTCACCGCCTTCGCCGGGGCCTACCACGGGTGGGGTTTCCACGAGGACGGCTGCCGCTCGGGCGTGCGGGCCGCGGCCGCGCTGGGCGTCCGGTGGTGAGCCCGGCGGTTCCCCCGGCCGTGGCGCCCGGGGCGGGCCCGGAGGAGGCCCCGCCGGTCCCGACCGCCCCGGCCCTGCCGGCGGTGGCCGTTCCGGCCCTGTACGACTGCGTCGTCTCCCACGCGCGGACGGCCCCGGTCCGGTACTCCTTCCGGCACCTCACGTACATGTGGCTCGTGGACCCGGACGACCTCCCCCGGCTCCCGTGGCCGCTGCGCCCCCTGGCCCGGTTCGACGCCCGGGACCACTTCGCCGGCGCGCCCACGATCCGGGCCGGCCTCGACCGGTACCTCGCGTCCCGGGGCGTGCACCTCGACGGCGGGCGGGTCCTGATGCTGGCCCACGCCCGCGTCCTGGGGTACGTCTTCAACCCGCTGACCCTGTACTGGTGCCACGACCGTGCGGGCGCCCTGGTATGCGTGGTCGCCGAGGTGCACAACACGTACGGGCAGCGCCACTGCCACCTGCTGCGCACCGACGACGCCGGCCGGGCCGAGGCGGCGAAGGAGCTGTACGTCTCGCCGTTCTTCCCCGTCGACGGGCACTACCGGATGCGCCTGCCGGAGCCGCGGGAGCGACTGGAGATCGCCGTCCAGCTCGTGCGCGCCGGGCAGCGGCCCTTCACCGCGACCCTGCACGGCCGGCACCGCCCCGCCACCCCCCTCGCCCTGCTGCGCGCGGTCGCCCGGCGGCCCTGGTCCACGGCCGCCGTCTGGGCCGGGATCCGCCGCCACGCCGTCCGCCTGCTGCTCCGCGGGCTGCCCGTCCAGCCCCGTCCCGACCGTGCACTCCAGGAAGGCATCGCCCCGTGACCCTCTCCCTTCCCCGCACCGCCGACGAACCCGCCCAGCGGTGCTCCGCCGAGACCCCGGCGTGGCCGGACCTGACCCGGCCGCCGACCGCCCCGTGGGGGCACGCGGCCGTGGCCCGGCGCCTGATCCGCCGGGCCGTGACCGCACTGCCCCTGCGCTGCCGCTTCGGTGCCGAACCGCCGAGCGGCAGCGGGCCGTCGCTGACCGTCCACGAGCCGGAGGCCTTCTTCCGCCGGATCGCGGCGTACGGCCTGATCGGCTTCGGCGAGTCCTACATGGCCGGCGAATGGGACAGCGACGACCTGACCGGCCTGCTGACCGTGCTCACCGCGCACGTGGACGAGCTCGTCCCGGCCCCGCTGCGCCGACTGCGCGGGGCGTGGGTGCGGCCCAGGCCGGAGGCGGAGCTGAACTCCCGGGCCGGTGCCCGGCGCAACGTCCGGCGCCACTACGACCTGTCGAACGAGTTGTTCGCGCTCTTCCTCGACGAGACCCTCTCGTACTCCTCCGCCGTCTTCACCTCCTTCCCCGCACGCCACGAGAGCCTGCCGGCCGCCCAGCACCGCAAGATCGACCGGCTGCTGGACCTCGCCTGCGTCGGCCCGGGGAAGTCCGTGCTGGAGATCGGCACCGGCTGGGGCGAACTCGCCCTGCGCGCGGCCGCCCGCGGGGCACGCGTGACCACCGTGACCCTGTCCGCCGAGCAGCGGCACCTCGCCCGCCGCCGTATCGCCGCCGCCGGGCTGGCCGACCGGGTGGACGTGCAGCTGCGGGACTACCGCGACCTGGAGGGCCGGTACGACGCGGTGGTGAGCGTGGAGATGATCGAGGCGGTCGGCAGGGACTTCTGGCCGACGTACTTCGCCGCCCTGCGCGACGCCGTCGCGCCCGGCGGACGCATCGCCCTCCAGTCCATCACCATGGGGCACGAGCAGATGCTGCGCACCGCCCGGACGCACACCTGGATCGCCAAGTACGTCTTCCCCGGCGGTCTCATCCCCTCCCGCGAGGCCATCGAGACGCACGCGGCCGGGGCGGGGCTGCGGATCGTCTCCGACCAGGGGTACGGCGACCATTACGCGCAGACCCTGCGGCTGTGGCGGGAACGCTTCCTGCAGCGGGCCGAGGCCGTGGAGGCGCTCGGCTTCGACGCGACGTTCCGGCGGATGTGGGAGTTCTACCTGGCCTACTCCGAGGCGGGGTTCCGGGCCCGCTACCTCGACGTGCGCCAAATGCTCCTGATCCAGGACGTCTTCGAGGAGGTGCCGCAGTGAACGCGGCCGCTCTGGCGGCCCTCGGGAGCAACCTGGCCGCGGCCGCCGCCACGGCCGCCGCGGTGCTGCTGACCGCCTTCGCGGTCGGGACGGCCCGGCGCCTGCACCGGACCGTCGACATCGCCTGGGGCCTCGCGTTCGCCGCCGTCGCGGCGCTCTCGTACGCCCTGTCGTCCGGGTACGGGGACGAGGGCCGGAGGCTGCTGGTCGCCGCCGCCACCGTCGTCTGGGGCGTGCGGCTGGCCGCGCACATCGCCTGGCGCGGCCGGGGGCACGGCGAGGACCCCCGCTACACGAAGTTCCTGGCCCGGGGGCGGGGCAACCCGCACCTGCGCGCCCTGCTCATGGTCTACCTGCTCCAGGCCGGCCTGGTCTGGCTGGTCTCCCTGCCCGTCCAGACGGCCTCGTACGTCGGCTCCCCCGTCGGCGTCCCGGCCGTGCTCGGCGTGCTCCTGTGGGCGGTGGGCCTGGCCTTCGAGGCCGTCGGCGACTTCCAGCTCGCCCGGTTCCGGGCCGATCCCGCACACCGGGGCGCGGTCATGGACCGGGGCCTGTGGGCGTGGACCCGCCACCCGAACTACTTCGGAGACTTCCTGGTCTGGTGGGGGCTCTACCTGATGGCGTGCGGCACCCGGGAAGCCGCGCTGGTGTGCCTGGTGTCCCCGGCGGTCATGACGCTGCTGCTGACCGTGGGCAGCGGCAAACGCCTGCTGGAGACCCATATGGCGGACCGTCCCGGCTATGCCGCCTATGCGGCCCGTACCAGCGGCTTCCTCCCGCTGCCGCCCCGGGGAGGCCGCGCATGACGAGGCCGACGGGCGCCCTGGTGCTGCGCCGGCTGCCCCGGGAGCCGGCCGCCGCGGTGCTCCTGCTGCACGGAGGCCGTGCGGTGGGGCTCGGCGCGCCGCCCCGGCCGAACCTGCCGGGCCTGCGGATGCGCCCCTTCGCGCGGGCGATCGCGGGCTCGCCGGCGGCGCGGGACGTGCTGGTGGCGGAGGTCCGCTACGTGCACCGCGGCTGGAACGGCGACCGGGCGGATCCCGTCCACGACGTCTGGCAGGCGCTGCGCGAACTGTGCTGCGTGGCCGGGCCGTTGCCCGTGGTGCTGCTCGGTCATTCCATGGGCGGTCGCGCCGCGCTGCGGGCCGCCGCCGACCCACTGGTCCGTGCCGTGGTCGGGCTCGCGCCGTGGTGCCCGCCGGGTGAACCGGTCCTGCATCTCGGGGACACGGCGGTGGTGCTGCTGCACGACGAGGCCGACCGCGTCACTGATGCGGGGGCGTCGTGGGACTACGTACGGCGGGCCCGTGCGCGGGGCGCCCGGGCCGCGGGCATCGCCATGCCCGACGGACGGCACACGATGCTCCGCACGGCACCCACCTGGCACCGGGTCGCCACGCAGACCACGCTGGGCCTCCTCGGCCTGACGGCCCTCCCCGAGCAGCTGTTCACCGGCCGGGTGCCCATGGCGCGGCCCGGGACAAGACCCGTGCCGGTCAGCTGCCCGGGACGGCCGTAACCGTACGGGGGCGTCGGTCCCCGTCCCCGGCCCGGCGCCCCAGGGGTGCGAACGCGAGGAGCAGCAACAGCCCTGCCACCGGCAGCAGATCCAGGCTGACGCCCGTGAGGACGACGCCCGCGACCACCACGGCGGGCCGCCAGGCGGCGATCCGCCGCAGCGCCGCCAACTGGGTCATGAGCAGTAGCAGGCCGACGTAGAACAGGAGCGGGCCGACGGTGTAGACGGCGGGCTCCACGCCCGCGTGGCTCTTGACCTGCCGGAAGAAGTCATTCATCGTCTCGCGGTCCTCGCTCAGGAATCCGACGACGAGGTCGATGACCGCCTGGGCGACGACCGCAGTGATGCCGAGCAGGCCGGTGACCGCCCCGGTGGCGGCGAGTCCCCGGCCGGCCGGTCCCCGGCCGGGCAGCGCCGTCCGCCGCATCGCCAGCACGATGGGGACGAAACACGACACGGCTGCCAGGAAGAAGAGGTGGCCGAGGGACCAGGCGAGTCCGGGGCCGTGTTCCCCATCGGTCAGCCGGACGAGCCCGTAGGCCGTCATACAGAGCGGACCGGCGGTGAACGCCGTCCGCTGCCAGGGTGTTTTCGACATGCCTTGATCTTGTCGGCGCGGGGCCGCCGCCACCCTCGGGGAAGGCCCTGATCCGCCCCTGAGACGCCCCTGAGACGCGGAGGAGAGCCGGCGGCTCTCGATGCCTCGGCCCTTCCGGCCCGGACCTGGACCGGCTCTTGGGCCCGAGCCGGGGGCCCGAGCCCGAGCCGGGGGGCCGAGCCGGGGCCGGAGGCCGGGCCGGGCCCGGCGGAGTGCGGGGGCCCTGTGGACAGGGCCCCCGAGCGGGACTACTCGATCACCAGCTCGACCGGGATGTTGCCACGGGTGGCCTTGGAGTAGGGGCAGACCTCGTGGGCCTGCTTGACCAGCAGCGCGCCCGTCTCGCCGGCGAGGGACTCGGGGAGCTCGACGCGCAGCGTGACGGCCAGGCCGAAGCCCGTGTCGTCCTTGCCGATGGAGGTCTCCGCGGTGACCGACACCTCTCCGGTGTCGACCTTGGCCTGCCGGCCGACCAGGCCGAGCGCGCTGGCGAAGCAGGCCGCGTAGCCCGCCGCGAAGAGCTGCTCGGGGTTGGTGCCCTGACCGTTGCCGCCGAGCGCCGGGGGCATGGCGAGCGCGAGGTCGATCTGGCCGTCGGAGCTGACCGTGCGGCCTTCGCGGCCGTTGGCGGTGGCGACAGCGGTGTACAGCGCGTCCATCGGGGTTCCTCTCGCGGTGGTGACCGTGCCAGCCGGTGATCGGCTGACGTCCACTACTAGAGCACACAATTTAGTTGTGCACAACTAAATGACCCGCAAGCGTTGCCCGGGTACACTGGCGTCCATGAGCGAGCAGCACACCGAAACCCTCCGCGACGAGGACTTCCTCCGCCTGGACGGCCAGATCTGCTTCGCGCTGAACGCCGCGAGCAGGGCATTCAACGGCCTCTACCGCGTCGTCCTGAAGGATCTCGGCCTGACCTACCCCCAGTACCTGGTGATGCTGGTGCTCTGGGAGCACGGCACGACGCCGGTCAAGGAGCTCGGAAACCACCTGCGGCTCGACTCGGGCACGCTGTCGCCCCTGCTCAAGCGACTGGAGGCCGCAGGCCTGGTCCACCGCGAGCGCAGCACGCAGGACGAGCGGTCCGTACGCGTCGCCCCCACCGAGGCCGGTACGGCGCTGCGCGCCCGCGCGGCGGAGGTGCCCCGCAGGATCGCCGCCGCCACCGGTTTCGAGCTCGCCGAGATCCGCGACCTCCAGACCCGCCTGCACCGCCTCACCGCGGCTCTCGACGCCGCCGTCCCCGAGGTGTGACCGGCCCGCCCGCGACGACGGGCGCCGGACCGGGCCGCGGGCACTGCACCTCGGGCCGCCGGGACCGGGCATCCGTTGTCCGGAAGCCCGGATGCGGGGGCGGGCCGTGGACGACAATGGACGGATGAACGTTCCGGCGCCCGCCCTGGACCGGCTGAGGGAACAACTCGGCCGCAGTCTGTTCGCGCGCGTCGCCGGGCCCTCAGGTCCGCAGAACCGCGCCCGCATCCACGACACCCCCGGCCCCCGCTGGTTCGGCCCCGACCGCCCGATCCGCACCGTCCACGGCGACGCCTCGATGTTCATCGGCGGGATCACCGCCCTGCTGCTGCAGTCCCTGCATCCGCAGGCCATGGCCGCCGTCGCGGCGCACTCCGGCTACCGCGGGGACCCGTGGGGGCGGCTCCAGCGCACCAGCACCTTCCTCGCCGTGACGACGTACGGCACCGCGGACGACGCCGAGGAGGCCGTAGCCCAGGTGCGCGCCGCCCACGAACGGGTGCGCGGAACGACCCCCGACGGACAGCCGTACCGGGCCGGCGACCCGCACCTGCTGGGCTGGGTGCACGTCGCCGAGGTCCACTCCTTCCTGCGGGCCCACCAGAGGTTCGGCGCCCACCCCCTCGACGGCGCCGGCTGCGACGGGTACCTCGCCGACGCCGCCCGGGTGGCCCTCGCCCTCGGCGTCACCGACCCGCCGCGCGACCGGGCCGCACTCGCCGCCCGGCTGGCGGCCTACCGGCCGGAACTGCGCGCCACCCGTGAGGCGCGCGAGGCCGCCCGCTTCATCCTGCGCCGCCCTCCCCTGCCGCCGGCCGCCCGCGGCCCGTACGCCGTCCTGGCGGCGAACGCCGTCGGAGTGCTGCCGCCCTGGGCCCGCGATCTGCTCGGTCTCCCGTACGCGCCCCTCCTGGACGTGGCCTGCGTCCGGCCGGCGGGCCACGCCCTGACCGGCGGCATCCGCTGGGCCATGCGCCCACCCCGGGCGGCGCACGCTCCCGGCCGGGTCTAGGTTCGCCGCATGGTGCACGTACTGGGCAGCCGGACGCTGCTGACCCCCACGGACCCGGAGCGCTCGCGCGCCTTCTACGGCGGCACGCTGGGGCTCGCCGTGTACCGGGAGTTCGGCACCGGGCCGGACCGGGGAACGGTCTACTTCCTGGGCGGCGGCTTCCTGGAGGTCTCGGGGCGCGCCACCCGACCGCCCGCGCCGGGGCTGCGGTTGTGGCTCCAGGTCGCCGACGTGCAGGCGGCGTACGAGGAGCTGCGGGCGCGGGACGCGGAAGTGCTGCGGCCGCCCCTGCGGGAGCCCTGGGGGCTGATCGAGATGTGGATCGCCGACCCGGACGGTGTGCGCATCGCCCTCGTGCAGGTCCCGGAAGACCATCCGCTGCGCTTCCGCCCCTAGGCCCTGTCGTCAAACTCCCGTCGTCGCCCGCAGACGGCAGTTTGACGACAGGGCCCAGGGCCGCGTCCGTACTCCGGATCGCGGCCCGGCGCGTCCACCCATCGGGGGGACATCCGGCACCCTCCGTGGACGCGGCGTCAACCGCCACCGGCCGCGCGGCCGGTGGCGGAACGGGTCCGGCGCAAGCGCATAGCACACACGGGTATGCCGTGGGGGCCTTTTGTAAAGATCAACTCAGTGTGCTGGATTGATCACCGACAGTGCCCCCGGATGCACGGAAGGACACCCCATGCGCACGGTTCGCGAATCAGTCCTGGACGTTCTACGAACACGTGGCATCACCACGGTCTTCGGCAACCCCGGCTCGACCGAGCTGCCGATGCTCAAGCGGTTCCCCGACGACTTCCGGTACGTCCTCGGCCTCCAGGAAGCCGTCGTCGTCGGCATGGCCGACGGGTTCGCCCTCGCCTCCGGAACCACCTCCCTCGTCAACCTGCACACCGGACCCGGCACCGGCAACGCCATGGGCGCCATCCTCAACGCCCGCGCGAACCGCACGCCGATGGTCGTGACCGCCGGCCAGCAGGTGCGGGCCATGCTCACCATGGAGGCACTGCTCTCCAACCCGCAGGCCACACTGCTCCCCCAGCCCGCCGTCAAGTGGGCGTACGAGCCGCCGCGTCCCGCGGACGTCCCGGCCGCGCTGGCCCGCGCCGTGCAGATCGCCGAAACCCCGCCCCACGGGCCGGTGTTCCTCTCCCTGCCCATGGACGACTTCGACGCCGAGCTGACCGAGGCCCAGGACCTGGCCGGCCGGACGGCCGCCGCCCGCCGGATCACGCACGCCGCCGCGCCGGACTCCGGCACGGTCGCCGCGCTCGCCGACCGGATCTCCGGCGCCCGCTCCGCCGTCCTCGTCGTCGGCGACGACGTCGACGCCTCCGGCGCCTGGGACGCGGTCCTCGCGCTCGCGGAACGCACCGGACTGCCCGTCTGGGCCGCGCCCGTCTCGGCCCGCGTCTCCTTCCCCCGCAACCACCCGCAGTTCCGCGGCGAGCTGACCCCGGCGATCGGGCCGCTCGGCGGACAGCTCGCGGGGCACGACCTGGTCGTCGTCATCGGCGCGCCGGTGTTCCGCTACTACCCCTACATCCCCGGGGCCCACCTGCCCGAGGGCACCGAGCTCGTCCTCCTCACCCGCGACGCCGAGGAGGCCGCGAAGGCCCCGGTCGGGGACGCCGTCGTCGCGGACCTGGCGCTGACCGTACGGGCCCTCGCGGACCGGCTCCCGGCCGGCGGCGCCGGCGCCGCCGCGCCCCATGAGCAGGTGCGGTTCCCCGAGGCGGCCGAGGGCGTCATGCCCCCGCTCGCCGCTCTGACGGCCATCGCCCAGGGCGCGCCGCACAACACCCTCTGGGTCAACGAATCACCCTCCAACGTCCCGCAGTTCCACGAAGCCACCCGGATCAGCACCCCGGGCTCCTACCTCTTCTCCGCGGGCGGCGGGCTGGGCTTCGGGGCGGCCGCGGCCGTCGGCGCGCAGCTCGGCGCGCCCGACCGGCCCGTGGTCTGCGTCATCGGCGACGGCTCCATCCACTACGCCGTGCAGGCGCTGTGGACCGCGGCCGCCTACCGGGTGCCCGTCACCTTCGTCGTCCTCAGCAACGCCAAGTACGCGATCCTCCAGTGGTTCGCGCAGCTCGAACACGCGCAGGGCGCGCCGGGCCTCGACATCCCCGGGCTGGACATCACGGCCGTCGCCGAGGGCTACGGCGTGCGCACGCACCGGGCCCACGGCGCGGGCGAACTCACCAAGCTCGTACGGGACTCCGCGTCCCGGCAGGACGGCCCGGTGCTCATCGACGTGCCCGTCACCACCGAGCTCCCCTCCCTCTGAAACCCGGCCGCAGGCCCCCCGCCACCCTGACCGGAAGGCCCCTCATGTCGCCCGACACGCCCCTGCTGTCCCGTCTGCGCACCCTCCTCACCGACCACGCCGACGTGCTGCACACCGACCCCGAGACCCTCGCCGCGCACGCCCGCGACGCCGCCCCGTTCTCCGAGGCCGGCACGCCGGCCGTGGTCGCCCTCCCGCGCACCGCCGAGCAGGTCCGGCACATCATGCGCACCGCGTACGAGCTCGGCGTCCCCGTCGTCCCGCAGGGCGCCCGCACCGGGCTGGCGGGCGCCGCGAACGCCATCGACGGCTGCGTGGTCCTCAGCACCGCCCGGATGGACCGGATCCTTGAGATCGACCCCGCCAACCGGCTCGTGCGCTGCGAGCCGGGGGTCGTGACCAAGCGGCTGAACGACGCCGTCGCCGAGCACGGCCTGTCCTACCCGCCCGATCCCGCCTCCTGGGAGCACTGCACGATCGGCGGCAACATCGCCACCGGCGCCGGCGGCATTTGCTGCGTCAAGTACGGGGTGACCGCCGACTACGTGCGGGGCCTGGACCTCGTCCTCGCCGACGGCCGCCGGATGCGGACCGGGCGGGACACGGCGAAGGGCGTCGCCGGGTACGACCTGACCCGGCTGCTCGTCGGCTCCGAGGGCACCCTGGCCGTCATCGTCGGCGCCACGCTCGGGCTGTGCCCCGTACGGCCGCCCGCGCTGGCGATGCTGGCCCAGTTCCCGACGCTGACGGCGGCCGGGGACGCCGTCGCCGCGATCACCGCGGCCGGCCACGTCCCGTCCGCCCTCGAACTCCTCGACCGGGCGACGTCGCAGGCCGTCGCGGACCACGGGCACCCGATGCTGGCGCCCGGCGCCGCGGCCACGCTCATCATCGAGAGCGACACCGCCGACCCCGGCCGCGACCTCGCGGCGATGGCCCTGCTGTGCAAGGGGGCCGGGGCCGGGAACCTGGTCACCGCCTCCGGTGCCGAGGAGTCCCGCCAGGTGATCGAGGCCCGGAGGATGGTCACCCCCGCCCTGGGCGCGTTCGCCGCGACGCTCGGCGGCAGGCCGACCGCCTTCATCGAGGACGTGGCCGTACCGCGCTCCGAACTGGCCAAGTTCATGGGCACCATCGAGGAGATCGCCGTACGCAACCGGCTGCGGATCTTCACGCTCGGCCACGCGGGGGACGGCAACCTGCACCCCACCGTCGTCTTCGACGAATCGGACGCGGACGAGTTCCGGCGGGCGCAGACCGCGTACGACGACATCATGGCCGCGGGTCTCGCGCTCGGCGGCACCAGCACCGGCGAGCACGGGATCGGCACGCTCAAGCGCGAGTGGCTGACCCGTGAGCTCGACCCGGTCAGCCTGGAACTCCAGCGGGGGCTCAAGCGCCTCTTCGACCCGAAGAACCTGCTCAACCCCGGGAAGGTCGTGGAGGCGTGAGCGAGGCCACGGCCGGCTCCGCCGCCACCACCGGGACCGCCGGCGGGGACACCTCCGGGACCCCGGCCGAAGCCGCGGGCACGGAGGCCGCCGCCCCCGTCCTCGCCGTACCGCGGCCCGCCCGGGCCGGGCGCGCCGAGACCGTCCGCTTCGCCGCCACCCACACGCTGCCGGCGTTCGTCCGCGGGGCCTTCCACCTGAGGCCGCGGGTCGTGGCGGCGTACGCGGCCCTCGGCCAGCAGGGCTGGTCGGCCGCGACCCTGCGGGCCATGCGCGCCCGGCACGGCGGGGCGCCCGTCGAGGTGCGCGGCCTGTCCGGGCCGCTGCTGGTCCTGCTGGACCACTCCGACGTGCGGCGGTTCTACGAACTGCCGGTGCGCACCCTGGCCATGGACGCGCCCGACAAGTACAAGGGGCTCTCGCTGCTGGAGCCCACTGGCGTGATCTGCTCGCACGGCGACACCCGGGAGGAGCGCCGGCGCGTCAACGACGAGGTGCTCGCGGCCGACCGGCCCGTGCACCCCTCCTGCGCCGAGTTCCGGTCGGTGATCGCGCAGGAGGCGCCCGCCCTGGTCCGGGGCTCCGAGCTGGACTTCCCGCTGTTGCGCCGTACGGTGGCCCGGATCGGGCGCCGCATGGTCCTCGGCGACGCGGCCGCGGGGGACGAGGAACTCGCCCGGTGGCTGCTCGCGATCCGCGAGGAGGCCAACTGGATGCGGATGCGCAAGGGCCGGGCGGCGGCCGCCGAGGCGCTCTACCGCAAGGCCGCCGCCCGTGTCGAGGAGTACGCCGCCCGGGCGGAGCCGTACACCCTGACCGCGCTCGCCCGCAGCCACCCGGCCGCCTCGGGGCCGGACGCCGCGGCGCTGGACGCGGTGGGCCAGGCCCACCACTGGCTGCTCGCCCTCGACACGGTCGGCCCGACCGTGGCCCGTACGCTGCTGCTACTCGCCGCGCACCCGGCCGAGCAGGAGGCCCTGCGGGACGAAGTGGACGGCGGGGGCGCGGAACTGCCCCGGCTGCGGGCCTGCGTACAGGAGACGCTGCGGCTGTTCCCGATCGTGCCGGACCTCGTACGGGTCACCCGCGCCGAGACGCAGTGGCGCGGGGTGCACTATCCGCCCGGGACGGCGGTCCTGGTGCCCGCGCTGTTCCACCAGCGGGATCCGGAACACGTCCCGGCGGCCCACCAGTTCGTGCCCGGCCGGTGGCTGCGGCCCGGGGCGGCGCAGGACATCCGGATGGCGCCGTTCAGCCACGGCGGCGGGCGCTGCCCCGGCGAGCACCTGGGCGTGCTGACGACCGCCGAGCTGGTCGCGGCGGTGCTGAGGGGCCACCGGGTCACCGGCGGCCGGCCCGCCGTGGACCCGTGCCTTCCGCTGCCCGGCATCCTCTCCTCGGCCGGTGTCCGGCTCACCCTCGACCGGCGCTGAGCACGTGCCACGGGTCCCGGCCGGCCGCCGGGACCCCCGCACCGCACCCGCCCGCCCGTCCCGCCCGCTCCCGTCCCCACCCCGCCCCGGAGGGCACCTGCATGACCGAAGCCATGACCGCCGTCACCGGGCACGAGAACGAGCACGGGCACGAGCCGGAGATCGATTCCCTGCACCACCTGTGCCGGCTGCTGGCGGAGGCCGCCGAAGGGGTCGGCGAGGCCTCCCGGTACGCCTCCGAACTCGCCCTGGGCACCCGGCTGCCGCGCACCGCCCGCGGCGGCGCCGCCCGGCGCACCCTGCTGCGGACGGTCACCGACCCCAAGGGGCTGGGCTGGGCCCTGCGCGGTCGCGGCCTCGCCCGGATCGGCCGGCTCGCCGGGGTGTTCACCAGCCGGGAGAGCCTCGCGGTCAGCATGGCCGTGACGGGCCTCAAGGCACGGATCCGGGCCGCTGCCGTGAGCCACCCCGAGCTGCTCGCCGGTCCCGACACCGCGCGGATCCTGCGCGCCGTCGAGGAGGACCGGCAGCGGGAGGCGATCCGGGTCTTCCGGTCCATCCTCGGCAACAAGGGCGCCGAGCGGACCTTCGCCCTGCTGGCGCCCTCGTTCGCCGACATCCTGGCGTGGAACGCCCTCACCGACGAGAACCCCCTCAACGACGCGGCGGGCTGGGAGGTCGCCACCGGACGGACCCTGACCGGTGCAGAGCCGATCCTCGGCATCAGCGGCCGGGTCTGGGCCTTCCTCGACCGCGGGCCCGGCCGGGCCGAGCCGTTCGTGCCCTCCCCCGCACTCGCCGAACGCCTCGACACCACCGGCACGATCGCCGGGTACTGCCGCAACATCGACGCCGTGGGGACCGACGGGACGCTGCTGGTCCAGCAGGTCACGGGGCCCGACGGGGTACGGCGGTACGTCGTCCAGCTCGCCGGCATGTCCCGCGTCCGCAACGAGAGCCCCCAGGACCTGCTGGGCGCCGTGCACGCGGTCGCGCGGCCGGCCACCCCCTACTCCAGGGCGGTCTCCAGGGCGCTGCGCCGGCTGATCCCCTCGGGCTGCGACGTGGCCCTGGTGGGCCACAGCCTGGGCGGGATCACCGCCATGAACCTGGCGGCCGACCGGGACTTCTGCGAGATCCACCGGGTGACGCACGTCGTCGCGATCGGCTCCCCCATCGACGGCAAACGCCCCGCCGATCCGCGGACCAGGGTGTACTCGCTGGTCAACGAGCACGACGTGGTGCCCAGCCTGGAGGGCCGCTCGTCGGTGTCCCCGTACGCGCTGCCCGAGCAGTTCACCGAGTTCACCTGGACCGACGACACGCACGCCTTCCCGCTGTGCCACGCCGCCGAGCGGTACGCGCACAACCTCGAACACGAGGTCCCCGAGGTGAGCGCGCTCGTGGACGCCGACCTCGCGCCGTTCCGCGGACGGGTGACCGCCGCCCGCTTCTTCCGGCTCCACGACCGCTGACCGCACCCCCTTGCCCGCCGACCGCTGAGGAACACCATGACCGACACCACCTCCACCGAGCAGAGCGCGGCCCCGCAGGCCCCGGCCGGGGCGGGCGTCCCCGCACAGGCCGCGGGGGCCGGCCCGGCCCCCGCGTACGGGCCGCCCGGGCTCCTCGAACGCCTCGGCTCGGCGGCCTTCGCCCGTGTCAACCGCACCCGCGAGTGGCACGAACTGCCGCTGCCGCTGGGGCTGCTGAACCTCCGGGTGCTCCGCGACGACCTGCGCCGCAAGAACCTGTACGACACGTACGGCGCGGGCGGGGAGCGCCGCCGGCGGGCGACTCCCTCGCTCGCGCCGTTCCGCTCGTACGACGGGTCGGGCTACGACCCGTACGACGAGGACATGGGCCGGGTGGGCACCCGGCTCGACCGCAACGCCCCGCTGCACCTGGCGTTCCCGGACTCCGACGAGGAGCTGATGTCGCCGAGCCCGCGCGAGATCAGCAGGCACCTGCTGGCCCGCAAGGGGTTCGTGCCGGCGCCCACGCTCAACCTGCTGGCCGCCGCGTGGATCCAGTTCGAGAACCACGGCTGGGCCAACCACGGCGACAACGAGGAGGCCGAGCCGTTCACCGTCCCGCTCGCCGAGGACGACGACTGGGCCGAGCACGGCGGCAGCTGCCCGATGCGCGTGAACCGCACCCGCCCCGACCCGGTCGCGCACACCAGCGCGGACGTGCCGCCCACGTACGAGAACACGGTCACCCACTGGTGGGACGGCTCGCAGATCTACGGCTCCGACGAGGCCCGCTGCCGGGCGCTGCGCACGGGCGAGCACGGGCGGCTCATCGTCGAGGACGGCCGGCTGCCGGCCGACCCGCGGCCCGGGCGGTCCTGCCTGGACTGGACCGGCATGAACAGCGACTACTGGGCCGGTCTGTCGCTGCTGCACACGCTCTTCGCCAAGGAGCACAACGCGATCTGCGACTACCTGCGCGGCCACTACCCGACGTGGGACGACGAGCGGCTCTTCCACACCGCGCGGCTGGTCAACACGGCGCTGATGGCGAAGATCCACACGGTGGAGTGGACGCCGGGCATCCTCGACACCCCGGTCCTGCGCCACGCGATGGACGCCAACTGGCACGGGGTGCTGCCGCGCTGGGTCGCCAGGACGTTCGGCCGGGTCGGCAGGGGCGAGATGCTCAGCGGGATCCTGGGCTCCCCGACCGACCACCACACCGCGCCGTTCTCGATGACGGAGGAGTTCGTCTCCGCGTACCGGCTGCACCCGCTGATCCCCGACGAGCTGGCCGTCCGCGACCACCGGGCGGGCTCCGTGCGCGCGACCATCGGCTTCGACGACATGCAGGGCAGGGCCACCCGCACGGCGATCGACGCGTACGGCATGAGCGACCTCTTCTACAGCTTCGGCACCGCCCACCCCGGGGCGCTCGTCCTGCACAACCACCCCGACGCGCTGCGCAATCTGGCCCGGCTGACCGGCGAGCACATCGACCTCGGCACGGTCGACATCCTGCGCGACCGCGAGCGCGGCATCCCCCGCTACAACGCGTACCGGCAGATGCTGCGCAAGCGCCCGGTCACCTCCTTCGAGGACCTGACCGGCGGGCACCCGGGCGACACGCCGCTGCTCAAGGAGCTGTACGAGGGGCGCCTGGACCGGGTGGACACGCTGGTCGGCAACCTCGCCGAGCCGCGGCCGGCCGGGTTCGGGTTCAGCGACTCGCTGTTCCGGATCTTCATCCTGATGGCGAGCCGGCGGCTCAAGAGCGACCGCTTCTTCACGACGGACTACCGGCCCGAGATCTACACGGCGGAGGGCCTGGAGTGGGTGGACCGGGGCGGCATGGTCCCCGTCCTCCTGCGCCACCACCCCGAACTCGCACCGGCCCTCGACGGGGTGACCAACGCCTTCGCTCCCTGGAGGGCCCTGTGAGCGCCGTCCCGGCGCCGCGCACGGAGCGGCCGGGGCGGCGGTGCGAGCCCGCGGAGGGGCTGCGGGCCCACGCGGCGGCGCTGCTGCGGCACGCGGAGCGGCTGCGGGCCGGAGCCGCCGCGCTGGACTGGAAGGGTCCGCAGGCCGAGGCCTTCCGGTGGCGGATCGAGGCCCTGGCCGACCGCTGCACGACGGCGGCGGCCGGCCTGGCCCGGTCCGCCGAGCGGCTGGACGCGCCCGTACGCCCGCGCTGACGGCGTGGGCCCGGCTCCGCGAGTGCACTCGGAGGTCAGGGGGCCCTGCGGACACCCGCCCCTGGTCACACCCCACCGTGACCGGGGCGATCGGGCCCGGCCGCGGCGAGCGCCTCGGCGACGAGGCGCCGCAGGTGGTCGTCGGTCAGGGCGTAGACCACGCGGCGGCCCTCCTTGCGGGTGGTCACCAGCCCCGACATCCGCAGCCGCGCGAGGTGCTGGCTGACGGCCGGCCGGGGGGCTCCCACCGCGGCGGCCAGGGTGCCGACATCGGCCTCTTCCGAGGCCAGGGCGTGCAGGAGAGCGAGGCGGGTGCGGTCGGCGAGCAGGCGCAGGATCCCGGCCGCGGCGTCGAAGGCCCGCGGGCCGGGTTCTTGCGGGTGCGAACTCTGCGCAGGTGACAGGTGCATGCGTGCGCTCATACGCACACAATAGGCGGGTGGACGCTCGCGTCCACCCCTTCCCCGTCGTCCTCGTCGAAAGCGAGCACGCTGTGAGCCACCACCACGAACACCGCGACGGGGCGTTGCGGGCGCGGCTGCGGCACCGGTTCGGCCATGCCGCGCACGCCCTCACCCCGCACCGCCACGATGCGGCGGCCAAGGTCGATCCGGCGATGGAGACCTCTCGCGAGGGCATGCGCACGCTCTGGCTGTCGGTGGGCGTCCTCGGCCTGACCACGGTCGTCCAGGCCGGCGTCGTCGTCCTTTCGGGGTCGGTGGCCCTGCTCGGCGACACCGTCCACAACGCCGCCGACGCGTTGACCGCCGTACCCCTCGGCATCGCCTTCGTGCTGGGCCGGCGGGCGGCGAACCGCCGCTACACGTACGGCTACGGCCGCGCCGAGGACCTGGCCGGGATCCTGGTCGTCCTCACCATCGCCGCCTCCTGCGCCCTCAGCGCCCACCAGGCCGTGGACCGGCTGCTGCACCCCCGTGAGGTCACGCAGCCGTGGGCCGTCGCGGGCGCCGCGGTCGTGGGCTTCCTCGGCAACGAGTGGGTGGCCCGGCAGCGGATCCGCACCGGCCGCCGGATCGGTTCCGCGGCGCTCGTCGCCGACGGTCTGCACGCCCGTACCGACGGATTCACCTCCTTGGCCGTCCTCCTCGGCGCCGGTGGTTCAGCCCTCGGCTGGAGGCTCGCCGACCCGCTCGTCGGCCTGCTCATCACCGCCGCCATCCTCGTGGTGGTGCGCGACGCCGCGCGCGAGGTCTGCCG
Organism: Streptomyces sp. NPDC086989; assembly: GCF_044745505.1. NCBI lineage: Bacteria > Bacillati > Actinomycetota > Actinomycetes > Kitasatosporales > Streptomycetaceae > Streptomyces > Streptomyces sp. NPDC086989. The sequence goes on from NZ_JBIVAL010000009.1 coordinate 209,306, forward strand.
GCGGCTGATGGACTGCGTCGATCCCGCCCTGGTCGACGCCGCGCACGGCGCGCTGCTCGGCGTGCCCGGCGTGCGGGGCACCGGGCAGCTCCGCATGCGGTGGATCGGGCACGCACTGCGCGCCGAGGCCGACATCGTCGTCGACCCGCACCTCACGGTGGTGCAGGCGCACGCCCTGGCCGTCGCAGCCGAACACGCCCTCATCCATTCCGTCCCGCGCCTGACCGCCGCCACCGTCCACATCGACCACGTCCCCGGCCACGAGGACCCGCACGCGGCGCTGGCCCACCACGGGAGCCGGGCGGGCTGACGCGCGCCGCTGCGGGGCCGGTGCGCGTCAGCGGTGTGTATGGAGTGGGGGGTTCGCCGTCAAGGTGGCGTCAGGGACCGGCGCGCGGGGGGCGGGTGCGGGGATAGCTTCGGTGTCGCGCCCCGGACTGCCTCCCCGCATCGGGGCGTCACCAGTCGCCTCTTGCGGTTCCTCAGGGAGGGCCCCATGTGTCTGTTCCGCTACGAAGACGATCCCGAGCCGGAGGAACGGGTCCCGGCCGGACTCCTGTACGTGCCCGTCCGGCCGGGAGGGGGAGCGGAGACGGTCATCCGGCTGTTCCGCACGCCCCTGGGCGCCCGTACCGCCGTCGGGTTCACGAGCACGGACCGGCTGACCGCCACGCTCGGCGAGGGCCAGGGCTGCATCCGGCTGTCGGAGGCCGTGCTGCGGGAGCTGTGCGAGCCGCTCGGCGCGGACCTCGTCACCGTCGATCCGACGCTCACGGCTCCGGTGGCCGCCCCTCCCGCCTTCGCCCCGGCGGCGCGACTCCGGCCGGGCCGGCGTCCGGTGCAGGCCGGCTGAGGGGGGCCGTCCATGACCACTGTCACCCTGTCCGAGATCCCGGCGGGCGCGGACGAGCTGTCCGTCTGGCCCGTGTCGACGACCCGGCTGCCGCACGGCGGTCTCGCCGTCGGCGGGGTCCCGCTGACCGAGATCGCGGACCGCTTCGACACCCCGGCGTACGTACTGGACGAGGGCGAGGTCCGGGCCCGGTGCCGCGCCTACCGCGACGCCTTCCCCGACGCCGAAGTCCTTTACGCGGCCAAGGCCTTCCTCTCCCGCGCCATGGTCCACCGGGTGGCCGAGGAGGGGCTGGGGCTCGACGTGTGCTCGGCCGGCGAGCTCGAACTCGCCGTCACCGCCGGATTCCCCCCCGACCGCATCGTGCTGCACGGCAACGCCAAGTCACCCCGCGACATCGCGACCGCGCTGCGGCTCGGCGTGGGCCGGATCGTCATCGACAGCCCCTCCGAGATCGCCCGCCTGGCGGCCGCGGTCGGCCCCGACGGACATCAGAAGGTGCTGGTCCGCGTCGTCCCCGGCATCTCGGCCGGCGGCCACGAGAAGATCCGCACGGGGACCGACGGCCAGAAGTTCGGCCTCTCGCTCATCGACGGCTCCGCGCAGCACGCCGTCGCCCGCATCCTGGGCCAGCCCCAGCTCAAACTCGTCGGCCTGCACTGTCACATCGGCTCCCAGATCACCGACGTCACCCCGTACGCCGGCGCCGTGCGCCGCATGGTGGGCCTGATGGCTCGCATCCGTGACGCCCACGGCACGGTGCTCCCCGAACTCGACATGGGCGGCGGCCACGGCATCGCCCACCGGCCCGGGGAGGCGGCACTCGACCTCACCGCGCTGGCCCGCCGGCTGCGCGCCGAGCTCGCGAAGAGCTGCGCGGCGGCCGGCCTGCCCGTGCCCCGCCTCGCCGTCGAACCCGGCCGCGCGATCGCCGGCCCGGCCGGGGTGGCGCTCTACCGGGTCCTCGCGGTGAAACGCACCGGGGACCGGGTGTTCGTGGCCGTGGACGGCGGCATGAGCGACAACCCCCGGCCGGCCCTGTACGGGGCCCGGTACGCGCCCCGTCTGATCGGCCGCCACTCCACCGCCGACCCGCTCACCGCCACGGTCGTCGGCCGGCACTGCGAGGCGGGCGACGTCCTCGCCACCGACGTGGACCTGCCGGGTGACGTCCGTCCCGGGGACCTGCTCGCGGTACCGGTGTCGGGTGCCTACCAGTTCTCCATGGCCTCCGGCTACAACATGGTCGGCCGTCCCCCGGTCATCGCCGTCGACGACGGCGCGGCCCGCCTCCTGGTGCGCCGCGAGACCCTGGACGACTTCCGGCGCCGCGACATCGGCGACTGAGTCCGGTCCCGCGCCCGCGGAGCCCGGGGCCGCCCGGGCCCGCCCGGACCCGGGCGGCCCGGGTTCCGCGCCCCGATCGCCGGGAGCGGGACGCCGGGCCACCATGGAGGGTGATCCGTTCGTACGGGGAACCCGCCCGGGAGGCGGCGATGGTGCACACCGGTGGAGCGGCCTCGGACGTCCTGGTGGCGGGCGCGGGCCCGGTCGGGCTGACGGCCGCCGCCGAGCTGCGGCGGCGCGGGATCTCCTGCCGCATCGTGGACCGGCTGCCGGCGAGGCTGCCGTACGCGAAGGCGGTGGGGATCCAGCCGCGCACGCTGGAGATCTGGGACCGGATGGGCTTCGTACGGGCCGCCCTGGAGGCGGCCGTCCTGATGCGCGGGCAGCTGACCTACGTGAACGGCGTGGAGCAGCCCCGGCTGGACCTGGTGCTGCAGCCCGAGGTGCCGTACCGCTTCGCCGCTCTGCCGCAGTACGAGACGGAGCGCATCATCGAGGAGTTCCTGGCGGGCTTCGGCACGCACGTCGAGCGGGGCACCGAGCTCGTCTCGTTCGTCCAGGACGCCGACGGCGTGACCTGCCGGCTCACCGGCCCGGGCGGCGAGGAGGAGCTCCGGACCCGGTTCCTGGTGGGCTGCGACGGCGCGCACAGCATCGTCCGCAAGGGACTCGGCCTGAGTTTCGAGGGCGGCGCCTTCCCCGAGGAGTACATGCTGGCCGACGTGGAGGTCGACTGGGACCTGCCGTACGGGTACGGGGTGCGCGCCATGCACCACGACGCCGGGGGCGCCGTCGACGACGTCCTGGTGTGCATTCCGCTGCCGGGCGCAGGGCGCTACCGGGTGTCCATGATGGTGCCGCCCGGGCTCTCCGCCGCTCCGCCACAGGACGGTGACGGGGTGGTGCACGGCCTGGAGGGCGCGCGTGCCCCCGAACTCGGCCACATCCAGGCCGTGCTGGACCGGCTGTCGCCGCAGCCGGTCACGGCCTCGGCCATGCGCTGGTCGTCCGTGTTCCGGATCAGCCATCGGCTGGTGGACCGGTACGGGGGCGGGCGGGTCCTCGTGGCGGGGGACGCGGCGCACATCCATCCGCCGACCGGTGCGCAAGGCATGAACACCGGGATCCAGGACGCCTGGAACCTGGCGTGGAAGCTGGCGCTGGCCGTGGAGGGCGCGGCGGCGCCGGCGCTGCTCGCGAGTTACGACGCGGAGCGCCGGCCGGTGGGCGAGGAGGTCGTGGGCCGTACCGTGCGGCAGTCCGCCGAGGGCGTGCAGGCCGACCCCGGGGACGCGGACACGCTCATGATGCGCCAGGCCCAGCTGCTGGTCGGCTACCGGGGCAGCCCCGTCGTCCAGCGGGGGGAGCCCGACGGCGGGCCCGGGCCGCGCCCCGGCGACCGAGCACCGGACTGCGGCGGGCTCACCGGGGACATCGCCGCGTACCCGGTGCGGCTGTACGACCTGCTGCGCGGCCGGGAGCATGTGCTGCTGCTGTACGGGCCCGCCCCGGCGGCGGCCGGCCTCGCCGGGCTGGCTTCCTCGGTGCGGGGCGCGGCGGCGGGCCGGGTCGCGGTGTGCGCGATCCTCGCCGATACCGACGCCGGCACCGACGCCCGCATGGACGGCGGGTATGTGCCCGTGCCCGTGTACCGGGACTCCCGCGGCGAGTTCGGCCGGATGTACGGGGTGCGGGAGCCGACGGCGTTCGTGGTCCGGCCGGACGGCTACCTCGGCGCCAGGCTGTGCCCGCCGACGGCCTCGGGGCTGGCCGCCCACCTCTCGGTGGTGTTCGGGAGCTGAGCCGGCCCGCTGAACCCCTTGGCCAGGAGCCGGACGGCCAGGCCCACCTCCCACGCGAACACCGGGAGGGCGGCCAGCGAGCCGGCGCCGGACACCTGCTCGTAGAGGCCGAACAGCACGGCGGTCGCGGAGGCGCAGATCAGCGCTCCGCCGATGAGCCCCAGCACGGCGAGGGGCCGCGGGACGAGTCGTGAGCGGTACATCAGGCAGGCCAGGACCAGGGTGTTCGCGCCCAGGACGAAGTCGGGCCCGAAGAGGAACGTCCAGTCGTGGATCGCCACGAGGGCGTCGGCGGCCGCGGTGAGGGACGCGGCGTCGCCGCCCGGCGCCGCGGCGGACTCCCTGCGCAGCGTCACCACGGACAGCACGCTGACGAGGCCGACGAGGATGACGGCGGCTTCGAGCAGGCGGCCGCAGACGTAGCCGAGCGCGGCCCCCTCGTTACGGCGTTTCAGGACCGGGTACAGGGCGACCCCGGTCCCGACGACCGCCAGCGCCAGGACGAATTCGCACAGCGCACCGGCGAGCACGCGGGTGTCGGCGTCGGCGCCGAGGACGTAGCCGGCGCCGTCCAGCACGGGGCCGTAGAGCACGAGACCGGCGACCGCGGCGACCTCGGTGACGAGGAACAGCGCCCCCGAGACGACCGCGGTCCCCCTGTCCGCTCCGTTCGATGCCGTCGATCCGGTCGATCCCTTCGATCCGTTCAACCTCTTCGCGCCCATGCGGAACCACTCCCCCTTCTCGTGGTGTACGGCGTACACCTGAGACGCACGGTAGGTGTACGACGTACACTCGGTCAAGCCCGGGGCCCGGCCCGGGCACCGCACACGAGGGAGCTGATCGAATGACCCGGCAGCCGGAGACAGTGCCGAGGGCTCCCCTGAGCAGGGAACGGGTGCTGCGCGCAGCGGTGGCGCTGGCCGACTCCATCGGGATCGAGGCGCTGAGCATGCGCAGGCTCGCCCAGGAGCTGGGCGTGGTGCCGATGGCGCTCTACAAGCACGTCGCCCACAAGGAGGAGCTCCTGGACGGCATGGTGGAGACCGTCGTGGGCGAGATCCCCCCGCCAGCCCCCGGCACCGGCTGGCGGGGCGCGGTGCGCCTGCGGATCCTGTCCGCGCGCGCCGCCCTGCTGGGCCACCCGTGGGCGGCCCAGGTGATCCGCTCGCGCACCGGCCCGACCCCGGCGGTGCTCGCGCACATGGACGCGGTGATCGGGACGTTCCGAGCGGGCGGGCTCTCGGTCGACCTCACCCACCATGCGATGCACGCCCTGGGCAGCCGCGTCCTCGGCTTCACCCAGGAGGTGTTCGACGCCGCCCCCGGACCGGCTCCGCGGCCGCCCGCGGCCCTGCCCCCGGAGGCCGCGGCGGCCTACCCGCACGTCGCGGAACTGGCCCTGGCCGCCGCCCACGACGGGGACTCCGTCGTGGGCGGCGGCTGTGACGACCAGTTCGAGTTCGAGTTCGCCCTCGACCTCCTCCTGGGCGGCTTCGAACGCCTCCACCGGCAGGGCTGGACCTCCGCCGGCGGGGGCGCGGCCGGCTGAGGGCCGTCCCGCGACCCCCGGTGGATCAGCGCGCGTGGATCAGCGCGCGGCTTACGGGAGGGCCCTCAGTTCCCCAGTTCCAGGATCCGGCCGGTGGCGGCGCCCTCGATGGTGCGCACGTAGGTCCGGGCCACGTCCGCGACGTCGACGGGGGCGAAGCCCGGGAAGGAGTCGCCGTAGGCGTCGAGGGCCTCGGTGAAGACCGTGGGGCTGACGGCGTTGATCCGCTGCGGGGCGATCTCGACGGCAGCCGCCCGGACGAAGGCCTCCACGGCGCCGTTCGCCATCGAGGCGGCCGAGCCCGTGACGATCGGGCTGCGCGCCAGCACACCGGTGATCAGGGTGAAGGAACCACTCGGGGAGATGCGCCCGGTGCCCTGGCGGACCAGCTCCAGCTGGCTCATGACCTTGCCCCGGAAGGCCGCGGTCCAGTCCTCGGGGGTCATCTCGGCGACCGGCTTGTACGGGACGCTGCCGGCGGCGCTCGCCACCGCGTCGAGCTGCCCGCCCCGGCCCGCCGCGTCGTACAGGGCGGTGATCTGTTCCGGGTCCGTGATGTCGTAGCGCAGGTCGCCGGTCGAGCGTCCGGCGGTGAGGACCTCGTGGCCGCGGGTGGTCAGGGCGTGGTGGACGGCGGTGCCGAGCATGCCGCCCGCGCCGATGAGAAGGATTCGCATGCCCCCGACGCTAGGGGCACCTGCACGGGCCGGGGAAATGCCTTCTCGGCAGCATTTATGCTTGGCGGTCATGAATGTGGAGCTGCGTCATCTGAAGGCCCTCGCGGCGATCGGCGACGAGGGCAGCATCACGGGCGCCGCGGCCGTGCTGCGCATCGGCCAGCCCGCCCTCTCCCGCACCCTCGACCAGCTGGAGCGCCGCCTCGGCACCCCGCTGGTGGAGCGTACGACCCGCCGCCTCGGCCTCACGCCCGCCGGGCACCGCCTGTGGGAGCACGCGCACCGCATCCTCGCCCAGCTGGACGACGCACTCGCCGAGGCCGCCGCCGGCCCGCGGCCGCTGCGCGTCGGCTTCGCGTGGGGCGCGCTCGGCCCGCACACCGTGGGGCTGCTGCGGGACTGGCGCCGCGACCACCCCGAGGTGCCGGTCCAGGTGCACCGGCTCGCCGATCCGGAGACGGGGCTGCGCCGCGGCGAGATCGACGCCGCCTTCATGCGCACCCCGCCCGAGGGCGGCGCCGCGGGGCTGTCCGTGCTGCCGCTGTACCGGGAGCCGCGGATCGCGGCCCTCGCGGAGGACGATCCGCTGACCGCGCGCACCGAGCTCGACCTCGCCGAGCTGGCCGACCGGACCGTCGTCCTGTGCGCGACGGCGGCGACGTCCGGCACCGACCTGTGGCCCGACGAACGGAAGCCGTCGGTCACCCTGGAGGTCGCCAACGTCGACGAATGGCTGACGGCCATCGCGACGGGCGAGGCGGTCGGGGTCACCGCCGAGGCCACCCGGCACAGCCACCCGTTCCCGGGCATCCGGTACCTGCCGCTGACCGACGCCGAGCCGGTGACCGTGCTCTTCCTCGCGCCCGCCGCACCCGCCCACACCGCGACCGCCGCCTTCCGCGACCATGCTCGGCGCTCGCTCACCGGCGCAGGCCTGATCGCGTAGGCTCGGCGAATGGCCAAGTACTTCGACGTGCACCCCGAGAACCCCCAGCAGCGCACCATCGGCAGTGTCGCTGACAGCATCCGCTCCGGCGCGCTCGTCGCGTACCCGACGGACTCCTGCTACGCGCTGGGCTGCCAGCTCGGCAACCGTGACGGCCTCGCCCGGATCCGGTCCATCCGCAACCTCGACGACCGCCACCACTTCACGCTGGTGTGCCAGGACTTCGCCCAGCTGGGCCAGCTGGTGCAGATCGACAACGACGTGTTCCGTGCGATCAAGGCGTCCACGCCCGGCAGTTACACCTTCATCCTGCCCGCGACCAGGGAAGTGCCGCGCCAGCTGCTGCACCCCAAGAAGAAGACGGTGGGCGTCCGCATCCCCGACCACGCCGTGACGCAGGCCCTCCTCGCCGAGCTGGGCGAGCCGCTGCTGTCCAGCACCCTGCTCCTGCCCGACGAGCCGGAGCCGCTGACGCAGGGCTGGGAGATCAAGGAACGGCTCGACTACCTCGTGGACATCGTGGTCGACTCCGGCGACTGCGGGACCGAGCCGACCACCGTCATCGACTTCTCCGGCGGCGAGGCCGAGATCGTCCGCCGCGGGGCGGGCGACACCACCCGGTTCGAGTGACGCGAGCCGGTCATCCGGCGGCCGGGCCGCCCGGTCGCGGCTCGCCGCCCCGGCTGACCAGGCCGTACGCCCAGCGTTCGTTCAGGCCGGCGAGGAAGCCGACGCTGCCCCGGAAGAACCAGGCCTTGATCAGGGCCTGACGTCCGGCCGGCGACAGCGGTCCGGGCCCGCACAGGTCGGCCGGAGCGGCCGGCGGGGTGAGCAGGGTGAGGATTCCGCCGCTGATGAGCAGGAAGAGCGAGGTGGCCGGGAACCAGCCCACCACCACCCGGTACCAGCCTTCCTGGCGCATCGTCCGGGCGAGCTGCACCGGGTCCGCGGGGACGTCCGCGGACCCGGTGCGGCCGGGTGCCGGACGGATCAGCTGGTAGGCGTCGCGCAGCCGGATGATCACGCTGAAGACCGCGCCCATCGCCCCGCCCGCGAAGCAGACCATGGAGTCCATCAGGACCGGCTCCTCGGGGCGTCGCTGCGGCTCCGCGTCGCGCAGCCGTTGGAGGCGGGGGGCTTCCTCGGCGAGGCCGAGCGCCTCGGCCATGGTCCTCGGCTCGGCCGGGCCCGCGGCCCCGAACAGCCATGCCGTGACCGCACCGGTCCGGCCCGGACGCCGTTCACTCATCCGCATCCCCCTTGATCCAAGGGGCAGTTGTACCGTCACGCCGGCCACGGCGGAACCCCGGACCCGTGGCGTCGCACGGGTCCGGGCCGCCCGGACGGTCTGCGGGCGAACGGGCGTCAGCAGCCGAAGTCGACGCGCCGGAACGAGGCGTAGTGGTCGGCGGTGTAGTAGTCCTCCTCCGACTGCTGCCCGGTGATGATCCGGCGCGCCCCGCGGGTCGGCGAGCCCGGGGTGATGACGGTGTACTCGTGGTAGTAGCCGGAGCCGTGGGCGGGCAGCAGCCGCTCGCGGTTCTGGAAGACGACGCCGTCCTGCGCGTAGGGGAACGGGCCGCCCTGGTCGATGAGATCGAGGGTGTCGTGCGCCTGGGACGGCAGGGACGAGTAGCAGATGCGGCCGACCGCGGTGACGGAGGCGGAGGCGGGTGCCGGGGCCGCCGAGGCGGTCGGTCCGGTGAGGAGCGCGGCGGCGGCTGCCGCGGCGCCGGCGAGGGCCACGAAGCGTGGGGGGATTCTCATGCGGCCCATGATGACGCGCGTAGAGCTGCCCCCGTCAACGCCAACTGCGTTGAGTTTCCCGCCTGTTCAGCTGTTTTGTTTCGCGCGTGACACGGACGCCGCCGCCGCTTAAGACGGACGCAACCTGAGCCCCACGAGTCCCCACGAGCCGCGGTGGCAGGATGATCACCAGTCGACCGAAAGAGGTGCCGCACCATGGCCGTCGTCCACCGGACCACGATGACCCCCGGGAAGATGGAGCTGCTCGCTTCCTGGCTTCCCGCTCAGCCCTGGTACGGGGGCGGGTACGAGGGGACCGCACCGCAGCCCGTCAAGGCCGGCGGTTTCCGGATCGACGATCCGCAGGGTGAGGTCGGGATCGAGTTCATGGCGGTCACCGACGCTGCGGGAGAGCGCCCGGTCACGTACCACGTGCCGCTCACGTACCGCGGAGCGCCGCTCGACGGCGCGGAGCACGCCCTCATCGGCACCTCCGAGCACGGGGTGCTGGGGCGCCGCTGGATCTACGACGGGACCCACGACCCCGTCCTCGTCGAGCGGTTGTACGCGCTCGTGCGCGGCGAAGCGGAGCCGCAGGCGCAGAGCGAGAGCGACAAGCCCGACCCGTCCGTCACCGGCTGGTCCGCGGCGCCCGGCCGGCCCGGCCCGGTCGACGTCCTGGAGGTCTGCGCCGGCCCGGACGCCTCCGACGTGCTCGTCCGGACCCCGGACGGGCGGCTCACCCTCCGCGTGCAGCGCGTCCTGGTGCCCGCACCCGAGCAGGACCCGGCGGGGGAACCGCCGTTGGGGCACGTCACCGCGGACTGGACGCTGCCGGACGGCACGAAGGCCCGCGGCCGGTACGCCGTCGTGCGCGCCTAACCGACGCACGGGCTCCGCGCAACCCGGCTGCGGGCGGCGCGGAGCGAGCCCGGCGCGCATCATGGAGGAGGTACGGGGGGACCCTTTCGCCTGGCAGAGGAGGGCGCGGATGAGTTCCCAGCGCTACGAGCTGGTGTTTTCCGAGGGCCCGGAGACCAGCGAGGACGTCGTCGTGGTGAGCGCCACCGGCCAGGCCGGCCCGGGCGGCCACCCGGTCTACACGGACGCGACCGGCATCGTCCGGGCGGAGATCAGCGACCAGGACGAAGTGCGCATCCTGGCGTCCGGAGGCGGCCAGGACCCGGCCCGCGTGGTCCGCGTCCGCCCGCTCCCCTGACGGCACGGCCGGGCGCCCCCGGCAACCGGGCGCCCGGCCGCCTCCGTTGCTCCGTACGAGTTCTCTTGCGTGCCCGTTCGGTCGCACCGGCCGAGCGGATGATCATCTTTAGGCCGCACAGTCGCTTTCATGCTCCCAACGGGCCGTGGGCGAGCTGGGAAGGCTGCGTGGCGATGTCATCGACGCACCGTGCACAAAAGGAACGACGGGCACGACGGAGCAGGACGTGGAGCGTGGTGGCCGCCGTGACCGGCGCGGCGCTCGCCGTCGCCGCGGCGCCGGGCCGGGCGCCGGAGCAGGATCCCCCGGAGCGGGCCGCCGGCGGCCCGGACGCCGCCGTGACCCTGATCGTCGGCCGGGCCCTGGACCAGGGGGACGGCGACATCGCCGCACGGTGCGCGGTGGAGGGGTTCCGGGACGGGCTGTGCACCGGCTGGCGGCAGCAGCGGGTACGGGCCACCGCCCGGGGAGCCGGGTCGGTGCTGCGCGGTCCTGCCCCGCGCGCGGGCGACGGGGCGGCGCGCACGGTCGTCCTGCCCACGAACTCCGGCGGCCCCCTCGACATCGCGCTCGCCGAAGCGGGACAGCTCACCGACGTCACCGTCCACGACGGGCACGGGCGCTACGTGGGTGGCGAACTCGCCCCCCGGAGCCGTCACTGGACCAACACCGAGCCGCTGCGGGCCGGCGAGCTCTACACCGTCAGCGTCGGCGCCCAGGACGCGGCCGGGACGCCGGTCGGCGTCACGATGGCCTTCCGGACCGCGCCGCCCCGGGACCGGGGCCGCCTCACGGTGGAGTTCGGGCCGAGGCCCGGTACGTACGGCGCGGGGCAGATCGTGACGGCCGCCCTGAGCCGACCGGTTCCCGCCACCGACCGGACGGCCCGGGCCCGGGTGGAGCGGGCGCTCCAGGTCACCTCCGAGCCGGCGGTGGAGGGCGGCTGGCACTGGGTGGACGACTCGACGCTGCACTACCGGCCGCGTACGTACTGGCCCGCGCACGCCGAGGTGCGCGTGACGAGCGGTCTCGACGGTGTGGAGGTCGGCGACCACGGCTACGGAGGCCCCTCCGGCTCCACGGGGTTCACCGTGGGCGACCGGATCGAGGCGGTCACGGACGCCGCCGAGCACGAGATGACGGTGCGCCGCAACGGCAAGGTCATCCGGACGATCCCGGTCACCACCGGCAAGGCCGGGTTCCGGACCCGCAGCGGCGTCAAGGTCGTGCTGGGCAAGGAGTACCAGGTCCGGATGCGCGGGGACACCGTCGGCATCAAGCGCGGCACCAGCGAGTTCTACGACCTGCCGGTGTTCTACGCGACGCGGGTGACGTGGAGCGGCGAGTACGTGCACGCCGCCCCCTGGTCGGTCGCGGCGCAGGGCGAGGAGAACGTGAGCCACGGCTGTACGGGCATGAGCACGGCGGACGCCGCCTGGTTCTTCCAGACGGTACGGGAGGGGGACATCGTGCAGGTGGTGAACAGCGAGGGGGAGCCGATGGCTCCCTTCGACAACGGCTTCGGCGACTGGAACCTGGACTGGCGGGCCTGGCAGGCGGGCAGCGCCCGCGCGTCCGCGCCCGTCCCGGCCGCAGCCCTTCCGGCGGTGGCTCCCGCGGCCTCGTCCCGGCTGCGCCCGCTGACCTGAGCACCCCACGCGGCCGAGCGCTGTACCCGGCGACCGTGCCGGGTACAGCGCGGGACCTCGGGCGCGGGGAGTCAGGCGCGGGGAGCGCCGGCCGGGGGACGGCCCGTCAGGGGGCGGGGTGTTTCGGGGTGGGACAGACCTGCCAGGCGAGGTGGTAGAGGGTGCTCACGCTCGCGTCGGTGGAGTCCATGGCCATGAAACTGGTGGCGGTCTGCGGATTGGACGTGCCCGCATTCACGCGCAGTTCCGTATTGATGTTGAAGTTTCGTTTCTCCCCACACGGAGCCCAGACCAGATCCGCATATTCCGTCCTGTCGGTCGCCTGCCAGTTGTCGTTGTGCGGTCCGTTGAACTGATGGGTGCGCTGCGTCGTCTGCGGCATTCCCTGGAAGTAGTAGTTCGCGCGCTCCTGGCCCCATGCCCCCGGCTGGAGGAATGCGAATCCGCGGTAGTCCGCCTGGACGATCGCGTAGGTGAATCCCGAGGGAACGTGGACGCGGAGATTGAGCTGGCAGTTCTTGCGGAACGCCGTCGGCGGGGCACCGGGTCCGACCTGGGCGAGGTAGTCACTGTAGGTGACGGTGAAGGCGGTGTTGTCCGGCGCGACGGCCACCTCGGCGGTGCCTTCCCGGCAGCCGGATCCGTTCACGGTCGCGAGTTCGATCACGATCTTGTCGGGGGGAGCGGTGATCTGCGGGGTGTGGCCGGCGGCTCCGGCGGACGTCGTGGCGGTGGCGATCAGCAGGGCTGCCGCGCCACCGGTGAGCAGGGTACGAGACAGGGAAGGAGACATCGTTGTCACTCCTGACCATCGATCGGTGATTCCTGCGCTCACGCCGCGTCAGGCCGCGGGGCATTCCTTCCACTCGAAGTGGTAGACCGTGCTCACGCTGCCGTCCGTCGAGTCCATGCTCATGAAGCTCAGGGCCTGCGGGTTCGACGTCCCCGCGTAGACGCGCAGTTCGCTGTTGACGTTGAGGTTGCGTTCCTCACCGCAGGGCGCCCAGACGAGGTCGGCGTAGTCGGTCTGGTCGCTCGCCTGCCAGTTGTCGGAGTACGGGCCGCTGAACTGGTGGGCCGTGCGGGCCGTCTGGGCCATGCCCTGGAAGTAGTAGTTCGCGCGCTCCTGGCCGTAGGCCCCGCGCTGCAGGTGGGCGAAGCCGCGGTAGTCGGCGCGGGCGATCGCGTAGGTGAACCCCTGCGGTACGTGGATCCGCAGCGCGAGCTGGCAGTTCTTGCGGAAGTCGGTGCCTCCGGAGCCGGCGCCGGCCTGGGCCAGGTAGTCGCTGTACGTGACGGTGAACGCCGTGTTGTCGGAGGCCGCGGAGACGCTCGCGGTCCCCTGGGGACACCCCGAACCGTTCACGCCGACCACGTCGACGGTGATTCTGCCGGGCGGCGGCGTGTCCGGGCCCTGGGCGTGCGCGGGCACGGCCAGCGCGGACAGGGCCGCGACGGCGGCGCCGACGGTGAGTCTGCGGAGCAACATCTTCGTTTCTCCATTCATTCGCCGCGCGGAACCGGTACCGGAACCGGAACCGCTCGAATTTCGGCATGCACATGCCACCACAGCGAATGTGCGCTGGGAAGGACGCGATACGGACAACGGCCCCCGCCGCCAGGTGCTGGCCGAATTCCGCATTCCGCCGCGGATCTCCTGCGCCCCCGCCCATCAGCCGTACTCCCCCGCCCCGGCCTCCCGTCGCGCCGGGTCCCCTCCGGCCGACAATGACCGGATCCCGGGCGGGGTGTGCGCCGAGGCGAGGACCTGGAATCCGCGATCCGGCTCGAGGACCGGCTGCAGGACACGCCCCGTCGGCCGGGCGGGCCGGACCGGCCCCGGATTCAGCGCTTCTTCGGCTCCTCGGCATTGCGCCAGACCGTGAGGTCGAGCGTGATGTACGTGCTCGGGTCCTTCGCGCCCGACCTGCCGCGGTACGTCGCCACCGCGATGTGGCCCGCGTCGCTGAGCACGCAGATCTCGGTCCCGTCCGACAGCTGATCGAGGCCGATCTTCTCGGTGTACCGGGTCTCGGCCCGGCAGGTCTCCAGCGAACCCTTCTGCGAGTTGTTCAGCACGACCAGCCTGCCGTTGTCGGTGCCGACCTTCGTGTCCCCGAAAAGGGTGTCGAGGTAGAAGTAGAGGTCTCCATGGTTGTACAGCACGCCGGCGTCACCGCCGGTGCCCGGGCGCGGCGGGTTGTCGGCCAGCATGAGCTGGTAGTTGGCCGTCAGGTTGACGCCCTGGTGCGAGGTCGGGGTGGGGTCGGTGCGCTTCCCGCTCTTGCCCTGGGAGCCTCCGCCGGGGCTGCCGCCCGTGGCGGCCGAGCCGCCCTTGGACTTGTCGCCGGAGCCGTCCGGCAGCAGGGATCCGATGACGGCGAGGCCGATCACCGCCGCCACGACGGCCCCGGCGATGATCAGTCCCTTGGGCTTGCGCTGCGGCGCGGGAGGCGGATACCCGGGGTGATGGGAGGGGGACGCGAGGTAATGGCCCGGCGTGTACCCGGGCGGAGGCGTCTGGTAGCCGGGGTGGGTCTGATGGCCGGGCGCAGGCGTCTGGTACCCGGCCACAGGCGTCGGATAGCCGGGCGCCGGCGTCCGGTATCCGGGCAGGGGCGTCGGATGGCCGGGCGGGGGCGTCTGGTGGTGACCGGGGTGCGTCCCGGCCGGAGCCGCGGGTGCAGCGGCCGGGTACGCCGGAGCGGTCGGCACCGCGCCCGGTGCAGCGGGAGCGGCCGGCGGGTGGGGCGAAGCGGCGGGTGCGCTCTGCGTCGGTGCCGCGGCCACGCCGGGACCGGTCGGCGGGTGCGGGGGCGCGCCGTCCGCCGGAGGCTGCGGGGAGACCTCGGTCGGTGTGGGGGCCACGGCGGGCTGCGGCGGCGGGGTCCGGGCCGGCTCGGGCAGCCGGAGGCGCTCGGTGATGGAACCGGCGACCGCCTGGGGCAGCCAGTCCTCGCCCTGGCGCAGCGGGGCGGGAGAGAGCTCGTGGCACATGCGGATGACCTCGGTCAGGGCGGGCCGGTCCGCCGGGTCGCGGCTGAGGCACCGCGACACCAGGGGCCGCAGCTCATCCGGCAGTGCGCTGAGGTCGGGGTCCTCGTGCACGATGCGGTACAGCACCGCGTGCGAGGACCCCTCGCCATAGGCGGGCGCACCGATCGCCGCGTACGCCGCGATCTGGCCGAGGGCGAAGATGTCGGTGCCGGCGGTGACCGTACCGGCCGAGGCCTGTTCGGGCGCCATGAACGCCGGCGTGCCGACGCTGACGCCGCTTCCGGTCAGGGAAGTGGCGTCCGCCGCGCGGGCGATGCCGAAGTCGATGACGCGGGGGCCGTCGCCGGCGAGGAGTACGTTCGCCGGCTTCAGGTCGCGGTGGACGATGCCCGCGCCGTGGATGACGTGCAGCGCCTCGGCGACCCCGACGGTCAGCAGGAGCACACTGCGCAGCGGCAGCCGCCCGTGCCGGGCGACGGCGTGCGCGAGGGAGGGGCCCGGTACGTAGGCCGTGGCCAGCCAGGGCTGGGAGCCCTCGGTGTCGAAGTCGATGACGGGTGCGGTGTAGAGGCCCTGCACCCGTTGGGCCGCCCGGACTTCCTGCTGGAAGCGGCGCCGGAACTCGGGGTCCTCGCTGAACTCGGGCCGGATCACCTTGAGGGCGATGGGCCGCCCGCCCGGCGTGTAGGACAGGTACACCTTGCCCATGCCGCCGGCGCCCAGGACGGCGGCCAGGCGGTAACCGCCCACGGTGGCCGGGTCGTCGGGCCTGAGCGGCTGGAAAAGGTCGCTGGAAGGTGCACTCATGAAAATCCGTCCCCTGTCACGGCAGTTCAGCCCGCCGAAGCCCCTAAGCCAACCGTGAGGGTATCCAACTTCAAGGTTCGTCCCGTGGTCGCCTCCCGTACCCGTGTCCGGGTGAGCACGTGCGCCACGACGGGGGTGAGCGGCCCGTGACCTCCGCGTTCCCGCCCAGGCGGTGACGAAAGCGGATCGATCCCTCACCGAGGGTGCCGTGGCCGGGTCCCGGCCGAGCGTCCCGGGCCCCGGGGGGCGGACACGTCACCGGCACAGGGCGGCGCACGCCCGGCCGCGATAGGCTCGTACGAGGCTCAGGAGAGGGATGGTGCTGATGTGTCGCTGGCTCGCCTACTCCGGTTCGCCGATGCTGCTCGACGCTGTTCTCTACCAGCCGGAACACTCGCTGATCGACCAGAGCCTGCACGCACGGATGGGCGTCGAGTCGACGAACGGTGACGGTTTCGGCATCGGCTGGTACAGCACCGACGGTGACGGCACCCCGGCGATCTTCCGGGACATCGGACCGGCCTGGAACAACCGGAACCTGCGGGAGCTGGCCGCGCACGTCCGCTCGCCGCTGTTCTTCGCCCATGTGCGCGCCTCCACCGGTTCGGCCATCCAGCAGACGAACTGCCACCCGTTCCGGCACGGCCGCTGGCTGTGGATGCACAACGGCGCGATCACCGACTTCCACCGCCTCCAGCGCGATCTGTGCATGGCCGTCGACCCGGCGCTGTTCCCGTGCATCGAGGGCTCCACGGACTCGGAGGTGATGTTCTACCTGGCCGTAACCTTCGGCCTCGACCAGGATGTGCCCGGTGCGGTCGCCAGGATGACGGGTCTGGTGGAGCGGCTCGGCAAGGAGCACGGCGTCGCGGACCCGATGCAGATGACGATCGCGGTCAGCGACGGCGAGCGCGTGTGGGCGTTCCGCTACTCCAGCGAGGGTCGTTCGCGTTCGCTGTTCTACAGCAGCAAGGCCGAAACGGTACGGCAGCTGTACCCGGAGCTGCCGTACCTGCGGGAGGTCTCCGATGCGACCCGTCTGGTGGTCTCCGAACCCCTCGGTAACCTCCCGGGCGTGTGGAACGAACTGCCCGAGGCCAGTTACGCGGTCCTGCCGTCCGCGGGCTCGGAGGACTATCTCCCGTTCATCCCCGAACTCCCCTGAGCTGCGCCGTCCGGCCCGCCGTCGGGCGTTCCGGACGGCGGGCAGCGGGGACGCCCGTCAGCAGATCCGGGGCAGCTGCTCCCCGATCGGCAGATCGACCACGCGGGTGCCGCCGAGACCGGTGCGCGCCACGACGAGACCGGGGTGGGCCTCGACCGTCTCGCCGATCACCGCGGCGCGGCGGCCCAGCGGGTGCGCACGCATCGCGTCGAGGACGGCGTCGGCGTGCTGCCGGGGCACGAAGGCGACCAGCTTCCCCTCGTTGGCCACGTAGAACGGGTCGAGGCCGAGGATCGCGCACGCGTTGCCCACGGCGTCGGGAACCGGCACCCGGCCCTCCTGGACGACGACCCCGGTGCCCGACGCGGCGGCGATCTCGTTCAGGGCGGCCGCCAGGCCGCCGCGCGTGGGATCGCGCAGCACGTGCAGATCGGGGGTGACGGCGAGCATGGCCTGGACGAGTCCGCCCAGCGGCGCGCAGTCGCTCTTGACGTCCACCCCGAATTCGAGGCCTTCGCGGACGCTCATGATGGCCACGCCGTGCAGGCCGATCTCCCCGCTGACGATGACGACGTCGCCCGGGACCACGCGCTGCGGGCGCAGGTCCACTCCGTCGGGGATGAGGCCGATGCCCGCGGTGTTGAGGTAGATGCCGTCGCCGTGGCCGGCCTCCACGACCTTGGTGTCGCCGGTGGCCACCTCGACGCCAGCGGTGCGCGCGGCCGCGCCGAGGGCCTCGGAGACCCGGGCCACCACCGACAGCTCGACGCCCTCTTCGAGGATGAACCCGCAGGACAGGTAGGCGGCCCGGGCCCCGCTCATGGCCAGGTCGTTGACGGTGCCGTTGACCGCGAGGTCGCCGATGCTGCCGCCGGGGAAGAACAGCGGCCGCACCACGTACGAGTCGGTGGAGAAGGCGAGGCGCGCCCCGCCGAGGGTGACCGCGGCGGAGTCGCCCATCTGGCCGAGCACCTCACCGCCGAAGGCGGGTGCGAAGACGTGCTGGACGAGCTCGGCGGAGAGCGCTCCGCCGCCTCCGTGGCCCATCACCACCCGGGGGCGGTCCCGCAGCGGGGCGGGGCAGGTCCAGCCCGTGACGTCGAGTGCGGCGGTCTCAGACAACGGGGCTCGCCTCCAGCGGTGCGGTGCGGGCCGGCGCGAGGTCCAGGCGCCGGTAGAGGTAGTACGCGGCGCACGCGCCCTCGTTGGAGACCATCGTGGCGCCGAGCGGGGTGCGAGGGGTGCAGGTGGTTCCGAAGGCCTCGCACTCGTGCGGCTTGATCAGGCCCTGGAGGACCTCGCCGCTGCGGCACTCGGCGGGTTCCTCGGTGGCGATGTCCGTCACCGAGAAGCGGTGCTCGGCGTCGTACGCGCGGTAGCGGCCGGACAGCCGCCAGCCGCTGTCCGGGATCACGCCGATGCCGCGCCAGGCCCGGTCGGTGACCTCGAAGACGTCCTCCAGCATGGCGAGTGCTGCCGGGTTCCCCTCCGGGCGGACGGCGCGCGCGTAGGCGTTGTCCACGGTGTGCTCGCCCCGCTCCAGCTGCCGTACGGCCCGGCGTACGCCTTCGAGGATGTCGAGCGGCTCGAAGCCGGTGACCACGATGGGGACGCGGTGGCGCGCCGCCAGCTCCGGGTACTCCGCCATGCCCATGACGCTGCACACGTGTCCGGCGGCGAGGAAGCCCTGGACGCGGCAGCTGGGCGAGGTCATGATCGCCTCGATGGCGGGAGGCACCCGCACGTGGGAGACGAGCAGGCTGAAGTTCCGGATGCCGAGCCGCTTCGCCTGATACACCGTCATCGCATTGGGCGGTGCGGTCGTCTCGAAGCCGATGCCGAAGAACACCACTTCGCGCCCCGGGTTCTGCTGCGCGATCTTCAGGGCGTCGAGCGGGGAGTACACCACCCGCACGTCACCGCCCTCGCTGCGCACCTGGAACAGGTCACGGCCGGTGCCGGGGACGCGGAGCATGTCCCCGAACGAGCAGAAGATCACCTCGGGGCGGGAGGCGATCTCCAGCGCCTTGTCGATGACCTCCAGCGGGGTCACGCACACCGGGCAGCCCGGACCGTGGATCAACTCGATCTGCTCGGGCAGGAGTTGGTCGATGCCGTGCCGGATGATGGTGTGGGTCTGGCCGCCGCAGACCTCCATCAGCGCCCAGGGGCGGGTGACGGTCCCGTGGATGTCGTCGAGCAGCCGGCGGGCCAGCCCGGGGTCCTGGAATTCCTCGATGTACTTCACTGCTGCTGCGCCTCCTGTACGGCGTCCCCGGCCTGGGCCTGCTGCGCGATGTCGTCGGCGAAGGGCCACTCCGCCACGCCCGCCTCGGCCGCGGCCCGCTCCCACGGGTCTGCGAACTCCTCCTGGAGCATGCCGAGTTGTGAGAAGAGTTCGAGGGTCTGGCGGGCCGACTCCTCGTCGAGGCGCTGGAGCGCGAATCCGACGTGGACGATGGCGTACTCGCCGACCCGGAGGTCCGGCAGGTACTCCAGGCACACCTCCTTGACCACGCCGCCGAAGTCGACGGTCGCCATCCGGGTGCCGTCCTTCTCCCCGATCTCAAGCACTCTGCCGGGTACCGCGAGGCACATGGCCCTCTCCTTGCTGTGGGGGGTGCGGGGTGCGGGCCGCCACCATGAGCTGGCCGAGGGCCAGCCCGCCGTCGTTCGGCGGGACGCGGTGGTGGCGCAGGACGGTGAAGCCACGCCCGCGCAGCAGGCGGGCGCAGGCACTGGAGAGCACGGTGTTCGCGAACACCCCGCCGGTGAGGGCGACGGTGTGCAGTCCGTGCCGCTCGCGGGCGAGGCCGGCGAGGTCCACCACGAGGCCGGCGACCGCCGCGTGGAAACCCGCGGCGATCAGCGGCGGGGGCGTGCCCGCGCGTACGTCGGCCACCACCGCCGCCAGGAGGGGGGCCGGATCGGCCGTGACCGGGACCCCGCCGTCCGCGCCCGCCGGGTGCAGCGCGAAGGCGTACCCGGCGCCGGCCGCCCCCTCGGGCGCGGCGAGGGCGGCGGACTCCAGCTCGATCGCGGCCTGGGCCTCGTATCCGGCGAGGTGGCACACACCGGCCAGGGAGGAGACGGCGTCGAAGAGCCGCCCCATGCTCGACGTGGGGGCGCAGTGCAGGCCGCGTTCCAACTGGCGCTCCAGTACCCGTAGTTCCTCGGGCGGGCAGGCCGCCGTACAGGGCAGGTCCGGCGACCAGGGCAGCCCCGCGGCCCGCAGATGGGACAGGGCCATGCGGTACGGGCGCAGTACGGCGGCGTCGCCGCCCGGCAGCGGCACGTAGGCGAGGTGGGCGAACCGGCGGTACCCGGCGTAGTCGGCGAGGAGGACCTCCCCGCCCCACACCGCGCCGTCGTCCCCGTACCCCGTGCCGTCGAAGGCGATGCCGATCACGGGGCCGTCGCCGGCCAGGCCGTGTTCGGCCATGGCGGAGGCGATGTGGGCGTGGTGGTGCTGGACGCGGACCAGCGGCCGGGCGCCGGCCGTGCGCTGCGCCCAGCCCGCGGAGCGGTAGCCGGGGTGGCGGTCGGCGGCGAGCAGTCCGGGGCGCACGCCGGTGATCGATTCCAGCTGCTGCTCGGCGCGTTCGAAGGCGTACCGGGTGGCCAGGTCGTCCATGTCGCCGATGTGCGCGGACAGCCAGGCCTTGCGGCCCTCGCCGAGGCAGAACGCGTTCTTGAGGTCTCCCCCGGCGGCCAGCACCGGGGGTACGGGCAGGGGCAGGTCCAGGGGCAGCGGGGCGTACCCGCGCGAGCGGCGCACGGTCAGCGTTTCGCCGTCGCAGACGCGCACCACGGAGTCGTCGCAGGGCACGTGGATGGGCCGGTCGTGGGTGAGCCAGGCGTCGGCGAGGTGGCCCAGCCGGTCCAGGGCCTCGGCGTCGTCGGTGACGATGGGTTCACCCGAGAGGTTGCCGCTGGTCATGACGAGCAGGCGCGGGCCGGGCGGGTCGCCGGGCAGCCCGAGCAGCAGGTGGTGGACGGGCGTGTACGGCAGCATCACGCCGAGGTCGGGGCAGCGCGGGGCGACGTCCTCGGCGACCGGCTCGCCGGCGGCGGCCGCGGGGCGGCGGCGCAGCAGGACGATGGGCCGGGCGGGCGCGGTCAGCAGGTCCCGCTCGGCCGGGCCGAGCTGGACCAGGTGCTCGACGTCGGCGGGGTCGCGGGCCATCAGGGCGAACGGCTTGTCCCCGCGGGCCTTGCGGCGCCGCAGCTCGGCCACGGCGCCGGCGTGTGCGGCGTCGCAGGCGAGGTGGTAGCCGCCGAGGCCCTTGACGGCGAGGATCGCCCCGCCGGCCAGCAGCCGGCGGGCCGCGGCCACGGGGTCGGCGCAGGCCTCCTCTCGCGGCGGTGACCCGGCGAGGAGCCGCAGCCGCGGTCCGCAGGCGGGACAGGCCACCGGCTGGGCGTGGAAGCGCCGGTCGGCGGGGTCGGCGTACTCGCCGGCACAGTCGGGGCACATCGGGAAGCGGGCCATGGTGGTGTGCGCCCGGTCGTACGGCAGCCCGGTGACGATGGTGAACCGGGGGCCGCAGTGCGTGCAGGTGATGAAGGGGTGCCGGTGGCGCCGGTCGGCCGGGTCGGCCAGCTCCGCGAGACAGTCGGCGCAGGTGGCCACGTCCGGTGGGACGAGGGTGCGCGCGGGTCCGCCGGACCGGGAGGCGACGATCGTGAAACCCGATCCGCCGGCGACGGGGACCTCGCAGTGGTCCACGGCGTGGACGACCGCGAGCGGCGGGGCTTCGGCCGCGAGCCGCTCGCAGAAGGCCGATACGGCGGCCGGTGCGCCCTCGACCTCGGCCACGACCCCCTCGGGGGTGTTGGTGACGTGTCCGGCGAGGCCGAGTCCGGTCGCGCGGTTGTACACGTACGGCCGGAAGCCGACGCCCTGCACCACTCCCCGCACGATGACCCGGCGGCGCTGTACGGCCTCCATCAGCGGGGCTGGACCACGCCGGAGTGCGGGTGCACGGCCCGGGAGACGGAACCGGGACCGTGGTGGCCGGGGCCGGTTCCGGCGCCCGGACCGCGCTCGTGGTCGTGGTCGTGGCCGGGCCCGTGTTCATGGCCGGGGCCGTGGCCGGCACCGGGTGCGTGGTGATGGCCGTGACCGGGGGCCTGGTCGTGTCCGGGGGTGTGCCCGTGGGCCGGGTCCTCGGTGTGGTGATCGTGGTGGTGGTGCGGGTGTGGCTGTCGTGCCATCACCGGGGTGTGCACCGGGCCGCCGTCGCCGGCCGCGAGCGCCCGCTCGAGCAGGAGGCCCGCGCCCTCGCCGCCACGGGCCGAGGTCAGCACCACCTCCACCCCGGGGTTGACCTGCTGCACGTGCGCCCGGAACGCGGCCTCGTCGAACTCCACGGCCTGCGCGATGTCCGTCTTCGTCACCACGACGAGCTGCGCCAGCCCGAACGCCGTCGGGTACTTGAGCGGCTTGTCCTCGCCCTCGGTCACCGAGGCCAGTACGACGCGCAGCGACTCCCCGAGGTCGTACGAGGCGGGGCAGACGAGGTTGCCGACGTTCTCCACGAACAGCAGCCGGGTGTCCTCGGGCATCCAGCCGTCGAGGTGGCGTCCCAGCATCGCCGCCTCCAGGTGGCAGAGCCCGTCGGTGAGCACCTGCTTGACGGGGACGCCCGAACGCGCCAGCCGCAGCGCGTCGTTCTCGGTGGCGAGGTCGGCGGTCAGGGCCGCGACGGGGACGCCGCGCTCGCGGGCGAGCCCGAGTTCTCGCTCCAGCAGGGCGGTCTTCCCACTGCCCGGGCTGGACAGGAGGTTGACCACCGTGGTGCCGCGGGCGCCTAGTTCGGCGCGCAGCGCGTGCGCGACCGAGTCGTTCTTGGCGAGGACCGCCTGCTTCAGGTCGACCACACGGCACATGGTTCAGTGCTCCTCGGGGATCGGTTCGCGGGTGGGGACGGGGGGCCGGACGCGGGTGGGGCCGTCCTCCCAGTGCACGCTGAGGATCTGCAGCTCGCGCCCGGTGCGCAGTTCCACGTCCGTGGCCTGCCCGCAGCCGGGGCAGACCAGCCGGGGCGGCATGCCGACCGCCCAGTCGCCGGTGCAGGAGCGGCAGTGCGCCCGGGCGGCGACCGGCTCCGTCACGAGCTCGGCGCCTTCGAGGAGCGTTCCCGCGCAGGCCAGTTCGAAGCAGAAGGCGAGGGCGTCGGGCACCACCCCGGCGAGCTCTCCGACCTGGAGCCGGACCGAGGTGACGGCGGTGGCGCCGCCGGCTTCGGCTGCTTCCTCCACCTGGCCCACCACGGCCATGGCGATCGACATCTCGTGCATGGGACTCCGTCCTGCCGGGCCTCATTAGACCGGCCGGCGCCGGGCGGGGCGGTCGGGCACGCCGACGCGCCGGCGCCCCGTACGCCATTCGGGCGCCGGGGCGGTCGCGGTTCACAGGTTCGCAGGTCCCGGGCCACGAGCCAGGGCCACGGCCACGGGTCCCGGGCCGCGGTCACATGCGGCGGATCCTCAGGTAGCGCTGGATGTCGGGGAGCAGCATGCCCAGCGCGCAAAGGACGGCGGCGGCGGACGCTCCGCAGATGATGGCCTTCTTCATGGGGGTTCTCCTCAGTTGGCGGCGGCGTTGCGTTCTTCGTCGAGCAGTCCCCCGTCCGGCCGGCGGACCAGGTCCAGGACCATCCGTACGGCCTCGGGGACCGCTGCGGCCACCGGCTCGCTCAGGCCGATGCCCTCCTCCAGACAGCCGGGTTCGCAGCCGACGACCAGGATCCGCCGGGGCGGCGTGCCGCCGGTTCCGGCGCACAGGGTGTCCAGCAGGGCCAGCACCGCGTCGGGGGACATCTGGTGCCCGTCGAGGACGGGGCTCTGCGGGGCGATCGATCCGGGTTCGGCGGCGTCGATCAGGTACAGCGTGCCGGGGGCTGCGCCCCGAGCGGTGGCGTCCACCAGGACGAGCGTGTCGTAGCCGTCGAGGAGCTGGTAGGCGAGGTGGACACCGCGCACGCCGATGTCCACCACCTCGACGTGGTCCGGCAGCCCGTGTCCGGGCTCGGAGAGCCTGCGGACGGTCTCGACGCCGAAGCCGTCGTCGCCGAGGAAGACGTTGCCGATGCCGGCGATCAGGGTGCGGCCGCTCACGGGTCCTCCAGCGGGGCGACCTCGTCGGGCTGGAAGTACAGGAACCGGCCCTGCTCGCGCCGGATGTCGGCGCCCGGGTCCCCTTCGACGGTGACGGCGAGGTGCACTCCCCCGTCGACGTCGTGGAGCACCGCCTCGACCTGGGCGGCGCGGCCCTGGAGGAACAGGTCCTGGGCGTCGGTGCGCCGCAGGCCCGGGCGCAGGAGCACCCGGCTGCCGGCGCCCACGGAGGTCCCGTCGATCAGGATGCGGTCGCGGGCCGGGTCGGCCGGGTCGGCGTGCGCCGGATCCCACCAGGGGTTCTCCGGCCTGAACACGGCGTCTTCCTCGAAGAGTTCGGGGACCCGGTCCGGGGCGGGCGCCCCGGGGCCGGTGATCTCGCGCAGCGCCCGGACGGCGCCGTGCAGGCGCTCCAGCACCTCGGGGGGCATGGTGTCGGCCAGGTCGATCACGGCGGCGGCGCGGGCGTCGGTGCCGCGGGCCTCCCGCTTCTCCCGGTCGGTCAGGGCCGCCGTGCGCAGGGCGAGGATCTCGTCGATCTCCGTGGCGTCGTACATGGCCCCGATGCTCTCGGGGGCGATGCCGGGGTGGTCCTCCAGGATGATCGGCGAGGACAGGACCACGTCGGAGCTGCCCGGTTCGCCGGCGAGCACGGGCCAGGTGTGCAGGTTGGTGCAGGCCGCGATCGAGGCCCTGGCCCATTCGGGCGGATCGGTCATCGAGAGGAAGGAGCCGGCGCTGAGGCCCAGCAGGAGGTGGGCCGCGACCAGGGAGCGCGGCAGGGCCGCCTCCCGGTCGGCTCCGCCCGGCCCGTCGGCTCCGTCGCCCTGCGGGGTCCAGTCGCTCGTGTTCTCGACCACCGCGGTGAGCTTGAACGCCCGGTAGGGAACGTCCAGTTGTTCGGCGCGCAGCCGCAGCACGCCGTCGGCCCGTTCGGTGCGCCGGACCAGCCGGCCCGCCTCCCGGCCGTCGGCGCCGCGCACCGGCTCGGTCTCCTCGCGGGCCGGCCGTACGAAGGGCAGGCTGACCTCGCCCGCCTCCAGCTCGGCGACGGGGACGGTCATCTCCACCCGTTCCTCGGTGCCCTCGTCCCAGGGGACGAGGACCCGGTCGGGCAGGTGCAGTTCGGGTACGGGGGCGAACGAGCCGTCCGGGCGGGCCTCTTCGACCGTACGCCGCTGTGCGTGCAGGAAGCGCAGCTCGACGGCCAGGGTGGCGGCGCCGCGGGGCTCCATCACCAACTCGGTCTGCTGGAGCGAGTGTTCGCCGTGCGCGGGGCCCCAGGCGGGTGGCACCAGCACGCCGAACTGCCAGCGGAGCCGGTTCTTCGCCGCCGACGCCCGGTACGGGTAGAGGACGTACCCCTCGAAGAGGACGGCGTCGGCGACCTGACGGGCGACGGCGAACCGGGTTCCGGGCGGGGCAGTGGCCGTCATGGCGCCGTCCTCTCGACGGACCGCGGCAGTACGGCGCCGGCCCAGGCGGGGTCCCCGGCCGATGGCTGGGCGGCCGCCGCCCCGTCCAGCAGGGCCCGTACGGTCGCCTCCCAGGAGGCGAGGGCGTGGCGGGAGCGGTAGGCGAGCAGGTCCGCCATGGTGTCGCGGGGCAGCCGCAGCCAGCCGCAGCCCGGGAAGTGCTGCTCGACCATCTCCCGCCACACCTCGGCGGGCATCCGGAACGGGGCCTCCCGGTCCCAGGGGACGGGTTCCACCCGGAAGCCCCCGGCGCCGGTGAAGGCCGTGCCGGAGAAGAGCATCAGCAGCGGTGCCTCGCCGTCCTCCAGGGCGCTGAGGTAGCGGCCGGAGGCGATGTCCATGTCGTACGTGCAGGGCACGACGACGTCCGTCTCGGTCTCCCCGGTGAAGCTGGGGACCATCACCGAGACCTGGGCGAACTGCAGGGGCTGGAGAGTGGTCCCCCAGCGGGCCCGCTCGCCGAACAGGTCGTGGAGGGCAGCGGCTTCGCCGGTGCCGTAGCCGCGACGGGCCGGCTCGATGCGGATCTGGCAGCGCAGTGAGAGGGCGTGGACGCGGGCCGCTTCGCCGGGGTCGGCCCCGGTGGCGGTGATGCGCAGCCGGAAGACCAGGGTGGGTCCGGCCGCGTACGGGTCGGCGCGCACTCCGGTGCAGGCGAAGGTGAAGTCGGTCATGGCCGGGCCTCCCCCGCCGCGGCCGGTGCCTTGGCCCGCCGTTCCACCTGGGCGAAGAAGGCGTTCAGCGCGGCGCGCGCCTCAGCCCCACCGTCGAATCCCTGCCACAGCAGCCGCATGCGGCCCACCAGTTCGTAGCAGATGTCGATGGGCACGAGGTAGCACTCGGTGCGGCCCTCGGTCCGGCGCAGCAGCAGTGCCTCCACGTCGGGTTCGAGCAGGGCCGCGAGTGCGCCGCCGCCGAGCACGTCCTGCCAGGTGGCCGGGTCCAGTTCGCTCTCGGTGGCGCCGGCCGGGCTCGGGTAGAGCGCGACGAGGCGGTCGAGGGCGGCGTTGCGGAAGAAGAAGGCGACGCCGACCGGGATCTGGAGCTGTTCCCACGCGCCGTCGTCGAGCCGGTGTTCCGGGTCGACGAGGTAGCGGTCGGGGACGGCGCGGTAGCGCCCGGTGGTGGCGCCGGGCCGGTCGAAGAGGAGGGCGCAGGCGGTGCAGGCGCAGACCAGCGCGCGCTGGTCGAGCTCCACGAGGTGGCGGTGGCCGTCCTCCGGGACGCCCACCCCGCACAGTTCGCAGCACTCGCGCCGGGGTGGGCGGGGCCCGGTGAACCGGCGCAGGCCGCGCGGGGTGCGCGGCGCGGCGGGGCCGGGGGGCCCGGCGGGGCCGGTGCGCGGCTCCGCCGGTGCCCAGGGGTGCCGCGCGTTCACCGGGCCCGCGCCGGGGCCTGCGGGCGGGTGCCGATCTGGAGCAGGGGCAGGGGCGGTTCGGCCGGTTCGAGTTCGACCGCGGTCACCTCGGGCGCGAAGCAGGCCAGGGCGTCCTCCACGCTCTGCGGGACGGCGCCGTCGGCGGAACCGCAGCCGCAGCCCCCGCCGGGCGCGGACCGCAGGCGCAGGACGCCGGTGGCCGCGTCGAAGCCGATGAGCTCCACGGGGTCCCGTACGGTCTCCAGGGCGCGGGCGATCCGGGTGTGGACGTCCTCGGGGTGCAGGTCGTGCAGGGCGAGCAGGCTCGCGACGAGCTCGTCGTCCAGGAGCCCGCCGAGGCGCTCCACGCCGAGCCGCTCCACGATCCGGGCGAGCCCGGCGCCGTAGAAGTCCATGAGCACGCGCACGAGTTCCTCGGCGGCGGCGCAGGCCTCGCGGTCGCCGCGGGCGGCGAGGCGGTCGAGGACCTCGTCCACCCGCCGGCCCGCCTCGCGGGCGTCGGTCACCGCGGCGCTCATCCGCCCAGTCCGCTCAGGCCGGTGGGCACGTGCATCTGCTTGACCGTCTTGCCGCCGCCGACGTACATGTGCACGCCGCAGGGCAGGCAGGGGTCGAAGCTGCGCACGGCGCGCATGATGTCGATGCCCTTGAAGTTCTCCGGGGAGTTCTCCTCGAAGATCGGGGTGTTCTGGACGGCGTCCTCGTACGGTCCGGGGGTGCCGAAGGTGTCCCGGGTGCTGGCGTTCCACGGGGTCGGCGGGTACGGGTGGTAGTTGGCGATCTTGCCGTCGCGGATCACCATGTGGTGCGAGAGCACGCCGCGGACGGCCTCGGTGAAGCCGACGCCGATGGACTCGTCCGGGACCTCGAACTTCTCCCAGGTCTGGGTGCGTCCGGCGCGCACCTCGGCCAGGCCCTTCTCGGCGCAGTGCAGCGCGATGGCGGCCGCGTACGCCTGGAAGTACGTGCGGGCGCGGTTGCGCTCCAGCGCGTTGCTCCACTTCGGGATCTTCCACTCGAAGCGGGTCTCGGGCTTGGTCATCGTGCGCGGCAGGGTGATGACCACGCTGTGGCCGGTGGCCTGGACGTAGTCGGTGTGGACGAGCCCGGACAGGGCGGTCGACCACAGGCGGGCGATGGGGCCGCCGCCGGTGTCGAGGGCGAGGTGGTCCTTGCCGTCGAACCAGCGCGGGGACATCACCCAGCTGTACTTGTCGTCGAAGTTCCGCTTCTGCGGGGCCGGGATGGTGTGCTGGTTCCACGGGTGGCGGGCGTCGACCGGGTTGCCGAGCGGGTCGTGGGTGACGAACTTCTCCTGGCCCTGCCAGTCGTCGTAGTACGAGCTGCCGAGCATGATGCGGATGCCGAGGTTGATCTCGGTGAGGTCGTTGGTGACCAGCTTGCCGTCCACCACCACGCCCGGGGTGACGAACATCTTCCGGCCCCAGTCGGTCATGTTGGCGTACGTGAAGTCGCAGTACTCGGGGTCGTTGAGCGCGCCCCAGCAGCCCAGCAGGACGCGCCGGCGGCCCACCTCCTCGTACCCGGGCAGGGCCTCGTAGAAGAAGTCGAAGAGGTCGTCGTGGAGCGGGACGACGCGCTTCATGAACTCGCAGTACCGCATGAGGCGGCTCATGTAGTCCGTGAAGAGCTGGACGGAGGCGATGGTGCCGACGCCGCCCGGGTAGAGGGTGGAGGGGTGCACGTGGCGCCCCTCCATCAGACAGAACATCTCGCGCGTGTACCGGCTGACCTGGAGGGCCTCGCGGTAGAACTCGCCCTCGATGGGGTTGAGGGAGCGCATGATGTCGGCGATGGTGCGGTAGCCGTGCTCTGCGGCGTGCGGGGCCTCGGTGCGCTCGGCGAGTTCGAGGACACCGGGGTTGGTCTCGCGGACCATCTTCTCGCAGTAGTCGACCCCGACCAGGTTCTCCTGGAAGATGTTGTGGTCGAACATGTACTCCGCCGACTCGCCGAGGTTGATGATCCACTCGGCGAGGTGGGGCGGCTTCACCCCGTAGGCCATGTTCTGCGCGTACACGGAGCAGGTGGCGTGGTTGTCACCGCAGATGCCGCAGATGCGGCTGGTGATGAAGTGCGCGTCGCGGGGGTCCTTGCCCCGCATGAAGACGCTGTAGCCGCGGAAGACGGACGAGGTGCTGTAGCACTCCGCCACCTTCTTCTGCTTGAAGTCGATCTTCGTGTGGATGCCGAGACTGCCCACGATCCGGGTGATCGGATCCCAGGCCATCTCCACGAGGCCGCTGCCGTCGCCGGCCGCCTTCGTCTTCGGTGTCATCTTGTCTGCCGTGACCCTTCTGGGAGCCGGGAGCTGGAGGTTCTTCGAGGCGCAGCGGTGGGGCGGGAGGGGCGCGGAGGCGCGGGGGCGGGCGCGGTCACCAGGGCTTGCGGTAGCCGGTGGTCAGCTGCCCGCCCGGCCGGCGCCACTTGGGCTCCTGGTCCACGGTGTGCTCCGTGATCGCCCGGAGCTTGCGGATCACCGCGCCGTAGACGCCGCTGGCGCCGGAGGACACCTTCGCGCCCGGAGGTTCGTCCATGAAGGGCATGAACTTGTCGGGGAAGCCCGGCATCGTGCAGGCGATGCAGATGCCGCCGACGTTGGGGCAGCCGCCGATGCCGTTCATCCAGCCGCGCTTGGGTACGTTGCACTTGACGACGGGGCCCCAGCAGCCGAGTTTGACGAGGCACTTGGGCGAGTCGTAGGTGTGGGCGAACTCGCCCTGCTCGTAGTAGCCGGCCCGGTCGCACCCCTCGTGGACGGTGGCGCCGAACAGCCAGGTCGGGCGCAGCTTGTCGTCCAGCGGGATCATCGGGGCGGAGCCCGCGGCCTGGTACAGCAGGTAGGTGAGGGTCTCCGAGAAGTTGTCCGGCTGGATCGGGCAGCCGGGGACGCAGACGATCGGGATGCCGGCGTGCGACTTCCAGTCCCAGCCCAGGTAGTCGGGCACGCCCATGGCGCCGGTGGGGTTGCCCTCCATCGCGTGGATGCCGCCGTAGGTGGCGCAGGTGCCGATCGCGACCACGGCGAGGGCCTTGGGCGCGAGGCGGTCGATCCACTCGCTGGTGGTGATCGGCTGGCCGGTCTGCGGATCGTCGCCGAAGCCGCACCAGTAGCCCTCGGGCTTGATCTTCTCGTTGGGGATCGAGCCTTCGACGACGAGCACGAAGGGGTCGATCTCCCCGCGCTCCCCCTTGAAGAACCATTCGATGAACGTGTCGGCGCCGCCGACCGGTCCGCACTCGAAGTCGATCAGCGGCCAGTGCACGGCGATCTTGGGCAGTCCCGGGAGGACGCCCATGACGATCTCCTCGATGCTGGGCTGCATCGCTGCCGTGAGGGACACCGAGTCGCCGTCGCAGCTCAGTCCGGCGTTGATCCAGAGGATGTGGATCGGGGGGTCCTCTACTGCCGTGCTCGGCGTTGCTGCATCCATGAGGATCGCTCCTTGGGGAGGGATGCGGGGGGGGGTGGGTGGGGCTGGGGGCGGGGACGGTGGACGGGCAGGTGCTCCGCGCCGGCCTCACCCTTCTTGCTAGCAGCCGGCCGGGCCCGGCGCCCTGTCTTGTTCGGCCGGTCCAGTGACCCCGGGCCGCCGCACGGGCAGCGGCGCGGTGCGCCGTCCGGGAACGGTCCGCGCCAGGTGGGCGGGGGTGCGCTCCGGGGGCTCCTTGCGTACGAAGGCGCGGCGCAGGGCGTGGTACGGGGCCTGCGGGTCCAGGAAGGTCTCGCGCATGCGGGCGAGCTCCGCCTCGCGGTAGGCGGCGAGCGGCCTCACGCTTTCGTCCGCGTCGCGGCGGGCCTTCTTGCCCGCGATCCGGGACCGGACGGCCGGCGAGTCCGCCACGCGGACGGCGAGCCGGGCGGTCTCGTCCGCGAAGGCCTGCGGGCCGCAGTCGATGGTGCGGTCGACGAGCCCGAGCCGCCGGGCGGATTCGGCGCTGATCGGCAGGGCGTCGGCGGTCAGGCGCTCCGCGACGCCGGTCCCGGTCCGGCGCGGCAGCGTGTACGTCCAGTACTCGGATCCGTACAGGCCCATCAGCCGGTAGTGCGGGTTGAGCACGACGCCGGTGCGGCACCAGACCTCGTCGGCGGCGAGGGCGAGCATGGCCCCGCCGGCGGCGGCGTTGCCGCCGAGCGCGGCCACGACGAACCGGTCGGTGGTGGTCAGCACGGCCTCCACCAGGTCGTCCATGGCGTTGATGTTGGCCCAGGACTCCTCGGCCGGATCGGCGGACGCCTCGATGACGCCCAGGTGGATGCCGTTGGAGAAGAAGTCCCGGCCGCCGCCGAGGACGATGAGGGAGACGGGGCGGGTGCAGGCCTCCCGGTACGCCGCGAGCAGGCGCCGGCAGTGGTCGGTGCTCATCGCGCCGCCGGGGAAGGAGAACGTGAGGAAGCCGGCGCCGCCGCGCTCCCGGTAGATGATGTCGGACCAGGTGCGCGGGCCTTCGCCGGCGTCGGCGCAGGCGTCGTACGGCGGCGCGGGCAGCTCGGGAAGCGGCGGCAGCCGGTCGCCGAGGGCCAGGGTGGCGGGGAGTTTGACGGGGGCCGGTCCGCCCGGAGTGCGCCGGGCCCGTAGCTCGGGGATCCAGACGGCCCCGTCGGTGGTCGCCCGGCAGATGGCGCCGGCCCGGGTGGCGAGCAGTTCGCCGGGGCGTCCGCGCAGTGCGTCCTCGGGGTGGCCGCCGTGCAGGAACCACGGGGCGCCGAGCAGTTCGTCCAGTACGCCGGGCTGTGAGTCGGCGGCGCGCAGCGCGCGGACGACGCGCTCGGTGGAGTCGTGTTCCCAGTCGATCCGGCGCAGTTCCTGGCGCAGGTAGGGGCGGGCGCGCCCGGTTCGCTGCTGCTGGGGTGCGTAGGTGCCCGAGGCGAAGCGGTCGACGGCCGTCAGCACCGCGGACAGGGCGGCGTCGGCGATCTCGCCGCGGTAGGCGTCGCTCTTTGCGACGGGCGGCAGCGGGCAGTCGGCGGTGGCCCAGACGTCGCCCGCGTCCATCTCCTCGCCGGCCTGGAGGACGGTGACGCCCCAGCGGGTCGCGTTCTCGGTGAGGGCCCAGTCGAGCGAGGAGGGGCCGCGGTCGCCGACCGGCCCGGGGTGGACGATCAGGCAGGTGTGGGCGGAGTACACCTCGCGGGGGATGGCCGTCTTCAGCATCGGGGCGAGGACGAGGTCCGGCCGGTGGCGCTCCACGGCTTCGGTGAGGGACGTGCCGGGCAGGACGAGCTCGACCGCCACGCTGTGGCCGCGGTCCCTGAGTTCCGCGTGGACACGCTGAGTGAGGCTGTTGAACGCGCCGGCGGCGAGCAGGATGTGCACGTGATCTCCCAAGCGTCCGGCCCCCGGCGAGCTGGGGCCTGAACAGGTACGGCCGCTGGAGATCGTCGACCACGGGCGTCCGCGGGCCGGGGCGACCTACGGGGCTGTCACTCGGAAGGGACCGCCCGGGGCCGCCACCTGGTGGACAGGTGACGGCCGCCGCGCCGGTGCGGTCAGCAGCCCGGGGCGCCCGTACCGCCGCGCTGCGGCAGGCTGAGGTTGGGGGCGGAGCTGGGCCAGGTGAGGGTGACCGTCTTCGTGGTCCCGTCCGGGCCCAGCTGGACGATCGGGGTGGGCTTGCCGACCGGGTTGCCGTCGGCGCCGAACGAGAGCCAGCCGCTCGCCCCCGGCAGCATCTGCGCGCAGTAGAACTGGTGGAGGATGCCGGTCTCCAGGCCCGGGTTCTTCAGACCCGCCTCGTCGTGCCGGGCCGCGCTGATCGCGGCGACGGTGGCGTCGTGCGTGAGCATCGCCTGCCCGCTGGCGAGGTGGGCGGGGTCGAAGGACAGGGGCTGCGCGCCGGACCGGGTGGTGGCCAGGGGCTGCTTCGTGCACGGGTCGGGCCGCCCGGTGAACGCCGACCAGAACTGGTCGTAGTTGCGCTTCGCGTCCGATCCGGGGCATTCGGTCCCCCACTCGTCCGGACTGGCCAGGGCCGTGTACGCCACCGTGACCCGGCCGGAGGCGACCCCCTTGAGGACCGCGTCGTCGCGGATGGCCTCGGACGCGTCGTCCCCGACCAGGATGCGCAGCTGCGCGGTGCCGCAGGGCGTGCCCTGCACCCAGTTCTGTACGAACGCTCCGAGATCGCGGCCCCGGCCGGCGAAGTACACGATGGACGGTGCGGCCTGGCAGAGGTTGGCGTGCATCAGGTTGAACTGCTGGATCAGGTAGTCCTGGCGGCCGGCGCCGCTGGGCAGGCTGCTGGGTGAGGTGTACGGGAGCACCGTCACCGTGCGGTCCGGGGCCTGGAAGCGGGTCTTGGCCTCCGCCGCCAGCGTGGCCGTGTAGTCGTCGTCGGCGACGCTGTCCGCCACCACCGCGAGCGAGGTCACGGCCGGGTGCAGTCCCGTGACGTACTGGTTGGCCGCGATGACGGAGTCGGAGTTGGTGGACGAGACGCGGAACATGTCGGGGATCGTCCGCTTGCCCGCCGGGTCGGCGGGGTCCAGGTTCATGGAGTTGCCGGTGACCGTCGACCCGATGACGGGGATGTGCAGCTGGGCGGATATGGCCGCGGCGGCCTGCCGGGTCTGCTCGGTGCTCTGGCCGAGGCCCACGACCGCCGAGATGTGCTCGGCCTCCGCGTGCCTGCGCACGCCGGCGACCGCCTGCTGCCAGGACGCGTACTGGCTGCCCATGTTGGCCAGGTACAGCTTGACGCCGGGTGTGCTGCCGTACGCCGCCGTGTTGTTGGCGCGCCACACGGCGGCCATGGCCCCCTCGATGTTGGGGTAGAGCGACTCGTAGGTCAGCGTGTCCACGTCTTCGACGGGCGAGAGGTTCAGCATCAGCACCACGCTGGTGGAGTTCCCCTTCACCGCCGCGTTGGCGGTGCGGATCGCGTCCTCCAGTTCGTGCATGCGCTCCGGTTCGCCCTTGGTGAAGGGCGTGCTGTCGAGGTTCACGCCGACGCAGGCGAGCGGTTTGCCCGCGGCGGTCAGGCCGGCCCCGCACGACAGGGCGGGCGGGAACAGCACCCGGTAGCCCCAGGTGCCGCCGAACACGGCACCGGCCAGGAGGACGAGGGCGGCGGTCAGCGAAAGCACCGGGTGGCGGCGCAGCCGGCCGAGTCGGGGGTTGCGTACACCTGCGGGCATGAGGACTCCTTGCGGTGCGCCGGGCCACGCGCAGGCGTGGCGCGGTGGGGTCAGGCGAACAGCGCGCCCGCCTGCTGGAGGGCGCTGACGTCGAGCAGGCGGGAGTTGTGCGCGAGCCGTTCGAAGCCCTCTTCGATCTGGGCGTCCCAGCGCCGGCTGCGCTCGGTGAGCGGGTCGTTGTACAGCCACAGCAGGGCCAGCAGCTTGGCCGTGGCGACCGCCACGACGTCCCGGCCGGTCTGTTCGATCCCGGAGAGGAGGACCGCGTACGCCTGCTGCGCGGACTGTTCGTGGACCGGGCGGCACGGCGCCGAGGCCAGGTAGTCGAGGAGGCGCACCCAGGCGCGGTGGTCGCGGTCGAAGCGGTCCGAGAGTGCCTCGGCCACCGGGGCGAACTCTCCCAGGGCCAGGTCGTAGAAGAGCTGTTGTTCCTCGCGGGCCACCCCGCCCGAACCGTTGTGGGTGGCGGCCAGGGTCGCAAGGGCCCGGCCCTGGCGGGTGAAGGCCTCGTGCCACGGATCGGCGGGCCGTTCCCCTTCCGGGCCGGCGGCGTCCGCGGGCTCGGCGGCGGAGAGGGCGGTGAGCGCGCAACGGCTCAGCCAGGGGTGGAGCACCGCGGGTCTGTCGGCGTCGCCCCAGCCGACCTCGCGGATCCGCGAGGGGCGGTGGAAGAAGGTGCTGACCCACAGGTTGCGGCGTAACAGCTCGAGGCTGCGCGGCAGGTCCGCCGTCTCCAGCGGTACCCGGGGGTCGTCGGCGGTGCGCATGTCCGCCAGGTAGGCGGCCGCCAGGACGACGGGCGGCGGGACGGCCGCGGCCGGTGCGGGCGCGGCGAGCCCTTCGGGAAGGCAGGTCTCCAGGGCGCGCGCCCACAGCGGTCTGCCGCTCGCGTCGACCGCGGCCGTCAGGGGTCTGTCCCGTACGGCGGTCCCGGCGTCCGGCGGCGCGCTCGCACGCTGCTCCTGGAGGGCGAGGACGGCGCCCCAGTGGCCGCCGGTGAGGGCGTGGACGACGGACGCCGCGACGGGCGCGGCCAGGGAGGCGGAGTCGTCGGTGACGTCCGAGACCTGTTCCTCCGACATCGGGTCGAGCCACACCGGGTACCAGTAGTGCGCCGCCGAGGCGGGATCCGGTCCGGCGCCCCTCTCGTCCTGCCGGGCCCAGTGCGTACGGGTGGCCCGGGTGAGGAGGGGGACGCGGCGCTGCGGGGTGTCCGGCAGCGGTGTGGTGCGCCAGGGCTCGCACCAGCGGGTGGTCCACTCCGGCTGCCACTGGTCGCAGGCGGCGAGGACGACCAGCGGGTCGGCGGCGCCGCCGGAGCCCGGTTCGTTCTGCTCGTTGCGCATGCGGGCGGCGACGAGCGCGGCGAGGAAGCGCCGGCCGGCGGGGGTCTGTGCCCCGTCCACGAGGAGGACCCACGCGTGGTCGTGCCGGGCGGCCCGGCCCGCGTACTGCGGCGGCAGCTCGCAGGAGCAAGCCGAGCGCAGCGCCGGATGGTGGTCCGCCTGGTCCTTGGCGTCGGCGAGGAAGGCGGCCAGCAGGGGGCCGACGGCGGCCGACCGCGATGCGGAACTCAGTCTGATCAGCGCGTCCAGGGAGCCGGCGGCCTCGGCCTCCGGGATGCCGACGTGCCAGCGCAGCGCGTCGCGCAGGCCCCAGCGGGCGGTGCTCTGGAGCAGCGATCCGATCACCGGCCGGGCCCGCTCCCGTACGGCGGTGACCACTTCCCGCGCCTGGCCCTGCACCAGCGGGCTGAGCGCGCCGGTCGCCACGACGTCCATCGTGGCGTCCACCGCCTCTTCGAGCCGGGTGGCGAACCTGCCCCGGCGGGTGCCCCGCGTGTACTGCTGGATGAGCCCTCTGATCTGGTCCGTCGCGCGGGCCCGGTCCGGCTCCAGGTTCTCGTTGAGGGCGAGCAGTCCGAGGGCGAAGCGGTGGAAGACGGGGCTGCGGCGCAGCGTGTCCCAGCCGCGCATCATCTGGAAGGCCACGAGCGCCGCGGCGGACACCGGGTCGAGCGGGTTCTCGTGGAAGTCGAGGTGGGCGTGGACCACGGTGGAACCGCATCCCCGGGACAGGGAGCGGAGCATGCTCGTCTTGCCCGACTGGCGGGGGCCGAGCAGCGCCACGACGGGCTGCCGCTGGTCCGGGTACCGCCAGATCAGGTGCCGTAGAAAAGCGTCGGTCCCCTCCGCATGGCCGAGCTCCGCCGTTGCGCTCACCATTCCCCCGCCCCCCAACCGAAAGTGCGACGCACGCGCCGACGACACGGAAGGTAACACCGCGGGGACGCGCGGCAACGGGGAATGCGGTGGAAGGCCTCCCGCAATTCCGGGGCCGGATCTTGGAGCGGATATTCTGCATCCGCGCTGGCGAGCCGCCAGATCGCCTGGAAGCAGGCGCAACACCCGATGTGCCGGGCCGCACCGCGCACGGCAGGAGATGGAGTCCCGATGGACGTGCAGCACTTCGAGCGGATCACCGCATTCATCGAGGCTCGGCTGACCCCGCTGTTCGACGAGGCCACCGGCAGCGAGCGCGGTTTCGCGATGGACGACACCTCCCGTGCGCTGCGCGCGCTGCGCAACGCGGTCCTGGAGGCCTCGGCGGTCAAGGGCCTCATCGAGAAGCGGGCGACGGCCGAGCCCGCGCTGCGCCGGGTCATCGACCAGTCGGTGGAGCACCACTGGGACGTGCTGCGCGGGATCGCCCGCCAGTGGGAGGACCACGGCGACTTCGTGCGCGAGTTCAAGCGCCACGCCTGGGAGCTCGACGCGGCGTTCGCCGCTCCGGCGGCGACGGAGGGCTGAGCTCCCCGGCGGGTGCCGCCCGCCCCCGGCCGGGCGGCACGACGCTCCGGTCCGCCGTCCCGGAGCGACAATGGGTGTGGACACCCACTGCCGCGCCGGCAGGAGACGAAGATGAACGGCTCGCTGAACGGCTCGCTCCCCATCGGACGTGTGGTCGGCGTGCCGCTTCGCATGCACTGGAGCGTGCCGCTGCTGGTGGTGCTGTTCGCGTACGGGCTCGGCCGCCAGACCCTCCCCGTGTGGACGCCGGGGCGCTCGAACGCGGTGTACACCGTGGCCAGCGTCGTGGGGGCGCTGCTCCTGACGGGCAGCCTGCTCCTGCACGAGGCGGCGCACGCCGCGACGGCCCGCCGCAGGAAGATCTCCGTCGAGGACGTCACCCTGTGGGCGATGGGCGGCGTGACCAGGATGGGCCGGCCGCAGACCGCGGGGGCGGCCTTCGCGGTGGCGGTGAGCGGACCGTTCACGAGCCTGGTGATCGGCGGAGCCGCCCTCGGCGCGGGGATCGCCCTGCACGCACTGTCCGGCTGGGCGGTGCCCGCCGCCGTGCTGGTCTGGCTCGGCTGGGCGAACCTCTTCCTCGGCGTCTTCAACCTGCTGCCCGCCGCCCCGCTCGACGGCGGCCGGGTGCTCCAGGCACTGCTGTGGTGGCGTACGGGCGACCGGGAGCGGGCGGAGCGGGCCGCCTCGCGCAGCGGGCAGGTCATGGGCGTGCTGCTGATGGCGGCGGGCTGGGTCTCGTTCCTGCGCGGGACGTCGAGCGGGCTATGGCTGGTCTTCCTCGGGCTGTTCGTCACGTTCGTCGCGGGCGCGGAGCGTCAGCAGGCGGTGCTGCGCACGGCCCTGCGGGGCCTGCGCGTGGCCGATGCCATGTCCAGTCCGGTGGCGACCGGTGCCGACTGGCTGAGCGTGCGGCGGTTCATCGACGAGGTGGCCGTGGAGTCCCGGCATTCCGCGCTGCCGCTGCTGGATTTCGACGGCCGGCCCAGCGGTGTGGTGCACGTGAGCGGGCTGGCGCCGATCCCACAGGCTCAGCGGGAGGCACTGCGCGTGCGCGAGGTGGCGACCCCGCTGGAGCGGTGCGCGGTCGCGGCACCGGGCGATCCGCTGGAGGAGGCCCTGGGCGGGCTGCGCCCGGGGACCGGACTGCCGCTGCTGGTCGTGGACGGGGGCCTGCTGGTGGGGATCGTGACCGCGAAGGACGTCCGCCGGCTCATGCAGCGGCGGGCGCTGGGCGGTGGCGGCGCGGGCGAGGAGCCGGGATGAGTTCCGCGGGCGCGCACCCGCGGGTGCGCGGCGCGAGAATGGGGGTGCGATGACGTATGTAGCCGTGAGCGCCCTGAGCCACGCCGGGCTGGTGCGCGACCACAACGAGGACAGCCTCGTCGTCGGGCCGTGGACGCTGTGCGCCGGGGTGACCCGCAATCCGCAGACGTTCGTGTTCCCGCTCGGTTCGCCGCTGGTCGTCGCGGTCGCGGACGGGATCGGCGGACAGCCGGCCGGCGAGGTGGCCAGTGCGCTGGTCGTGCGGCAACTCGCCATGCTCGGACCGGCCTTGGACACCGTGGGCGCGGTCCGTGAGGCGCTCGGCCTGTGCAACCACGCGGTGTACGCGGCCGCCGGCAGCGATCCGGAGCTGGCCGGCATGGGGACCACCGTGGCGGGTGCCGTCGTCCTGGAGGACTCGCTGATCTCGTTCAACGTCGGCGACAGCCGGGTGCTGGACGCCACGGGGCAGGAGCTGCGGCAGGTGAGCGTGGACGACAATCCGCCGCTGGAACCGGGGCAGCGCACCACGTCCCTGCTGACCCAGGCGCTCGGCGGGGCCCGCCACCGCACCGGGGTCACGCCCCACGTCTCGGAGGAGCCCCTGCGCGCCGGGGCCCGGTATCTGGTGTGCTCGGACGGGCTGACCGACCCGGTGCCGCCCGAGGAGGTCCAGGAGCTGCTGCGGGTCCACGACGACGGCAAGGCGGCGTTCGAGCTGTGGAGGGCCGCCATCGACGCCGGCGGCCCCGACAACATCACCCTCGCACTGCTCAGGCTGGGCGACTAGCCCGTCCCTTCGGGGGCGCGCGGTCAGGACTGGGGGCGGCGGCGGGGCTTGCCGGGCTTGCCGCCCTTGGCGCCGCCCTTCGTCCCCTTGGCGCCCTTGGCGCCGCCGGAGCCGCCGCGGGGGTTGCGGCCCGCAGTCTTCCCTGCGGGCTTGCGCCCCGTGCCGGCCGCGTCGGGACGCTTGCGCTGCTTGGGCTGCGGCGGGGTCTGTGCGCGGCCGCGCGTGCTGTTGACGGTCCGGCCGCGCACGATCCCGATGAACTCCTCGACCAGGTCGGTGGGTTCACCGTCGGGGAAGGACAGCGCCACCCGCGACCCCGGCGCGTCCGTCACGGTCCGGTAGGTGAGGTCCTTGCGGTGGTGCAGGCGGGCGAGGGACTGCGGGACGACGAGGACGCCGATCCCGGCCGCCACGAGCTCGATCGCGTCGGCCGTCGTGGCGGGGCGTTCCAGCGCGGGCCGGCCGGGCAGGCTCTCCCAGTCCAGGGTGTCGTCGAGGGGGTGCAGCACGATCTCGTCGGCCAGGTCCCCGGTGGACACCTCCTCCACGGCGGCCACCAGGTGGTCCTTGGGAACCACGACGACGGTGGTCTCGGTGTACAGCGGGATCGCGGCCAGGCCCGTGCGGTCGATCGGCAGCCGTACGAACCCGGCGTCGGCACCGCTTCCCCTCAGGAGGTCGGGAGCCTCGGCGGCGGACACCTGGAGCAGGGTCAGCGGGACACCGGGCAGGCGCTCGTTCCAGATCCGCACCCACTTGCCGGGGGTCACTCCGGGGACGTACGCGAGCCGGAACGAGGGGGCCGTCGCAGCCGGGGAGGCCGCGGCGGCGGATGCCGCAGAATTCGCCGGGGGAGTTGCCGAAGGAGATGCTTCCGAGCCTGTCACCCGGCCAGATTACCGGCCGTGGTCAGAAGTAGCGCACACGCTCGATACCCTTGACCCATGACGTCGCACAAGACCACCCAGACCATGAAGCCCGCCACCGCGGCGAAGAAGCTGGGTGTGTACCTCGAAGCCACCCCCGCTGAGTTCCAGGAGGGCGTGGTGACCCGCAGCGAGCTGAACGCGCTGCAGGCCGAGCCGCCCCAGTGGCTGCAGGAACTGCGACGCAACGGCCCGCACCCCCGTCCGGTGGTCGCCTCCAAGCTCGGCGTCTCCATCGCGGGTCTCGCCCGCGGCGGCGTCACGGAGGCCCTCACCACCGAGCAGATCGACGCCCTGAAGCAGGAGAACCCGGAGTGGCTCCAGAAGGAGCGCGCCACCCAGGCCGAGGTCCGCAAGGAAGCGGTCCGCATCAAGGAGAAGCACGCGGAGCGCGCGGAGCGCCTCCAGCAGTCGGATTCCTGACCGCCGCGCGCCGTGCGGCGCGGCGAGCGCCGCAGGCGCCCTGAAATGCCCCGTGCCGGGCCATTCGGGTAAAGATCACCGGAATGCGGACGGCGCGCCGTGGGCAGAGCTGCGGGGTGATCTCGCGACTCCTCGCCACGTTCCGGCGCACCAGCACACTCGTCTTCTCGGCCGACTTCGGCTCGACGTCCCGGTGGGTCGCCGGGCGCTCCTGGGCCTATCCCGACGGCGGTCCGGTCAATCCGGGCGACAGCAAACTCGATCATCTCGTCGACGATCCCGCCTACAGCCGCAGCGGGACCTTCCGTGCCACCCGGCGGCCCGACGGCAACTGGAACACCGGACTGCTGACCACCGAGGGCAGTGAGGAGGGCTTCCTGCTGCGCGCGGAGGACGTGCTGGAGGCCCGGGTCAGACTGCCCGAGGCGGTCGGCGCCTGGCCCGCGATCTGGACCTGGCGGGACGGCGGCCAGGAGGTCGACGTCTTCGAGTACCACCCCGACAACCCGGACCTGCTGGAACTGTCCAACCACGTCCGCGGCGGGAGCTCCCACTACTACCGGAACGCCGCCGTGCAGCCCGGAGCCTGGGTCGACCTCAAGGTCAAGTTCGGCGCGAAATCGGTCGTCTGGTGGGTCAACGGCAACCGCGTCTTCGCCGACCGCAGCGGGGTGGGCCGGCGCTGGCGGGCGTACATCATCGTGAACCTCTCGGTGAGCGCCGGCCGCTACCATCCGGCGCCGCCTCCGGAAGTGACGGAGATGTCGTACGAGGTCTCGGACCTGCGCGTGTACCGGTCCTAACCGTGTCCCACCGCCGCGGCCAGGCGTTCCTCCAGCCTGCGGAAGCCCCGTTCGCCCACGGCTCGCCAGAGCACCCGGGGCGGCAGCGGCAGGTGGGCCATGATCAGGATCTGCTCCCCCGGGTCCGTGTCCTTGAGGATCATCCCGA
Source organism: Streptomyces sp. NPDC086989 (assembly GCF_044745505.1). Lineage (NCBI taxonomy): Bacteria > Bacillati > Actinomycetota > Actinomycetes > Kitasatosporales > Streptomycetaceae > Streptomyces > Streptomyces sp. NPDC086989. The sequence continues at coordinate 250,366 of NZ_JBIVAL010000009.1, forward strand.
GGACGGTGAACTGCCTGCTCCTGGGCACGGCGGCGACGGCCGCGGCACCGATCTCGTCCCACTCCGCCTGTGACACCACCCCCGGGGCCAGCGGCAGTGCCTCGCGCTCCTCCTCGTCGAAGTGCTCCTCGACGGCCCGGGCCGCCTCCTCCAGGGCGGCGGCCAGCTCCTCCCCCCGGGCGCTGCCCGCACCGGCGGCCCACGGCCCGAGCAGGGCTCCCGCCCGGGCGAGGCGGCCCGACAGCTCGGCGTGCTGCCCCTGCATCCGCTTCCACAACTCGGCGTGCCCGGGGACGCGTTCGGCCAGCTTGGGCCACAGCAGCCGGTCCTCGCCCGCATGGTGGTGGTGCAGGGTGTCCAGCAGCAGCGCCAGCCGGTCGGCGACCAGCCTGATCTGGGCGCGGCTGCCGTGACGCACCCCGCGCACCCGGCCCGCCGCCTCCCGGAACTCGCGGCGGAACATCCGGTGGACCACCACCATGTCGTGCGTGGTGATGGGTTTTCCCTGGTTCTGCATCGGTATCGACATCGACCATGGCCCCCGTCCTGGTGGGTGTACCGGCCCTCCAGCGTGGCGGGCGGCCGGGCGTCTCGCCAGGGGCGCACGACGGCGCTCCAGCGCCCCCGGGGAGCCCGGTCTACGCCAGGGTGCGCACGGCCTGGTCGCGGAGGTCGTAGCGGGCGGCGACGACGGCCAGCCGGCCGGTGGCCACGCGCCGCGCGATGTCGGGTTCGGCGGCCAGCCGCTCGCGGGTGCGCCGGGCGTGCGCGTCGATGGTGGCGGCGACCCGGGCGTCGCCGGTCTGTCCGTGGTCGATGGCGGGCCGGATCTGGTCGGCGAGGTACTGGATGTGCGCGGGCAGCGGCTCCCCGCTCTCGTCGGCGTGGACGGCGGCGCCGACCGCGCCGCAGGACTGGTGGCCGAGGACCAGCACCAGCGGGATCTCCAGCTCCAGGACCCCGTACGCGATGCTGCCGAGGACGGCTTCGTCCAGCACCTCGCCGGCCGAGCGGACGGTCAGGAGGTCGCCGAGCCCCTGGTCGAAGACGAGCTCCGGGGGGACGCGGGAGTCGACGCAGCCGAGGACGAGCGCGAAGGGGTGCTGGGCCCGGGTCAGCTGGAGCCGTACGGACGGCGATTCGTGCGGGTGCTCCTGCCGGTACGTGCGCCAGCGCCGGTTGCCTGCGGTCAGCCGGCGCAGGGCCTCCTCCGGGGAGCCGGGGCGGCCGGCGGCCTCCGGTGCACCCGGCGCGGGGGCGGGTACGGGCGCGGCGGAGGCCGGGAGGGCGGAGCCGAGGGTGAGGACGGACCCCACGGCCGCCGAGCCGGCCACGGCGGCGCGCAGCAGTCCGCGGCGGCTGGGCGCGGGGGCGCCGGCTGTCTGTATGTTCGAATGCATCGCGGGACCGTAACCCCGCTTCCGTGGCACACGGCCGGACGCGTGGGGGAATGGCGCGATGTTCGTCGGGATCCGGCCGAAAAGGCGGGACGGACGTCTCAGCCCGTGGACAGCCGACCCCGGAAAAAACGGCGCCGTCGGCGACGCCGCCCTGGCGGCGGCCGGGCCCGTGTCGGCGCTGACGCTGACGCTGACCACGTTCGAGGGCGTGCCGTGGAACGCCCCGTACTGCGCGCGCTGCGGTTTCGTACGTCTCGACGACGGGGCTGGGCCCCGGTCTGAAGGAGATCCGGGACCGCGAGGCGGAACACGGCCTGGACCGGTGGCCACGGGTGTGCATGCGCCGCGTGGTGTGACGGGGGCGCCCGTGGCCCCGTGGTGTGACCGCGGCGCCCGGGGCACCCCCGTGGCCTCGTCCCGGGGCCGGGTCAGGCGGCCCCGCCCTTGCCGTCGGGGGTCGTGCGGCCGAACTGTTCGTCCAGGACGGACAGCCGGCGCCAGTACTCGTCCTCGTCGATCTCGCCGGTGGCGAACCGGCGGCCCAGGATCGCGATCGGGGAGTTCGGGCCGTACGAACCCCGCGGTGCGGCCCACGGTCCGCGCGGGCCGCGGCCGCCGCGCCAGAGGGTGCGGCGCAGGACGGTGACGACGCCGAAGACGACGGCCGCCCAGATCAGCGGGACGAAGAGGATCCACGGGCCGGGCCCGTCGTACGCCAGGGTGTTCATCTCGGTTCAGCTCCTCGGAGGGGACGGACTGCCTTGTCGCCTCCGAGCCTCGCCCCGCGAGGGGGACCCGGTCGTCGTACGGCCGGCGGCACCTCGGCTACCTCCGCGGGAGTAGCGTCAGCCGAGCCAGCCGGGCCGGACCAGCCCCGACTCGTAGGCCAGCACCACCAGCTGGGCCCGGTCGCGGGCGCCGAGCTTGATCATCGTGCGGCTGACGTGCGTCTTCGCGGTCAGTGGGCTCACCACGAGCCGGCGGGCGATCTCCTCGTTGGACAGGCCCATGCCGACCAGGGCCATCACCTCGCGTTCCCGCTCGGTCAGCCGCTCCAGCTCCGCCGGCGCCTCCGGGGCCTTCGACCGGGCCGCGAACTCGGCGATCAGGCGGCGCGTCACCCCGGGTGAGAGCAGTGCATCCCCGGCGACCACCGCCCTTACGGCGCGCAGCAGTTCCTCCGGCTCGGTGTCCTTGACCAGGAAGCCTGAGGCGCCGGAGCGGATCGCCTCGAAGACGTACTCGTCGAGCTCGAAGGTGGTCAGCATGACCACCTTGACCGCGGCCAGTCCGGGGTCCCCGGTGATGGTGCGGGTCGCGGCCAGGCCGTCGAGCTCCGGCATCCGGATGTCCATCAGGGCGACGTCCGGGCGCAGTTCGCGGGCCAGGCGCACGGCCTCGGCCCCGTCGGCGGCCTCGCCCGCCACCCCGATGTCCGGCTGCGCGTCCAGCAGCGCGCGGAACCCGGCCCGGACCAGCGCCTGGTCGTCGGCGAGCAGTACCCGGATCAACGGTCCTCCCCTGGTGTGGTGTCGCCCAGCGGGAGCCGGGCCAGCACCCGGAAGCCGCCGTCCGGCCGGGGTCCGGCCTCGAGGGTGCCGCCCTGCGCGGCGGCCCGTTCGCGCATCCCGACGAGGCCGGTGCCGCTGCCGCCCGCATCGCCGCCGGTGGCGGGGCCGTCGTCGTCGACGCGCAGTTCCAGGGCGCCGGGCGGGCGGGCGATGCGGATCCGGGCGGTGCGGGAGCCCGAGTGCCGCACCACGTTGGTGAGCGCCTCCTGGAGGATGCGGAACGCGGCGAGGCCCGTGCCCGGTGGCAGCCCCCGGGCGGCGGCCTCCCCCTCCACGGAGACGGTGAGCCCGGTCGCGGCGGCCTGGGCGACCAGTTCGGGCAGCCGGTCGAGTCCGGGGACGGGGCTGCGGGGCGCCTCGCCGGGGGCGCGCAGGGTGTCCAGGACCTGCCGGACCTCGCCGAGCGCCTCCTTGCTGGCCGCCTTGATGGTGGTCAGCGCCGTACGGGCCTGTTCGGGGTCCGTGTCGAGCAGGGCCAGGCCGACGCCCGCCTGCACGTTGATCACGGAGATGCTGTGGGCCAGTACGTCGTGCAGCTCGCGGGCGATCCGCAGCCGCTCCTCGCCGGCCCGGCGCCGCTCGGCCGCCTTCCGCTCGGCCCGGTCCCGGGCCCACTGCTCCCGGCGTACGCGGACCAGTTCGGACGCGGCGAGCACGGCGATGACCCAGGCGGTGACGCCGCCCTCCGTCCCCCACGGCGCGGGTCCGTCGCCGGGCGGCGGCAGCCAGCGGTACAGCCAGTGGCCGATGAGGAGGTGTCCGGCCCACAGGGCGCCCACGGCTCCCCAGGCGGCCCGCCGGTGTCCGGTGACTACGGCGGCGAGGCAGGCCAGGGCGACGCTCAGGAAGACGGGGCCGTACGGGTATCCGCAGGCGAGGTAGACCAGCGTGACCGCGCAGACGCCGTACACGACGGGCACCGGGTGGCGGTGGCGCAGGAGCAGCAGGGCGGGGCCGAGGAGCAGCAGGAGCCGGCCGAGCGCGCCGAGGGGCTCCCGGCCGGGCTGGAGCTGGTGCACCCACCCGCCGGAGACCTGTGCGAGCACGGCCACGAGGAGCGAGGAGCGCCACGGAAGCCGCTCGTCGCCCGTGTGCTCCGCCCAGTACGCGCGCCGCCACTGCCCCATGCGGCCACGCTAGACGCCCGCCGCCGCCGTCGTCGTCCGCCGCACGGGCCGATCCCGCGTACTCCCGGAGGAGTACGCGCGCGGTGCGCGGTTCACGGTGCGCGCAGGGCGTCCACGGCGATGCGGGCGGTGGTGCCGATGACCGCGTCGGCGGCGGGGAGGGTGGCTGCGGGGTTGGCGGCGCGGGTGAAGACGGCGACGGCGTAGCGTCCGCCGTCGGGGTACTCGATGACGCCGACCTCGTTGCGCACGGTCGGCAGACTGCCGGTCTTGCCGGCCACGTGGACGTCGTCGAAGGGGAATCCGGAGGCCATCCGGTGGGGCCACACCTGGAGTCCGAGCAGCCGGCGGATCGCGGCGCCGTGTTCGGGGGTGCAGGCCTCGTCGCGCCAGAGGGCCGCCAGGAGGCGGGTCATGTCCCGGGGTGTGCTGCGGTTGCTGCGGGCCGGGTCGAGGGCGCGCAGCCGGGCGATGACGTGCGGATCGGCGAGTGCCTGCGCCCCGGCGGGGCCCGCGTCCTCCCGGATGCCGGCGAACAGCGAGCGGAAGGTGTGGACGGCGCGGGTGCGGGTGAGCCCCAGCCGGGCGGTGGCCTCGTTGACGCCGTCGAGCCCCGTGCGGGCGAGGAGCAGGTCGGCGGCGGCGTTGTCGCTGACGGCCGTCATCAGGTACGCGGCGTCGCGCAGGGACATGCGTACGGGGTCCAGCATCGCGGCCAGTCCGGTGGGGCCGGCGGTGCGGTGGGCGGGCGGGACCTCGACCTGTTCGGTGAGGTCCAGGCGGCCGGCCTCGGCCTGCTGGTGGAGGGCGACGAGCAGGCAGAGCTTGTGCACGCTGGCGGTGACGACCGGGTGGTCGGCGCCGGCGTCGATCTGGGCTCCGGAGTCGATGTCGACGGCGTGGAGCCGGCCGGTGACGCCGGCTTCGGCGAAGGCCGCGCCGATGCGGTGGACGGTGCGGTTCACAGCCAGTACTCCGCTGCCGGGCGCAGGTGCAGGGGCCGCGCGGGTACGTCGGCCGGCGCCGCCGGGGTCGTTCCCAGGGCGCGCGTGGCGGCTTCGGCGAAGGCCCCGACGGCGGCGTCGCCCCGGCCCTGCGGCCAGGCGACGCTGTGGCGCCAGGCCAGCGGGGCGCCGGCGAGGGGCCGCCAGACGATGTCGGCGTGCGGGCCCGGGGCATCGGCGGACGCGCTGTCCCGCGGGGCGAAGGCGACCGCGTTCGCGGAGAGGACGAGGCCGCGGACGAAGCCGGGTCCGCGGCCCTGGCGGACGGCGGCCGGGGTGTACCCGCCCCGGGCACAGGTGTTCAGCACGTCGTCGTGCAGGGCGGGCGCCTCGGCCCGCGGGAAGAGGACCAGGCCGTATCCGGTGAGGGCGGCGAGCGGCACCTCGTCCAGCGCGGCGGCGGGGGCCTCGCGGGGCAGCAGCACGCCGAGTTCGCTGCGCAGGACCGGGCCGAGCTCCAGCCCGGCGAGGTCGCAGGGGTGCCGCACGAGCCCGGCGTCCAGGTCGCGGGAGGCGAACCGGGCCAGCTGCTCGGCGGTCGACAGCTCGTGCAGCTCCAGCTGCACGCCTGGGTGGTGCCGGCGGAAGGCGGCCAGGATCGCGGCGATGGTCTCGCCGGCCGTGTCGGGCGGCAGGGCGGCGCGCAGGAGCCCGCTCTCGCCGTCGCGGATGCGGCGGGCGGTGGCCGCGAGGGCCTCGGCGCGGGCGAGCAGCCGCCGGGCGTCGTCGAGCAGCATCGTGCCCGCCGCAGTGATCGACACCTGGCGGCTGGTGCGGTCGAAGAGGCGGACGCCGAGCTCTCGCTCCAGGCGCCGGATGCGCTGGGACAGGGGTGGCTGGGCCATGCCGAGCAGCTCGGCGGCGCGGCCGAAATGTCTTTCTTCTGCAACAGCGACGAAGCACTGCAGGTGCCGGATCAGGTCCACGGCCAGCAACGATATCGGAACTTGATCGATTCCGGATCCATACAGATCTTGGACGGCGGTCGGGTGGCGGTGTTGTGCTCACCTCATGACCTCCCCTTCCCCCTTTCCCCGTTCCCCCGTCTCCCGGCGCGCCCCGTACCGCGCCGCCCTGGCCCTCGCCGTCGCCCTGACCGCCGGGCTCGCCGGCTGCGCCGCGAAACCGCAGCCGCCCACGGCTCCCGGGCCGGCGGCGGGCCGGAGCGCCTCCCCCGCCGCGGTCGACAGCCGGGAGCGGCTGACCGTGGACGGCGGCACCCGGGAGTACCTGATGCACCGTCCGGCCGCGGACGGCGGCGGGCCGCGGCCGCTGCTCGTCGCCTTCCACGGGCGCGGCGCCGACGCCGGGCACCTGCGCGGGCAGAGCGGCCTGGACCGGGCCGCCGAGGCCCGCGGCATGCTCCTCGTGTACCCCGAGGCAGTGGGAAAGGCCTGGGGCGCGGGCACCGCGCCCAGCGCGCAGCGGCCGGACCCGGACGCCGATGTCCGGTTCGCCGAGGCGCTGGTGGCCGACTTGGTGCGCTCCGGCCGGGCGGATCCCCACCGGGTGTACGTGGCCGGGTTCTCCAACGGCGGCTCGATGGCCCTGCGGATGGCCGCCCAGCGTCCGGACCTGGTCGCGGGTGCGGTCTCGGTCTCCGGTGAGCTCCCCACCGGGGCCGCCGCCGTGAAGCCGTCCGGGGCGGTGCCCGTCCTGATCGTCTACGGGGCCGAGGACCCCGTACGCCCGGCGGCCGGGCTGCCGAGTCCGGGTCCGGCCGCTCCCGGGGAGGAGCCCGTCACCGCGACGATGTCCGCGCGGGCGAGCGCGGAGGCGTTCGCCGCCGCGGGCGGCGCCGGAGCCCCGGTCGAGGAGGCCGGGCCCGGCTACGACGGCGTCACCTGGCCGCCGGGGCCCGCGGGGGCGACCGTACGGCTGCTGCTGATGCAGGGGGCGGGGCACACCTGGCCGGGTTCGACGATGCCTCCGCCCGCGGGGTTCGGATCCGTGAGCACCGCGCTGGACGCGAGCGCCACCCTGCTCGATTTCCTCTCCGCGCAGCGGCGTTGAAGCACCCGCCCGCCGCGGGCGCCCGCGGCGGGTGGGCATGGCGGGCGGGCATGGCGGTGCCCGCCACGGTGGCGGTCCCGAGTGTGGTGGGCGCCGCCATGGGCGCGGCCCGTCGCGCTCCCTACTGTTCAGCCATGACGAGCCAACTTCCTTTCCTGCGGGAGCGCGTCGCGCTGGTGACCGGCGGCGGCAGCGGCATCGGGCGGGCCTGCGCCATCGCCCTGGCCGAGGCGGGAGCGAGCGTGCACGTGGTCGACATCGGCGAGGAGTCGGCCGAGGCCGTCGCGGAGCTGGTCGGCGGGCGGGCACACGTGGCCGACCTGGCGGACCCCGCCGCGATCGAGCGGCTGCCGAGGGCCGTGGACATCCTGGTCAACAGCGCCGGCCTGCAACACGTCGCCCCCCTCACCGAGTTCCCGCCCGAGCGCTTCGCGCTGATCCAGCAGGTGATGGTGACCGCGCCGTTCCTGCTGCTGCGGCACGTGCTTCCGCACATGTACGCCGGCGGCTGGGGCCGCGTGGTCAACATCTCCAGCGCCCACGGGCTGCGCGCCAGTGCCTACAAGTCCGCCTACGTCGCCGCCAAGCACGGGCTGGAGGGGCTGAGCAAGGTCACCGCCGTCGAGGGCGCCCCGTACGGGGTGACCAGCAACTGCATCAGCCCCGGCTACGTCCGTACCCCGCTCGTCGAGGCCCAGGTCGGGCAGCAGGCCGCCGCACACGGCATCAGCCCCGGCGAGGTGCTGTCGCAGGTGCTGCTCACCCGCTCCGCGATCAAGCGCCTGATCGAGCCGGAGGAGGTCGCGGCGGCCGCCGTGTGGCTGTGCGGAGCGCACGCCGGCTACCTCACGGGTACCTCGCTCCCCCTCGATGGTGGCTGGACGGCCACCTGAAATTAACTACCGACCAGTAGACATGGGCTGCGATCTTGCCGATTCTGGCTCCGTACATGCCAAATTTCAGCCACTGAGGAGCGCCCCCACATGCGCAGCACCCGCGCCCGCGTCCGCCTGCTCGCCACCGCGACCGGCACGGCCGCGGCCACCGTCGTCCTGATGCTGGCCCCGTCCGCCTCGGCCCAGGCCGCCCCCGCTCCGGTTCCGGCTCCGGCGGCCGCCCCGGCCGCGGCCACCTCCTCCGCCCCCGGCGGAAACGCGCTCATCCGCGGAGTCGACTACGGCACGTGGAAGCGTGACGTGGCCGCCGTCATGGCCGAGGCGCGCCCGTACGTCGAGCAGCGCATCGCCCAGGCGCCGGCCGGCGAGAAGCCCGCGATCGTGCTGGACATCGACAACTCCTCGCTGGAGACGGACTTCCACTGGTTCTGGACCTTCCCGACCCCCGCGATCTCCGAGGTCCGCGACCTGACCCGGTACGCCAACGACCACGGCGTCGCCATCTTCTTCGTCACCGCCCGCCCCGGGATCATCCAGTCCCTCACCGAGCACAACCTCAAGGCGGTCGGCTACCCCGTCACGGGCCTGTACGTCCGTGACCTGCCCGCCCTCTTCGACGAGGTGAGCGCGTACAAGACGGGCAAGCGCGCGGAGATCGAGTCCCGCGGCTACACGATCATCGCCAACATCGGGAACAACAACAGCGACCTGGTCGGCGGTCACGCGGAGCGCACCTTCAAGCTGCCGGACTACGACGGCAAGCTCTCCTAGCCGGTACGCCGCTGCCGGCCGCCCGCGCGCGGATGGCCGGCAGCGGCGCGCCCGGTCAGCTGGGCCGGATCCCGTCGCAGGTGATGCGCAGGTGCCGCGGGCCGCGCAGGACCGCGTTCTGCCGGTAGGGCGGCGGGTCCTCGATCAGGCGCGGGTTCTCCAGGCGGCGGGCGAGTTCGCTCAGCGCGAGCTGCGCCTCCAGGCGGGCCAGCGGGGCGCCGAAGCAGCTGTGGATGCCGCTGCCGAGGCCCAGGTGCTGGACGTCCTTGCGGTACGGGTCGAACCGGTCCGGGTTCTCGAAGCGGTCCGGGTCCCGGTTGCCCGAGGCGAGGACCAGCCACATCGAGGAGCCCTTGGGGATGGTGACCCCGCGGACCTCGATGTCGACGAGCGGGGTGCGCTGGGGCAGCAGCTGCACCGGCGGCTCGAACCGCAGCAGTTCCTCCACCATGGGCACGGCGAGCCCGGGCGTCTCGCGCAGCTGCCGGAGGACGTCCGGGTTGCGCAGCAGGGTGAGCATCCCGTTCGTGATGAGGTTGACGGTCGTCTCGTGGCCCGCGATGAGCAGCAGGGCGGCGGTGCTGAGCAGTTCCATCGTGCTCATCGTCTCGTCCTGGCCGTGCCCGACGGCCAGTTGGGAGAGCATGTCGTCGCCGGGGTTCTTGCGCCGCTCCTCGATCAGCCCGGCCAGGTACATGCCGAGTTCCATCCGGGCGTCGTGGGTGGTCCTGTCCCGCTCCGCCGGGTCGGCGTCGGGATCCGGGTCCAGGCTCGCGGCCAGGGTGTCGGCCCAGACGTGGAAGCGTGCCTCGTCCTCGCGCGGCACTCCGAGCAGCCGGCAGATCATGGTGACGGGGAACGGGTACGAGAACTGGTCGACCAGGTCGATCTCCCCGGGGTCGCCGAGGTTGTCGATGAGCCCGGTGACGATGCCGTGCAGGTCGTCGCGCATCCCGTCGATGCGGTGCGGGGAGTGCGGCGGCCCGAAGGGGCGGTTGGTCATCCGGCGCAGCCGGTCGTGCTCCGGCGGGTCCAGCTTGAGGAAGCTCGGCGGCAGTGCCGCGGCCCCCTCGTCCTCGCCCTCGGTCAGCGGATCCCCCGCCGTGGCGGCCAGGTTGCGGGCGTCGGAGCTGAGCCGCGGGTCGTGCAGCAGGCTCTGGATGTCGTGGTACGTGCTGATGACGTACGGGCCTTCCCCGTCGTGGAAGACCGGGGTCTTGCGCAGCTCCGCATACAGCGGGTACGGGTTCGCGCGGTTCGAGTAGTCGAGGATGTCGGTCAGGATGCCTTGCTTCATGCCGGGTCCTCCGGAGGGCGGGCGGGTCAGTGCCCGGCGGGGGTGAAGGTCATCCGCCGGTCGGCCGGCGAATATCCGCTGAGGGTGACGGTCGGGCCGTGCGTGGGCACGGACGGGTCCGGGAAGTCCGCGGGGAGCGGCTTCTGTCCTTCGGGGCGCCGGTCCACCGTGGGGAACGGCGGCGGGAAGGGGGCCGTGGCCTCGATCTGCTGCTGATAGAACTGGAGCCAGCGCGAGTTGTCGAAGGTGACCGCCCCGATGACGCGGCCCTGGTAGCCGTAGACGCCGGTGAAACGGCGCTCGGCGCGCGAGCCCTGGGTGATCATGATCTCGGTGCCCATCGAGGGCACGCCCACCGACTTGATGCTCACCCCGAACTGGGAGGACCAGAAGGCCGGGACCCAGATGTGCGGCCGGCGCTCGGTGCTCTCGCTGAGCATGTTGTGGGCTGCGGTCTCCGCCTGGGAGACGGCGTTGCCCCAGTGCTCCAGCGACAGGAACTGGTAGCCGAACAGCGGGTGCGGGGAACGGGCCACGTCACCCGCCACGAAGATGTCGTCGGTGACGATGCCTCGGATGTCGAAGGCCCGGCAGCCGGCGTCGCAGGCGATGCCGCGGGGGCCGGCGCCGAGTCCGGATCCGTACAGCCACTCGGTGTTGCGCTGGGCGCCGAGCGAGACGACCACGACGTCGCACTCCAGGCTGGTGTCGTCGGAGAAGTGCGCGGCGCGCACCCGTCCGGTGGCGTCGCCCTCCAGGGCGGTGACCATGACCCCGGTGCGCAGGTCGACGCCGTTCTCCCGGTGGAGTTCGGCGGCGACCGCCCCGATGACCCCGCCGAGGGCGCCGACGAGGGGGGCGTCGCCGCGCTCGGCGACGGTGACCTCCAGTCCGCGCTCGCGGCAGGCGGAGGCGATCTCGGAGCCGGTGAACCCGGCGCCGATGACCAGGACCCGGCGGGGGCCCGCGTCGAGCCGGCGGGCCAGGGCCGCGCCGTCGTCGCGGGTCCGCAGCACGAACACGCCGTCGAGCTCGGCCTCGGCCGGGTTGGGCCACGGCCGGGCCCGTACACCGGTGGCGATCAGCAGCCGGTCGTAGGGCACCTCGTCGCCGTCGGCGAGCCTGACCCGCCGGGCCGCCATGTCGAGGCCTGCGGCCGGTACGCCGAGGCGCCACTCGGCGTCGATGTCGCGGCGGCGGGGCAGCGCCGTGCCTTCTGCGGTGCCCATGCCGAGCAGGGCCTGCTTCGACAGGGGCGGGCGGTCGTACGGCTCGTGGGGCTCGTCGCCGATCATGGTCAGCGAGCCCTTGAACCCCTTGTCGCGCAGGGTCTCGGCGCCACGCAGTCCGGCGAGCGAGGCACCGACGACGACGATCCGGCCGTCCGCCTTGAGGCGGTCCAGGGCTGCGTCAGCCATCGGACTCCTCCCCGGTGGCGGGCGCGGTGGCGGGCGCGGTCGCGGCCATGTCCAGTTCGTCCACGAGGATCGCCTGTACGGGGCAGGCGGCGACGGCCTGGGCGACACGCGCGCGATGGGCGTCCTGCGCCTGCGGGTCGTAGAGCAGGCCTTCGTCTCCGTGCATCGCGAAGACGTCGGGTGCGAGGAAGGCGCATTGGGCGTACCCCTGGCACCGGTTGAGATCGACGACAAGCCTCAGCAAGGTCCAGTCCTTTCGTTGGCCCCTCCGACTCACCGGCCAGCGTGCGGCCATCGGAGCCGCAGGGCCCGTCCGGCGCGGCCATCGGGGTGACGACCTGGCGGATCAGGGTTGCGGCGGGCGCGGATCACCGGTTGCGGCGGGCGGTGCGCAGGATGTACAGGCTGATCAGCAGGGCCCAGGCCGGGAAGACCAGCTCGGACCAGGGCAGGGTGGAGCCCACCACCAGCAGGACCAGGCCGGCCACGGTCCCGATCAGCACCAGCGGTCTGGGGAGGACTCCGAGCTTGCGCCCGAGGGTCGAGGTGGCGAGGACGAAGACGGCGGCCATCCGCATGCCGTACGTCGTGAGCAGCGTGTAGGCGAAATGCCGGCCGAAGCCCGTGGGGTCGTCCGCGTCGAGCACGGTTGCGGCGGCGGCGACGGCGCCGAAGAGGCAGGCGACGAAGACCAGTCCGCTGCCCAGGAACACCGTGGCGATGAACCGGTCCTCGGCGTCGCCGGTGTGCTGGCGCAGCGCGCCCATGAACCACAGGAAGGCGATGCCCGCGAAGGGGATGAGCTCCACGGCCGTGGTCAGCTCGCCGCGGCGGCCCGGGGCCAGCGCCACCTCCTCGCCGCCGGCCCCCTCGGGCAGTGAGATCCGTGCGAGCACCATCGCCGCCGCGAGCAGGACGGCGAAGACCACCCCGGCCAGCCCTGCGGCCTTGGGGGTGCTCAGGTCATGTGCCGGGGACGTCGTCCCGGGTGCTCCCTGTGTCATTCCTCCAGCAAGCCGCCCGCCGGGCCGTGGTGCCAGCGGGACGACGCGGTCGGGTGACGCCCGCGGCCCGCCACCCGGCCGCGGGCCCGGGTGCCCCTACGGGGCGGTGATCAGGATGCCGTCCGGTGCGCCCGCCCCCTCCGCGCCCGCCCCCTCCGCCCCTTGCGGCTCCGGCCGGCCCGTGCCGGGGGCGCTGCCGGCCACGATCAGCGCGAGCAGGACCGCCGCGGCCTCGCTGCGCAGGATCCGGGCGGCCTGCACCAGGCGTTGCGGGCCCGGGGCCGGGATCGACAGGGCCAGGCATTCGGCGTCGGGGCCCGAGGTGATCGGGACGGCCGCGCAGACCGTGCCCATCGCGTACTCCTGGAGGTCCAGCAACGGTGCGCCCGGGCGGCGGGCGTCGAGCTGCCGCACGAGGTCGTCCTGCCGGGTGATGGTGTGTGCGGTGAACCGCGCCGGCCGGTGCCGGGACAGGTGGTCCCTGCGGCCGTCGGGACCGAGCTGGGCGAGCAGGGCCTTGCCGACCGCCGAGGCGTGCGCGGCGGCCCGGAAGTCGACCCATTCGTCCACGAGCGGGGTCGCCGGGCCGTCGGCGTACTGGGTGATGCACACCTCGCCGTCGGTGTAACGGGCCACGTAGACGGCGGCGCCGACCGCGTCCCGCACCCAGGCGAGGGTTTCGCGCAGGTGTCCGCGCCCGTCGCCGGACGCCGCCCCGGTCAGTAAGAGCGCCCGGCCGGCGACGTACGCGCCGGGGCCGGCCGGAGCCGCCAGGTTCGCCCGTACCAGTTGCTCCGTCACCCGGGCCAGGACGAGTTGCGGCAGCCGGGTCTCGCGGGCGATCTGGGCGAGGCTCACACCGCCCGAGTACCGGTGGACGACCTCCAGGACGCGCAGCGCCCGGTGGACGGCCTCCATCGCGACGGGAGCCGGCCGCGCACGGGACGTCCCGCGTCCGGCCCGGACCGGCTTCGGCCGCCTGAGCGCTTCGAGCGCACCGGCGTTCGCCTCGTCCATCAGGTGCGGCAGGTTCAGCCGCGCGTGCCGGCCCACCGCGACCGCCACATGCGGGCCGGGGAGGAACACCTGCCCCAGGTCAGGGTCGTCGCTCCAGCTGCAGGCCGTCACGGCCCGCCGCAGCCGGGCGGGCAGCCGGTACGGGGGCCGCCCGCCACGGCCCCGGACCGCCGTGAGGGCGGTGAGGTCCTGAGTGCTGATCGGCGGCGAGGTCCAGATGACCGAGGCTCCGAGGGCCTCCTCCAGGTTCTCCGGGACCTCCGGCAGCAGCGGCAGGCCCTCGTCCGGGGGCAGCGCCCCGGCCAGCGCCTTCCAGTGCCGGGCGGTGCGCACCTCGGCGCGTGCGAGGTGGTGGAGGTGCAGCAGGCGCGCCGCGGTCTGCGAACCGGCTCCGGCCGCGTACTGGAACCAGAACTGCGCGCCCTCCATCCGGTCCGCGAGGTGCAGCAGGCAGCCGAACAGCAGCGCGGGTTCGGCTCCGTGCGGCCAGGTTCCGGCGGTCAGCGCGAGCTCGGCGAAGGGGCGGCTCTCCGCCAGGGACCAGGCCAGGTCGTCCAGTGCCCGCGCGGCCCGTACGTGGCAGGCGGCGTCGAGCACGAGGTCGTCCGCCGGGGTGGGCACGGGCGCGGGCGGGCGCGGGCGTCCGGCGAGGGACGCGGGCGCCGGGAAGGCGCCGCGAGCGGGGGCTCCCGTCGCCGGGCGGGTCCGGTCTGCGGCGATCCGGCGGGCGATGCGCCGCCGGGCGGCGTCCTCGTCGTAGCCGGCGTACTCCTCGACCAGGACCCGGGCCTGCTCCAGTGCCGCCGTCAGCTCCACCCCCTCCTCCCCCGTCACGGAGCCGCGGTCGGCCGTCATGTCGCTCACTGGCCCTTCTCCTCTCCGGGAGCCCAGTCCGTCCCGAGTTTCTGGGACAGGATTCGGTTTGCGCCTCGAATGTGCGAACGGACCGCGGCGGGGGAGATCCCCATCGTCCGGCCGACGGTGCCGTTGTCGTAGCCCAGCAGGAAGGCCAGCAGCACCACGTCGTAGTGCCGTTCGGGCAGACAGGCGATCGCCGCGTACAGGCCGAGCTTGGACTCCAGCAGTTCCATGCGCCTGCGGGACGCGCGGCGCAGCGCGGCGAACGAGGCCGTCTCGACCATCGCCCCGGGCCGGCCGAGGAGCGCCAGTCTGCGTGCGACGTGTTCGCGCAGCACCGCCCAGGCGAAGCCGTGCAGGCTCGCCTCCTTCAGCGCCTGGCACCACACCTTCAGCAGGAAGGTGAACACGTCGTCGACGACGTCCTCGGCGTCCTCGCGGGAGCCCAGTTGCAGGTGTGCGTAGCGCAGATAGGCGCGGTGGTGCTGGGAGTGGAACGCGCTGAACTCGACCGGCAGCACGCCGACCAGCTCGCTGGAGACCGCCCGGTCACCGGACGGGTCGAACTCGCCCTCACTCATGCGCTCCTCCATGCGGGCGGCGTGGGTGTCTCCTGACGGCATCGAAGGCGAGGAGTATCAGCACGGGAGTGACGGTCTGGACTCGATTCACGTCGGCGGGAAGCCTTCCGGTGAAGTGAACGGAACGGGAGTGTCTGCCCCCACCTCCAGCGGCCGGACGGACCGGCCGCTCCCCCAACACCACCCCATCGGAAAAGCCGCCCGATTGTGCACGGCTATCGACGGAAATCTTTCGGGAAATGGCGCATCTGCTCCGCTGCGCGCCCCCCTTTCCGCCGCGTACGCCCCTATTCCACGACCAGGTCCGCCCGCATCCGGCCCGCGGCGATCAGCCGTGCGTTGCGCTCGTCGGAGCGCGCCACCCACTCCTCGGCACGGGCCGGTGCCTTCCCGTGGCGCACGTGCCGGTCCACCAGCCGCCGTACGCGCAGGGCGTCGTCGGGCGCCAGGAACCAGACCTCGTCCAGGAGCGGACGCACCGCCGCCCACTCCCCCGCGTCGTGCAGCAGGTAGTTGCCCTCGGTGATCACCAGGGGCACCGCGCGGCCGACGGGGACGCTGCCGGCGACCGGCTCCTCCAGCGCCCGGTCGAAGGCCGGGGCGTAGACCGCGGCGGGCCCGGGGGTGCGCAGCCGAACCAGCAGGGCCGCGTATCCGGCTGCGTCGAAGGTGTCCGGGGCGCCCTTGCGGCCGGCCCGGCCCAGCCGCTCCAGTTCGGCCTGGGAGAGGTGGAAGCCGTCCATCGGCACGACGACGGCCAGTTCGGGTCCGAGCGCCCCGGCGAGGCGTGCGGCCAGGGTCGACTTGCCGGCACCGGGCGGCCCCGCGATGCCGAGGATCCGGCGGGTGCCCGGCGCCGCGAGCGCGCGGGCCCGTTGCTCCAGTTCGGTGAACTCCATGCCCCCATCCTGCCCGGCCGCTCTACGCAGGCGGGTGGGTGTGGGGGGTGGTGCCGACGCGGGCGACGAGCAGGGCGATGTCGTCGTCGGCGGAGGCCGGGACGAGGTGGCTGATCAGCGAGTCGCACAGATGGTCCAGCGAGTGCTGGGGTTCGGTGAGCAGGCGGGTCAGTTCCGCGAGCCGCTCGTCGATGTCGCTTCCGCGGGCCTCGACGAGGCCGTCGGTGTACATGACCAGGAGGCTGCCCGGCGGCAGGGTCAGGTCGGTGGTGGAGAAGACCGTTCCGCCCACGCCCAGGGGGGTGCCGGGCGGCAGGTCGAGGAGGCGGACCGTGCCGTCCGGGGCGACGGCCGCCGGCGGCGGGTGTCCGGCGCGTGTGATGCGGCACTGACCGGTCCGGGGGTCGATCACGGCGTACAGGAAGGTGGCGATCATCGGTTCGGCGAGGTCTTCGAGGGTCGCCTCCAGCTGCCGCATCAGCGCCTCCGGGGCGAGGTCGAGCCGGGCGAGGGCGCGGACGCTGGCGGAGAGCCGTCCCATGACCGCCGCGGCCGCGATGCCGTGGCCCATGACGTCGCCGATGAGGAGGGCGGCCTTGCCCCCGGGGAGTTGCAGGACGTCGTACCAGTCGCCGCCGATCTCGTTGACGTCGCCGGCGGGCAGGTACCGGTGGGCGACTTCGACGCCGGACGGCGGGGTGATGTGCTGGGGCAGCATGCTGCGCTGGAGGATGACGGCGGTCTCGTGCTCGCGGTGGTAGAGGCGCGCGTTGTCGATGCTGACGGCGGCGCGGGCCGCGAGCTCCCCGGCGAGCGTGACGTCGTCGGGCCCGAACGGGCCGGCGGGTCCGGTGCGGTAGAAGGTGGCGACGCCGAGGACGAGGTCCCGCGCGACCAGCGGCGCCATCATGAACGAGTGCACCCCCAGGTTCAGGATCTGCCCGGGTCTGCTCGTGTGGCGGGCGGCGGAGGCGACGGCCTGCTCGTCGAGGCGGGCGAGCAGGAAGGGCCGCCGGGCGGCGAGGGCCTGGGTGTAGGGGGCGGCCGAGGGGAACGTGAGGGTCCTGCCCAGCGGGGCGAGGACGCCGATCACCGCGGAGCCCGTCAGCGGGGCCTTGCCCAGGCGCCGCAGGGCCACGCCCCCGGCCAGGCCCGGGCCGGGTTCGTCACCGCGGGCGAGGGTGTCCAGTACGTCCACGGTGGCGGCGTCGGCGAGCTGCGGGACCGCAAGGTCGGCCAGCTCCTGCGCGGTCCGTTCCAGCTCCAGGCTGGCACCGATGCGGACGCTGGCCTCGCTGAGCAGCGCCAGCCTGCGGCGGCCCGCCTCCGCCTCGATGTGGTCGCGCTGCTGATCGGTGATGTCGAGCAGCGAGGCGATCACCCCGATCGGGCGGCCGCCGGGGTCCTCCACCCGGACGTACGAGCAGGACCAGAACCGGTCCCGGGAGGGGTCGGCGGGGGTGCGGCCCCTGCGCCGGCGGTCCAGTACCGGCTCCCCGGTGGCAAGGACCTGCCGCATCGCGTCCTCCATGTCCTCCGCGTTCACCTCCGGCAGCACCTCCACGAGCCGCCGTCCGACGTGAGCCGACTCCGAGAGGCCGTTCATCTCCTCCAGGGCCGGGTTGACCTGGAGGAACCGCAGCTGCGTGTCGAGGATGGCGATGCCGACGGGCGAGCGGGCGAACAGGCCGTCCCAGACGGCCGACGAACCGCGGATCCGGCGGGCCGCGTGCGCCTCGGCGGCGAAGACCAGGACCGCGGAGGCGCCGTGGCGCCGGCCGGGCACCGGGCAGGCCCAGATCTCCAGCTCCAGCGGGTGCCCGTCCTGGTGCCATGCGGTGACGGTGCCCATCACCCCGCGGCCGGTGACGGCGGTCTCCCACAGGGCGCGGCCGAGGCTGCGGTCGGCTCCCGGGTGCAGCAGGTCGGCGATGTGCCGGCCGACGATCTGCGGCGGGGTGTAGCCGAGCAGCTCCTGCGCGGCGCGGTTCCAGCGCACGATCGTCCCGTCGGCGCCGGTGGCCAGCTGCGCCACGGGCAGCGAGCCGAGCCACCCGCCGGCGTCCTGGGCGGCGCCGCTGATCAGGTCCTCGATCGGTGTCTGCTCGGTCATCGCGCACCCGCCCCCGTACCACCGGTGCCTCCCGGGGTGCCGTGGCCGGCTCCGTGCGACCGCCCGGCGAGGGAGGCCCTCAGCTGTGCTTCCTGCACACCACCCATGGTCGCCCGGCGGGCCCGGGACCGCTTCCCGGCGTGGTCAGGGGCGTGCGAGCACCGCCACGGCGTTGTGTCCGCCGAACCCGAACGAGTTGCTGACGGCGACCTGACCGGAGTGCCTCCTGGCCGTGCCGCTGACCACGTCGATGTCCATCGCGGTGTCGGGCTCGGTCAGCCCGGCCGTGGGCGGCACGGTGTCCTCGGCCAGCGCCATGACCGTCAGGGCCGCCTCGATGACGCCGGAGGCCCCGAGCGTGTGCCCGAGGGCGCCCTTGGCCGAGGTGACGGGCGGCCGCCGGGGAAAGACGCGGGCCAGGACGGCGGCCTCGATGCCGTCGTTCTGCCGGGTAGAGGTGCCGTGCGCGTTGACGTGTCCGACGTCGTCGGGGCCGACGCCCGCGTCCGCGAGGGCTGCGCGGACGGCCTGCTCGGCGCCGCGGCCCTCGGGGTGCGGGGCCACGAGGTGGTGTGCGTCGGTCGTGGCGGCGTAGCCGATGAGCCGGGCGAGCGGCCGGGCCGCGCGCGCGGCGGCGTGTTCGGGGCGCTCCAGAACCATGGCCCCCGCACCCTCGGCGACGACGAAGCCGTCGCGGTGGGCGTCGAAGGGCCGCGATCCGGTGTTCGACAGGGCGCCCAGCTGCGAGAACCCGGCCACCATCAGCCGGGTGACGGCCGCCTCGGCTCCGCAGACGAGGGCGATGTCGCACTGCCCGCCCGCCAGCAGGTCCCTGGCGAGACCGAGGGCCGTGGTGCCCGAGGCGCAGGCCGTGGAGGTGGCCAGGGCGGGGCCGGTCACGCCGAAGCGCAGTGCGATGTTGGCGCAGGTCATGTTGATGAGGTAGCCCGGGAGGAAGTACGGGGACACGAACTCCGGCCCCCGCTCCCCGAGCCGGGCGAGCGCCTTGTCCTGGGTGACGACGCCGCCGGTGGCGCCGCCGGTGACGACGGCGACGCGGCCGCCGTCCCACTCCCGGGGGTCGAGTCCGGCGTGATCGAGGGCCTGGGCCGTGGCCACCAGGCCGAACCGGTCGACCGGGTCGAGGTGCACCGAGCCGCGCAGGTGCAGGACGGGGTGGTCCGGTTCCGGTACCCGGCAGGTGAGGGAGACGGGCAGACCGTGCAGCAGGGGGTCGGGGGCGGCGGTGGAGCGCCCGGCGCGGACCGCCGTCCACGTGCCGTCCCGGTCGCACCCGGCCGGAGTGACCAGGCCCAGCCCCGTCACCACGGCCTCGGGGCGTCTGGTCAACGGCCCGTCCGCCGTTCCTCGACGGATGCGGCGAGCCCGGCGAGGGTGGCCGTGCGGAGTTCTTCCTCGTCGACCTTGACGCCCAGCGTCTCGTGAACGGCGATGGCCATTTCGACGATCATGAGCGAATCGGTCAGCAGGTCGCGCAGGGGCGCACTCCCCCGTACCTCTTCGGAGGGGACTTCGAACCTCTCGACGAGCAGTTCACTGATCAGGTCGAGGACGGATTCCGGCGCAGAAGTAGTCACGTCAGCTCTCGTGTGCGGTATCGGTGCCATTGCGGCCGAGTGGACGGGTACGGCGATCTCTCGTGCTCAAATAGGTACCACGGCCGGGGATTTACTCAAAACTCGTCCGCAATGGGCCTGTTGATGATTCGAAACGTGAGAGTGGGGACCATTCGTGTCGGAAAGCACGGCGGATGTGACCGATGTGATCGAGATGGCCGGCGCTGAACTCAGGTATGCGAAGGAGGCGCTCGGCAAGGCCGGGGAGAAGGCGTGGGACCGCTTCCTCGACTGGCTCGTGGACGACTACTTCCGGCTGGAGGTGACCGGTCTGGAGAACATTCCGGCCGAGGGCCCCGCGGTCGTCGTCGCCAACCACTCGGGCGCATGGGGGCTCGACGCATTCGTCCTGCAGAAGGTCTTCGCGCGCGGACTTCCGCGGGCCCTGTGCGTACCCGCGGCGCCCCTGGTGTTCCGCTTCCCGGTCATCGGCTCGTACGCCCGCAGGAAAGGCGCCATTCCGCTCGATCCGACGCTGGGATGGGAACACCTGGCCGCCGGGGAACTCGTCGGAGTGTTTCCCGAGGGCATTTCCGGCCTGGAAAAGCCGTTCCGGGAGCGCTATCGGCTCCGGCCGTTCAGCCCCGGATTCGCGGTGACGGCCGTTCGGGCGGGCGCCCCCGTGGTGCCGCTGTCGGTCATCGGCGCCGAGGAGGCCTGCCCCCGGTTCGGCGAGATTCCGGCGCTGGCACGCCTCCTGGACCTCCCGTGCTTCCCGGTCACCACGCTCTTCCCGCTGCCCTCCAAGTGGCTCGTCACCGTCGGCGAGCCGATCCCCGCCCCGCCGCGACCCGCGTCCTACGCCGCCCGGGCCGCCGCGGCCCGGCTGCTGTGCGCCGAGTCGCAGGCCGCCGTACAGGCCCTGGTGGACCGGGAACGGCGCCGGCGGGACACGCCGTTCTGGTGAGCCCCGCCGCCCGGGGAGGGGGCCGGGGCTCACCCGCCCTCGGCCACCGCCCGCACCTCGGGCCAGACCAGGGTGGTCGACCCCCAGGCCAGCCCCGCACCGTACGCGGTGAGCGCCACCCGCAGGCCCGGCGACAGTGTCCCCGCGGCCGCCGCCTGGGCGAGCAACACGGGCACCGAGGCCGCCGCGGCGTTCCCGTACGTCTCGATGTGCGACAGCACCCGGCCCGGCGGCAGGCCCAGCTCGGCGGTGAGCCCGTCCAGGATGCGCTGGTTGGCCTGGTGGGCGACCAGCACGTCCAGGTCCGCCGGCCGCCAGCCGGCCCGGTGCAGGGCCCGGGTGACGGAATCGCACATCCCGACCACGGCCTGCTTGCGCACGACGGGCCCGTCCATCCGGAAGTACGGGGAGAACTCCGCCCCCGGCTCGGCCAGTTGCCGCTTCCTGGCCCGCGCACCACCGCCGGGCACCTCCAGCAGATCGGCCTGCGCGCCGTCGCTGCCCAGGTCGAAGGGCCCGAAGGCGCCGGGCGCGCCGGCTTCGGCGGCGTGCAGCACCACCGCGCCCGCCCCGTCGCCGAAGATGGCCGACATCAGCCAGTCCTGTGGATCGAGGAACGCGCTGAACACGTCCGAGGCGACCAGCAGGACGCGCCCGAAGGCCCCGCCGGTGATCATCGAGGTCGCCACGCCCAGGCCGTACAGGAACCCGCTGCAGCCCGACGCCAGGTCGAACGCCGGTACCGTGCCCAGTCCGAGGCGCGCCGCGACCTCCGGGGCCCCGGCCGGCAGGAGCCGGTCCGGGGAGATGGTGGTCAGCACCACCGCGTCGACGGAGTCCACCCCGGCTGCCGTGAGCGCGTGGCGGCCGGCCCGTACCGCCAGGTCGACGGTGGCCTCCCCGTCCGCGATCCGCCGGCTCGCCACACCGATGCGCTCGCGGATCCACTCGTCGCCGATGGGCCGCTGCCCGCACAGCTCGGCGTTGGTGAGGACGCGCGGGGGCACGTACGCCCCGAGCCCGGCGAGTGCCGCGGCCCTGCCGGCCGCGGGCGCGGATGCCGGGAGGGGCCCCGGGCCGGGCCCCGGGGCCGGAGCGGATGCCGCCGGGGCGAGCACCGGATCCGGGGCGGGCGCCGGATCCGGGGCGGGCGCCGGATCCGGGGCGGGCGCCGGATCCGGGGCGGGCGCCGGTCCGGTATGCGCTGCCGAAACGTGCACGTACTCCTCCGCTCAGTCCGACAGCCGCTTCGCTGCCCGCCGTACACCGTCGGCGGCCGTGGCGCACCGCTCCGCGTGGCCCAGCAGGACCATCCGGAACCGCTCCCCCTCCTCGTCGGCGTTCCAGCCGCTGTTCGCGGCGCAGGCCGCGAGGCTCTCCGCGTGCCGCTCCAGCCGGTCGGCGCTGGCGTGCGCCAGCGCCCCGTACGCCGCCGGGGCGTAGCCGAACGCCGAGACCGGCACGGCCGTCGCCTTGCCGACCGTCACCCGTCCGTCGCCCGGCCGGGCGGCGAGGTCCTCCAGCGCCACGACCAGGGTCCGCGGGTCGAGCGCGTCGGGCAGCCGGTCCGCGGTGAACTGCGGGGAGATCACCACCGGCCGGACCGATTCGGTGACGACGCGTACGACGTGCTCGGCGACGAGCGCCGCGAACCGCGATGCCGCGCAACCCGTCGGGGCCCCGCACAGCGGCGGCATCCCCGACGTCGCCGCCGTCGCCGACGGGCCCGAAGGCCCCGCTTCCGGGTGGGGTTCGCCGTCGAGACCCCGCAGCCAGCCGGGCACCCGCAGGATCTCGGTGCCGGCCCGGACGGCCAGGTCCTGCCAGGTGAAGTCCTCCCGTACGGGGTACACGGCCGCGGCCACCGGCGGCCAGCGGCGCAGCGCCTCGCCGACGGCCGCCTCCGGGGACGCGGCGGCGCCCACGGCGAGCAGGGCCAGCGCCTGGAGCACGGTCCCGGCGGCGGCCTCGGAGACCAGCGCGAGCGCGTGCGCGACGGCCGGCAGGGCGGTCCCGGGATCCGTTCCCCTGCCCCCCGGCCCCCGGCCCGTCAGCCGGCCGGCGAGGCAGTCGGGGTCCGGGTCCGCCAGGTACGGTTCCAGCCGGCGCCGCAGTGCGTCGGCGCGGCCGTCGTAGGCCCTGCCGTCCGCGGCCTCCGTGGCCGCCGTGAGCACCTCGCTGAGCAGTGTGTCCTCGACCGCGGCGGCGCCCGCGACCACGCGCCGGCCCAGCCGCTGCATGCCGCGCCGCCAGTCGCGCCACTCCAGCGTGCCGTCCCCGCGCCGGCCCTCGATCACCCGGTCGACGTCCTCGGACAGCAGGGCGCCCAGTTCCGCCGCGGGCACGGCCGCCTCGCGCGGCAGCGGCACGTGCGGCGACAGCCCGTACCGCTGTCCGCCGGGGGTGAGGCCGACCGCGGGCGCGAGCGCCCCGGCCTCGTCGGCGCGGGCCAGCAGACCCGCGGCGTCCGGGCCCGCCAGCGGCACGAGGAACGAGCCGAACGGGGTGCTCAGCCGCACCGGCCGCCCGGAGCGGGTGCGCCGCAGGAAGGCCAGCAGCCGGCGCGTCACCCCGTCCCGGGTCAGCGCGTCCAGTCCGAGGGCGCGGGCCGGGGCGTCCACCCATGGCAGGCGCTGGGCGGCCATCACCGCGCTGAACACGGCGTTCTCCAGGGGCCAGGCCGTCGCGGGGCGTCGCGGCGTGGTGGCCGGGCTCTCGGCAGAGGTCATCGGTCGGTCTCCCTTGTGGTCCCTGGTGGTCACTTGTCGCGCAGCATGTACGGCTGGTTGCCGACGACTTCGCCGTCGTAGGCGCTGATGAGCTTGTTGACCTGTTCCCGGTAGGGGGCGAGTCCGCCGCGCAGCGCGTCGGAGTACGCCTGCGGGGCGTGCGACAGCGGGTAGTCGTACGACTCGTCCAGCCAGGCCAGTTCGACCCAGCTCTCGGGGATGTGATGGGGCGCGGCCGGGCCGCGGCCGTCGAGCCCCGGGATCACGTCGTGCTTGTTGACGAGGCTGACCACCTGCGTGGTGTGGTCGGCGGGCCGCTTGCCGTCGATCGGGGACCCGATCGCGATCACGTGCGTGACCCGGTAGGTCGAGGACACCTCCACGTCGCTCGCGAGGTTCATCGCGGTCATCCCGCCCAGACTGTGTCCGACGATCATGAGCTCGGATCCGGCGGGCACCCCGGCCCGCAGGAGCAGCTTCTTCGCGGCCCGTGTGTACGTCGTGTCGGTGCGCAGCAGTCCGTCGAAGGCGCCGACCAGGTCCTGCGGGGTGCTGTTGCTGAGCAGGGCGAAGCTCGTGCCGGGCAGCAGGAGCACGTACCGTACGGCGCCGTCCGCGCACGCGACGCGGCGCAGCAGCACGAGGCCGTGGTTGCCGAGGGCCCCGATGTCGTTGACGTAGCTGACGATGTCGTTGCGGGAGGAGGCGAGCACCTTCGCGAGGATCGGGTCCGGCTCGGTGCGCTCGGCGCGGCCCGGGCCGGGGTTGAGGAAGCCCAGGACGGAGCTCGGCAGTCCGAGGATCGGGTCGGTGGTCGGCACGCCCCCGGCGAGGGTCACCCAGGAGAACTCGTCGTTGACCGGGTTCTCGTCGAGCATGCCGAGCAGGGCCAGCAGTTCCATGATCACGGGGCTCACCGTGGTCAGGGCGCGGGTCACGCCGAGCAGTTCGACCAGCCCGTGCATCGCACGCAGCGCCTCCAGCCGGTTCCCGGCCACCATCGCGTCGGTCAGGCGGCGGGCGGCCGGTGCGCCGAGGTTGGGGTGGTCGGCCGCGGCGGCCTTGATGCGCAGGGCGAAGGCGTCCACGGCCATGGCCACCTTGGCGGGGCGACGGTACGTCATGCTCCCCGCCATCCGGGCGAGTTCGCCGACCATCCCCCCGTTCGCCCCGAATCCGAGGCCGGTGGAACCGGTCAGCGCCTGGGCGCAGGTGAGGGCCGTGCCGAGGGCCCAGCCGGGCCGCCGCAGCGCCTCCAGCCCGAACCGCCAGCTGAACAGCGCCCCGGTCAGCTCCGCACCGGACTGCTTGGCCGTCAGGGCCGCGTCCGCGAGGAGGACCGAGGCCGCGATGAGGAGTCCGGTGTCGATGCGCTCCGGGGCGGACGCGGGACCGGCCGGTGCGGGTGCGGATCCGGGGGCCGGTGACGGTGCCGGCACGACGGGGCCGTCGGCACCGGAGCCCTTCCGTGTGGGCAGACGCCGAGCCGTTTCGTCGACCACCTGAGGCGCCACGTGCGTACCTCTCATCCCTGTGAACGGCTTCGCAGCCTTGCCCGCTGTGTGCGGGGGAATGGTGGCACCGAATGTGATCCTTTCCGTGCGCCCGGGCCCCGCCTGCGCAGGTCGCCCCCGTACGGAACCGGGCCCGCAGCCCGGTCCGGCGCGCGCCGCGTTCACCCGACGGGGTGGACCGCCCCGGCAGGGTGACCGGCCCTGCCCGTGGTTGACGCACCTCCGGCCCGGTCGGTTTTTTGGCATGGACGCGGCGTACAGTCGGCTGCCGACGCCGACCGAAAGCAGGAGCAATGACAGGTACCGCACCGACCTCCACCCTCGCCGGCTGGCGCCGGGCTCCGTTCGCCGCCGAGGGGCTCTCGTACGACTGCTTCGAGAAGGGCGAGGGACCCGGCGTGGTGCTCCTGCCGGAGCTGCCCGGCATCACGCCCGAGGTGCTCGGCCTCGCCGAGCACCTGGTGGACGAGGGGTTCACCGTCGTGATGCCGTCACTGTTCGGCACGCCGGGCAAGCCGGTGTCCGTGGCCCGGACCGCGGCGGTCTTCGCCCGCGTGTGCATCTCCTCGGAGTTCCGGGCCTTCGCCACGAACGCCAGCCGGCCCGTCGCCGACTACCTCAGGGCCCTCGCCCGTGACCTGGCGGCCCGTACTCCGGCGGCGGGGGTCGGTGTCATCGGCCTCTGCTTCACGGGCGGATTCGCCCTGGCCGCCGCCGTGGACGAGGCCGTGCTGGCCCCGGTGATGAGCCAGCCCTCGGCGCCCATCGCGGTGACCGCCGCCCGGCGGACCGACGCGGGCGTCTCCGAGGACGAGCTGCAGCGCGTCGTCGAACGCACCCGCGACAGCGGCCTGTGCGTGATGGGGCTCCGGTTCAGCGAGGACTGGATGGCCCCCGAGGACCGGTTCGACACGCTGCGGTCGCGGCTCGGGGACGCGTTCAAGGTCGTCCGGCTCGACTCGGCCCCGGGCAACGGCGACGGCTTCGGCCGGCTGGCCCATGCGGTGCTGACCCTGGAGGTCCGCGAAACCCCCGAGGACCACCCGGCGTTGAAGGCCAGGGCGGACGTCACCGCGTTCCTGCACGAACGGCTGGGAGGCTGAGGCCGGCGGCCGGCAGGCGAGCACTGGGGGACGGCTGACGTCCGGATCACGGGCCGGCGTTTCGGCCGGGAACGAGCTCCTGAACGTCCGGCGCACCGGCCACACTTGCCCCATGACCGGTCGTGACTTCGGCGAACTGCCGGAACGTGAACAGCAGGGGCCCGGGGACCGGGGGGCGGCGGCCGCCCGGCCGCCCGCGGTGCAGCCCGGCTACGGCTCCGACTACCGTACGGCGCCGCCGGGTTCAGGACCCGTTCCCGGCAACCCGTACGCACAGCCGCTGCCGCACCCGTACCCGTCCCCCTCGCCGCAGCCGCACACGGTGCCGCATCCGCCACTGCCCCCCGCGCCCGGCGGAGGGAGCGGGAGCCGCTTCCGGGGCAGGGCCGCCCTGCTGATCACGGCGCTGGTCGCGGCCCTGCTGGTGATCGGCGGCTGCCTGTACGCCGTGTCGGGCGCCGGCCGCGACGAGCCCCGCGCACCCGCGGCGAACGCATCGGAACCGGCCGCACCGCCGGTTTCCCCCTCGGTCGACAAGGGAGACGGCAAGGGCACCGGCGGCGGTCCGGAGACCTCCGACCTCAACGCCGGGATCAAACCGGGCGAGGCACCGGTCTGGCTGAGCGAGAACATGACGGCGGTGCCCGGCTCCGGGGCCCGGCAGTACGGTCCGTGGCGGGTGGGCGACGTCGTGGTCCGGGCGATGTTCAAGGAGGTCACCGCCCATGGGGTGACCGACGGCCGGGAGAAGTGGAAGGTCGCGCTCGCCACGCCGCTGTGCGGAGTGCCACAGGCCCCGTCCGCGGACGGGAAGCTGGTCGTCGGCATCAAGTCGGGTGACGGCGAGGGCGCGCGGTGCACGCACCTCCAGCAGATCGACCTTCGTACGGGCACGGCGGGCTGGAAGGTGGAGGTACCGCAGGAGAACTCCCACGACACGGCCGTCGAGTTCGGCATGGCGATCAGCGCGGACACCGTCGCGGTGGCCCGCTCGGCCGTCGTGAGCGGCTTCTCGGTCACCGACGGCAGGAAGCTCTACGGGACGTCGAAGACGGGCGCGTGCTACCCCGCGGCCGTCGGCGGCGGCTCCCGGCTGTTCAACGTCCGCAACTGCCCCGACCCGGACGATGCGACCGCCGAGCCACGCACCATGATCGAGGAGGTCGACCCCGCGACGGGCGCCGCCAAGTGGAACCACCTGTACGACAAGGGCTGGAGCCTCGGCCGTATCCACTCCGTGGACCCGCTGGTCGTGGCCGCGTACAACTCCGGGCAGAAGGCATGGGGCATCACGGTGTTCACCGCCGACGGCAGGGTCCGCTCGCAGAGCCGGCCCGCCTTCGGGGTCACGGGCCGGTGCAACGGGTGGGGCGACGGGACGGACGGGCTGCACGGCTGCGACGCGGCCGCGGTCGACGGCGGCACGCTCTACCTCGCCGCGGGCAAGCCCGGCAGCACCCTCGGCGTCGACACGACGGACGAGGTCGTCGCGGTCGACCTGGACACCGGCGCCGAGAGGTGGCACGCGGCCGCACCCCCGGGGCGCGCCATGTGGCCCCTGGCCGTGGAGGACGGCAAGCTCCTCGTCTACGTCGAGGCCGGCGCCGGAGCGTCGGCGGCGGTGGCGGCGCTGCCGGCCGCGACCGGCGGCGAGCCGCAGGTGGTCCTGCAGACGCCGGAGGGCACCAAGGGCGCCGAGTCGGTCTTCTTCTCCCACAGCGTGCGCGTGGCCTGGGCGGGCGGACGGCTCTTCCTGCTCAAGGGCTCCGTCTACAGCCCGGAGCCGGGGAAGGTGGACCACGCGATCCTGTCCTTCGGCCGGTAGACCGTCGGCGCCCCCGCGTCAGCCGCCGGCCGGCCCCGTGTCCTGCGTGGCGCGGACGATGCCGTCGAGCTCCTGGGCGATCCACGCCCGCTCGGCCGCTTCGCACGGGGACGGCGGCGCCGGGGCGGGTTCCCGGCGCGGAAGGGTGTTGTCCACGACCGCCCAGCCGGTGCCGCCGTCGGGGGCGGCCAGTTCGACGAGGCGGTGGTCGAGGTGACCCGTGATCATCACCGCCATGAGGGAGAGGTACTCGCGCTGCAACTCGGGCGCGAGGTCGGGGTCTCCGGGCACTTCGAGGACGGCTTCCCGCCCCTCGGCCAGCAGGGCACAGGTGGTCTGGACGGCGCGGATGAGAAGTTCGAACCGCTCCCCGCTCAGCCGCGCCCGCAGGACCTCGAGGTAGGCACCCAGGACATCGGTCTCCTGGTCGTCGTCCGGGTCTGCCGCATGGTGCTCGATCATGTTCTCCGCCCTTCCCCGGACGGCCACGTCCCCCGGCAGTGTAGGGAGTGCCGCGTACCGCCACGGCGCTCTTCGGCCACCGGCCGGCGCCACGTCAGCACCGCACTCAACAGGCGGAGCACCCATGTGAGTTGGGACACGGCCGCTCCAACGGTCCCACAAGTGGCCGGAAGACGCCCATGGCGGGCGCCGACCGGGCGCCGCCACCCCCGTCCCATTCGGATCATGCCGCCTGCATATCCCCCGGGGATATTCTCCACGTAATAGCAGCGTGAATGCAGTATCTCCTCACTTCCTACATTGACAGTGCGCTGCGCCCTGAGGGTTAATTACTTCACGGGTGGCCTGATGTAGTCGTGTGCGGACGGGTTCTGGGCGGTTCCTGACCGTTTCATTCAACCGTCACGGAGCGTGTGGTCGTGACGGTGTCCACAGCAGCGGGTCGCTCCGAAAACGCACGTGCCATGACGATCGTACATTGAGCGGGTATTGGCGAATCCGACTCTTCCGTGGGGGGATCAATGGCCCGGCTCGACCCTTTCCCCGTTCCCGATTTCCACCTTCCGTTCGGGAACTCCAAGCATCCGCTGGCCGCTCGGGCCAACTCCGAGGCGACGTCGTGGGCGCTGCGCCACGAGCTCGTCGCCGACGCCGCCGAGCAGTTCACGGCGATCGGCTGCGGACACCTCGCGGGACGGGTGAGCGGCGAGGTGCCGTACGAAACCGTCGTGCTGCTCGCCGAGTGGATGGCGTGGTCGTTCGTCCTGGACGACCAGCACGACCACCTCATCAGGAAGGGTGAACTCGCGGCCTGGCCGCCCGTCATCGACGCCATCACCCAGTACCTGGCCACCGGCAGGGTCAACAGGGCGTCGTCCCGGCGGAATCCGCTGGTGCGCGGGTTCATCGACCTGTGCGACCGGATCCTCGCCGGGATGTCCACGGGGACGGCGGCCCGCTACCGGGCCCATGTCCCATTGATGCTGCGCTCCTTGGACCAGGAGGCGGGCAACCGCGGTGCCCGCAGGCGCCCTTCGGTCCAGGAGTACATCCTCATGCGCCGGCACAGTTCCCAACTGCTGCCCATGATGGACATGGTGGAGGCCGGACTGGGGATCGACCTGCCGCAGCACGTCCACGACCACCCGGCGTTCCAGGCGGTCGTCGAGAGCGCCGTGGACATCATCTCGTGGGGCAACGACGTGTTCTCCCTGCCCAAGGAGCACGCCTGCGGGGACAACAACAACCTCGTGTCCCTCATCTCATCCTGGGAAGGATGTTCGCTTCCGGATGCGGTCCGGTCCGTCGAGGACCGCATCCAGGCCCGCATAGAGGACTACGTGTCGGCCGAGCGACGGCTGTTTCAAGTCATCGACGCCGAGGGACGGTTGGACCCCGAGGTCCGGGCCGCTGTGACCCGCTGCGTGCGGAGTTACGAAGACTGGATGATCGGCGCCGATCTGTGGCAGCGTTACGAGTGCACACGGTACAGCGACGAACGGTTCGCAGCCGGGCTGGAGTCCGCGTACACCCGCCCGGACCTGGTCTCGGTGGCATGACAGGAAGTGGATCCATGGCCCGTACGGAACAGCCCGGCCCTGTGGTCCACGCCCCCGCGGCCCCGGGGCGGTTACCGCTCCTGGGGCACGCCCTGCCCCTGTGGCGGCAGCCGATCGCGTTCCTCGAGTCGCTGCGCGAGCACGGCGACATCGTGCGCCTCGACATCGGCACCTGGCCCGTGCACGTGCTCACGAGTCCGGAGCACGTGCACGCCGTACTGGTGCAGCGGGCCCAGCAGTTCGGGCGCGGAAGGATCTTCGAGCGGCTCCGGCCCATGTTCGGCAACGGCATCGTCACGACCGACGGCGACTTCCACCGCAAGCAGCGACGGATGGTGCAGCCCGCCTTCCACCGCAACCACATCACCGAGTACGCGGAGGTGATGGGCCGGGCGGCGGAGGCGATGTGCGCCTCGTGGAAGGCGGGCGAGGAGGTCTCGATGCTCACGGAGACACGGCGGTACGCACTGTCCTCGGTGGCCGAGATGACCTTCTCGGGAGGTCTGAGCGGCCAGGCGATCGCAGAGGTGCACCGCTCCCTGCCCGTCGTCCTGGAGGGGATGCTGCTGCGTGCGGTGATGCCCAAGTCCTTGGACCTGTTGCCCATACCGCCGAACCGGAGGTTCGACGCGGCGGCCGCCCGGCTGCGCGGTGTCATCGACGAGGTGATCGCCCAGTACGGCGTCGAGCAGGCCGGGCAGGAGGACCGGCACGACCTGCTCTCCCTGCTGCTGTCCAGCGTGGACGCCGACACGGGCGCGACGATGAGCGCCGAGCAAGTCAGGGACGAGGTCATCGCGATCCTGTTCGCCGGGACGGAAACCTCGGCCACCACCCTGGCCTGGATCTTCCACGAGCTCGGCCAACACCCCGAGGTCGAGAGGCGCGTCCAGGAAGAGGTCGACGCGGTGGTGGGCGCGGGCCCCGTCCGCCCCGCCGACCTCCCCCGCCTCACGTACACGAACAACGTGTTCCAGGAGGCGCTCCGCCTGCACTCCCCCCTGCTCTTCACCCGGCGGGCCCTCGCCCCGCTCACCCTGGGCGGCGTGTCCATCCCGGCCGGGGCGGAACTGGCCTACAGCCCCTACGCACTGCACCGGGACCCCGCCCTCTTCCGCGATCCGGCGACCTTCGATCCGGACCGCTGGGAGGAGGAGGGGGAGGAACAGCGCCGGGCGCACCGGTTCATCCCGTTCGGGGCCGGCCAGCACAAGTGCATCGGTGACTCGTTCGCCGTGTGGGAGATCCTGACCGCGGTGGCGACCGTGGCGTCCCGGTGGACACTCGTTCCGGCGCCGGGCGTGACGGTGCGCGAACTCCCGGCGGGTATCCCGCAGCCCAGCGAGCTGCCGATGATCCCTGTTTCACGCCATTGACGGAATCCGGTGGGCACGGCGCGTCCGACGCCCGGTTGACCGATCTTCGGACGTCACAGCGCTCTTGAGGTCAGCAGAGGATACAGCGCTGTCCACGTACGAGTGATGTGATCCCGCAATAATGTGCTTAAGCAGCAATATCTCTTCCTCCGGGTCGTACACTCGGCCGCACGCGCAGGAGGGGGCAGGAATGTCACATGTCACGGAACCGCGAGGATGGGCGTCCCAGCCCCTGCTCGAAAGGGAGTCCGAGATTCTCGCGATCCACCGCGCGGTGGACGAACTCTGTGGCACCACGGACAGCGGTCCCACCGCCCGCCGCGGGGGTGTTCTGACGTTCGCGGGGTCGCCGGGCATCGGCAAGACGACCCTGCTGGGCGAGGCCCGCCGGCACGCCTCGGAGCGATCGTGCACCGTACTGTTCGCCCGAGGCGGCGAGCAGGAGCGGCAGGTGCCGTTCCACGTGATGCGGCAGCTGATCCAGCCGGCCTTCGCCGCCATGAGCGAGGAGGAGCGCCGCGATCTCCTCGGCAGTTGGTACAGCATCGTCGCCCCGGCGCTCGGGCTGACCGCGGCCCCGGAGGGCCCGACGGCACCCGACCCGCAGGGCGTGCGTGACGGCCTCGACTGGGTCGTCACCCACCTGACGGTGCGCAGCGCCCCGGTCGTCCTGATCCTTGACGACGCGCACTGGGCGGACGCCGAGTCCCTGGCCTGGCTGACCGCCTTCGCGGCACGGGCCGAGGAGCTCGCCATGCTGATCATGGTGGCCTGTCGGCCCGACGAGATCCCCGCCGGCGCCGGTGCGCTGCGCGCGCTCATGGGACGCCAGGGGGCACGGCCGCACGAGCTCGCTCCCCTCACCACGACCGCGGTGGCCCGCATAGTGCGCGACGCCCTCGGCCAGAGCGCCGACGACGTGTTCTGCCGGGAGTGCTGGGCGATCACCGGCGGAAACCCCTTCGAGGTCGTCGAGCTGGCGATGAAGGGCCGCGACCGCGAGCTCAAGCCCCATCAGGACAGCATTCCCGAGCTGCGCGATCTGGCCTCCGCCGTCAAGGGCAGCGGCCTGATCGACCGTCTCGAACAACTCGGTCCGTCCACCGTCCGGCTCGCCTGGGCCGCCGCGGTGCTGGGCACCGCCGTGCCGACCGGCATCGTCGGCAGCGTGGCGGCTCTCGGTGAGGCCCAGGTCGCCGACGCGATCGGCCAGCTGCGCACGGCCCGCATCCTGACCGTCCTGACCGGCCTGCGGCGCAAGGAGGTGGTGGAGTTCTTCCATCCGCTCATCGCCACCGCCGTGTACCGGTCGATTCCGCCCGGCGTGCGCGTCGCGATGCACGGCATGGCCGCACAGGCCCTCGTCGACGACGGACAGGGCCCCGCGGCCGCGGCCCGTCACCTGCTGGAGATGCACCCCGACGGCGACCCCTGGGTCGTCCAGCAGCTGCGCCAGGCCGCACGGGACAGCTTCTCCGCGGGAGCCCCCGACGCCGCACGCCGCTATCTGGCCCGTGCGCTGCGCGAACCCCCGGACGTCGAGGACCGGGCCCAGGTGCTGTTCGAACTCGGCTCCGCCAACCTCCTGCACGATCCCGCGACCACCATCAACCAGCTCAGGGCCGCTCTGGAGGAGCCCAAGGCCGAACTGGGCCTGCGCGAGGCGATCACCTACCGGCTCGCGCAGGCACTCGCCCACACCGGTCAGCTGGCCGAGGCGGCCGCGCTGCTCCAGGAGGAGGCCAAGAGCGCCGCGAACTCCCGTACGCGGCTGCGCATGCAGGCCGAGCAGTTCAAGTGGAACTCGGTCCGCGTCGACGAGGAGAACTCGCCCGCCCGCTCCCGCCTCCTGGCCCAGTTCGCCAAGCGGATCACCGGCCGCGGTCTGGCCGAGCGGCACATCCTGGGTCTGCGGGCGTGGGACGCCGCCATGCGCGGCGAACCGGCCGGCACGGCACTGGAGTACGCGGAACAGGCGCTGGACGGCGGCATGAGCTGGACCGACCAGGACTTCGGGTTCGAGGTGCCGGCCGTCGTCGCGGTCACGCTGATGTACTGCGACCAGCCCGGCCGCGCCGAGGACCTGTTCAACACAGGCATCCTCGAATTCGAGGCGAAGGGCTGGCGCGGTGCGCACCTGTCGTTCGTCTACACGCTGCTCGGGTACGTCCGCTACCGGCGCGGACGGCTCGCCGAGGCCGAGGACTTCGTACGCAACGGCCTGCAGATCGCCGACCGCGTCGGGCACGGGATCCCGGCCCAGTGGTACGCGATCGGAACCCTCATCGAGACGCTGCTCGCCCGCGGCAACACCGAGGAGGCGCAGCGGGTCGCAGTCGCCTACAAGCTGGGGGAGGACTTCCCGCAGGCGGTCGTCTATCCCGATCCCCAGGCCGTGTGGGGCAAGCTCCTGCTGGCCCAGGGCCGGATCGACGAGGCGGTGCGCCACCTCAGCGCGGCGGGCAAACGCCTCGACCTGCGCGGCACCCGCAATCCGTCGTGGAGTCCCTGGCAGCTCGACCTGGCGCTCGCGCAGATGGTCCGCGAGCCCGAGCAGGCCCGCGCCACGGCGGCCGAAGCGGTAGCGCGGGCCCGTGCGTTCGGCACGTCCAGTGTGATCGGGCACGCCCTGCGGGTGTCCGCGGCGGCCGCGGACCCGGCGCAGGCGGCCCTCCTGCTGCAGGAGGCGGTGGACCACCTCGAACAGTCCCCGGCCGCCTGCGAACTCGCCCACGCGCTCGTCGACCACGGTACGGCCCTGCACGCCCTCGGTGATCCGCACCGGGCGGCGCAGCAGCTCTACCGGGGCATGGAGACCGCGACGGCGTGCGGTGCCGACGGCCTCGCCCGCCGGGCCCGCTCCCAGCTCGCGTCGGCCGGTCTGCGGCCCCGTCGGCTGCACACCTCCGAGCAGGACACGCTGACCGTGGCCGAGAACACGGCGGCGGGGCACGCCGCCCTCGGTCTCGACAACTCGGCGATCGCGGTCAAGATGCACAGCAATCCGCAGGTGGTGTCCGAGCTGCTGTCCGCGGTCTTCACCAAGCTGGGCACCGACCGGCTCGGTCTGCGCAGGGCCCTGGGGACCTGACCGTCGGATCCCCGGCACCGGGTCGGGGGACTCAGAGCTCCGCGGTGTCGCGCGTCGGCGCCGCGGCGGCCGGGCTCCCGCCCTCCCCGGCGGCGGGCTGCCCGTGTGGCATCCGGCGCGAGGCGGCGGTGATGAGGAGGGCGAAGGCGATGGCCGTGGCGATCCCGGTGCGCAGGGTGGTGGCCTCCGCGACGAAGCCGATCAGCACGGGGCCGACGAGCAGTCCCGCGTAGCCGATCGCCGACACCTGGGCGACGGCGGCGTCCGAGTGGCCGGGTGCGGCGGACCCGGCCAGGGACATGCACAGCGGTACGACGATGCAGACGGCCAGCCCCGTCAGGGCGAAGCCGGCGATGGCCCAGACGGCCGAGGGAGCGGTCACGACGAGGAGTACGCCCAGTGCGGTCGCGGTGCCGGCGGCCGCGAGGATCGACCGGCTGCCGAACCGCAGCCGCAGCCGGTCGCCGAACAGCCGCCCGGAGAACGTGGCGAGTTCGTACACCGGGTAGGCGATCGCGGCGACGGCCTCCGTCGTGTGCAGGTCGCGTGTGAGGAGGAGGCCGCTCCAGTCGGCCACCAGCCCTTCGAGGAGGAGCGCGAGGAAGGCGACGGCGCCGATCAGGTAGACGATCCCGGGCAGCCTGTGGCGGTCCGCGGGCTCCTCCTCTTCGGCCGGCTCCTCCAGGTAGGTCCATCCGACGGCGAGGGCGAGGGGGAGCGCGACGCCCGCGACACCCAGCACCGAGGCGGTGTAGGACACGTCGAGGGCGGCGAGCGCGACGGCGAGGAGGCCGCCGGCCACGGCCCCGGCGCTCCATCCGGCGTGGAACCCGTTCATCAGGGGGCGTTCGGCGCGGCGTTCGACGAGGCTGCCCTGGGCGTTCATCATGGCCTCCGCGATGCCGGAGGCGACTCCGAAGCCGGCGGCGGCCGCGAGGAGCAGCGGGAACGAGGAGCTGAGGGCGATGAGCCCGACGGCGACGGTGACCAGCGGGGTGCCGATGCGCAGCAGCAGCCGGTTGCCGAGGGCCGCGACGATCCAGCGCATGCACTGCATCGTCGCGGTGGCCGCGACGCCCCAGGAGAGGATGACGAGCCCCACGTCGCCGGTGTCCAGGCCGAGTTTGGCGGCGAGTCCCGGCAGTCTGGCGGCCAGGATGCCGTTCACCACGCCGACGAGGGCGAAAGTGGCGACGACTCCTCTGTGGGCGCGCCGCAGGGTGCTTGCCGGGGAACTCTGCATGGACCGTCTTCCTGTGTGCGCCCACCGCTGCGGCCAGGCACGACGGGCGGTGCGGCAGGCATTCCTTCTTGATCAGAAGTGTGCCGGAAGTCTTGCGCTCATTACTAGATCATCTCGTAAGATCTTCTCGCCAGACAGGCAAGGGCAGTTGTGACCGCCATGTCCCCCACCACGGGCCGCCGCCGCGCAAGTGAAGGACGAAGGATTGATCCCCCGACTGCACGACCCCGCGGCGCGGGGCTTCGCGAGTGACAACTACGCAGGCTTACACCCGGACGTCCTGGCCGCCCTCGCCGTCGCCAACGAGGGACACCAGGCGGCGTACGGGGACGACGTCTACACCGACCGGCTCCGGCAGGTGTTCCGGGAGCACTTCGGCGACCGGGCGGAGGTCTACCCCGTACTCAACGGCACGGGCGCCAACGTGGTGGGCCTCCAGGCGATGAGCGAGCCCTGGGGGGCCGTCATCTGCGCCGAGAGCGCTCACGTCAACACCGACGAATGCGGGGCCCCCGAGCGGATCGCCCACGTCAAACTGCTCACCGTGCCGGCCCCGGACGGCAAGCTGACGCCCGCGCTGATCGAACGGCAGGCCTGGGGGCGGGGCGACGTGCACCGTGCGCAGCCGACCGTCGTCGCGATCACCCAGCCCACCGAACTCGGCACCCTGTACACGCCGCAGGAGATCGCCGACATCTGCGCGCACGCCCACGAGCGGGGCATGCGCGTCTACCTCGACGGGGCGCGGCTGGCCCAGGCGGCTGCGGCCCTCGGCGTGCCGCTGCGCGCCCTGACCACCGACGCCGGAGTGGACGTCCTGTCCTTCGGCGGCACCAAGAACGGCCTGCTGCTCGGCGAGGCCCTGGTCGTACTGGATCCGGACGCCGTCCGCGGTCCGCAGTTCCTGCGCAAGGCCGCGGCCCAGCTGGCCTCCAAGATGCGGTTCATCTCGGCGCAGTTCATCGCCCTGATGGAGAACGGGCTGTGGCTGGAGAACGCCCGGCGGGCCAACGCGATGGCCGGGCGCCTGGCCGCAGCGGTGGCCGGTCTGCCGGACGTACGGATCGTGCAGCCGGTGCAGACCAACGCGGTCTTCGCCGTCCTGCCCCCTGCCGTGACCACCCGTTTGCAGAAACGCTTCCCCTTCTACGTCCGCGACGAACGGACGGGCGAGGTCCGCTGGATGTGCTCCTTCGACACCACCCCGGCCGACGTGGATGCCTTCGCGGCGGCCCTCGCCGAGGAACTCACCGCGCACCGGCGCCTCTCGGAATCGGAGACCCCGTGAACCCCGACCACAGCGGACAGCCCCTCCCCTCGCGCGTGGGACACGCCCCGTTCAAGGGCACGCGCACCACCGAGGCACCCCTGACCTGGAGCCAGCAGGAGATCTGGGCCCTGATCGAGAACGCGGGCCCGAACGATTACGTCTACAACGTCGTCGAGGACTTCCGCATCCCCGCGGGCGTCCGCCCCACCGAGGCCGAGTGCCTCGAAGCACTGTCGTTCTTCTTCTCCCGCCACGAGTCCCTGCGGTCGGTGTTCCCGAGGAAGGCCGACGGCCGGGTGGTCCAGCGCGTCCTGGCCGAGGGGGCGCTGCCCGTCGAGTTCGTCGAGACCGACACCCCGGCGGAGGCGGACATCGCGGCCCTGAGGGCCTTCTTCGGCACCCGGCGCTTCTCCTTCGCGGACGAACTCCCGCTGCGCCTGGTCCTCCTGGTCCGCCAGGGCCGGGTCTGGGGCGGCGTGTACGTCTTCTCCCACATGGCCGTCGACTGGTACGGCATCCAGCACCTGGCCGAAGAGGTGACCGAGTACTTCCGCGGGGGCAGGAGCCTGCCGCCGCTGCCCGAGGACACCCTGACACCGGTGGACCTCGCCGCCTGGCAGGCATCGCCGGCGGGGATCCGCAAGCGCGACCGGACCCTGGCCCACGTGGCCTCCCTCTACCGCGAGCGGGCTCCCCTGGCGCTGCCGCCCGCCGTGGCCGACCTGCCCGAGGAGGAGGCGTACCGACAGATCGCCCTCCGCTCTCGCGCGGCCGACCAGGCGGTCGGCCGGATCGCCCGCCGCACCGGCATGAGCGCCGCGGCCGTCATCGTCGGCGCGGCGGCCCTGCTGCTGCGCGACCTGACCGGCAGCGACCGCGTCGATCTGCACCTGACGAGCTCGCAGCGGTTCGGCCGGGACAGCCGCACCATGGTGGCGACCCTGATGCAGGAGACGTACTTCTCGGTGGACCTCGCGGACGCCGACCTGCCACAGGCGGTCAAACGGTCCTGGCTCGCCGCCATCACCGCCTTCCAGAACTCCGGATGCGACGCCGCCGGCATGGACCGGCTGCTCGCCGAGCTCGGCGACGGCCCGGACGCGCCGCTGCGGTTCTCGTACTGCATCAACGACCGCCGCACCCGTACGGCGGACGCGGGCACGCCGCGGGAGGTCCCCGCAGCGAGCCTGCTCGCCGACACGGTGCTCACCCGGCTGCCGGTCACCGAGGAGGAGCCCTTCTACCTCATCGTCGACGACGGCGCCGACCACCTCGAGTTCTCCCTGACCTGCGACGTCCGCCACGTCACCGAGTCCGGGATGGAGACCTTCCTGCGCGACCTGGAGAACTGCCTCGTCGCATGGGCCGACTCCGCGGCATGAACACATCGCACCAACCGAAAGATCGCATCACCATGGACGATTCCGGCTTCAGCACGATGCTCACGCGGCTCTCCCAGAAGTCGCGTGACGAGTACTACAACCCCTACACCAAGTTCACGTGGCCGGACTCCGTGTCCGAGGACCAGTGGTGGATGAACCCCGACTACCTCACGGTCTCCGGCACCGGCCTGATCGAGGACGAGAAGGTGCTGAAGGCCCTCGCCCGGTACGAGACGGTCAACTTCTTCAGCCTCCACGTCCACGGCATCCGCGAGCTGATGATCGAGGTCGCGAAGCGCATCCACACGCCCGACTTCGCCCCGTACAACGAGTACCTGCACCACTTCATCGGCGAAGAGAACGCCCACATGTGGTTCTTCGCCGAGTTCTGCCACCGCTACACCGGCGGGATCTACCCGGAGGCGGCCTCCCCGCTGCGCCGCGAGGGGTTCGGGGACCTGTGGGACGACGTCGTCGTGTTCTCCCGGATCCTCATCTTCGAGGAGATCTTCGACTACTACAACAGCCGCATGGGCAAGGACCCGCTGATCCCGGACATCCTCCGGGAGATCCACTCGGCGCACCACCACGACGAGAGCCGGCACGTCGCCTTCGGCAAGCAGCTCGTCAAGCGCCTGTACGACCGCGCCCTGGCCGCCGATCCGAGCCGCCGGGACGAGATCGAGAAGTACATCAAGGACTACATGACGTACTCCGTGCGCAGCCTGTACAACCCGCAGATGTTCCGTGACTGCGGTGTGGACAAGCCCCTGGAGGTCCGCCGCAAGGCGCTGACCCACCCGGTGCGCGAGGCGTTCCACGTCAAGCTGATGGCCCGCGTCGACCGGTTCTTCGTCGCCGGTGACATCTTCCGTACCTCTTGGGGGCTCGACCATGTCAACGCGTGAGAACGGACCGGCCGAAGTGGGCGAGTCGATGGAAACGGTCATCGAGTTCCTGCGCAAGCTCAACTCCTCGGTGGACACCATCGACTGGGACCGGGACCTGATCGAGGCCCGCGTCCTCGACTCCCTGGCCTTCGTGGAGTTCCTCCTGCTCATGGAGGAACTGACCGGTGAGCCGATCGACCTGGCGAAGACGGACGTCGACAACTTCCGCACCCTCAACCGCATCAACGCACTGATCACGGAAGGAGCCGGGCATGCGCACGCCTAGTCCGGGTCCGCGCACCC
Source organism: Streptomyces sp. NPDC086989 (assembly GCF_044745505.1). Classification (NCBI taxonomy): domain Bacteria; kingdom Bacillati; phylum Actinomycetota; class Actinomycetes; order Kitasatosporales; family Streptomycetaceae; genus Streptomyces; species Streptomyces sp. NPDC086989. The sequence continues at coordinate 289,626 of NZ_JBIVAL010000009.1, forward strand.
CTGTCACGGTGACCGACGGCCTGGTCACCCTCGGCCCCGAGGCGGTCCGCCTCAGGGCCGCACTGGACGCCGTGTTCACCGGCTGGGCCGCGGCGGCCGGTGCGGCCGAGGTCATCTACCCGCCGCTGATCCCGGTCGCCGACCTTGCACGCTTCGACTACTTCACCAACTTCCCCCACCTCGTGCTGGCGGCGGCTCCCGTCGACACGGCTGCGGTGGCCGACCTGCCCACCCACCCGGCGGCACCCGGCACCGGCCTCGGCGGCCACCAGCTGGGCGAGGCGGGCCTCGTGCTGCCCTCGGCCGCCTGCTACAACGCCTACCTGTCCCTCTCGGGCACCGAGCTCGACGAGCCGGTCAGGCTGACCACCCTCGCGCAGTGCTTCCGGCGCGAGACGCACTACGAGGGGCTGCGACGCCTCCACGGGTTCACCATGCGGGAGATCATCGCCGTCGGCGACGCCGAGACGGTGAAGGCCCACCTCACCACCCACAAGGACCTGGTCCTCGGATTCGCCGGGCACCTGGGCCTGAGCCTGACCACCGAGGTCGCGACCGACCCGTTCTTCGACGCGAACGGCTCGCGGGCCGTCATGCAGCGGCTCTTCCCCACCAAGGAGGAATTCGTCGCCGACGGTGGCCTCGCGATCGCCTCGGTCAACTATCACCGCAACTTCTTCGGCGAGCGCGCCGGCATCACGCTCGCGGGCGCCGAGGCCCACACCTCCTGCGTGGCCTTCGGCATGGAGCGGTGGCTGCACGTCCTCGAAGCCCGCTTCGGCGGCGACTGGGACGCCGCCGAGGAGGCCGTGCGGTCCTTCCCGGCGCCGGAGGAGCCGTCGTGACGGGGCTGTCCATGCCGGCCGAGTGGGAGCCCCACGAAGCCTGCATGCTCGCCTGGCCCCCGTACGCATCTCTGTGGGGCGAAAGCTTCGCCTCCGTCGAGCGGGAGTACGCGCAGATCGTCCGGGCCATCGCCGCGTTCGAGCCGGTGACCCTGCTGGTCCTGCCCGGGCAGGCCGAGCGGGTGCGGGCGCTGTGCGGAGTCGAGGTCACCACCGTGGAGATCCCGATGGACGACGCCTGGCTGCGCGCCACCGGCCCGATCGTCGTCCACGGCCCGCGCGGGCGGGTCGGCGTGGACTTCCGGTACAACTCCTTCGGCGAGCGCTTCCACCCGTACGCGCAGGACGACAGGATCACCGAGCGTCTGCTGCCGCAGCTCGGCATCGCGCGCCGCGCGACGATGACGGTCCTCGAGGGCGGGGCCATCACGGTGGACGGCGAGGGCACCCTCATCGCGACCGAGCAGTGCGTGCTGAACGCCAATCGCAACCCGCGGCTCGGCCGCGCCGACATCGAGGCGGAGTTCGAGGCCCTGCTCGGCGCCACCAAGGTGATCTGGCTTCCCTACGGCCACCTCGCCGGTGACACGGACGGGCACGTGGACCACGTCTGCCAGTTCATCGCGCCCGGCCGGGTGCTGGTGGAGGCGTGCGGCGATCCCGCCCGCCCGGACCACGCCCGGCTGAAGGCCAACCGCGCCGTACTCGAAGCCTCCACCGACGCGGCCGGCCGGAAGCTGGAGATCCTCGAACTCCCGCCGCAGCAAGAGGTCCGTGTACACGGCCAGGACACGGTCGTGAACTACATGAACTTCTACATCGCCAACGGCGGGGTGATCATGCCGCTCGCCGGCACGAGCACGGACGCCGAGGCGCTGGAGGCGGCGCGGGCGGCCTTCCCCGGCCACGAGGTCGTGGGCGTCGAAGCCCGCACCCTGGCCACCGGCGACGCCGGGATCCACTGCATCACCCAGCAGCTCCCGGCGCCCCGCACGCCCTGACGCCCGCCATGCCCGGCGCCCGGCTGACCCCGGTCCCTTCGCGGGGCCGGGGTGACCCCGGTCCCTTCGCGGGGCCGGGGTCAGCCGTCCGTGGCCAGGAGCGGCGCGGCGGGCCGGCGCGGCGCCCCGGTCCTGATCGTCAGCGCGGCGATCAGGACAGCGACGACCACGGCCCCGACCGCCCACCAGAGGGTGACGGCGGTGTGGCCGGCCAGGAGGGCCGCGCCGAACGCCGTGCCCACCTCCTGCGCGGTGGTCACGGCTCCCGCTGCTCCGCCCGAGCGCTCGGGGCCGCCTCTCCCCGTCGCGGTCGCGAGGACCGGCACGAAGGCGATCCCGGTGCCGAGGCCGGCGAGGAGCATGCCGGGCAGTGCCCCGGACACGTACGAGCCGTCTTCGAGGGCGGTCAGGAGCAGCAGGCCGACGGCCGTGAGCACCAGGCCCACCACGGTCAGGACGCGGGGCGCGGTGCGGTGCAGCCGGCGGGCGGAGACCTGGGTGGAACCGATCACGGTGGCTCCGACCATGGGCAGCATGGCCAGTCCTGCCGTCTGCGGGGGGAAGCCGCAGACGGCTTCCAGGTAGGTGGACAGCGCCAGGTACAGGGTGAAGGTGGCGGCGGCGGCCAGGGAGAGGCTCAGCAGGCTGCCGAGGCGGCTCGGGTCCCTGAAGACGGACGACGCCACCATCGGGTCCGCGCTCGCGATCTGCCACGCCACGAAGCCCACGAGCAGCATGACGCTCCCCCCGAGCAGGATCAGGGTCAGGGGGGCGGCCCAGCCGCGTGACGGGGCCGAGCTGAGGCCGTACGTCAGGGCGGCGACTCCGCCGGAGCCGAGCAGCACGCCGAGCGGGTCGAACCGGCCTCGGGTGCGGGCCGGGCGGTCGTCCAGCAGGGTGAACGCGCCGATCAGGGCGATCACGGCGAGGGGGACGACGGCGTACAGGGACACCCGCCAGGCCAGGGTGCCGAGCAGCCATCCGCTCACGGCCAGGGCGAAGGCCGTACCTCCGCCGGCGACCGCGGCGTAGACCCCGAAGGCCCTGCCGCGCTCCCTCGGGTCGGTGAAACCGTCGGCCACCAGGGCCAGCGCCGCCGGGGTCAGCAGCGCGCCGAAGGCGCCCTGGAGGACGCGGGCGGCGGTGAGCGTGCCGGAGTCGCCGGCCGATCCTGCGAGCGCGGCGGTCGCCGCGCACCCGAACAGGCCGATGATCAGGGTCTGTTTGCGTCCCACGAGGTCGGCGAGGTGCCCGCCGATCAGGAGCACGGCGCCGAAGGCGATGTAGTACGCGTTGACCATGGGGCCCAGCGACCCGTAGGACAGGTGCAGGTCCGCCTGGACGGCCGGGATCGCCATGGTGAAGTCCGCCGCCTGCATCAGCACCAGCAGCTGCGCCAGGGCGATCACCGCCAGGCCCCACCAGCGCCTCGGGTGCGGGGGCGGCGGGCCGCCGGCCGGTGCCGGGGCCGGCACCGGGGTCGCGGACCCGTCTGGGAGCGGGCCCGGGGGCGGGCCGAAGCCCCGGGAGGGATCGAAGGGTGCGGGAGCCGTCGGGGCATAGGCGGGCGGGAGCGGCACCGACCGGTCCCGCGCCGGGGCGCCGTCCCGGTCCCGTTCCCCGGCGTGCGCCTGCGGGGTGGTCTGCGGGGGCGCCTGGGCGGGGGCCGGCGGTGCGTAGTCCAGCAGCTGGGCGGCATGGCGCCCGAGTTGGGCCAGGACCGCACCCGGCAGCCACTCCTCGGCCTGGTCCGGCGTCGTGCGCCGGGCCACTTCCGCGGGGGTGGGCCGTCGCGCCGGATCCTTGTGCAGGCAATCGCGTACCAGATCGAGGAGCGCGTCCGGTACGCCGGCCAGGTCCGCCTCGTCCTCGGCCACCCGGAAGAGGTGGGCGTTCAGGCCGGTGTCGGTGGCGCCGAACAGCAGCCGTCCGGTGGCGGCGTACACGAGGACGGCACCCAGGCAGAACACGTCGCTGGCCGGGGTGAGTTCGAGGCCGCGGACCTGTTCCGGGGACATGAATCCCGGGGAACCGATGAGCATGCCGGTGCGGGTGTGGAGGCTGTGCTCCTCGGCCAGGCTGTCCATCGCCCGCGCGATGCCGAAGTCGATGACCCGGGGGCCGTCGACGGTGACGAGGACGTTGGACGGTTTGAGGTCGCGGTGGATCAGGCCGGCCTCGTGCACGGCCCGCAGGGCGAGGGCGAGGCGGTTGGCGAGGGTGTGCACGGAGTACTCGGGCAGCGGTCCGAACTGCCGGGCGACGACGGCGTGCAGGTCGGGCCCCGGGATGTACTGGGTCGCCACCCACGGGACGGCCGCCTCGGGGTCGGCGTCGAGCACGGCCGCCGTGCAGCTCCCGCCCACCCGCCGGGCCGCGGCCACTTCGCGCGCGAAGCGCCTGCGGAACTCGGGATGCCCGGCGTACTCGGCCTGCACGACCTTCACGGCGACGGTACGGCCACCCTCGGAGCGGCCCAGGTAGACCAGGCCCATCCCGCCCTCACCCAGCCTGGCGATCAGTCGGTACGGTCCGATACTGGGCGGGTCTTCGGCGATCAGCTGGTCCACGGGGGCAGGATAGGCCAACTGTCCTACGTGGGTGGGCACATCGGCTGAACCACCCGCCCGGACGGAAAGCCCCCGGCGCTCCCGAGCCCGCCCAGCCTCTGCTCATCTGAGCGGAGCGCCGCCACGGCCGGTGGGCCGCGCTCCCGCTTGGCCGCTTCGACCGGCCGCGGGATATCATTTACCTGCCGCGGAACAATACTCCCAGGGACTCAGGGAGACCGGTTCCCATGGACCTCAACACCATCACCCAAGTCATCCGCCGGCCGCCCGACCGTCCGGGCGAGGACTGGCGGGAAGGCGACGCCTGGCTGGCGGGCGGGACGTGGCTGTTCTCGGCGGACCAGCCGGAGCTGCGCCGCCTCATCGACCTGACGGCATTGCGCTGGGATCCCCTCGTGCCGGGCGACGAGGGACTCGAAATCGGCGCGACCTGCACCATCCGCGAGCTGTACGCGTTCGCGTCACCGCCGGACTGGACCGCGAGCGGTCTTTTCGCCACGAGTTGCGAGGCGTTCCTGTCCTCCTTCAAGGTCTGGAACGCGGCGACCGTCGGGGGCAACATCTGCATGTCCCTCCCCGCCGGCCCCATGATCACGCTGACGGCCGCCCTGGAGGCGACGTACGAACTGTGGGCTCCCGACGGATCCACGCGGATCGTCGACGCCCTCGAATTCGTGACCGGCGATCACGCGAACGTCCTCGCGCCCGGCGAAATCCTGCGCCGCGTCGACATCCCGGCGCACGCCCTGCGCAAGCGCACCGCCCACCGCCGCTTCACGCTGACCCGCCTCGGCCGTTCGACCGTGTTCCTCATCGGAACGCAGACGCCGGGGGCGAACGACCTGCTGCTCACCGTCACCGCCGGCACCACACGTCCCGTGCGCATGGCGTTCGACTCCATGCCCGATGCCGCAACGCTCCAGCAGAGCATCGACGTCATCCCCGCCGACGTCTGGTTCGCGGATCCCAACGGAACCCCCGACCACCGTCACCACCTGACACGGCACTTCGCCGAAGAGATCCGCAGGGAACTCATGGACGGGGGCCCGGCATGAGCTACTCGGTCAACGGCAACCGCTTCGACGAGGAACCGGCCCCCGGACAGTGCCTGCGCACCTTCCTCCGCTCGCTCGGCCACTACGGCGTCAAGAAGGGGTGCGACGCGGGCGACTGCGGCGCCTGCACCGTGTGGCTGGACGGCAGCCCGGTGCACAGCTGCATCACCCCGGCCTTCCGCGCGGAGGGGCACGAGGTGACCACCATCGAGGGGCTCGGATCGCCCGGCCGTCTGCATCCGATGCAGCGCCAGTTCCGCGACGCCCCGGGGTTCCAGTGCGGATTCTGCACCGCCGGCATGATCATGACCGCGGCCACCTTCACCGAGGCCCAGAAGGCGGACCTGCCACGGGCGCTGAAGGGCAACCTCTGCCGCTGCACCGGCTACCGGGGCATCGAGGACGCCGTGAAGGGGGTCGTCGGCGTGGAGACGGCCGCGCCGGGCAAGGCCGTGGGGACGAGCGTCGGCGCGCCGGCGGCGAACGAGGTGGTGACCGGTCGCACCGAGTTCACGATGGACACCCACGTCGAGGGCATGCTGCACCTCAAGGTGCTGCACTCGCCGCACGCGCACGCGCGGATCGTCTCGATCGACAAGAGCGCCGCACTCGCGGTTCCCGGTGTGCATCGCGTCTACACCTGGGAAGACGTACCCCACAGGCGTTTCACCACGGCGATCCACACCGACCACCTCGTCGATCCGGACGACACCCTCATCCTCGACAGAACGGTCCGGTTCGTCGGCCAGCGCGTCGTCGCGGTCCTGGCGGACACGCCCGGGGCGGCAGAGGAGGGCTGCCGCAAGGTCGCCGTCGAGTACGAGGTACTGCCGGCGGTCTTCGACCCCGAAGAGGCGATGGCCGACGGAGCGCCACAGATCCACGGTGCGGCGGATCCGTTCGTCCGCGACCCCGTCCGCAACATCCTGCTCGAAATCCACTCGCACATCGGTGATGTCGAGGCCGGGTTCGCCGGGGCCGATGTGATCCACGAGGGCACGTACTCCTCGCCGCGCGTACAGCACGCGCACCTCGAAACCCACGGCTCGATCGCCTGGATGGAGGACGGCCGCCTGAACGTCCGCACCAGCTCCCAGTCGCCCTCGATCGCGAAGGTCAAACTCACGTACCTGTTCGCGCTGCGTCCGGACCAGGTCCGTGTCTTCTGCAAACGCGTCGGCGGCGGCTTCGGCGGCAAACAGGAGGTGATCTCCGAGGACCTGGCGGCGCTGGCCACCCTGGACACCGGGCGGCCCGTCTGCTTCGAGTACACGCGCGAGGAGGAGTTCACGACGGCTTCACCGCGGCACCCGATGACCCTGACGGTCAGGCTCGGCGCGAAGGCGGACGGAACACTCACGGCGGTCCAGGTCCGCAACGTGTCGAACACGGGCGCCTACGGCAACCACGGCGGCGAAACCCTCTTCGCGGGCAGTGCGGCCGTCATGCTCTACCGCTGCCCCAACAAGAAGTACGACGCGTACTCCGTGTACACCAACACCGTCCCGAGCGGGGCACTGCGCGGCTACGGGATGACACAGCCCGCGTTCGCCGTGGAGTCGGCGATGCACGAACTGGCGATCGCCCTGCACTTGGACCCGCTCGAACTGCGGCGCCGCAACATCGTACGGCCGGGCGATCCGCTCGTCGCCATGCACGACGGCCCCGACGACGTGGTCTTCACCGAGGACGGACTCTCGAAGTGCATCGACCTGGTGGACAGGGCCCTGGCCCGGACGGCCGATGAGCCCTCCCCCGGACCCGGTTGGCTCGTCGGGACCGGCTCCGCGAGTTCCCTGCACGAGACCGCGCCCCCGACCGAGCACATCTCGGAGGCCTGGGTCACGCTCGGGGACGACCTCATCTACGAACTGGCCGTCGGCACCGTCGAATTCGGCGAGGGCACGTCGACCGCCCATGTCCAGATCGCCGCCAACCAGCTGGGCACGACACCGTCGCGGATCCGGCTGGTGCAGTCCGACACCGACCGCACCGGATTCGACACCGGCGCCTTCGCCAGCGCGGGCCTCTTCGTGTCGGGCAACGCGGTCCTGAGGGCGGCCAACGCGGTGCGCGACCGCATCCTCGAATTCGCCGCCGCCCACACCGGCGTCCACCTCGTCATGTGCGCGATGGCGGACGACGCAGTCGTCTGCGGCGACCGGCGCGTGTCCCTGGCGGAGCTCGTCGCGCTGGCCCGGGCCCGCGGCATCCGGTTCACAGCCGCCCGCAAGGCATACGGCTCGCCCCGCAGCGTCGTCTCCAATACGCAGGGCTTCCGGGTCGCCGTCCACCGGGTGACGGGCGAGATCCGCGTCCTGTACAGCGTCCAGGCGACCGACGCCGGCGTGCTCATCAACCCGGCCCAGGTCCGCGGCCAGGTGGAGGGCGGCGTCGCCCAGGGCATCGGGTTCACGCTGACGGAGAACTACCACGTCGACGCGAACGGCGCGATGGTCAACCCGAACTTCCGCAACTACCGCATCCCCGCGTACGCGGACGTCCCCCGCACCGAAGTGCTCCTGGTGGAATCGGGGGACTCGGTCGGGCCCATGCGGTCGAAGGGGATGGCGGAATGCTGCATCAACCCCGTCGCCCCCGCGCTGGCGAACGCGCTGCACGACGCCACGGGCGTGCGGTACCGCGCTCTGCCCCTGACCCCCGAACGCATCTACAGCCGGCTGGGTGAAAGCCAGTCGGTGCAGACGGCCTGAGAACATGAACGCCACACAGCACGAAGACGCCACGGCGACCGCGATCATCGGCCAGAAGGTCCTCCCCGGTCTGGACAGGGAGTACGAGGCCTGGCAGGAGGAGGTCAACGCCGCTGCCGCCGGCTACCCCGGCGCCCTCGGTTCCGAGATCTCCCCGCCGACCCCGCTGCAACCCGACTGGGTCACGGTGTACCGCTTCGACTCCATAGCCCATCTGCAATCGTGGATCAACAGCGCCACCAGGCAGCGGCTCCTGGACGCCGGCAGCAGGTTCTTCGACGGTCCCGCGACCCAGCAGGTGGTCAGCGGGGGGACCAAGCCCGAGGATCCGCTGGTCACGGTGGTGGTCACGCACCACGTCCACCCGGACGCCACCGAGGACTTCCTCGCATGGCAGCGCCACATGAGGGACGCGGAGAGCAAGTTCGAGGGATTCCGCGGAACCGAGGTCTTCCGGCCCATCGAAGGCCTTCAGGAGGAATGGACCACGCTGTACCGGTTCGACAACGCCGAGCACCTCGACGCCTGGCTGACGTCGACCAAACGGCAGGAAGTCCTCTCCGAGGGCAGGAAGTTCAGCGACTTCAGGATGCGCACCATCGACAACTCCTTCGGCAGCTGGTTCGCCTTCGACGAGAACGGCAGGCAAGCGCCGCCGCCCTCGGTCACCAAGACGGCCATCGCGGTCTGGGTGGGCCTCTACCCGACCGTCGTCCTGCTGGCCCTCGCCACATCTCCCATGAAGCTGCCGATCTGGTCGGGGCTGCTCCTGGGAAACCTCCTGTCGAGCCTGGTCATGAGCTTCTTCACGATGCCGTTCTACGTGAACCCGCTGCTCAAGCGGTGGCTGCGCCCCGATCCCGACCAGTCGGCGCGCAAGACCAACCTCATCGGCCTCGGGATCGTCGCCGCGGCCATTCTGTTCTGGGTCCTCGTCTTCTACCTCGTGACGCGCGTCATCTGGACCCTGCCCTGACCCGACGCGGCCGTGGCGCCCAGGCGGCCGACGGCACCGAGGAGGTGACCGACGGATGACCACACCCGGGCACGGCCGCTACGGCGAGGCGGTCTTCCGCCCCGAGCAGGCCGGCGAGGACGACCGCATCGACCTCGGGGCACTCGCGTACGACGACATGACGATGGACCGGCTGCGGGCCCTGGGAGCGGGGCCGGGCTGGAACTGCCTCGACGTCGGGGCCGGTACCGGAACCATCGCCCGCCGGCTGCTCGAGGAGGCCGGGGTGGCGAGCGTGCTCGCGGTCGACCGCGACACGCGCTTCCTCCAGGCCCGCCCGCTGCCGGGACTCGCCGTCCTGGAAGCGGACGTCAGCGCGCCGGGTTTCGACCCCGGCCGCCGGTTCCAGCTGGTCCACGCCCGGTTCGTCCTGATGCACCTGCGCGCGTGGCGCAGCCTGATCAGCGGGCTCGGCGGCCTTCTCGCGCAGGACGGGGTGCTGGTGCTGAGCGACGCCATCGACCTGACCACCGGTACGGCGGCACCCAGCCCGTACACCCGGGTGATGCAGGCCATGTGGCAGGGGCTGCGGGACACCATCGGCACGGACATCTCGTGGGTGGCGGACTACCCGCGCCACCTTCGGGAGGCGGGGCTCGGGTCCGTGGCCGCCGAGGTGCGGGTGCCTCCCCTGCTCCCGGGCAGCCCCATCAGCCTCTTCTGGGCCGGGACCTGGGACCGGGCCAGGGAGTCGATCGTGGCCACCGGACTGGTGGACGACGCGACGGTCGACGAGGCGATCGGCTACCTCGGCTCCCCGGACTGCGCCGCACTGTCACCGGGGATGATCACCGCCTGGGGGCGCAGACCCGCGCCGGGGTGAACCGGTCGCGGCGGTCAGCCGCGGGAATGCCCCCAGCCCACGGGGTTCCCGCCGCCGCGGTGCGGTCCCCGGCGCCGCCTGTCGCTGCGGCACCAGATGCGGTAGGCGCTGAAACACGAGGCCACGGCGACCGAGGCGGCGCACCAGAGTCCGACGAAGACGAGGATCATCGCGAGCAGGGACATGCGGCCTCACTCCTGTCCTGACGCACCGTCGGAGCCCGTGGCCCGGACCGCTTCCCGGGGCCCGCTCGGCATTGCAGTACGTGTACCCCCGCCGCGCCCGCTTCAGCCCACCGACGCGCCCCCGGATGGCGCCGGGCGCACGACTACGGGAGGAGGCCGGCCGGGAGGTATTCCGGGAGGGGGTTCAGGGAGTGGGTCGTGGCCTTGTCGATCAGGTCCTGGACCGGGTCCTGGACCGGTTGGGTCAGGGGGCTGCCCAGTCGGGTGGCGACGTTCTCGCGCAGCGTCGGGAGCAGGGCGTAGAGGCGGTCGCCGGGGCAGGACGTGGAGTTGAAGTCCCGGTGGCCGTAGATCTCCGAGGCCGGCAGGCCGTACTGGCGGCAGATGTGGGCGCACAGGTCCGCCAGCGCGGCGAACTGCGCCGCCGGCGGCTCCTCGGTCATGTAGGTGCCCTCGTTCTCGATGCCGATCGACACGGTGTTCTGCCCGACGCAGTGCGCCGCGCGCACCTGGCGCGTGCCGGTGCGGAGCTCCGCGAGGCTGTTGTGCCGGCCCTCCAGGAGGAAGGCGCCGCGGCTGACCGTGAAGTGCTGCCCGGTGTCGATCCAGCCCTGGGCGTCCATGTGGTACGTCTGGATCGCCCTGGCCAGGGCGTACGCGCGCTGCTGGGAGTAGTCGGTGACGTTCAGCGTCGCGGTGTGGTGGACGATGATCCGCTCCGGGCGGTTCGCCAGGATCACCACGTCTTCGGAGGCGGGTCGCGCGCCCCAGGTGGCGCAGCTCGCGATCTCCGGTCCGGCCACGGCGTGCGCGCGGCCCGCCGGAAGGAGGGGGAGCGCGGCACCGGCGGCCACGGCGAGCGCGCCCGTGACGACCGACCGGCGGCTGAAGTGTGCTGTGTGCGCCGGGTCCTGCTGTTGCACGGGGGAGGTCATACCGTGCCCTTTCCGTCGGAGGCTGCCCATTGAAGGGGCCCTCGCCCGCCGGAGCGGCCGGGACACACCGGCGGCCTGCACATTCGCCGGTCCCGGATCCGCGCCCGGCCTCCGCGGCGGCACCACGGGGTGAGCGGGGGCGGCCATCCGGGTGCGGCGCGGGCCGCGTCCGGCGCTCCGGCAGGGCCGTCTCTCCCATCCTTGGCGGGGGAGGCCGGTCCACCGGTCCCCGGTCCGCCGACGCCCCCTCGCACCCGCCCCGCCCCGCCCCGCCGCACAAGGAGTACGGAATGTCCTTCGACGCCGTCGAACGCTTTCTCGCCGCCCTCGACCCGACGCACCGCGAGACCGTCGAGGGCAGGCCGCGCGCGGAGCAGGAGCGGCTCGCCGCGGCCTGGGAGGAGGAACTGGAGCGGGACACCGACATCGACACACTGGACGAGCTGTCACCCCCCGCCGCCGAGAGCGAGGCGGCGCGGCGGGTGATGGAGCGTCGGTCCGAGTAGCCGGGCCCGTGGGCCGGGTCGCGGGCCCCGCCGCCCTCCCGGGGTGTCCTCCGGCTCCTGCTCAGACGCGGTCGGCCGCGATCAGCACGTACTGGAACGAGCCGTCCTTGTAGGAGTTGATGAACGCCTCCTCGATTCCGGTGACCAGGGAGGACGTGGCCCGAAGCTCCCAGTACGGCAGGGTCGCGGGGGTCAGGTCGATGACGGCCTGCGGGACGAGCCGGTTGTCGGCCATGGCCCGCATGTACTCCCGGCGGGAGTGGATGTTGCACTCGAAGTGGGCGTTGATCTGGGAGACCCACTTCGAGGGCTGGCCGTAACGGGGGTTCCAGCAACCGGTGATGGTCACGTAACGGCCGCCGACGGCGAGCACGCGGGAGTGCTCGGCCATCAGGTCGTGCAGGTCGACGTACATGCTCGACTCGTTGTTCCAGGAGCCCGCGGCCTGCCCCGTCTCGAACGGCATGTCGAGCATGTTGCAGACGCGGGCGCGGACCGAGTCCTCGATGCCGAGTTCACGAGCGCGCTGGTTGGCGAACTCGGCCTGCTTGGCCGACAGGGTGACGCCCTCGACCCTGCATCCGAACCGCTGGTGGGCCATGACCGACGAGCCGCCGCGGCCGCAGCCGGCGTCGACCAGCATGTCGCCGCGGCCGATGGTGCCCAGGTGGTCCAGGAGGACATCGGCCTGTGCCGACTCCAGCCGGTGGAGCTCGGCGATCAGCTTCTTCTCGTATGCGCTGTCGTCGGGGTCCCCGAGGGCAGCATGGTCGACGTCACCGATGCCGTAGTGGTGGTGGTAGAGGCCGTCCACGTCGCCGAGACGCAGGTTCACCGGCCGGGCCTCGTGGTCCCAGTACCGGGCGATGTCACCCTGGTAGGGCGTCGCCGGGGCCGGGATGAACGCGGACGCGGCGGAGGCGGGGGCAAAGGTGAGATCGGTGTTGGTCACGTGTAGATCCGTTCGTTACCAGAAGTCGGGAAGGCTGTAGCGGTAGGTATTGGTCTGGTGCCAGTAGTGGTTGCCGTCGACCCACGCGGCCACGCCGCGCAGGAAGCGCAGGACGTTCGGGACGGGGCAGGCGGCGGCCAGGTCGGCGGCCGCGGCCTCGAAGGAGCGCATGAGGTCGTTGTGGACCTCGACCGCCTTCAGGTAGGCCTCGCGGACGGAGCCCCCCTCGCGTTCGGCGAGCACCACGGGGAGGTTCAAGTGCCGGCCGGGGCTGGCGAGTTCCTTGGTGTAGGAGTAAAGGTCGTTGACGATGGTGGTGGCGTTCCCGGCGAGCGCGATCACCCGCTGCATGGCGGGCTGGGCGTGCAGGTCCGCCGGCAGTTCGTAGCCGCCCACGGTGTCGGTGATGGTGGGGCAGGGGCGGAAGTTGTTGAACTGCCGCATCGCCAGGTACTCCCACACCTCCGGGACGTAGTCCGTCTCGGCCCAGGCCGCCTCGGCGAGGTAGCCCAGGTGGAGCCGGGCCATGTCGTGGCGGAACCGGTCGGCCTGCGAGGGGGTGGCCCCCTGGAGCAGGTACTCCATGGCCGAGCGGTACGCACGCCGCGGGGCGTCCGACTGGAGCGACTGCGCCCACTGCGGCGCGTAGTCCGTGGTGGTGTGGAGCGGGTCCAGAGCGGTGTGCGCCAGCAGCAGGCGCCCGCCGAGGCCGACGGGCGAGCCTCCGTGGTCCTCGCAGTAGCAGTCGTCGACCACGTTCTCGGCGACCATCAGGCGCGCGGCGATCATGAGATGGTCGACGGAGGGGGCGTCCGGGTGGCAGGCGACCATGTAGCGGCCGATGGAGAAGCCGTCGAACTGGTCCTCCCACTCCGGCGGGTAGAGCTCGACCTCGTCCACCGCCCATGTCTTGATCCTGCTGCCGATCTCTTCCACCCGTACGGGGTCCGGTTCCGGTACGGGGTGGTGGTAGAGGCCGGGGATCGGCCGGCCGGCCGCCGAGGGCTCCGGCGGCGCGGGCGGCTCCCCGCGCCGGGCCGGGTGCAGTGCCACCGTGCCCAGACCGCTGGGGCCGCGCAGGATCCGCTCCAGCGCGGGGTTCACCGCCCGTTCGGGCACCGCCGGGACCTCCACGGCTACGGGGGCCGCGGCCGCGGCGGCCCCGCCCGGGGCGGCGACCGCCGGCTCCGCCGGGAGGACCGCAGGCCCCGAAGGGAGGACCGGCGGCCCGACGGGGAGGACCGGCGGCCCTGCCGGGAGGACCGACGCGCGAGCGGCGGGGACGGGCGGGGCGACGGCCTCGACGCCGCGGCCGTGACCGTGGGCCCCGAAACGGGCCGCGGCGGCGGGCAGGCCCGACTGCAGAGGGGAAGGCCCGGGGTCGGGCATCCGTGACTCCTAGGTGAGGTGGTTGGCTGTCCCGGATCCCGGGCAGGACCGGCCGGCCCGGGACGCGGGGTCCCGGGCTTCACGGCCGTCGGGCAGGTCCTCCGGGAGGACGCGGGGAGGGCCCTCAGTCGTGCCTGCGGGCGATCTGGACGTTCTCCAGCACGCCGAGGGCGTCGGGCACCAGGATGGCGGCGGAGTAGTACGTGGAGACCAGGTAGGAGATGATCGACCGCTCGTCGATGCCCATGAACCGCACCGACAGGCCCGGCTCGTACTCCTCCGGCAGACCGGTCTGGCGCAGGCCGATGACGCCCTGGTTGTCCTCGCCGGTACGCATCACGAGGATCGAGCTCGTGTTCTCCTTGCTGATGGGGATCTTGTTGCACGGCAGGATCGGCACGCCGCGCCAGGCCGGGACCTGCTGTCCGCCGAGGTCGACGTGGTCCGGGTACAGACCGCGGGCGTTGAACTCGCGCCCGATCGCCGCGATCGTCTTGGGGTGGGCGAGGAAGAGTTTGGAGCCGCGGCGGCGGCACAGCAGCTCGTCGAGGTCGTCCGGGGTGGGCGGGCCGGAGTGGGTCTGGATCCGCTGCTTGAAGGCGGCGTTGTGGAGCAGACCGAACTCACGGTTGTTGATCAGCTCGTGCTCCTGGCGCTCGCGCAGCGCCTCGATGGTGAGCCTGAGCTGCTCCTCGGTCTGGTTCATCGGCTCGTTGTAGAGGTCGGCGACCCTGGTGTGCACCCGCAGCACGGTCTGCGCGATGGAGAGTTCGTACTCGCGCGGGTTGAGCTCGTAGTCGACGAAGGTGCCGGGCAGCTCCGGCTCACCGGTGTGGCCGGCCGACATCGCGATCTCGGCCTCGCCGTGCTTGTTCTGCCGCTGGTGCGGCAGCGAGCCGAACTGCTGGATGTGGGCCTGCAGTTGCGGCGCCGAGGACAGCACGGAGGCGAAATCGGAGCGGGAGAGGGTGAGCAGGGTGCCGGCGGTGGCCGCGGTGGCGGTGAAGTCCCAGCCTCCGGCCCCGTCGAGCAGGGCGTGCTCGCCGAACCGGTCACCGTCCGCGAGCACGGCTACGGCGACCTCGTCACCGTACTTGCCGACGGAGGTCTGGTTGACCCGGCCGTGCGCGATCATGTGGATCTCGTCCGCGGGGGTGCCGCGTTCGACCAGCACCTCACCGGCACGGAAGTCGCGCTGGACGCACCGGCCGGCGAGCGCGGTCAGCACCTCCACGTCGTCGAAGCCGCGGAGCATGGCCAGTTCGCCGAGCTCGCGCGGGATCACCCGGACGTGGGCCCCGTCCTGGACGAACTCGATGCGGCCGTCGCCGACGGTGTACGTGAGCCGGCGGTTCACCCGGTAGGTGCCGCCCTTGGTCTCCACCCAGGGGAGCATCCTGAGCAGCCAGCGGGAGGTGATCTCCTGCATCTGCGGGGCGGACTTGGTGGTGGTGGCGAGGTTGCGGGCAGCCGCCGTACCCAGGCTGGTCTGCCGGGGCGCCTCGAGCTGCGCCTCCAGGCTGGTGTCCACGGTCATCGGACGGGAGCTCCTTCGTAAGGGTGGTGAGCGGAGCCTGCGGGGCGCACGTCACCGGCGAAAGAAGAAAGAAAGGGGGCGGATATCCGGGCAATCCATCCAGATCCGGGAGCACACTAACCGTCCGTGCACGCCGTGAGCCCCTTCAGCCCTCGCCATTACCTCGATACGGCGATCTTGTCGCGCGGGATGTTTAAGGGGCGATACATCAACTTTCGGCCTCGATCGAACGCCCGTACTCGGTACTGAAGTTGACCCAGAATCAGACATTCGGCCCCGCCGCGGTCACCCCGGCGCCGGTCCCCGCTCGGGCATGCTCGTTCTCCGGCCAGCCTCCCGCCCGCCCGGGCGGGAGATCCCCGTGAGCTTGGAGCGGTGAGTCCCGATGTGCAGCAGTCCCGCGGACGCGGTCTCCCGCCAGGAGTTCGACGCGATCTTCGCGGCGGTCCGGACCTGGGGCCGCTGGGCCCCGGCCGACCGCGGCGCCTGGAACCGGGTCACCCCGGAGCACGTACGGCGGGCCGCGGGCCTGGTCCGCTCCGGGACCGCGGTACCGCTGGGGCTGCCCTGGGACACCCGGCCCGGCCCGGACAACCCGAGGCCGGCCCTGCACCACATGACCGACCTCGGCGACGCGGAGGCCCCGGAGCCCGCCACCTACAAGGACTTCCTCGCGGTCGACTACCACGGCAAGGCCGTGAGCCACCTGGACGCGCTGTCACACGTCGCCTACGAGGGGCGACTCTACGACGGCCGTGAGGCGCGGGAGGCCGTCGGCTCCACGGGCGCGGGGTTCGGCTCCGTGGCGGCGCTCGGCCCGCTCGTCACCAAAGGGGTGCTCCTCGACCTGCCGGCCGTCCTCGGGGTGGACTGGCTGGAGCCCGGGCATCCGGTCCGCGCACGGGACGTCGTCGCCGCGGAGCGCGCACTGGGCGTGACGATCGACGAGGGCTGCGCGGTGCTGCTGCGCTCCGGACGGTTCCGCCGCAGCCGCGAGCTCGGCGCATGGGACTCCGGCGCCGCGAGCGCGGGCTTCCACGTGGACGCGGTGCCGCTGCTGGCCGAGCGCGCCATCGCCCTGCTCGGCGGCGACGGGGACAGCGATCTGCGCCCCTCGCCGGTCGAAGGCGTCCACTCCCCCGTCCACGCCCTCGCCGTGGCCGCCATGGGGGTGCCGCTGCTGGACAATCTGGACCTCGAAGCGCTGTCGGGGGCCTGCGCCGGGGCGGAGCACTACGAGTTCATGATCGTCGTGGCGCCGCTGAACGTACCCGGCGGGACGGGCTCCCCGGTCGGTCCGGTGGCGGTCCTCTGATCGGGCGATTCGGATCAATGGGTAGGAATATACTCAAAAAGCACTTGCTCGGTGAGGCCGCTCCGAGGCGGCCGGGGCACGGCGCCGAGGGCTCGGCAAGGGGAAGTGATGCACATGGGGGTCACGGGAGAGCAGATCGGTCCCGCACGCTCCCGTGAGCGGTTCCTGGTGGGCGAGGCGATCGCCGACGGGGTGCGCAGCCCGATCCTGAACTCCTGGCGGCGCTGCCGGACCCTGGGCCTGTCGCCGGACCAGACCGATCTCCCCTACCGGGACGACTTCGATCCCGACAGCCGGCTCGTCCACGCCGCCGGGCCCGTGCTGGACCAGCTGGCCTCCCGGTTCAACGGCAGCCGGATGAACGTCTGCCTCGCCGACGGGAACGGAACGGTGCTCCAGCGCCGCTTCGGGGAACCCGGTCTCGCCCGCAGCCTGCCCCCCATCCAGGCCGTCCCCGGCTTCGTCTTCGCCGAACGCTTCGCGGGCACCAACGGCATCGGCCTCGCGCTCGCCGAGCGGCGGCTCGTCAGGGTCTACGGGGCCGAGCACTTCGCCGAGCGGTCCCAGTCGAACGCCTGTTCCGCCACCCCGATCCGCGATCAGCTGAGCGGGCACATCGTGGGCGTCCTCTGCCTCGGCTACCCGCACGGTTACGAGGACCCGGCCCTGGCCGTCCTGGTCCGCCGGGCGGCGCAGGGCATCGAGCGGCGCCTGATGGAGCAGCGCTCGGCGCGGGAGCGCGCCCTGCTGCGCACCTATCTGGAGGCCGGCCACCTGGCCCGCAACGGGGCGATCGCCGCGGACGGGCCGCCGATGGGCCTGGACGGGATCGGCGACAGCGGGCTGGACCGGAGCGACCAGACGATCCTCAAGGAGAAGGCCACCGAGCTCATCTGCTCGCCCCAGCGGGCCGCCGTCGAGGTGACCCTGCCGCACGGGCGGGGAGTCACCCTGCTGAGCACTCCGCTCACGAGCCGCTCCGGGGTGGAGGGCGTCGTCGTCGAGGCCGTGTTCACCGGCGAGCCGCCTCCGGAGCACCACCTCGCCGTCCCCACCCACGCCGTCCCCACCCGCGCCGTCCCCACCCACGCCGGACCGCCGACCGGACCGCCGCCCCCGACGGCCCCCGGGACGGCCCACGGAAGGGGGCTCGTCCTGGTCGGTGAGCCGGAGGTGGGCAAGTACGCCATCGCCGCGCGGCGCCGCCTGGAGCTGCTGGCCGAGGCCAGCACCCGGATCGGCACCACGCTGGACGTGACCCGCACCGCCTGGGAGCTCGCCGAGATGGCCGTTCCGCACCTGGCCGACTACGTGACGATCGACGTGCCGGAGTCGGTGCTGCGCGGCGAGGAGTCCGCCGACCCCCGCAGCGAGCTGCACCGTGCGGTGCTGCACGGCATCCGGGACGACTGCCCCTTCTACCCCGCCGGCGAACGGGTCGAGCTGCGCGCCGCGACCCCCCACATGCGGTGTCTGGACAGCGGGCACGCCGTACTGGAACCCGACCTCAAACAGGCCGTCGGCTGGATCGACCAGGAGCCCGAGCACGCCCGGCGGCTCCTCGCCCACAAGGTGCACTCCCTCGTCTCCGTCCCGCTCCTCGCCCGCGGCGTCCTGCTGGGCATCGCGACCTTCTACCGCTCCGAGGACCCGGCCCCCTACGGGGACGACGACAGCCGGCTGGCCCAGGAACTCGCGGCGCGCGCCGCCCTCTGCATCGACAACGCGCGCCGCTACACCCGTGAGCACAACCTGGCTCTGGCCCTGCAGCAGAGCCTGCTCCCGCACGGCGTGCCCGAGCAGGGTGCCGTCGAGGTCGCCCACCGCTACCTGCCCGCCGCGTCCGGGGTGGGCGGCGACTGGTTCGACGTCATCCCCCTCTCCGGCACCCGCGTCGCCCTCCTCGTCGGTGACGTCGTCGGCCACGGACTGCACGCCGCCGCGACCATGGGCCGGCTGCGGACCGCCGCGCGCAACTTCGCCGAACTGGAACTGGCCCCCGACGAGCTCATGACCCACCTGGACAACCTCCTGGCGCGCCTGGACCGGGAGGAGGGCGGGGACACCGGCCCCGGCAGCACCGGAATCGCCGGCGCCACCTGCCTCTACGCCGTGTACGACCCGATCACCCGGCAGTGCACCATGGCCCGCGCCGGGCATCCGCCGCCCGCGCTGGTCCACCCCGACGGCCGGGTGACCTTCCCCGAGCTGCCCGCCGGACCACCGCTGGGACTGGGCGGGCTGCCCTTCGAGACCGCGGAGATCCGGCTCCCCGAGGGGAGCACGCTGGTGCTGTACACGGACGGGCTCGTCGAGGACCGCCACCGCGACATCGACGTGGCCCTGGACCGGCTGGGCCGCGTCCTGGCCCGGTCGGACCGCAGCCCGGAGGAGACCTGCCGGGCGGTCATGGACGCCATGGCGCCCGAAAACCCCGGGGACGACATCGCGCTGCTCGTCGCCCGCACCCGTACGGTGCCCGCGGACCGGATCGCCTCCTGGGACGTGCCCGCCGACCCCGCCGAGGTCGCCGGCGTCCGCGCCGCCGCCACCCGCCGGCTCGCCGACTGGGGACTGGAGGAGCTCGCGTTCGCCGTCGAGCTGATGCTCAGTGAGCTGGTCACCAACGCGGTGCGCTACGGCACCGAGCCCATCCAGGTACGCCTCGTCCACGACCGCACCCTGATCTGCGAGGTCTCCGACGGCAGCAGCACCGCCCCGCACCTGCGGCGGGCGGCCAGCACGGAGGAGGGCGGCCGCGGCCTGTTCCTCGTCGCACAGCTCGCCCACGCCTGGGGCACCCGGTACACGGCCCAGGGCAAGGTCATCTGGGCCGAGTGCGCGCTGGCCGCGGCCTGAGCCGCCCGGCGGCCCCGCCCCTCGTCCGTGCCCTCGGCCCGGGCGACTCGACCATCGAGGCACAGAAGGTGACATATCGCTCATATGGGTACGACCACCAGTAGCATCACCGGTGTCCTCGTCCCTTCAGGAAGAACCTCCCCAGGCGGCCCCCGGAGGAGTCCGTGCACGACACTCCCCTCACCTCCACGCGCCCGCCCTCACCCTCCGGCGGGGAGCCCCTCGTCCGGATCCGCGGTCTCGGCAAGCGGTTCGGCGGCACCCTCGCCCTGGACGCGGTCGACCTCGACGTCCACGGCGGCAGCGTCCTCGCCCTCCTCGGGCCCAACGGCTCCGGGAAGTCCACCCTCATCAAGGTGCTCGCCGGGGTCCACCGCGCCGACACGGGCGAGGTGACCGTGGCCGGGCACCCGCTCGGCTCCGAGGCGGCCTCCCGCAGCATGTCCTTCATCCACCAGGACCTCGGCCTGGTCGACTGGATGACCGTCGCCGAGAACATCGCCCTGGGGACCGGCTATCCGCGCCGCGGCGGCCTGATCTCCTGGCGGCGGACCCGGGAGCGGTGCGCCGAGGCGCTGCGGATCGTCGCCGGGCACCTGGACGCCGGCTCCCGTGTCGCCGACCTCGCCCCCGCCGAACGCTCGCTGGTCGCCATCGCCCGCGGCCTGGCGAGGAGCGCGCGGCTCCTCGTCCTCGACGAGCCGACCGCCACCCTGCCCGCCGCGGACTGCGCGCGCCTGTTCGGCGTCCTGCACGACCTGCGGGACCGGGGGCACGGGATCCTCTACGTCAGCCACCGGCTCGACGAGGTGTACGAGGTCGCCGACGCCTTCGCCGTCCTGCGCGACGGCCGGATCGTCAGCGGGGGGCCGCTCGCCGCGTACGACCCGGCCCGTCTGGTGCGCGACATCGTGGGACACGAACCCGCCGGGCCGGCAGGCCTGCAGCCGTCCGCCGCCGCTTCCGCTTCCGCGCGCCCCGCCGGCCGGCCTCCCGTACTGCGCCTCGACCGCGTGACGACCGCCCGCACCGGACCCGTGAGCCTGGAGCTGAGGGGCGGCGAGGTGCTCGGGATGGTGGGCCTGACCGGGGCCGGGCACATGCACCTCGGCCGCGCCCTGGCCGGCGCACTGCCCCTGCTCGGCGGCCAGGCGCTGCTCGACGGACGTCCGTACCGTCCGCGCACCGTCGCCGCCGCCCTCGGCTGCGGCGTCGGTTTCGTGGCCGCGAACCGGCAGGAGGAGGGCTGCGCCGCGGAACTGACCGTCCGGGAGAACTTCCTGGCCAATCCCCGGGCGGCCGGTGTGGCGGCGTGGCACTGGATCGGTCCGCGGCGCGAGCGCGCCGAGGCCACCGCCCTGATCGACCGTTTCTCGGTGGTCCCGCGCGACAGCGAGGTCCCGATCGCCACCCTGTCCGGCGGCAACCAGCAGAAGGTCATGGTCGGCCGGCGGCTGCGGGGGGACCTGCGGCTGCTGGTCCTCGAGGAGCCGACGGCCGGCGTGGACGTGGGCGCGAAGGCCTCGATCCACCGGCTCCTGGACGAAGCGGTGGCCGCCGGCCTGGCGGTCCTGCTCATCTCCACCGATTTCGAGGAGGTCGCCGACGTGTGCCACCGGGCGCTGGTGTTCGGGCGCGGGAGCGTGGTGGCCGAGCTGACGGGCGAAGCGCTGAGCGTCGCCGAACTCACCCGCACCGCAGCGGCCCTGCCCGCGATCACCGCAAGCGCGGACGGCCGGTGAGGCCCTCCTCCGGCGGCAGCCCGGCACGCCGGTCCGTGTCCCGTCGGTCCGTGTCCGGTCGCCTGCACGCGCACTTCCTCGGCAGGTACGGTCTCCTGGCCCTCACCGTCCTGCTCTTCCTGGTCTTCTCCGTCGTCCTGCCCGACACGTTCCCCACGGGGGACAACGTCTCCTCGATCCTCTCCGCCCAGTCCGTGACGGCCGTCCTGGCGCTCGGTGCGACGATCTGCATCGCGGGCGGCAAGTTCGACCTGTCCATCGGCTACGGCCTGGGGCTGGCGCACGTCATGGTGCTGTACCTGATCGTCGACGCGGGCTGGCCCTGGCCCCTCGCCTGCCTCGCGGTGGTGCTCGGAGCGGCACTGGCGGGCGCCGTGAACGGTGCCGTCGTCGAGTTCGCCCGCATCGACGCCTTCATCGCGACGCTGGGCACCGGCAGCATGATGTACGCCGTCACCGGTTGGATCACCGACGGGAGCCGGATCGTGCCGGGCCCCGACGGCCTCCCGGCCGCCTTCACCGACCTCTACGACGCCCGGTTCCTGGGGCTGCCGCTGCCCGCCTTCTACGTCCTCGGCCTCGTGGTCGTGCTGTGGGTGGTCCTGGAGCGGCTGCCGTTCGGCCGGTACCTGTACGTCATCGGCTCCAACCCGCGCGCCGCCGCGATGGTCGGCATCCCCACGCACCGCTACAGCGTCCACGCCTTCGCCGCATCGGGCACCGTCGTCGGCCTGGCCGGCGTGCTGCTCGCCTCGCAGCAGCAGATCGGCAATCCGAGCGTCGGCCTGGACTACCTGCTGCCCGCGTTCGTCGGCGCCCTGCTCGGCTCCACCGCGATCAAGCCGGGGCGCGCCAACGCCGTCGGGACGCTCGTGGCCGTGACCGTGCTCGCCGTCGGGCTCGCCGGGATCGGCCAGCTCGGTGCCCAGTTCTGGGCCACCCCGCTGTTCAACGGCGCCACGCTGCTCATCGCGGTCGGCCTGGCCGGCTACTCGGCCCGACGGCGGCTGCGCCCCGACGCCGTCGCCGCGGGCGGACCGCCCGAGGAGCGGCCGCCCGTGACCGGCGCCGACGACGGCTCCCCATGAACACCTCCCCGCGCACCCCAGCCTCAGGAGCACCGTGTACCCGAACCGCAAGACCGCTCTCGCGGCCGCAGCGCTGCTGGCGGCGGCCGCCACCGCCGTCGCCGGCTGCGGGGGCGGCGGCCCGTCCAGCGCGACCGGCGCCTCGGCCGCCGGCTGTCCGGACGTCCTGCGGGAGGCGAAGGCGACCGTCCGGCGGGCGGAGAACCCCGGCACCTCGTGGAACGGGCCCACGACCGGCCCCGCGGCCGTCCCCGGCAAGTCGCTCGTCTACGTCGCGCAGACCATGACGAACCCCGGGGTCGCCGGGGTCGCGAAGGGCGTCCGGGAGGCGGCTCGGGCCATCGGCTGGAACGTCCGGGTGATCGACGGGGACGGCACACCGGCCGGCATCCAGGCGGCGCTCGGCCAGGCCGTCACCCTCAAGCCCTCGGGCATCGTCATCGGCGGGTTCGACCCGCGGCTGACCTCCCGGCAGGTGGCGCGGGCCGAAGCGGCCGGCATTCCGCTCATCGGCTGGCACGCCGTCAGCTCCCCCGGCCCGAGCAAGGATCCGAAGCTCTTCACCAACGTCACCACGAAGGTGGAGGAGGTGGCGAAGGCCAGTGCCGACTGGGTGATCGCCCGGTCCGACGGCTCGGCCGGGGTCGTCGTCTTCACCGACGACTCGATCCCGTTCGCCGGCACGAAGTCCCGGCTGATCGAGCAGCGGCTCGCCGCCTGTCCCGGTGTGCAGCTCCTGGCGCACAAGAACATCCCGATTCCGGACGCGAGCCGGCGCACCCCCCAGGAGGTCTCCTCGCTGCTGTCGCGCCTGCAGAAGAGGTGGACGTACTCGGTCGCGATCAACGACCTCTACTTCGACGACGCCGCGCCGGCCTTCCGCGCCGTCGGCAGGCCCGGCGCCGGGCCGCCCTACAACATCGGCGCCGGCGACGGCGACCCCTCGGCGTTCCGGCGCATCAACAGCAGGCAGTACCAGGCCGCCACCGTCCCGGAACCCCTCTCCCAGCAGGGCTGGCAGATCGTCGACGAGTTCAACCGCGCCTTCGCCGGGCAGCCGGCCAGCGGCTACGTCGCCCCCGTCCACATCGCCACGGCCGCCAACAGCTCCGGGGCCACCTCCTGGGACCCCCACGGCTACCAGCAGGCGTACGAGAAGATCTGGCACGGCTGACCCCGCGGCGCCGTGCCGTGACGTGCCGCACGAGGCCGCCGCGCGCCTCGAACGGCTGTCCGCCGAGAAGCGGTACGCCCGTGACGTGGAGACTGCCCGAACCGCTACAGGTACGGGTCGAAGGGGATGCCGGCCGGTTTGGCCTCCGCGAGGTGGGAGGAGAAGGCTCCGTCCTTCAGGCCGAAGTGCGCGCTGCCGAAGTCGGCCTGGCTGAGCTTGTCCCGCAGCGTCGCCGGGTAGCCGGACCAGCCGACCAGTGCGGGGAACTGCCAGGTGCCCCGGTGGTTCTCGGGCGGTTCGTCATTGCCGTTCGCCGCGCGGAAGCAGTGGGTGCTCACGCCGTCCTTGTGGTAAACGATCTTGGGGTGGGTGCCTTCCCAGCGGATCTGGTCGCGGGTGTGCAGGGTGAAGTCCCCGTGGTTGGACGTGGCGACGTACTTGGCCTCGCCGCCCTGGATCCACACCACCACGTGCTCCCAGTCGTGGCGGTGGCCGCCGAGGCTGATGCCGGGCACGGCCTGGTCCTTCTCGAAGTACAGCGCGTAGACGACGGCGCACCAGCCGTTGTTGCAGGTGGCGCGGGAGTAGCCGTTGGTGTTGGCGAGGTCCGAGGCGTCGCGGCAGCTGCCGTCAAGGGCCCCGGTGGGCTTCAGACCGCCGTTCAGGACTCCGGTCGGGCCGATGGCGGGGGTCGGGTAGCAGCCGTCGGTGTCGTAGTCGTACGCCGGCTGGAAGGTCGTCTCGATGGCTTCGGCGTTGGCGGGGAGCGCCGGGGGCGGAGCCGCGAAGGCGGTCTGCGGGAGGGCGACGACCAGCGCGAGGGCGGCGCCGACGACGAGGGATGATCTCCGGATGGGGTGACGCGTCCGCACAGCAGGCCTCCGGGCCGATCGGTTCGGGGGTGCGCAGGGTCTCCGGCCGGGACGGCCGGCACGCCCGAGCATCATTCGCGAACCTGCGGGCCCCGGCAAGTGTCCGTATCGCCCAACTGCCCGTTCTCCAGGGCTGGTTGAAGCGATCCCGAGCGCCGCAAGGCCGGGGCCGGTCCCGGCCGGACGACCGGGGCGGGCCGTGGCCGTCCGGTCGAGGGCCCGGATCCTGCTTCACGGCGTTCGGTTCCCGCTCGAAACAGTGATATGCATCACTGCTCCCAGCGTGATCACGGAACCATTACGTCCGCTCATGACTCCCCGACATGTCGATATTTGTCCCACCGGAATCGACATGCCCGTCTTCACCGGAATGGTCATCCCGGGCAGCGGGGCGTTCCTCGGCAACTTGCCATGTCGCAGGCGTGTCTGATGGTCGGTCCCCATCCCGCGCACCCTGCCGCCGGCGCGGTCTGCATGACTGTCCGCCCTTTTCAAGCCCGGTTCCGGGCGCTCCCGCACGGGCGCCGGGCGAGACTTGCCAGCCCGTTCCGGGGCTTCTAAGAATGGCGGCCCGGCCCCGGCGCTCCAGCAGCTCAGGCGCAGGACGCATCGCAGAAACCACGTGAGGTCACGCATGCACAAGCACCGCAAGAAGACGCACTACAAGAAAATAACCATCGCCGCCGTCACCCTGGGCCTCGTGGGCATCCCCACGGCCGCCATGGCGTGCCTGCACACCGACGGGCCGGGCTCGGCCCGTGCCGGCCGGCACGGGGCGCACCCCTTCCACGGCGCCCCCTCACCCAGCGAGTCGCTCCAGCTCCTGGCGGCGCCGACGGACACCCCGGTGGACCCGGCGACGGCCACGGCCACGCCGGCCGCGCAGACCCCCGAGGCCGCGCAGACCACCGCTCCGCAGACCACCGCGCCCGCCCCCGAGGCACCGAGGCCGCCCGCCGCGACGCGGCCCGCGAAGCCGGCCCCGGCCCGCCCGACGGCTCCGGTCGTCCCGGCGAAGCCGGCCGCCCCGGCCCCCACGGCATCCGGCCCGGCGGCCGAGGTGGTGGCCCTGGTGAACGAGGAGCGCGCCAAGGTCGGTTGCCCGGCCCTCACCGTCAACGCGAAGCTGACGGCCGCGGCCGTGAACCACAGCCAGGACATGGCCGCTCACTCCAACATGTCGCACACCGGCTCCGACGGCTCGGACCCGGGCCAGCGCATCACCGCGAGCGGGTTCAGCTGGATGACCTACGGCGAGAACGTCGCGTACGGGTACAGCACTCCCGAGCAGGTCATGACCGGCTGGATGAACAGCCCCGGGCACCGGGAGAACATCCTCAACTGTGCGTTCAAGGAGATCGGCGTGGGTCTCGCACAGCCGAACTCCTACTGGACGCAGGACTTCGGCACGGCCCGCTGATCCGGGCACGGGCCGCCCGGACGGGTTCCCCTCTCATCCGGCCCGGCGGGCAGAGCGGCCGCCGGCTTCCCCGGCGAACCCGTCCGGGTCGGCGAAGGCCTCGCCGGCTCCGAGCAGGAGCACCATCTGGTCGAACTCCACGGCGGCCGGGCCCTTGTCCTTCTTCTGCGACGTGGCGACCTGCCAGATCGTCCCGTCCGGTGCCCGTACGACACCGCCGTACCCCCGGAGCGACTTCGCGGCGGGCTTCAGCACGGTGGCCCCGGCGCCGACGGCGGCTTCGACGTACCCGTTGACGACGGACGGCTGGGAGACCGTGAGCGAGAGCGCGAACCCGCGGAAGCCGGTCGTCGGCGTGTCGCAGGCGCGCAGGCGTAGGTGGGTGCCCAGGTCGTCCCGGCACATGAGCGCCGTCGCGCGCTCGATGCGGCGCGCTGTGACGTAGGCGTGCGGCGACCGGCCGTACGCGAGCCGGAACCGCCGGGCGAGCTGCCCGGCCGGCATGTCCGCGTCGCGCGCGAGCGCCTCGACGTCCAGCGGCCGCGCGTACTCCCGGTCGATCCGGTCACGGACGCCGCGCAGGCGCGCGAGGTCCTTGAGGTGCTGCGCCTCGGCGCGTGCGCGCCCCCACCCCGGATGGCACATAGGAGAACTCCCTCCTGTCGGCCGGACGCCCTCAGCGCAGTTCCTGGAAGCGGATCAGGTTGCCCGCGGGGTCGCGGAAGGCGCAGTCGCGGACGCCGTACGGCTGCTCGGTCGGCTCCTGTACGACTTCGGCGTCGGCGGCCACGAGCTTCTCGAAGGTGGCGTCGAGGTCCGGGGTGGCCAGCAGGATCCAGCCGTAGGTGCCTTTGGCCATCATCTCGACGATGGTGCGGCGCTCGGCTTCGGTGATGCCGGGGTCGGCGGCCGGCGGCGCCAGGAGGACGGACGTGTCCGGCCGGCCGACGGGGCCGACGGTGATCCAGCGCATGGCGCCCTGTCCGACGTCGCTGCGGACCTCGAACCCGAGGGCGTCGCGGTAGAACGCGAGGGCGGCCTCCGGGTCGTCGTGCGGGAGGAAGACCGTGTGAATGGTGATGTCCATGACCTTCACGCTAGTGGCCGTCGGGCGGTGCGCGCTTCTCCATTCCTGACGCCCCGTACTGCAACGGGGGGAGGAACGCGAGGCGTGCGTCCGGCCGCGCCGGTGCGGGCCGCATCCTGACCTCTCGTCGGCGTACCCCACGGAGGAACCATGGCCGAGCCCGTCACCCCTCAGGCCACTGCCGCGACGCTGCTGCGCCGCCCCCGGTTGTGGCTCGTACCCACGGTCCTCACGGCGCTGCTCGCGCTGCTGCTGTCGCTCCTGTACATGGGTGGCATCGTCAACCCCAACCGGGAGCTGAAGAACCTGCCGATCGCGCTCGTCGACGACGACACGGGCAAACCACCGCCCGGGCAGCAGGAGAACCTGGGCGCGCAGATCACGACCGCGATCGCCGCCGACACCGGCGGCGGCAAGGCCGAGTGGCGCAGGCTCACGCACACCGAGGCCCGCGACCAGCTCGAATCCGGCAAGGTCTACGGCGCCCTGGTCGTCCCGGCCGACTTCACGGACACCGTCGTCGCCCTCACCACGCCGGGTGCCACCCAGAAGCCGACGCTCACCGTGCTCACCAACCCCGGCAAGGGCAGTCTCGGGTCCTCCCTCGCCGCCCAGATCACGACCAAGGCCGCCCACCAGGCGTCCCAGGGCATCGGCAGGCAGCTCACGGCGGCGGGTGCGCAGGCCGGTCCCACCGCGAAGCTGCTGCTCGCCGACCCGGTGAACGTCGTCACCCAGGTCGGACGCCCGATCGGCGCCGCCAGTGGCCTCGGACTGACCGCCTTCTACTACACTCTCCTGCTGGTGCTGGCGGGGTTCATGGGCGGCAACGTGATCAGCAACGGCGTCGACACCGCCCTCGGCTACGCGGACAACGAGATCGGCCCGTGGCACACCCGCCGGCCTACCGTACCGATCAACCGCACCCAGACGCTGCTGCTGAAGATGGTGATGACCGCGGGCATCACGCTCGTCAGCGTCTCGCTGGTGCTCCTCGCCTGCGTGGGCATCCTCGGCATGGACGCGTCCCACGTGCCGCTGCTGTGGGTCTACTCGTACTGCGCGGCCCTCGCCGTCGGCCTGGGCGTCCAGGCCATCAACGCCGCGTTCGGCGGGATCGGCCAGCTGGTGTCGATGTTCGTCTTCATCGTCCTGGGCCTGCCTTCCTCGGGCGCCACCGTGCCGCTCCAGGCGGTCCCCGGGTTCTACCGGTTCCTGTCGCTGTTCGAGCCCATGCGGCAGCTGAGCGACGGGGTGCGCGCCATCCTCTACTTCGACGCCCGCGGCGACGCCGGTCTCACCCGCTCCTGGATCATGATCGCGATCGGCGCCGTCCTCGCTCTGCTCTTCGGCTTCGCCATGACCGGGTACTACGACCGGACCGGGCACAAGAGGCTCACGCCCCAGCCCGCCTGACCGCCGCAGCCCGCCTGACCGGATGAGCGGACGGGCGAGGTGGTCGACGCGGCGGGGCGGGTCACTTCCCGACGGTGTTCATCAGGATGATCGCCGCCAGGTCGGCGAAGATCACGAAGAGGATGCCGCAGATCATGGCCCAGGCCCGGCCCGATTCGTCCAACTCCGTCCAGCGCATGGGATCACCTTCCGGTCGTCGCACGCGGCGCGTGCGGTTGCTCGGTGGGCGTCGTCGGGCAGCCGGCCCTCCACCTGCAGCCCGGCCTCGTCGACCTCCTGCGCCACCGGCGCGAACGGTCCGCTGAGGTGGGCGACGCGGGTGGGATCGAAGGTCCGGGTCGTGTGCGTGCTCACGCCGGCCTCCCGGACGCCCGGGTACGTCGAGCGGCTCCCGTGCGCCACGTTTCAGTGAAGCCCGCCGGCGTCGGCGGGGCAACCAGGGAGGGTTTTGTATCGGCCGCGTATCGGGGAGCGCTTGGTTGCCCATCGAAGCCGGACACCGGGTCAGCGGCACGGTCACCGCTCCGGGTGCCTGCCGTATCGTTCCCTTCCGGGTCCCCGGCCGCGCAAGAGCGCACCCGGGACCCGTCCCCGCCCGTCCGACAGGAGTCGTCCCCCGTGTCCCCGTCCGCCCCCGCCCCGGCCTCCCCGCCCCCCGTGCGCGTGCTGCTGGTGGAGGACGACGAGCTGATGCGCCGGTCCTTCGCCGTCGCCCTCGAACGCTACGGATACCGGGTGGCGACCGCCGCCGACGGCCTCGCGGGGCTGGAGCTCTTCCGTGACGAGGGCTTCGACCTGCTGATCCTGGACGTGATGCTGCCGGGTCTGGACGGGATCGGCCTGTGCCGCAGGGTACGGGAGACCAGCCTGGTGCCGGTCCTGATGATGTCCGCCCGCGGCGACGGGCTCGACGTCGTCGCCGGGCTGGAGGCCGGGGCCGACGACTACGTGGTCAAGCCCGTGGACACCTACGTCCTCGTGGCGCGCATCCGCTCGCTGCTGCGGCGGGCGACGTACGCTCCCGCCCCGGCGGGCGGGCCCGCGGCGGACGCGGAGCCGTCGCCGTCCGGGGAGGACCTGCTGGTCTTCGGCGACCTGACGATCGACACCGGCGGGCTGGAGGTGTCCGTCTCCGGCCACCCGGTGGCGCTGACCCCGACCGAGCTGAAGCTGCTGCTGGAGTTCGCCGCCCACCCCGGCGTCGTGCTGGAGCGCCACACCCTGCTGCGCAACGTCTGGGAGTACGGCTGGGACGGCGACAGCCGGGTCGTCGACCTGTGCGTACAGCGGCTGCGCCGCAAGCTGGGCCGGGACCGGATCGAAACCGTCCGCGGCTTCGGCTACAAGCTCAGGCGCTGACACCGGTGCGCCCGTTCCCCCTCCGCCGCGCTCGGGCGGCCCGCGTCTCGCTGCGCTGGAAGATCGCCGCGCTGGCCGCGGCCACCGCGGGCCTGGTCGCGGCGGCCGTCGGCGTACTGGTCCACGTGTGGACCGCGCACGACATCCGCGACCGGGCGCAGATGCGGGCGTTCAACGCGGTGTACTCGGCGATCGACACCCACCGGCGCACCGGGACGCTGCCGGACGGCGCCGAGCTCGACCCCGAGGAGCTGCCCGACGTACTGCGTCACCCGGCCGACGGCGACCGGCACACGGCCTACGACGGGCACGTCGACAACAATGTGGGACCGAGCGTCTGGGCCGCCCAGCGGGTCGGCGGACCGGGCAGCCCGGTGCTGGCCGTCCGGGCCAACATGAGCTCGGAGCTGTACGAGCTGCGCCGCCTGGACATGAGCATGACAGTGGCTTCGTTCGTCGCGCTCGCGGCGGCCGTGCCCCTGGCGGCCTACGGGGCCGGACTGCTCGGCCGTCGGCTGCGGCGGGTCTCCGAGACCGCGGGCCGCATCTCCACCGGGGACCTCGACGCCCGGACCGGTCCCGTCAAGGGCCGCGACGAGGTCTCCGACATCGCCGCCACCGTCGACCTCATGGCCGACAGCCTGGGCCGACGGCTGCGCAGCGAGCGGCGGTTCACCGCGGACGTGGCCCACGAGCTGCGCACCCCGGTCGGCGGGCTGCTGGCCGCCGCCGACCTGCTGCCGCCGGGCGAGACGGAGGACCTGGTCCGGGCCCGCGTGCGCGATCTGCGCGGCCTGGTCGAGGACCTGCTGGAGATCTCCCGGCTGGACGCGGGCGCCGAGCAGGCGGTCCGGGCCCATGTGCCGCTCGGGGCCGTCGTCCGCGAGGCGGTGGCCCGGACCGGATACGACGCGCGGGTCACCGTCACCGGCCCGGACGCCGACGCGGAGCCCGCCTCGCCGGCGGAGGTCCGGGGGACCGCGGGGATCCGGGAGACCGCGGAGACCGCCGGAGGCGCGAAGACCGCGGGGATTTCCGGCATCGCGGGGACCCCGCGAACCGCGGAGACCGCTTCGACCGTGGAGACCGACCCCCGCCGCCTCGAACGGATCGTCGCCAACCTCGTCGTCAACGCCCACCGGCACGGGGCCGCTCCGGTCGAGGTCGCCGTCGCGGGCCGTACGGTCGTCGTGCGCGACCACGGCCCCGGCTTCCCGCAGGACCTGCTGCGCGACGGACCGCGCCGCTTCCACACGGGCGCGGCGGAGCGCGGTGCGGGCCACGGGCTGGGCCTGACCATCGCCCTGGGGCAGGCCCGGGTCCTCGGCGCCGAGCTGCGCCTGGACAACGCCCCGGACGGCGGCGCCGTCGCCAGCCTGCGCCTGCCCCTCTGACGGCACGGCCGCGGTCCGGGACGCTGCCGCCCCGCTGCCGCTGCCGTCGCCGCTGCACAACCGATACGAAGCGACGCGGACGCCGATACACGGCGGCCCCGGCCCCGATACGCACGCCCGACACCCTTCGTAGTGCCTCCACCGAACATCTCAGGCACGCGAAGAGGAGTCCCCCGTGACCGCAGCACCCGCCCCCTTTGACGCCCTCGTCCCGCACCCGCCGGCCGGGTTCGCCGCCGCGACCAGCGATCTGTCGAAGGTCTACGGCAGTGGCGACACCCGTGTCGTCGCCCTGGACCGGGTCAGCATCGCCTTCCGGGAGGGCGAGTTCACCGCGATCATGGGCCCTTCCGGCTGCGGCAAGTCCACCCTGATGCACTGCGCCGCCGGGCTCGACTCCGCCAGCTCCGGCTCCGTGCGCATCGGCACCACCGAGCTGAGCACCCTGGGCGACCGGCAGCTGACCGAACTGCGCCGCGACCGGGTCGGTTTCATCTTCCAGGCGTTCAACCTGCTGCCGACGCTGACCGCGCTGGAGAACATCACGCTGCCGCTGTCCATCGCCGGCCGTCGCCCCGACCGCCCGTGGCTGGACCGGGTCGTCACCATGGTCGGTCTCTCCGGACGGCTCGGCCACCGGCCCGCAGAGCTGTCCGGCGGGCAGCAGCAGCGCGTGGCGGTGGCCCGGGCCCTGGTGTCCCGCCCCGCGATCGTGTTCGGGGACGAGCCCACCGGCAACCTCGACTCCCGGGCCGGGGCCGAGGTCCTCGGCTTCCTGCGCGACTCGGTCCGCGAGCTCGGCCAGACCGTCGTCATGGTCACCCACGACCCGGTCGCCGCCGGTTACGCCGACCGCGTGGTCTTCCTCTCCGACGGCCGCCTGGTCGACGAGATGGCCCGGCCCACCCCGGACCGGGTGCTGGACCGGATGAAGGCGTTCGACGCCCGCTCGCGCACCAGCTGACCCGCTCCCGCCCGCACCCGGGCCCCCGTCCGCGCATCCCCACGTCCCCGAAAGCCACCATGCTGAAAACAGCCCTGCGCAACGTCCTCGCGCACAAGGCCCGTCTGGCCATGACCGTCCTCGCGGTCTGCCTGGGCGTCGCGTTCGTCTGCGGCACCCTCGTCTTCGCGGAGTCCTCCGCCGCGGCCTACCGCGCGGCCGCGTCGAAGGACTTCGCCGACATCGCCGTCACCGTGACCCCCAAGTCCTCCCCGCCCGGAGCCTCGGACGAGCAGCCCGGAGCGCTCGACGACGCACTCGTACGGAAGCTGGCCGAACTGCCCGGTGTCGCCTCCGCACGGCCCGCGGCGGACGGATCGGCCGTCCTGAACGGCGCCGACGGGCGGCCGCTGCGCGACGGCAGGGCGTGGGCCAACCTGGCCGGCGCCTACGTCCCGGGCAAGGACGGCAAGGACGGCCGCTATCCGCTGCTCAAGGGCCGCGCCCCGCAGAACGGTGACGAACTCGCGGTGGACAGCGGCACCGCCGCCGCCGGCGGGTTCGCCCTCGGTGACACCGTCACGCTGGCCACCGACGGCCCGGTCATGAAGAAGCGGCTCGTGGGCGTCGTCAGCACCGGGGACACCCGGGTGACCGCCGGCGGCACCCTCGCCCTGTT
This sequence comes from Streptomyces sp. NPDC086989, assembly GCF_044745505.1. Classification (NCBI taxonomy): domain Bacteria; kingdom Bacillati; phylum Actinomycetota; class Actinomycetes; order Kitasatosporales; family Streptomycetaceae; genus Streptomyces; species Streptomyces sp. NPDC086989. Next base: position 322,501 of record NZ_JBIVAL010000009.1, read on the forward strand.
CGACAAGGCCACGGCCCAGCAACTGTTCGCGTCCCCCGGCCAGTACACCTCCGTCGACGTGTCCGCCACCGCCGGCACCGACCAGTTCACGCTCGGCGAGCGGGTCACGGCCGTGCTCCCGGCCGACCGGGCCGAGGCCGTCACGGGCCGCGCCCAGGCCGCCCGGCAGGCGGTCCTCACCGACACGCTGACCCGCGGCTACCAGAAGATGCCGATGGTGTTCGCCGGGGTCTCGCTCTTCATCGGCTCGTTCCTCATCGTCAACACCTTCACCATGCTCGTCGCCCGGCGGACCCGGGAGATCGCACTGCTGCGGGCGATCGGCGCCACGCGCCGCCAGGTGGTCCGCTCCCTCCTGTGGGAGGCCGTGCTGATCGGCCTCGTCGCGTCGGCGGCCGGCTTCCCGCTCGGCCTCGGCATCGCCGCCGCACTGCCCGGCCTGCTGAGCACCCCGCAGGACACGCTCCCCCACGGGCCCCTGGTGATCGGCCCGCTGCCCGTGCTGGCGGCGTTCGGCGTCGGCGTGGGCGTCACGGTGCTCGCCGCGTGGCTGCCGTCCCGCAAGGCGGCCGAGGTCGCGCCGGTCGAGGCGCTGCGCGCCGCCGGGCAGCCGCCGACCGCGACCGCTTCCCGGGTCCGGGGCGTGGCGGGTCTGGTCCTGCTGGTCCTCGGCGGCGGGCTGCTGGTGTCGCTGACGGGGGCGAAGGACGCCTCGGAGGGCAACCTGCGGAACGCGATGGCCGGCTGCGCCCTGCTCGTCGTCGCCATGATCGTGCTGGCTCCGCTGCTCGCCGTCCCCATGATCCGGCTGTGCGGGTGGCTGACCGGCCGGTTCGGGATCAGCGGGCACCTCGCGACGAAGAACGCCCTGCGCGACCCGCGGCGCACCGCGGCCACCGCCGCCGCCCTGATGGTCAGTACGGCCCTGGTCGCAGGGCTCGCCGTCATCGGGAACTCCACCGGTCAGGCCCTCGACCGGCAGGCCGCGGCCGGACTCGGCGCGGACTACGTGATCAGCAGCCGCACCACCATGACCGCCGTCGACCCGGCCGCCGAGAAGCGGGTGGCCGGCATCCCCGGGGTGCGGACGGCGGCCGCGGTCGCGGACTCCACCGTGTTCACGGGCGGCGGTGTCCGTACGATCGCCGGCGTCGACCCGGCCACCGCCGGCGACGTCATGAGGCTCGACTTCACCAGCGGCTCCCTGAAGGACCTCGGACCGGGCCGGATCGCCGTCTCCGCCGCCGTCGCCCGGGAACAGGGCCTGCGCGCGGGCAGCGAGGTCAAGGCCCGCATCGGCCGCAACCAGGAGTTGCGGCCGTACACCGTCGTCGGCGTCTACGAGGACAACCCGACGGCGGGGGACGTGCTGGGCGCCCGTTCCGAGGTTCAGCGGGACGGCTACCTGCCGGGCTCCGTCCAGCGGATCCTCGTCCGCACCGACGCGGGCGCGGTCTCCCGGTCGACCGCGGACCGGCTGCGCGCCGCCACCGGCAACAGCCCGCTGGTGCGGGTCAAGGACCGGCAGGAACTCGTCCACGAGGCCGCCGGCTCCCTGGCCGGCCTGCTGACGCTGATGTACGGACTGCTCGCGATCGGCACCGTGATCTCGCTGCTCGGCATCGTCAACACCCTTGCCATGTCGGTCTCGGACCGCACCCGCGAGATCGGCGTCCTGCGCGCCGTCGGCATGGACCGGGCCGGCATCCGGCGGATGATCGGCCTGGAGTCGGTGACCGTCGCCGCGTTCGGCACGCTCCTGGGCCTGGCGGGCGGGTTGTCCGGAGCCTGGGGTGTCGGCTCGCTGACCAACGGGGCCATGAAGGAGTACGCCCTGGCACTGCCCTGGGGGACGCTGCTCCTCGTCTGCCTGGTGTCCCTGACGGTCGGCGCGCTGGCGGCGGCCCTCCCGGCCCGCCGGGCGGCCGCGCTGAGCCCGCTGGAGGCCGTCGCACAGGCGTGAGGCGCGAGCCGCCGGGGGGCAGGGTCCGTACGGCCCTGCCCCCCGGCGCCGTGTCACCAGAGCACGGGCATCCGCTCCGGGATGCGCTTCATGAACCCGGTGCGCCACACGAGTTGCTCGATCGGCACGGCGAGGTCGAGGCCGGGCAGCCTGCCCAGGAGCACCTCGATGGCGATCTGTGCGTGGCGCTTGCCGAGGGCGGTGGCGGGGCAGTAGTGGCCGCCGCCGCCGAACGACAGGTGCGCGTTCGGGTTGGGCCGGTCGAGGCGCACGGTGTGCGGGTCCTCGAATTCGGCGGGGTCGTGGTTGGCCGCCTCGACGAGGACCAGGACCAGTTCCCCCTTCTGCACGGTGACGTCGCCGAGCTGCATGGTCTCGGTGGCGATCCGGGGCAGGCCGTCGGCGATCGACAGGTTGATGCGCAGCAGTTCGTCCACGGCGGCGGGGATGAGCGCCGGTTCGGCGATCAGCCGGGCCTTGAGGTCGGGGTGCTGGATCAGGGAGACGAGTGCCATGGTGAGGAAGCCCATGACGCTGATGACTCCGGCGCCGAACATCGTGACGCCGACGGTGGCGAGCATCTCGTCGGTCAGGTGCGCGTAGTCGGGGTCGCCGCGCAGGGCCGCGAGTTCGGCCATGAGGCCGGTCGTCGCGGGGTCGTCGAGGCGGGCGACCATGTGCGCCATGTCGCGGTCCCAGTTGATGCCGGCCGCGGGGATGGTGCGGGGGCTGTTCATGAACGCGACGTGCAGCGACCGGTAGAGGTCGGGTCCGTCGCTCTGGGGGATGCCGAGGATCTGGCAGTGCAGCCCGGTGGAGTAGGGGACGGTGAAGTCGCGGCGCAGGTCGGCCGGAACGCCCTTCGTGAGCATCGTGTCGACGAGAGCGTTCGCGTGGCCGGTCAGCCACGCCTCCAGTCCGGGGGCCTTCGGGTTGAGGGCCTTCATCACGGCCTTGCGCAGTCCGGCGCCCGTGATGTTCCCCATGTTGTTGACCACCTCCGGGGGGATGGTCAGCGCGTACTGGCGGGGCGCGCCCTCGGCGGAGGTGTCCTTGAGGGAGAACCGGGCGTCGTCGAGCACCTGCCTGCACAGTGGATAGGAGGAGACCAGCCAGGCCTCCGCCCCCGCTATGGTGCGGACCCTCTTGACCGGTTCGTGGGTGAGCAGGTGGGCGATCTCGTCGGGCAGCCGCGTGCCGTTGGCGTCGAACGGGAACCGGGTGAGCTCGTCGGCCGCGGCCGGCGTGGTGGGGTCGATGGTGGTGGTCATGCGGAGCGGTCCTGTTCTTCGGCGGGCGTGATGACGGCGTGGCCCTGGTTGCGCGAGGCGCGCAGGCCCCAGCCGCGTGCGTAGAGCAACTCGGCCAGCGGCAGCGCCTGGTGGTAGCAGTTGAGCGAGGAGGAGACCCCGAGGATCGCCGGGGTGTCGAGGAACAGCGGCACTTCGGCGCACACGTACTTGATGCACACCTCGCGCTGCAGCTCGGTGGGCGGCTGCCCGTTCAGCTTGTCGGCGAGGAACCGGGCTGCGAGCTGGTCGCACACCTCACGGAACTCGGGATCGTCCGTCATGAGGGTGTCGAGCCGGGAGCGGATGCGCTGGTAGGCGGGGAGCTCCAGGAGGGCCGACATGGGGCGGCCGCGCAGCCGCTCGCCCTCGGGATCCAGGGCGGCGACCGCGGAGGTCACCTTGGCGCGTACGCCGCGGAGGTTCTTCACCGCCTTGCGCTGCGCTTCGATCTCGGGGTAGCCGAGGGCCACGAACATCTCGGCCACGTGCATGTCCGTCCAGATGAGGTCCACCTGCCGGAAGTGGTCGAGTCCCCAGCGGGCGAGTTCGAGCACGCGGTCGTGCGTGAAGTAGGAGTTCCCGGAGGAGATGCCGATGACGGCGTGGTCACCCTCGTCGTGGATGACCTGGCAGTGAGGCGTGTAGGGACGGACGGCGAAGATGCCTTGGATGGCAGTCGTCAACGTGAGTAATTCCCCTGCACCGCAAGTCCCGGCAGGGCCGTGTGCCCTGGGTGTGGCGGCGCGAGCACGACGGTAGCCGAGAACATGTCAGATGATCCAGAGCTACCGGGCGGTCACTCTGTGAATGTGGGGCCTACGGAGGGTGTGGTTCCGGTTACTGTGGCGACAGATGCCGCATACCGCACGACACTTCTGTCGAAACGCACCCCAATGCATGAAGGCTCCCACGATCCGTGCACCGCGCCGCATTGTGCCCGTGGGCGCCACGGCCGTCGCCCCGGGCGCATGGGCGCGCACCGCACGGGCAGCCTCAGGGCATGACCGTGCGTGTCGGCACCTCCGGGTGGCAGTACCGGGACTGGTCAGGGGTCCTCTACCCGCAGGGCCTGCCCCGGCGGTCGTGGCTGGAGGCGTACGCGGAGCAGTTCGCCACGGTGGAGAACAACAATGCGTTCTACCGGCTGCCCTCCCCAGAGGTCTTCGCCCGGTGGCGGGAACGCACGCCCCCGGATTTCGTCATGGCGGTGAAGGCCAGCCGATATCTGACGCACATCAAGCGGCTGCACGACCCGGTGGAACCGGTCCACCGGCTGATGACGCAGGCGGCTGCCCTGGGCGACCGGCTGGGGCCGGTCCTGCTCCAGCTGCCACCGACGCTGCGGGCGGATCCGGACGCGCTGGACGCATGCCTGGCCTGCTTTCCCTCCGGCACCCGCGTCGCCGTCGAACCCCGGCACGCGTCCTGGTGGAGCGCCGCCGTGCGCGGCGTCCTCGAGGACCGCGGGGCCGCCCTGTGCTGGGCGGACCGCGGCTCGCGCCCGGTGACCCCGCTGTGGCGGACCGCCGACTGGGGATACGTACGGTTCCACGAGGGGCGCGCCGCTCCGGCGCCCCGCTACGGGCGGACGGCGCTGCGGTCCTGGACGGACCGGATCGCCGGTACCTGGCCCGCCGACGCCGAGGTCTTCGCGTACTTCAACAACGACCACGGCGGTGCCGCCGTCGTCGACGCCCGCGCCTTCACCCGGCTCGTCCGCGCGGCGGGAAGGTGATCGGTCACGCCCCCCGGAAAGGTGATCGGCCGTCCCCCGGGAAGGCGACGCCCACGCCCCCGGGAAAGGTGACCGGCCGTGCCCGCGCGCCGAAGGGGCCTCCCGCTGTGCAGTCGGCGGCTGCCGCGCGGGCCGCAACTACGCCGTTCCGGGGGGCTCGCGGGACCGGACGGGTGGTCGCCGCTGCGCCGACATGCACGGGGGCGGTGCCGCCGTCAGGATGTGCCTGCTCCGCCCATCGACAGGAGGCTTTCCCGTGCTGGAACGCAAGCGCCGCAAGGACCGTACCGAGATCACGTTCGTACTGCCGGCGGACGTACCGCCGGGACCGGTGAGCGTCGTCGGCGACTTCAACGACTGGCAGCCCGGCGCCCATGAGCTGCGGGCCCGCAAGGACGGCAGCCGGGCGGTCACCGTCGCGCTCCCGCGGGAGAGCACGCACGCCTTCCGGTACCTGGCAGCGGGCGACTACTGGTTCGACGACGAGAGCGCCGACGGCCACGACGGCCACAACAGCCGCCTCAGCACGTGACCGGCTGCGTCGGCGCCCGCTGACGCCGGCTCGCTCCGGACCGGGTTCGGACCGGGTTCAGACCGGTCGGATGACGAAACCGCTGCGCGGCCGGGTGGGTACCCGGCGCAGCGGGATCGTCAGGTCCTGCTCGGGGACGGTGTGGTCGAGCCGGCCGAGCCCGGTCGCGAAGGCGGCGAGCACGCCGGCCACGATGTCCTCGCCCGGGCAGCGGTGTCCGGTCCGGGCGTCTCCCCCGCCCTGCGCGATCAGCTCGCCGGGGCCCGGCTCCCGGCCGAGGAAGCGGGTGGGGTCGAACCGGTAGGGCCGGGCGAACAGTTCGGGATCGTGGTGGTGCCCGTACACGTCGAGGAGCACGAGCGTGCCCTCCGGGATCTTCTCCCCCCGGTGTTCGAGGTCGTGGGCGGCGAGGCCGCCGACGAACGGCACGAACGGGTAGAAGCGCCGGACCTCGTGCGCGAAGGCCCTGGCGTAGGAGCCGTCGTCCGTGCGCAGCCGGGCGCGCACGGCGGGGTCTCGCCGGAGCGCGTGCCCGGCGAAGGCGGCGAACCAGGCGATCGCGACCGTGGGCCGGATGATGTTGAGCAGCTCGACCGCGGCGGTGTGCGGGTCGAGCGGCATGCCGTCGGCGTCGTGGTGGCGGGCCACCGTCTCCAGCGCGCTGCGGGCCGGGCCGGGGCCGGCGCCGACCGGGACGGCGAAGGCACCGAGGTGCGAGACGCCCGCGCGTACCTCGGTCACCATGCGCGCCAGGCCGTGCTCCTGCCGGGCCCGGGCCCGGCGGGCCTTCCGGTGCCGGGGGCCCGGCGTGGCGAAGCCGTCGACCATGGCCACGCAGTCCTCGGCGATCTCACGGGCCGCTTCCTGGGGGACGGCCAGGCCCACCCAGTCGCAGACCGCCTCGGCCAGCACGCTCGCCGCCTCGTCGAAGACCACGATCTCGCGGCCCCGGGCCCGGGTGAGGGCCTCGCGCCAGTGCGTCTCGACGCGGTCCACCAGCGCGGCGACGCCGTGGGGGGACATCAGGAGGGAGACGAACATCGCCTTGCGCGTCCGGTGCGCGTCCCCGTCCAGGGTGTGGACGGCGCCGCGGCCGAACAGGGTGTCGAGCACCGGTCCCGGCAGCGCGTCGTGCCGCAGCACGTGCCGTTCGTCGTAGAAGAAGGCGACGTCCGCCGGGCCGTGCAGGACGACCGCCGGCCGCCCGAGCAGTCGGGTGCGGACCGGGCCTTCGCCGTTGCCCGGGCGCCGGCGCAGGTCGGGCAGCCACGCGTAACCCCGGGCCCACAGGGAGAGCGTGTTGTCGATCACCGGCGGGGAGCCTTGCGTACCGGTCCCGGCGCCTCGTGTGCCGTCTCGTCCGGCCGGTCCAGCCGGCTCGCCTCGTCGGTGTCCTCCCGGCGGACGGGCTGCCGGTCCGGGCCCTCGGCCCCGGTGCGGGCGGTGCGTGGGGCGACGTGCGGGGCGCGGCGCCGTTGCTCGTCGTCGTGGCCGTGCAGAGGGGCGCCTCCTGCGCCGCCTTGGTCTTCCATGACGTGTCCTTCCCGGTGCGTCGTACGTCCCCGAGTGCGTCCCCCGGTGCGTTCCCTTACGCGCGCCTGCCCGGTCGCCGCTCCGGAAAACGTGTCGGTCGCGCTCACCGGTTCCCGGCCTTGCCGCGCAGCAGCGTGCTCGGCAGGACGAGCCAGCAGACCGCGAACCAGCCCGTGACGAGGGCCGTCACCGGCCAGGCGATCCAGTGCGAGGTGGCGACCCGCAGCAGGAGCAGCACGGAGAACGTGACCGTCAGGGCGAGCAGCACGATGCCGACGGAGACGAGGTGGCCCGCGGCCCGGACCAGCTGCGGCTTGAGGTGGTGCCCGGCCAGCAGCTGGTGGTAGGCGACCGGGGCGATCAGCGTCCCGGTCGCCAGGGCGCCCAGGGCCACGGTCACGACGTACAGGGCGCGGTCGAAATGGCCCAGTTCCGCGAACCGGGGTGTGAAGGCGACGCTGAGCAGGAAGCCGAAGAGGATCTGAGCGCCGGTCTGGGCGACGCGGACCTCCTGGAGCGTCTCGTTCCAGCGGCGGTCGGCGCGCTCCGCCGGGGTTTCGTCCCGGTCGTCCGGCATCGATCGGACCTCCTGTGCAGGGGGACACGGCGGGGTCACGGGTACCCGCAACGGCGTGGATCATTCTCCCTGCAGCGGCCGGCCCACCGGATGGCCCCACCCCGGCCGGTCATCCGGCCGGGCGCTCACCGCCCACCGGGACGTGGCCCTGTCGCGGCCCCCGGCGGCGTGCGGGCGGGCCGCGAGAGGGCGGCCGCCGCCGCGGCCGACCTCAGACCTCGTGCCGTGATCCCCACGCGGCTCCCGCATGGGCGGCAGCGCGGCGGGCAGGCGCGACGGCATGGGCCACCGCGTCACCACTACGTCATCCCCCACGGCTCCGGAGGGAACATGACCCAGACCGAGGCGAGGACGGGCGGGGCAACCCCCGCCGAACGGGACACCGAGACGCGTCTGACCGTCTGGGTGGCCCTCGCGGCGAATCTGGTCATCTGCGTGGCCAAGGCCGTCGGCGGCGTCTTCGCGGCCTCTCCCGCGCTGCTGTCCGAGGCCGCCCACTCGGTGGCCGACAGCCTCAACGAGGTGTTCCTGCTGGCCTCGGTCAGGCGCAGCCGGCGTCCGGCCGACCGGCGCCACCCGTTCGGCTACGGCAAGGAGCGCTTCTTCTGGTCGCTGCTCGCCGCCGTCGGCATCTTCGTCACCGGCGGCTGCTTCTCGGTGTTCCAGGGCATCGAGGCGTTCCGCTCGGGCGGCAACGAATCCCATGAGGGATATCTGGTCGGCTTCGCCGTGCTCTTCGTGGCGCTGCTCGCCGAGGGGGCCTCCCTCCTGCGCGCCGTCCGGCAGGTCCGCGCCGCGGCCGCGGCGGCCGGGCACGGCATGCGCGAGGAGGTCCGGGCGGGCCGGGACCCGGCGCTGCGCACCGTCCTGGCGGAGGACAGCACGGCCTGCGCCGGCGTCCTGCTGGCGATGGCGGGGATGGGCCTGCACATGGCCACCGGGCAGGTGGCGTACGAGGCGTGCGCCTCGATCCTGATCGGTGTCCTGCTGGTGTACGTGGCGTACACGCTGGGCAAGGGTGCGCGGGCCCAGCTGATCGGGGAGGCGGCCGATCCCGCCGTACAGCGGGGGGTGCGGGAGCTGCTGGGGCGCCAGCCGGAGATCGACTCGGTGACCTCCCTGCTGACGATGCGCACGGGCCCGGACTCGGCGCTGCTGGCCGCGGGCATCGACCTGACTGCCGGGTACGACAGTGAGACCGTCGAGGACGCGATGGTCCGCATCAAGTCCGAGCTGAAGAGGCGCTGGCCCGAGCTGGACCAGGTGTTCCTCGACGTGACGGACGCCGCGTCGGCCCGCCGGGCGGCCGCACCCGACGGAGCCGCGCCGGGGCCCTGACGCCCGCCCGCGCCGGGGGCCACCCGTCCGGGGGCGGATCACGATGATCTGAATTACCACCTTTTTCTGAATTCCGCAGTGGCCGGGAGAGTTCTGCGTGTTCTCGTCGCCGTGCGGTCCGCGGTGCGCGACCATAACGGACGCCCAGCAGTCAGCAGAAGGAAACACCGAGACAGGAAGAAGGGCGGACGTGTCCGGCAGCGAAAGCGAGAACCCAGCAATCCCCTCCCCGACCCCCGCGCCGACTCGACCACGAACGAACCAGGACTGGTGGCCGAATCAGCTGGACCTCCAGGTTCTCCACCAGCATTCGCCCCTTTCCGATCCGATGGGCGCGGACTTCGACTACGCGCAGGAGTTCGCGGGCCTCGACGTCGACGCGCTGAAGCGGGACGTCTTCGAGGTCATGACGGCGTCCCAGGACTGGTGGCCCGCCGACTACGGCCACTACGGGCCGCTCTTCATCCGGATGAGCTGGCATGCCGCGGGCACGTACCGGATCGCCGACGGCCGGGGCGGCGGCGGGGCCGGCGCGCAGCGCTTCGCCCCCCTGAACAGCTGGCCGGACAACGCGAGCCTGGACAAGGCACGCCGTTTGCTCTGGCCGGTCAAGCAGAAGTACGGACCGAAGATCTCCTGGGCCGACCTGCTGGTCTTCGCCGGCAACTGCGCAATGGAATCGATGGGGTTCAAAACGTTCGGATTCGGATTCGGGCGGCAGGACACCTGGGAACCCGAGGAAATCTTCTGGGGGCCCGAGGACACCTGGCTGGGAGACGAGCGCTACAGCGGCGACCGGGAACTCACCGGCCCCTTCGCCGCCGTGCAGATGGGTCTGATCTACGTCAATCCCGAAGGGCCCAACGGAAATCCGGACCCGTTGGCCGCGGCCCGCGACATCCGCGAGACGTTCAAGCGAATGGCGATGAACGACGAGGAGACGCTCGCGCTCATCGTGGGCGGTCACACGTTCGGCAAGTGCCACGGCGCGGTCGATCCCGGGTACATCGGCCCGGAACCCGAGGCGGCCCCCCTCGAACAGATGGGCCTCGGCTGGAAGAACACGTTCGGCAGCGGCAAGGGCGTCCACTCGCTCACCAGCGGGCTCGAGGGTGCGTGGACCACGGAGCCGACGAAGTGGGACAACGGCTACCTGGACAACCTGTTCGGATACGAGTGGGAGCTGACGACCAGCCCCGCCGGCGCCCAGCAGTGGAAGCCCACGGATCCGGCGGCCCAGGACATCGTGCCCGACGCCCACGACCCGGCGAAGCGGCACGCCCCGATGATGCTGACGACGGACCTCGCACTGAAGGTGGATCCGGTCTACGCGCCGATCGCCAAGCGCTTCCACGAGAACCCGGACCAGCTCGCGGTCGCGTTCGCCAAGGCCTGGTACAAGCTGCTGCACCGCGACATGGGGCCGCTCTCGCGTTACCTCGGCCCCTGGATCCCCGAGCCGCAGCTGTGGCAGGACCCCGTTCCCGCGGTTGACCACCCGCTGGTCACGGACGAGGACGTCGCCGCCCTCAAGGGCAGGATCCTCTCCTCGGGGCTGTCCGTCCCCCAGCTGGTCACCACCGCCTGGGCGTCCGCGGCGAGCTTCCGCGGCACCGACAAGCGCGGCGGGGCCAACGGGGCCCGGATCCGGCTCGCGCCGCAACGGGACTGGGCTTCCAACGCCGTGCCCGAGGTGGCTCAGACGGTGCAGACCCTCGACGGGATCCGGCAGGAGTTCAACGACACGGCGGCGGGCGGGACGAAGGTGTCCCTCGCCGACCTGATCGTCCTGGGCGGGTGCGCCGCCGTCGAGCGGGCCGCGAAGGACGCCGGGCACGACATCACGGTTCCGTTCGCGCCGGGGCGTACGGACGCCTCGCAGGAACAGACCGACGTGGAGGCGTTCGCCGTGCTCGAACCCCGGGCGGACGGGTTCCGCAACTACCTCCGGGAGGGCGAGAAGCTCTCGCCGGAGACCCTGCTGCTGGACCGCGCCAACATGCTGACCCTTACCGCCCCCGAGATGACGGTGCTGGTCGGTGGCATGCGGGCCCTGAACACCGGTTTCGGACAGTCCTCGCACGGCGTCTTCACCGAGCGGCCGGGGACGCTGACCAACGACTTCTTCGTCAACCTGCTCGACATGGGCACGGAATGGAAGGCGTCGGCCACCGCCGAGAACGTGTTCGAGGGTCGCGATCACGCCACCGGCGAGGTGAAGTGGACCGCGACCGCCGTCGACCTCGTCTTCGGTTCACACTCCCAGCTCCGGGCCCTGTCGGAGGTGTACGGGTCCGACGGCGGGCAGGAGCGCTTCGTACGCGACTTCGTGCGCGCCTGGGACAAGGTGATGAACCTCGACCGGTTCGACCTCCGCTGAACGTCTGCCCGGGGTCCCGGCCGGCCGCTCCCCGGCGGGCCGGGCCCCCGGGCGCCGCCCGTCCGATCCGCCCGCAGGAGCTCAGTCCTCGGGTACGTGGATGTCCATGACGCACACGTCGTCCCGCCCGACGGGCTGCAGGGCCGCCAGGAGCTGCGCCAGCGGCTCGGGGGAATCCCCGCCCATGGCGCGGGCGGCGGCCTCCGCGAGCCGGTCGAGTCCGCGGTCCATGTACTCCCCCGGTACTTCGATGAGCCCGTCGGTGTACAGGAGCAGGTGGTCGCCCGGTTCCAGCCGCAGCGTCTCCTCCGCGTACGCGGAGTCGAAGGACGCCCCGAGGAGGTTCCCCTCAGGCAGGGGCAGGAACCGTGCCACGCCGCCGCGCACCAGCAGGGGCGGCAGGTGCCCGGCGCGGGCCCAGGTCAGCAGCCGGTCCGCCGGCCGGTACCGGGCCATGACCATGGTGGCGGTGGTGGCGGACGAGGGGTCCGCGGCCGTGTGCAGCAGGAGCGAGTTGAGCCGGCGCATGGCATCGGGCAGGGACGATCCGGTGATGATCATGCCCTTGGCGGTGAACCGCAGCTGGGCCATGGTGCCGACGGCGTCCAGTCCGTGCCCGGCGACATCACCGACGACGAAGAGGGCGCCCTTGTCCGGGAGTTCGATGGCGCTGTACCAGTCGCCCCCGACGTTCACGCCGGTGTCCGAGGGTGCGTAGGCGATGTCGACGCGCAGCCCCACCAGGTCGATCGACTGCTCGGGGATGGGCAGCAGGGCGTGCTGGAGGCGTGCGGCGATGGCCCGTTCGGCCTGCAGCACGCCTTCCTGGATGAGTACGGACCGCTCGCTCTCCCGCAGGGCGAGCTCCGCGCCCCGCTGGGCGGAGAGGTCCTGGAAGAAGCCGTGCACCTCGACGGGGGCGCCGTAGGCGTCCACCTCGGCTTCGGCGACGATGCGCAGGTGCCGGACCCCGTCCTCGGTGCCGATGCGGAACGGCTGGTCGATCGGGGACCCGTCGCCCAGCAGCCGCCGCACGGCCGCGGCGAGCGCCGGCCGGTCCTCCGGTACGACGTGCTCGGGGAGCTCCTCCATCCTCATGGGCCCCCGCTCGGGCGCCCGGTCGAAGATGGCGTACAGCTGCTCCGACCAGTCGATCGTGTCCGTGGTCAGGTTCCAGTCGGCCCAGCCGAGGTTGCCCAGGCGCTGCATGGTGGCGAGGCGGCGGGCCTCGCGCGCTCCGATGTCGTGGCGGACCCACGAGACGACCAGCCGGCCGGCCAGCCGGGTCGCGCGGACGGAGTAGACGGACGTCTCGGGAACGCCCGCGACCACTTCCCGGTACGGGAACGGCTCGCCGTCGTAGGTGACACCGGTGGCCAGCGCGTCGCTGTAGCCCTGCCACAGGGCCGTGCCCGCCACGGTGGGATAACTCTCCAGGACGCGCCGGCCCACGAGTTCCTTCCCGCGGCGGCCCGCCACGTCCGTCGACTCCGGGGCCGCCGCCTCGATCAGGTAGTCCTCCACCTCTCCGGCCGGGGAACGCAGGGGCGAGAGGAGGACGGCCGCCCCCGGCAGGGTGTCGAAGACCGTCTGGACCGCGGCCACCTCGTCCTGCGCCGGATCGGCGTCGCGGCGCTCGAAGACCCGCAGGGAGCCGCCGCACAGCTGTACGGCCTGCCGGAGCAGCTCCTGGTCGGCGTCGTCGAAGGGGACGGGGGCCGCGCGGAAGAACCCGATGGCGGTGGTGACCGGCCGCCCGCCCGGGACGGGGATCCACGCGCGGGCGGGCCAGCGCTCCGGCGGGCCGATGAGCTGGTAGCGCGCGGCGTCCCGTTCCGGGTCCGTCAGCCAGAGCGGCTCACCCGAACCGATCACCTCCAGGGCGGCGACGCCGGCCAGCGGCGGAACGTCGCGCCACTGGGCGGCCAGGGCGGCGTCGATCCCCGCGTGGCCGAGGAGCCGCAGCTTCCCGGCCCCGTCCAGCCGGTAGATCATCACGCCGTCCACGCCGAGCGGGGCGCGCAGTGCCTCGTGCAGGATCTCCGCCGTGTCGCCGGCGCTGCGGGCGCCCGCCAGCGAGACGGCCAGGCCGGCCAGCAGCAGGTGCGGGGCGGCGTTGTCGCGTTCGGCCGGGGGGAGCGGACCCACACCTGTCGGATCCGTGGCCCGGCTCTCCGCGCGGGGCTGCGGGTCGGGCCGCGACCGCACCGAGCCGAGGGTGATCCAGCACTCTTCCAGGAGCGTCCTGTCCCCGCGCACGGCCCCCTGGACCAGTGCCTCGTGGGCGGCCTCCGCGGACAGTCCGTCCAGGGCCATCAGGACGCCCGTGGCACGCTCCAGCACCGCCGCGGACGCGCCGAGGCCCTCCAGGTCCGCCACCTCGGCCCGCAGCCTGGCCACGACCCTCGCCAGGGCGATTACCTCGGGCGACGCGCTGTCGCCGGATGAGGGCGTCGGATCTTTCTCCACGCTACGAGCATGTCATGACCGCGGTGCGGCCGGGACCGGCTGCCCACATACGCGCCAGCCGGGCGGTGCATTCCGGCATCCCGACCTCGCGGAACGCGTCGGGGCCGGAACGGCACCAGGCGCCAAATGAACCAGATGGTGCTAGCTTCATTAGCATCATGTTGCTGAGGCTGAACATCGCGGACAACCGCCCCCTCCACGAGCAGGTGGCCGGGGCCGTCCGGCGCGCCATCGCCGAAGGCGAGTGCGGGCCGGGCGACCGGCTGCCGCCCGCACGGGACTTGTCGCAGGCCCTGGGCGTCAACACGAACACCGTCCTGCGGGGGCTGCGCGCGCTGCGCGACGAAGGGCTGCTGGAGTTCCGCCGGGGCCGCGGAGTGACCGTGGCCGACGGGGCCGACGGGCGGTCGGCGCTGCTGGAGCGGGTGCGGCAACTGGTGGCCGACGGGGCGCGCCTGGGATACGGCAGGGCCGAGCTCATACAGATGATCAAGGAGACGCAGTGAAGGACCACGGGGGATCCACGGGCGGGTTCGCATGGGGGACGGCCGCCTGGTCGGCCGGGATACTCACCTTGCTCGTGGCGCTGCCGCCGATGGCGCGCAGCGGGTTACGGGACCGGCTGGCCACGCACTGGGGGGCGTCCGGGCAGCCCGACGGATCGCTTCCGCTCTGGGCGGCCGTACTGGTGCCGGCCGCGATCTGGACCGTCCTCGTCGTGACTGCCGTGCTGTGGCGGGCGGCGCGCCGCCTGCGCGGGGCGGTCCTGGCCTCCGGCGGGGTGCTGCTCGCCGGGGCGCAGGCCTCCATCGTGTGGGCGAACCTCCGTCACCCCGACTGGCACGACGCGGACCCGGTGACCGTGGGCGCGGTCGCCACCGTGGTGGCCGCGTTCGCGGCCGGCGCGGTGGGGGTGCTGACGAGCCGTCGGCCCGTCGCTCCCGCGGCGCCGGGCCGGGGCCCGCGGATGGACATTCCCGAGGGGGAGCGCCGGGTGTGGCTCTCCCGTACGGCGAACCCGTGGCTGAGCCTGCTCGCCGCCGTCACCGGCGCCGTCGCGCTGGCCGCGCTGCTCGTGGGGATCGGGGGTCCGGCGGAGCCGGTGTGGTCGCTGATCGCACCGTTCGCGGTGGTCTCGATCGCGGTGCTGGCCTGTTCCTCGGTACGGGTACGGGTCGCCGAGCGTGGGCTCGACGTGGCGTTCGGGCCGTTCGGCTGGCCGGTACGGCACTGGGACGCGGCGGACATCGAGTGGGCGCGGGCCGAGGACCGGACGCCGGCGCAGGTCGGCGGCTGGGGCTACCGGCTCAGCGGCCTCGGCGTGACGGTGATGCTGCGCAGCGGCGCATGCCTGGTGATCCGGTCCGGGGGAAGGGACTTCGCGGTCAGCGTGGACGACGCCGAGCGGGGCGCCGCCCTGCTGAACTCCCTGGCCGGGCCCCGGGCCCGCCGGCCCTGAGCCCGTCCGGCTGGTCGGAAGGCCCCACAGACACGGCCCGAGCCGGCCTCTTCCCAAGCAATCACCCGGAGATGGTCGAGCCCTTGCCGCAGGTGCAGGACGGCGCGTGCGCGTGCGCGTACGGACCGCGGAGCCGCTGCCGGAGCAGCCGTACCGTTCGCCGGGGTCAGCCGGTGGTCAGGAGGAGCGGCGCCGGGCTGCCGTCGGTCCAGTCCGGCGGGATGGCGGCGAGCGCGTCGCCCACGGCGGCGCCCCGCAGGAACGCCGAGCGGTGCCCGTCGGCGATCTCGGCTCCGTCGCCCTCCCAGGTGACGGGCACCAGCCGGGTCAGTCCCGGGGCAGGCCGCAGCCGCCCCCGGACGGGGGCGTGCGGCAGGGGGGCGAGGGCGCGGCCGGACAGGCCCGCGATCAGCGGGCCGAGCAGGGTGCGGGCGGCGACCAGGGCGGCGTACGGATTTCCCGGCAGCCCCACCACCCAGCGGCTCGGGGCGAGTCCGACCGCTTCGGCGCGGTTGAGCGCTTCGGCGTGCTGCGGCGGTTCGGCGCGTCCGGACAGTTCGGCGAGCAGCATGGGGTGTCCGGGCCGGCAGGCGACGGTGTCGACGACCATCCGCGCCCCGACCCCGCCGAGCAGTCGGCGCAGCTGATCGGTGGCGCCGACGGAGGTGGAGCCCGTGACCACGACGACGTCGGCCTCCACCGCCGTGCGCAGCGCATCGGCCAGCCGTCCGGCCGGCCGGTCTCCGACGTGGCGCACCGGGCCGCACTCGCCGCCGAGTTCGGCGACCAGGGCCGGGACGAGCGGCCCGAGGGCGTCGCGCACCCGCCCGCGTACGGGGACGCCCGACCGGTCCAGCTCGTCGCCGGTCACCAGTACGGCGACCCGGGGGCGCGGCCGCACCGTCAGGGTGTCGTGGCCGCAGGACGCGGCGAGCCCGAGCAGCGCCGGACCCACCCGGCTGCCCGCCGGTGCGAGGCGGCTGCCCGCCGGGGCGTCCTCGCCCGCGCGCCGGACGTGCCGGCCCGGCGCCGGCGCGGGTCCCGACACCCGGCCGTTCTCCGCGGCCCGCACGGACTCCAGCGGCAGCACGGCACGCGCCCCTGCGGGCACCTGCGCGCCCGTGGAGATCTCCACGCACTCCCCCGCACCGAGTACGCCGTTCCAGGCGACCCCGGCCCGGACCGCCGCCCGCACCCGCCAGGGACCGGAACCGGCCACGGCGTATCCGTCCATGGCGGAGGTGTCGAACGGCGGGAGCGGATGCAGGGCGGCCAGCGCCTCGGCCAGCGTGAGCCCGGCGGCCTCGCCGAGCGGCACGGTCCTGGCACCCGCCGGCCGCGCGGCGCCGTGCGCCAGGACCCGGGCCCGGGTCCAGGACACCGGCCGGGTGTCCGGCGGGATGCGGGGTGGGGAAGCGGGCTGGGCGGCGACGGTAGCGGAGGGCATGCGTCCGACTGTCCACCGCATGCGTTTCCGCCTCCGACCGACCGCGTTGCGCTCGCGCTCCGATCGCCTCACGGTTCCTGCCGCGGCCGCGTGAGGCCGCCCGCCCGCACCCCCCGCCCACACCTGCCGACGCACGTCACCCCGGCCGTGCCGGCGGCCGCCACCCGGCACGGCCGCGGCCGCCGTGGGCACTTCCTCGCCGCCGACCGCACCCGGCTACCGCTCCCCCGTGCGTCCGTCCCCGGGATCTTCTCGGCTTGGGCTGATCGACCACCTCCCCGACCCGCGCGCCGCCCTCCTGGAGCGAGCGCGCATCAGCACTGGCGACGGCCCGCGCTGGAGACGACGGGCCGGCGTCTGGACGCGTACGAGGACACCACGGCCCACTTCCTGGCCCGCGCCGTCCGGCGCGGCCGACGGCTGACGGGCGGAGTCAGCGGCCGTCCGGTCCGCCGCCCTCGCGACGCCTGCGGTTGCGCCGGCCGAGCGCCCCCACCAGACCGATCAGCCCGCCCGACAGCGCGCCGGCCACGAGAATGCGCAGCAGGTCTTCCATCTCGTACTCCCTCTCCTCCGGACCAGGTGCGCCACCGAGACGTACCTGATCAACCCGGAGGGGACGCTATCGACAGCCGTAGGGGGCGGCTTGGAAAAATCTGACCTCGTGCCCCACCTCACAGGGCGATGGCCCCCTCCGTGACACGGGCGGCCGCCATCCGGCCGGGCGTGGTGCCGGCCAGCGCACGGAACTCGCGGTTGAGGTGGGCCTGGTCGTAGTAGCCGCACGCGGCAGCCACCGCGGAGAGGTCCGCGCCCTCACGGGTCAACAGCCGTACCGAGCGGTGGAAACGCAGGACCCGGGCGGACATCTTGGGCGACAGACCCACCTGTTCGGTGAACCGCCGGACCAGATGGCCCTGACTCCAGCCCACTTCGGCCGCGATCCGCCCCACCGGCATCGCCCCGTCGGCGCGCAGCAGCAGCCGCCAGGCCTGTTCCACCTCGGGCGCGGGATCCGGGCCGCGCGCGATCCGCGCCGACAATGCGAAGTCGAGGAGGTCGAACCGGGCAGCCCAGTCGGTGGTGGCCGCCAGCCGCTCGGCCAGCACCTCTGATCCCGGGCCGAGGGCGTCGCGCAGTCCGACCACCCGGTTGGTCAGCTCGCGCATCGGGACGGCGAACAGCCGGTAGGCACCCAGCGGGGTCAACTCGATCCGGATCGCCTCCTGGCCACCGGGGTGGTCACACTCCCGGGGCCCGTCCTCCAGGCCCGCGACCAGCGAGCCGGTCACCTGGCCGTTCGCCTCCGAGGCCCCCAGCCGGCGGACCTGCGCGAACGGCTCCCCCAGGCTGATCAGCACGACCGCCCGCCCCGTGGGGACCAGCCGCACCCGGTAGGACGAGGCCGCGGCCTCCCAGTATCCGGCGTAACTGTGCACGTACGGCCGCAGTGGGGCGGGCCACGGCCGGGTCACCCGCCACCGGTCCCCCACCCGGGTCATCTCGACCCCCCGCGCCCCGGCGGGAACCGAGGGGTCGATGGAATCAGTGCGTCGCATGAGCTGGCTCCCCCCTTGCCGCGACCGGACCGACTCCTGTGAACAGTACGGCCGGACCGGCCTCTCCACCGTCAGGCGCAGGTGACCGTCAGGCGCAGGTGACCGTCACCTGCCCGGTGCCGCCGTTGCCGGAGAAGTCGAGCGTGAAGTGGCCGTTCGGAGGCAGTTGTTCGGCCCTGCCGCCCAGCGTGATCTCCTGCGAGGCGTCCGCGGCGAGGGAACCGCTGCTCGGACTGGCGGTGACCCCGGCGGGCAGCCGGCCGACCGTCCAGTTCAGCTTGCCGCCACCGCTGTTGCGGATCGTGACGGCGTGCGGCCACTCGCCGTTCGCGCAGAACTCCTGGACGCCGGCCGGACGCAGCGTCAGTACCGGTACGGCGACCGGAGCAGGGGAGCCGGACGGCTTCGGCTGCGCCGACGGAGTTGTCCGGGGCGGTGCGGCGCTGCCGGTGCCGCTGCTACTGCGGGCGGAGGGCTGGGCGGCGACGGGCGTCGGCGAGGCGGGGGCGCTCGCGCCGGCAGCGGGCGACGGGCTGCTGCTCCCGGCGGGATCCGAAGGGGCGGGGGCGGCCGGTACGGCGGCGGTGGGCGTCGCCGCGGCCTGCGGCACGAGGGTGGCCGGGTCATGCCCCAGCTGCCGGCCGAGGAACGCTCCTCCCACGGTCACCACCATGACACCACCGATGATCAGCGCCATGGTCTTCGGCTTCTTCTTGGCACGCTTCTGACGCGACTTGTCGTCCGGATGCCCGGTACGCCCGCCCTGGACGATGATCCCGTCGCCGACCGCCCGCGGATCGTCCTGCTTCGGACCGATCGCCCGCGGATCATCCTGCTTCGGACCGATCGCCCGCGGATCATCCTGCTTCGGACCGATCGCCCGCGGGTCATCCTGCTTCGGACCGATCGCCCGCGGATCGTCCTGCTTCGGACCGATCGCCTGCGCCGAGTGGGAGTCCGGCGCCTGGTGCCCTCCCTGCACGATGATGCCGTCGCCGCCCGCTCCCGGGGTGGGGTCGGTGAAGCCTCCGCCGGTGCCCGGGACGTGTGCGTGGGCCGCCGTGTCGTTCTCCGGACGCGGCACGTCCGGCTCGCCTCTGCCGTCACTCATGGCTCGGAATCCCCCTTCGTCACATGACGATCGGTCGGAAACAGGTCTCGGCGTCATGGGCCCGGCCCGTGACGGCGCGCTGTTCCCACTGAGCCACTCCGCGGCGACGGAGTCCAGCCCGGGGACGTGACGGCAACGTCCCGATCCCGTACCAACCACCGGGACGAACGGAACGGCTCAGAGGCGGTGGATACGGTCGATGCCGTACCACTTCGAGACACAGGCGGCGACCCAGTCCCGCGGGTAGGCCGAGGTGAAGAACGGCTCGGCCAGGCTCCCGATGTACAGGGGCCGGTACCCGACGTCGGTGGCGCCGTGTGCGACCTCGGTCCGGATGCGGGAGTCCTGGGCGTCCCAGGCGGCCGCACGGGTGACCGTCGCCGTGGTGAGCTGCTGGACGCCGGGGACGAGTACCGCCAGGCCGGCCAGCGCCAGGCCTGCCGCGGCCACGACGGCGGCCACGACGGCGGACGGCCCCGCCGCGCCGGGGGTCCGCCGGCCGGCGAGCCACCGGCCGGCCCGCTCCCCCAGCAGGGCCCCGTACGCGCAGAGGGCCAGCTCCATCGGGACCAGGTAGTTCGTCCAGGCCCGCGCGTACGTCCAGCCGTTCGGCCCGTATCCGCTGCGCAGGCCCACCACCACGGCGAACGATCCCAGCACGACCACCGGGACGGGGAGCAGCAGTACGGCGGCCCGCACCGTCCGCGGTGCTCCGGCACGCCACCGCATTCCGGGCGGACCCGTCCGCCGGCCCACCGCCAGACCGAGGAGGACGCCGACCGCGGCGGCGCCGAGGTAGGCCCACTGGCCGGTGACGGCGTCCCACATGCGCAGCCAGTCCCGTACGGCTTCCCGCAGTTCGCCCGGGGACAGTGCGGACTCCCCGGCCGGCTGCTGGGCCCGGCGCCACCGGGCGCCGGGGGACGTGTAGAGGACGATCAGACCGCAGACGAGCCCGCCGCACCACAGTGCGCACCAGGTAAACGGATGCCAGGACCGTGCCAGTTTGAGGCGGGGCAGCGCCAGCAGGGCCGCTCCGGCCGCGAGCAGACCGCTGACGAGGGCGAACGGTTCACTCAGGGTGCCGAGCCCGCACCCGATGAGGAACGCGGCGGCGAAGCCGGCCGCACGGACCGCGGCCCGGGGATGGCGGACGGTCCGCACGGCCAGGAGGAGCGCCCACACCCCGATCACGCTGGGAACGGTGTGCGAAATGGTGGCGGGGGCCCACAGCAGTACCTGGTAGCTGCGCGGTCCGGCGTAGTAGAGCACCGCCTGGACGACCAGGGCGCAGGCGAGCACGAGCGGCACCGGGGGGCGTGCACCGAGGAGGCGGACGAACCGGCACCCCAGCAGGACCAGGCCGACCGTGAAGGAGACGGCGATGACGGTGGGCAGGACCTTGACTCCGGCGAATCCGTCGCCGTAGACGACGCCGCTCAGGAAGGCGTTGGCGATCCGGCCGTTCTGGGTCAGGTAGAAGTCGGATGTGATGCCGAGTACGCCCAGGTCACGGGATTTCCAAGCGGCACACCAGTCGTCCGAGGTGGGGCGCAGGTAGAGGCCGAGGAAGCACCCGACGGCGATCAGCGCCCCGGCCGCCGCCACGAGGGTGGCGCCCGCGACGGGCAGCAGCCGCCCGCGCAGGTACGGGCGACGGTCGCCGGCCCGGGCCGCTCGGGGGGAACGGGTCGGGCGGTCCTCGCACTCGGTCGAAACAGTGCCCATGCACCAGTCCTTCGCTGCGGCGTTCGATCGGACCGATGGCCGATGCCCCCGCCGTACCCGGTCGTGGGAGGGCCCGGTCGGTCGTGGGAGGGTCCGGTCGGTCGTGGGAGATCCCGGTCGGTCGTGGGAGGGTCCGGTCACTCCAATGTGCACGGTTCGCCGCACACCGGCATCCGAGAGCCGGCCCGGCCCCCGCCGTGACGGCGTCGTGGTTCCGGTCCGGGGTCACCCGGGCGGCGGTCTGTCGTGGCGGGGTCCGAACGGCTCGTCCACGATGGGGATTCCGGAGGTCCGCGCCGCCCGCCGGCCCGGCGGAAGGAGTGGTGATGCCTGCTCTCCGGCTCGTTCGCTGGACGGTGGCGCTGTCCGTGGCGGTGGTCACGGCGTCCCTCGCGGGCGTCGCTCTTCCGGTGCGCGGCGCGGGAAGTCCGGTCGGACGACCCGCCCGCGAGGCACCGCCGGTGTGGTTCGTGCGGCCCCTGGGACACCAGAGCCACGGCGATGCCGAGGGCAACTACGCGCCTCTGTCGATGCTCGTCACGCCCACCGCCGGTCTGCTCTCCAACACGACCGCCACCGAGGGCATAGCCCCGTCCCTCGCCCAGGGCGCCCGGTACATCGGCGGGAGCAACGTCCTGGTGCTGCCGTCCGGCCGGTGGAAGTACCTCCCCGCCCACAGGACGGCGTCGGCCCTGGTGGCCCCCGACGACGCGGGGGCCCGGGCGCAGATCGCGCAGAGCCGGGCCTGGCTGGCGGCGGGCCGCGTCCCGGGCGGTTCGCCCGCCCAGCGCGAGGCGGCCGGGCGGGCCCTGCTGACCATGCGCGCCCTGCTCCGGCCGAACGGGGCCATGGCCGCGGGATGGACCCCCGGCTGGATGTACTCCTGGCCGCGGGACTCCGCCTTCGCCGCCGCCGCGTTCGCGCACACCGGCCACGATGCCGAGGCCCACCGGATCCTGCGCTACAGCGCCGCGACCCAGCGGGCGGACGGCACCTGGGAGGCCCGGACGAAACTCGACGGCTCCGGCCCGCCGGACGGCAGGCCGTGGCAGCTCGACGCGAACGGCTGGATCCCCTGGGCCGCCTGGCAGTGGTACCAGACGGCGCCCCGCAGCGACCGCCGCGCCCGGCTGACCGCCCTCTACCCGATGATCCGCAGGGCGGCCGACCGTGCGGCGGCCTCCCTGGGGGCGGACGGGCTGCCCCCGGCTTCACCGGACTACTGGGAGCTGATGACGACCACGGCCAACATCGGCACGGCCGCGCCCCTGCTGGCCGGTCTCAACGCGTCCGCGGACCTGGCCCGGGAGGTGCACCGGCCGGACGACGCGGCGCACTGGGCCGACGCCGCCCGGCGGCTTTCGTCCGGGATATCCGCGAAGTTCGCGCCTCTGGGATACCAGCGCACCGTCGACGGACGGCACGGCCGCGACAGCGCCGCGGCGTTCATGGCGCCGCCCTTCAACACGGCGCCGGGCGACCTGCCGCGCGCCCTCGACGCCACGTACGAGGCCCTGCTCCTGCCCAACGGCGGTCTCACGCCCGGAAACGATGCGACGGCGCCCTGGGGCGGGACCGCCTGGACGCCCAGCACCTCGTTCTTCGCCCTCGCGTGGGCCGCCACGGGGAAGACCGCGAAGGCCGGGCGGGTGCTGGACTGGGTCCTGTCCAAGCGGAACTTGCTCGGTGAGCTGCCCGAGAAGGTCGACGCGGCGGGAAGTCCGTCCTCCGTCGCTCCCTTGGCGTGGACGGGCTCGATCGTCGTCCTCACCCTGGTGGCTCTCGACGGCGGGGCGCTCCCCACTCCGCCCTCGCGGCCGTAGAGCGGCGCGCCGAGGGCGCCTCACACGGGCCCGGTCCCGTCACCGGGCGGCGGTGCGGTGCGCAGGCTCTCCAGCGCGGCGAGCAGGCGCCGGTACGCGAGCCGCTCCGCCAGCACCGCCCGCCGCAACGGGAGGTAGTGCGGGTCGTGCCGGATCCGGGCCTCCCGGGCGGCGGCGACGCGCAGCTCCCTGGCCCCTTCCACGTCGTGCATCGCGACGACGTACCCGACGTCGAGCAGCCGGTGGTCGAGCACCTCGGCGAAGGCCCGCTCCGCGAGCACGCCGAGCCGGTCGAGTCCGGCCAGGCAGCCCGAGGGGGCCGTCTCGGCGCAGGCCTCGTCGAGATCGCGGGTCAGGGCGCCGAGGGTCGCGCCGAGCTCCGGGTATCCCCAGGCGGGCGCGGTGTCGTTCCTGCACCCGGTGGCGAGGGCGCCGAGGGCCACGAAGGCGGCGACGGCGCGGAGCGTTCCCCCTGCCCCGCGCACGCGTCCGCGCGCGGTGGGGGAAGGGGTGGAAGGAGCAGGCATGGGAGCCCCGATCGCCCGTGGGTCAGATTCCGGCCGGCCGCACCGGCGGGGTGATCAGCCCGCGTCGCTCCGCGCGGTGGCCGTGGCCGCCATCCTCGCCCGCCCCGGTCCGCCCTGCCACCCGGATCCGGCTCAGCCCTCAGGAGGTGCGCGCGGCCTGGGTGAGGGTCGAGGGCGGGACCGCCCGGTGCCACGGGGACGGGGCCCGGCCGCCGGACGGCTCGGATCCGGCCGCGGGTACCTCCGTCACGATGTGCAGATCGGCGTCCAGGCCGAGGGCGGCCGCGACGGTCGTACCGGCCCGCTCGGCCACGCCGGCCGGGGCGCCCGTGTACAGCATCTGCGATTCCTGCCAGGACTGTGGGGCGTCCGCGCCGGTCACGCTGACCGTGCCCGCGCCCGCCCGGCCGGCGAGCAGGTGGCCGGCGACGCCGATCCCGCCGTACCCGCCGAGGCCGCCGGCCGCGGCGACCCGGGAGAACTGGGGCTCGGGCCCGTCCACGGTGGCCAGGCTCGTGCCGACGGAACCGGAGCCGGGCCGGCGGAAGAACAGGCGGACCCCGTCGCCTTCGGGGCGCACCGAGAGCACGCCCGTCGTCACCGGCAGCCCGGTGGCGAAGGGACCGCCGAACGGGGCACCCGGCGCCGGCTGGACCCAGGCCAGTACCGACCCCGCGGTGGCCGCGTAGACGTGGCGCCGTCCCGACCCGTCGGTCGCGGTCACCGGATCGCCGAGGAGGCCGGCGCCGCCGAGGTCCTGCCAGGTTCCGAACGCGCCGCCGGGGGCCGTCTGGGTCCGGGCGCGCAGTGTGCGCCGGGAGTCGCGTACGTACACGGTCAGCCGGCCTGCCGGATCGACGGCGACGGCCGTCCCGCTGATCGCCGAGGTGCCGGACAGGTCGGTCGTGTCCGGGGTGCCCAGGGACTGCCAGGGGCCGAACGCTCCGTCGGCCTTGGTCTGGACGGCGTACACGACGTCCCGGCCGTAGTGCTCGGGGCCCGGGCCGAGGGTGGTGCGGGTGGCGAACACCGCGATCCTGCCGTCGGGGAGCCGGACCACCGATGCGCCGGTGTCGATGCCGGCACCGGGAAGGAAGCGGGGGCCCTGCCAGGCGGCCTGCGGGCCGCTACGGGTCCAGTACGCCATCCGGCCGTCCAGCGCGGCGAAGGCCCACAGCCGCCCGGAGGCGCCCTCGGCCATCCAGGAGGTGCCGTCACCGCGGCTGTAGCGGATGGTCTGGTTCCAGCCGGCGCCGGTGGGCCTGGTCGCGGTCTTGCGGTCGCCGCAGCCGGCGGGGCTGCCGCACCAGTCCTGGTGGTCCGTCCATGCGTACGTCTTGAGGTAGCCGAGCTTCTCCTCGGCGGTCTGCGGGTCCAGCGTCGGGGGCAGCGAGCTGTTGGGGTAGCTCACGTAGTTCTGGACCGTGAAGTGCGGGCGGTCCGTGGACCGCGCGTAGAGCGCGGCGGCCGCCTGGACGAAGCGGGCGCCGTACATGTGGTCCTGGTGGTCGAGGAAGGTGCCCGCGGCCGTCCTGCCCGGGGTCGGGTCCTGCGTGCGTATCGTGGTCGGCTTGTACCGGGCGAACACGTCCGCGATGGCGGCCGTCACCTGTTCCCTGGTGTACGAGAACTCCTGCCTGACCGGTGTCCCGGACGTCAGCTGGGAGCCCAGGGCGGGGACCCTGCCGTCCCAGAGGCCGCGCAGGCTGTCCGGGTTGTCCCCGGAGATGCTGCGGGCCTCGCGGAGCTCCATCCACACCAGGTTGACTTCGGGCCGGGCGACGAGGACGTCCACCTCGGCGCTGCCGCCGCCGGCGGTGGGGACGGACCTGCGCTGCCACGCGCTGGTGCGGTCGCCGGTGGCCATCTGCGCGTAGGCCCCGCGTATGCCGTTCTGGCGGGCCTCCGCGTAGGCGGCGCGGTCGGCGGGTCCCGCGGCGTCGTCCAGGTGCGGGCTGTGGGCTTCGTTCCTGCCGTCGGACTCGCCGGAGGTCAGGTAGACGGTGGTGACCTTGATGCCGGTGGATATGGAACGGCTCAGGTCGGGGTTCATGAAGAACAGGTCGTCATCGGGGTGCGCGACGATCTGGAGGGTGGAGCCCTCGGTCACGCTCGGCCGCACCACGGCCTCGGGCGCCGCCTGCCGCCGCACGTCCCCGTGCCCGTAGGCCCAGCCCGTCACGCCGGCGGCGGCAACGGAGACCGCGGCGATCAGGGCCGCGAGGCGGGTGCGGCTGGCCAGGGACATCTACAGCGCCTTGGGGGTCGGTCCGGTGCGGAATTCCGCCTGGGAGTCGGTCGGTATCCCGATGGCTCCACTGCTCCCGGTCGACCGGGGCCGATTATGCCCCGCGCGTTTGCGGCTGACACACCATCAAGAGACATATGACCGAAACCCTGTTGAATAGCCGATATACCCGACTTGTCCCTTTTGTTCCAGACGGAGACACCCCCCGCCGCGGCGTGCCGCACCCGCCTGACGTGGGCCGATGGGCGGCCAACCGCCGCAACGCCCTCGACGCGTAGCCCGGCCGCCGCCCCGCCCGGCCGGCGCAGGTGTGAGGTTCCCTACAGCGCGGCCAAGGCCCTCTACCCGGCCGGCGGGGCCCCGACGGCCTCGTCGCCCAGAACGTGAAGGCGGTCAGCCTCTTCCACCACCGGACACGTACGCGGCAAGGTCGTCGCCACCGCCGCCCGACCGCCGCCCGACCGGCTGCGGTCGGGCGGCGGCAGAGTCGGCCAGCGGGTCAGTTCGAGATGTCGATGTGCATGTTGAAGCGGACGCCGGCGATGCGCACGAGCAGGTTGCCCTGGACCTTCCGCTTGGCGAGGGTGTCGCCGACCTGGCCCTTGCCGAGTGCGGCCTTGTTCTGGGGTGCGTGGCTGACGAAGTCGGTGAACACGCCGCCGTCGGCGAGGTCCCCGGCCGCCGACCACTCGTCACGGAGATCGCCGTACGCGCCGCGGTCCATCGGGGCGCCACCGAGGCCGAGATTGACGCGTTCCCCGCCCACGTAGGCGGCGGCGCACTGCTCGAGGACGGTGACGACCAGCGAATCCTTTAGGTCGCGGTCGTAGGTGATCCGAGTGAGCAGATCCGCCGCGTCCGCGTCCAGCTTCGCCTGACGGGCGTCCCGGGCGCCCGCTTTCACCAGGTCCTCCTGGTCGCTGAGGATCGTCTTGCGGGCCTCCACGAAGCCGTACTGCTTCTGCTGGGCGATCCTGATGGACGCAGCCCATTTCTCCGGGTCCACCCACTCCGGGTCGAAATCGATCTTCTCGCAGTACGCGATCAGATCCTTCTCCGCTTCCTCGTCGGAACCTGCGTACTCGGGCATGCGTCCCCCATCCCCTTCGGCGGTCGTTGCACGGACAACTTCGCACGGCCGCGGAAGCCGTGTCAGCCGTTCGCGACGGATCGTGACAGGGGGTGGCTCCAGGGGATTCCGAGACGGCCGGGCGCGGGTGCCGAGCACCCCCGTGACGGGCGCGGACGCGGGGGTGCACAATCGTTTACCCTGAGGGGTGAACAACCGTGCACCCCCCGGTGTCCCGCTCTCCTCCCCCGTCTGGAGCAGCATGCCCTCCGCGATACCCGCCGCCGGTCAGCCCTCCGCGCACTCCCGGTTCGTCGTGCCCGTCCTCGCCTTCTGCGGCATGGTCGTCGCCGTGATGCAGACCCTCGTGGTGCCGCTACTCCCGCACGTCCCCGAACTCACGGGTGCGAGCCCGGGCGCCGCGGGCTGGCTGGTGACCGTCACCCTCCTCACCGGCGCGGTCTTCACCCCGGTCCTCGGACGCGTCGGCGACATGTACGGCAAACGGCGCGTGCTGCTGGCCTCGCTCGGCGTCCTCACCCTCGGCTCCGCGCTGTCCGCGGTCAGCTCCGACATCGGTGTACTGATCACCGGCCGGGCCCTGCAGGGAGCGGCCCTCGCGGTGATCCCGCTGGGCATCAGCATCATCCGGGACGAACTGCCCGCCGAGCGGATCCTGCCGTCCATCGCCCTCATGAGCTCGACCCTGGGCATCGGTGCGGCGATCGGTCTGCCGGTGGCGGCCGTGGTGATGGAGAACTTCGACTGGCACACCATGTTCTGGGCCTCGGCCGCCCTCGGCCTGCTCGACCTGCTCCTGGTGCTGTGGATCGTCCCGGAATCCCCCGTCCGCTCCCCCGGGCGCTTCGACCTGCCGGGGACCCTCGGCCTGACCGGCTTCCTCATCGGCCTGCTGCTCGCCATCACCCAGGGCTCCGACTGGGGCTGGACCTCCGGGCGCACGCTCTGCCTGCTCGGCGCGTCGGTGGCCGTGGGCCTGCTCTGGGGCCGGTTCGAGCTGCGCACCCGCTCCCCCATGGTGGACCTTCGGGTCTCGGCGCGGCCCGCGGTGCTGCTGACCAACGTCGCGGCGCTGCTGATCGGTTTCGCCTTCTACGCGAACTCCCTCGTCACGGGTCAGATGGTGCAGGAGCCGACGAGCACGGGCTACGGCCTCGGCGCCTCCATCGTGGTGAGCGGCCTGTGCCTGCTGCCGGGCGGCCTGGCGATGGTCGCCCTCTCCCCCGTCTCCGCGCGGATCTCCGCCGCGTACGGCCCCCGTACCGCCCTCGCGCTCGCCGCCGTGGTCATGGCCGCCGGCTACGTGATCCGGTTCTTCACCAGCCACAGCCTCTGGATGATCGTGGCCGGCGCCACCGTCGTCTCCTCGGGCACGGCGATCGCGTACTCGGCGCTGCCCGCCCTGGTCATACGGGCCGTGCCGGTGGGCGAGACCGCCGCGGCCAACGGCCTGAACACCCTGATGCGTTCCGTCGGACAGGCCTGCTGCAGCGCCGTGGTCGCGGCCGTGCTGGCCCATATGACGTTCCTGGCCGGCGGGCGCAGCGCCCCGACCCTGCACGCGTACCTGCTGATCTTCCTGATCGCCGCCGGAGCGGCGCTCGCCGCGCTGGTCGCGACGCTGTTCCTGCCGTCGGACCGGCCGGGGCCCGGGGCGCGGGGCGGCCGCGGCGGGAGGCGCGGTACGGTCGCGGTGCCGACGTCCGCGACCGCCGCCCGGGAGAGCGCATGAGCACCACCGACGGATCCGCCCCGCCGCCGGGCGCCGCAGACGACGACGGACGGTCGGGTCCAGGGAACGGGCGCGACGCCATCGTGCGGGCCGCGCGCCGGGCGTTCACGCTGCGGCCGTACGCCGAGGTCACCATGCGGGGCATCGCCGCGGCCGCCGGGGTGAGCCCCTCACTGATCGTGAAGCGGTTCGGCAGCAAGGAGGCCCTGTTCAACACGGTCGCCGACTTCGGGACGGCCGCCGACGAACTGTTCGCCGCGCCGCCGCCGGAGCTCGGGCGGCACCTGGTCCTGACGATGGTCGAGCTGCGGGACCGCCTGCAGGGGGACCCGCTGCTGCGGGTGGTGTTCTCCCTCGGCATCGAGGACGAACGCACCCTGCTCCGGGAGCGCTTCCGCGAGCAGGTCACCGGTCGGTTGGCCGCCACCCTGTCGGGGCCGGACGCCGGGCTGCGGGCCGAGCTGATCGCCGGCCAACTGCTGGGCCTGGGCGCCACCCTGAGCCTGCACCGCCCGGACGGGGCGAGCGCGCACGCGAGCGCCGAGCACCTGGCCGACCTGTACGCGCCGGGCCTCCAGCGCCTCGTCGACGGCACCTGACAGCGGCCCCGGCCGGTTACGGCTAGCCGACCCGGAGTGCGGCCAGGCGGCGTTCGAACGGCACCACCTCGAAGCCGTCCGCCGGATCCACCGACGTGATCGCCCCCGTCAGCGACCGGGGTGCGATCGCGGCGGCGGTGTCGACGTCCGGGGTGCCGTCCGCCCGGGCGGGCGCCATGAAGCGCGCAAGCTCCGCGCCCGCGCGGTCGATGCGCTGCGCCAGCCCGTCGCCGCCCCAGTCCTCCGACGCCGCGTACACCGCGGTCGGCAGGACGAGCGCCCGCAGGTAGGCGAACAACGGGCGCATCGCGTGCTCGGTGACCAGAGAGTGCCGGGCCGTTCCGCCGGTCGCGCCGAGGAGCACCGGTTTCCCCGTGAGGGCGTCCTTGTCGATGACGTCGAAGAAGGATTTGAACAGGCCGCTGTACGACCCCGCGAACACCGGCGTCACGGCGATCAGGCCGTCCGCGGCCGCCACCGCGTCGAGGGCCGCGGCCAGTCGGGCGGGCGGGAACCCGGTGACGAAGTGCTGGGCCGTCTCCGTCGCCAGGTCCCTCAGTTCGATGACTTGAGTCTCGGCGGCCAGGTGATCGAGGGTCGCCGCCGTGAGGCGGTCGGCGAGCAGACGGGTGGAGGACGGTGCGCTGAGTCCGGCCGATACGACGACGAGCTTCATGCCCGGGCCTCCCGCTCCGTGGTGTCCCGGGCCGCCGCGACGCGGGCCGCGTGGGTCGGCGCATCCGGTACGCCGGCCGGGCGCAGGTTCGCGAACTCCTTGCGCAGCACCGGCACGACCTCCTCGCCGAGCAGGTCGAGCTGCTCCAGGACGGTCTTCAGGGGCAGGCCCGCGTGGTCCATCAGGAACAGCTGGCGCTGGTAGTCGCCCGCGTACTCCCGGAAGGACAGGGTCCGCTCGATGACCTGCTGCGGCGAGCCGACGGTCAGCGGGGTCTGGGAGGTGAACTCCTCCAGGGAGGGGCCGTGACCGTACACGGGCGCGTTGTCGAAGTACGGCCGGAACTCTCGGACGGCGTCCTGGGAGTTCCTGCGCATGAAGACCTGTCCGCCGAGTCCTACGACGGCCTGCTCGGGGGTGCCGTGCCCGTAGTGGGCGTAGCGCTCGCGGTACAGGTTCACCATCTGCTTCGTGTGGGAGGCCGGCCAGAAGATGTTGTTGTGGAAGAAGCCGTCGCCGTAGTACGCGGCCTGCTCGGCGATCTCCGGTGAGCGGATGGAGCCGTGCCAGACGAAGGGGGCGACGCCGAAGAGGGGGCGGGGGGTGGAGGTGAAGGACTGGAGGGGGGTGCGGAACTTGCCCTTCCAGGTGACGACGTCCTCATCCCACAGGCGGCGCAGCAGCGCGTAGTTCTCGATGGCCAGGTCGATTCCGTCGCGGATGTCCTTGCCGAACCAGGGGTAGACCGGGCCGGTGTTGCCGCGGCCCATCATCAGGTCGACGCGCCCGTCGGCGACGTGCTGGAGCATCGCGAAGTCCTCGGCGATCTTCACCGGGTCGTTCGTGGTGATCAGCGTCGTCGACGTGGACAGGATCAGGCGCTCGGTGCGCGCGGCGATGTAGCCGAGCATCGTCGTCGGCGAGGAGGGGACGAACGGCGGGTTGTGGTGCTCGCCGGTGGCGAAGACGTCGAGGCCGACCTCTTCGGCCTTCTGCGCGATGGCGAGCATCGCCTTGATGCGCTCGTGCTCGCCGGGCGCGCGTCCGGTCGTCGGATCGGCCGTGACGTCGCCGACGGTGAAGATCCCGAACTGCATGGCTCCCCTTCCCGAGGTGGTTAACAATTCAACTATACCGGGGAACGGGGGCCCCGCCCGCGGTATTCCCGGGCGGAACGCACAGGTCCCCGGTCCGCCCGCCGGACCGGGGACCCTTGCGTCGACACAGGTCAGGAGGGCGTCCCGCCCTCAGAAGCCACAGGACGTCCGCGCGTCCCGGAAGCGCTCCGGGTGCCGCCGCCGGTACTCGACCAGGGACTGGGCCACCGCGGCGCCCTCGCCGACGGCGGCACCGACCCGCTTGACGGACCCGGACCGCACGTCACCCACCGCGAACACGCCGGGCCGGCTGGTCTCCATCGGCAGTGCGTCCGGGCCGGCCCCGCCACTGCCGGTCAGGACGTACCCACGGGCGTCGAGCTCCAGCGTGCCGCCGAGCCACTCCGTCGACGGGCGGCCGCCGATCAGGACGTACAGGCAGTCCGCGGGGACGGTGCGCTCCCCGCCGTCGCGGTCCTTGAGCCGCAGCCCGGTGAGCGTGGACCCGCCCAGGCATTCGGTGACCTCGGTGCCCAGCAGGACCCGCAGGGCCGGGGTGCGCTCGATGCGCTGGACGAGGTAGCTCGACATGGACGCGCCGAGGTCGGTGCCGCGCACCAGCAGGGTCACGGAACGGGCGTAGCGGGCGAAGTAGAGCGCGGCCTGGCCGGCGGAATTGCCCGCGCCGACCATGAACACGTCCTCCCCGACGGTCGAGGGGGCATCGGACAGACACGACCCGTAGTACACACCGGAGTTGAGGAAGCGGTCCACGCCGGGAGCCGTCAGGCGGTTCCACTCCACCCCCGTGGCGACCACCACGGCGGCGGCCGTCACCGAGGCCGTCTCGTCGGTGCCCGCCTTGACGAACTCGACGGCGTGCTCGCCCGTGTCCGTCCGGGTCACCCGGCTGGCCACCCGGGTGGGCTGCCACTCGACGCGGGCCCGGCGGGCCTGCTGCAGGGCGCGCTGGGCAAGGTCGTTACCCGTGAGCCCCACGGGGAAACCGAGGTAGTTCTCGATCCGCGACGTCGATCCCGCCTGGCCGCCCGGCGCGTCGTCCTCGATCACGACCACGCTCATGCCCTCGGCTGCGGCGTACACCGCCGCGGACAGCCCGCCCGGACCACCGCCGATCACCGCGACGTCGTAGTGGTCCCGCTCGGCCGGCCGGATGAGACCGAGCCGCTCGGCCAGCTCGCTGATCGACGGGTCCACCATCTCGGTGCCGTCGCCGAGCCGCACGGTCACCGGGGCCTCGCGCACGTCCTCCTCGGGCACCCAGCGGAAGATCACGCCGCTGCGGCCCAGGAAGTCGCGGACCGCATAGGCGGCGGGCGAGAAGCGGCTCCCGCGCACCTCGGCGGTCGGCAGATCCCCGTGGAAGTCGGCGTTCCACGTGCACAGGGAGTCGTCGAGGGCGCCCCGAAGCTGCTCCGCCGGAGCCTCGTCGGTCCGGACGGGCTCGGTGCGGGCGCCCGGTACGGCGTCGGCGCGCCCGGCCAGCGGCAGCCAGCGGACGCCGGGGGGCGCGGCGCCGGGTTCGGGGGCCTCGTCGGCGAGCACGGCCGCGACGGGCACCTTCCGGTCGGCCAGCGAACGCAGCGCCCGGACCACCTCCGCCGGCCCGCCGACCTGCAGCACGCGGAACGAGGTCCGGTACCAGCCTTGCACCAGCTCGGCCGTCTCGTGCCGGCGGAGCGGGTCCGGGTCGGAAAGAACGATCACCGGCAGTGCGGCATCGGCCATCAAGAGTTCCTCCAGTCGGTCTGGGGGGATCGGCTTCCCCGCCCCGGACAACGAGCGGGGAGGCGATTCGAACCGGCCCCCGGGACGCAACTGCAGGCAGGTGGGCTGAGTACGGCAGGGGAGCACCGGGCGCCCCCCTGCCGCCGGCCCCTGCTCAGAGACGGCCGAAGAACTGGTTCCCGCGGGCCGTGTGGTTCTCGCTCGTGTAGTACTCCTTCATCGCGGAGCTGATCTCGTCACGGCTCAGCTGCCCGTCGCCGTTGACGTCGAGCCGGTCGAACGCCTCGTCGAAGGTCTCCCGCGGCAGGCGGAACATGCCGTGCAGCAGCGAGGTGTACTCCTCGCGGCTCAGCATGCCGTCGCCGTCGCGGTCTCCGAGTTCGGTCCAGGCGTTGCTCATGTTCCTGATGCGTTCCCAGATCCGGTTCTGGTCGGTGACGATCCGCGCCCGGAACGCCGCCCGGAACTCCTGCCGGTCGACGACGCCGTCGTGGTTCTTGTCCATCTTCTGGAAGACGGTGTCCCAGAGGTCCGCCAGCGAATCCCGGAGTCGGTCCACGGCGTCCGGGGCGCAGCCGAGCGACTCGGCCAGCCTGTCCGAGACGCCGATGACGTCCGACTTCTCCAGCCGCCCGTCACGGTCCGAGTCGAAGACGTCGAACGCCCGCTCCAGCTTGAGGTCCAGAACGCTCACGACAACACCACCTTCACTCCATGTAGTCGGCTCGCGACAGTGCGAGGCGGCGCCCAGGTAACCACAAGCCACGGCCCTCCCGCATCGAAGGAGGGGGGTGACTCGGCACATCGGGTGACGTCGCCGACGACGGGTTCGCCCGGCCGCGGGGCGCCGTCCTCAGGCGGGTACCGGGGCCGACAGACGGCCTCCGGTCATCCAGATGCGCGACATGGCATCGGCCAGGGCGGGGAACCGGGCTGCCTCGCAGATCATCTCCGACAGCACGAGCATTCCGTGTGCGGTGCACTTCGGATCGCGGTTCCGGTGCAGCCAGAGCACCGCGTTGCCCAGGGGCCGGCGCCCCAGGAAGACCCCCGAACGCCGCACTGCTGCGGCCGTCTCGAGGTCGGAGCGGCCCCCGCCGAACGGCAGGACTTCGGTCCGGGGGATCCCCGGGGGCGCGACGGCGTCCTGTACGTGGCGGACACACGCTTCCGGCGGGGCCTGTCCGTTCTCGAAAGTGTTGCGGAATCCGGCGATGCGCATTCCGGCACTCTGCAGGCGGAGCTCGATGTAGAGCTCGACGGACAAGCCCCGCAGCTGAATGCGCAGCGGCAGGTGCGCCATTTCTCCCGGCCGGCGCGAGGCTCCGCCGAAAAAGCCCTGGGCGTCCTCGGCCCTCGACCTGATGGTCGAGGTCAGGAGCCGGTAATCGTCCACCGATGCGTCCGTCGGGGAAAACGACAAAGGTTTCAGCATGGCCGCTCACCTCACGGGAGTTCGCCGGACATCGGCATTCCCTGAAGTAATACCGCCGCGTTGGATTCGGTCTCGCCGCACTCACGCATGCGCATTCACCGCCTTCGACATCATCCCCGTCGCAGGGTTCGGATCGATGCGGTCCTTTGTAGTCGCCGTGGTGGCGGCCGGGCGAATTGTTGGCCTGAGGTGCTAAGAAATCGGTGCGTGGCGGGCGCCGGACCGGCTCCTCCGGCCGCGAGGACTTCGCGGCCGGAGGAGCCGAGGGGCACCGTCAGGTGCGGTACGCGTAGTACGTCGCGTTCGGGTAGGACGCGATGATGCTCGCGAGCGACTTCCGGTAGGTGTTGGTGGAGTGGTAGGTGAGGTACGGCATTCCCGCACTGCTGCGGTACGTCACCATCATGGAGTGGTCCTTGGACCCGTCCTTGTTGAAGTCCACCTGCACGATGTCGCCGATGTCCGCCTGGTAGACGTTGGCGAGGTTGGCGGCCCGCTGGTTGGACAGCGTGAACCACGCCCACTCGTTGGCGCCGACCCAGGAGTCGCTCTGCTTGGCGCCGTCGTACCACCAGTTCCGGTAGTCCGTCGTCGAGCCCGGAACGGCCTTCCAGCCGCCCGCGTTCAGCGCCTGGCTGATGAAGTTGGTGCAGTCGCCGCCGGCTCCGCTGAACTTGCGGTACGCCGGGTTGTAGCTGCTCCAGTACTTCTCCGCGTACTTCGCCATGGCGGCGTAGTCGTACGCGCCGCCGGTCTTCGCCTTCGGCTTCGGGGTGGCGGGGTACTTGGTGGACGCGGGCGTGCCGTCCGGGTACTGGTTGCCGTCGTCCTTGACGACGTTCACCGGGGCGGCCACGGGCTCGTTGACCGCGACGGGGCCCTTGTCCTGGGAGGAGATCGAGTTCAGCTCCCAGGCACCCCCCGGCTTGCTGGTGAGCGTCAGCTGGTACTTCGTCCCGATGTCCGTGGTGTCCGGCTCGTCCCCCCGGAGCTTCTTGTACGTGAGCGTGGTCTGCTCGGTGACCTGGACGACCGCCTTGCCGCCGGTGACCGTGGCCTTGTCCACGACGACGCGGGTCTTGGCGTCCGTGTACGCCTCGCCCAGCTCCGCCAGTCGCGTCTTGCGGGACCGCAGCGACGCCAGCGCGGCGTCCTGGTCGCTCTTCAGCTTGGCCGACAGGCGCGCCTTCGTCGCGGTCTGACCGGAATTGCGGTGTCCCGCGTGATCCTCGACCAGGGCCTGCGTGCGCTGGGAGAGCACATCGCTGGCTATGCGGGCGAAGTTGTCGGCGGTGGCGCGATCGGCCTCGCGGGGCCCGGGCACGGCGGTCGCGGAGTACGCGAGCATGCTTCCGGACGCCACGACCACGGTCAGGGCCGCAATGGCGGCGGGCCTGAACCTCTTAGGTATCACTCTGTTTACCCCTTGTCACCCGGTCCGCACGAACCGGGGGACGGAATCTTCGCACAACTACACGACAGGTTGGCAGCGTTCCGCTTCCTCCCCCGCCACCGCCCGGGAGTCGCCCCGCAGAGCGGGCCGTCCGCCTCCGCTTGATCGCCGGGGCGGGGCCCCGCCCCGCGGCGGAATAGCGCCGCCCCTCACACCGGTCTCACAGCAAATGCATCTAGGGTGTGCGGGAAGCACAGCAAGGGGGCACTCCGGAGTGGGACGGCAGGACACGGCCGCTGGACGGCGATCGCGGGGCCGGCTGGCCGCCGCACTGGGAGGCGGCAGGGCCCCGTCGGGCCGCCGGGCGAAGCCCGCACCGCGCCGCGGGCCCCGCATATCCGCCGGGCGACTCGGCGCACTCGCGCCCGCCCTCGAACCGGTCCTGCGCAAAGGCCTCGCGGAGGTGCGCAGGCTGCTGCGCCGCATGCGCCCTGAGTTCCCCAGACCGGGCCGCAGCGGCTGGCGCCGGTGGATACCCTCATGGCGCCAGTGGCTGGGTGCCTGTCTGTACGCGTTCCTGGGCGTGCTGGGCTTCGTCACGATCGCGTACGCGGTGACGGACATACCCGACGATCTCAACTCATTTGCCAAGCAACAGGACAATATCTACTACTGGTCCGACGGCTCCACGATGGCCCGGACGGGATGGGTCAGCCGCCAGGAGATGCCCCTGGACACGGTGCCCCCCAAGGTCCAGGGAGCCGTCCTCGCGGCCGAGAACGCGAGTTTCTACTCGGACCCCGGGGTGTCGCCCTCCGGCGTCCTGCGCGCCGTGCGCGCCGCGGTGACGGGCGGCGAGACCCAGGGCGGGTCCACCATCACGCAGCAGTACGTGAAGAACGCCTATCTGAACCAGGACCGGACCCTGTCCCGGAAGTTCACCGAGCTCCTGCTGGCCGTCAAGCTGGACAACCGCAAGAGCAAGCAGCAGATCCTCCAGGACTACCTGAACACCAGCTGGTTCGGGCGCGGCACCTACGGCATCCAGCGCGCCTCCCAGGCGTACTACGGCAAGGACGTCTCGCAGCTCAACGCCAGCGAGGGGGCCTTCCTCGCCTCCCTCCTCAAGGGCGCCGGTCTGTACGACCCCACCCTCAGCAAGGAGAACCACGAGCGGTCCGTCGAGCGCTGGAACTGGATCCTGGACCGCATGGTGGAGACCGGCCAGCTCTCGCGCGCCGAGCGCGCCACCTACACGACGTTCCCCGAGCCGTCCAGCGCGTCCCTCGTCGGCATCCCCGGCGCGCAGACCGGCTACCTGGTCGAAATGGCCAAGGCGTACGCGATCAAGGCCGGGCACCTCAAGGAGTCCGACTTCGACCTCGGCGGCTACCAGATCTACACGACCTTCGACCGGGCCCGCATGACCGCCCTGACGGCCGCGGTGCAGGGGGCGCAGAAGGACTTCGACGCCGAGAAGCGCCCGGACACCGACAAGTACGCGAAGGTCGGGGCGGCGAGCGTCGCCCCCGACGGACGGCTGCTCGCCGTGTACGGGGGCCCCGACTACCTGAAGCAGGGCTTCAACGAGGCGAACGCGACCACGATCCCGGTCGGCACGGCGTTCACGCCGATCGTCTACGCCGCCGCGCTCGACGAAGGGGTGATGCGCACGCGCGGCAAGGCCCGTACGCCCGTGTCCCCCTCCTCCCCCTACGACGGCAACGACCAGGTCACCGTGCAGACGCCCGAGGGCCCGTACTGGGACCGCAGCGGCAAGGTGGTGAAGGGGCGCAACGACGGCGGCCGTAACTGGGGGCAGGTGACCTTGCGCCAGGCCGTGGCGAACTCCGTCAACACCCCGATGCTCCAGCTCGGCCTCGATGTCGGCCTCGACCGGGTGGAGTCGTTCGCCCGGCGCACGGGGCTGCTCGAATCGAGCCTCGGGCCGCGGGTTCCCGGATTCGCGCTCGGCGAGAACTCGACGCCCAGTGCGATCCGCATGGCCGGCGCCTACCAGACCTTCGCCGCCGACGGCATGCACACCGATCCCTACTCGGTGCGCTCGGTCACCCGCAACGGGGGCGCGGTGCCGCTCGACGGGCCGAAGCCGGCCCGGGCCGTGACGGCCAGGACCGCCCGCGCGGTGACGGACGCGCTCGAGGACACCATGACCGAGGGATCGGCGAAGGCGGTGGGCAAGGCGCACCCCGGCGTGGCGGGCAAAACAGGAAATACCGCCGCGAATACGGCGGGCTGGTTCATCGGCAGCACCAAGGAGGAGTCCACGGCCGTGGTGGTCTACCGGATGTCGCTGACCGACCTGGTGCCGCTGCCGCTGACGGGGCTGGGGGGCGACGCCCCGGGCACGCCGGGCAGCGACCGGGCCATGCGCCTGTGGTCGGACTACATCAAGGCCGCGAAGTAGGCCGGAGGGCCGGAGCGGCCGGGCCGGGGGCCGGGTTCCCCCGGCCCGGCCGGACCGGCTACTTGATCAGATCGGTCCAGTCCGGTGCCTGCGCCGGGTCGAGCGTGCGCAGCTGGGCCAGGACCTTCGGGTCCTGGACGTCGAGCCAGTCCGAGAGCTCCTTGAAGGACACGCAGCGCACTTCCTGGCGCGTGCAGGCGTCCTTCATGACGTCCTCGACGGCCTTCATGTAGATGCCGCCGTTCCAGTCCTCGAAGTGGTTGCCGATGAACATGGGCGCCCGGCTGCCGTTGTAGACGCGGTTGAAGCCGTTCATGTACGAGGCCCGGACCTGCGCCTGCCACGCGGGGAACTTCGCCGGGTCGCCCTGGGTGCTGTCGCCGGACTGGTTGAAGAGGAAGTTGAAGTCCATGGAGAGGACCTGCACCTCCTTGCCCTGGAGCGGCACGAGCTGGAGGGGGAAGTTCCAGATGCCGTTCAGCTTGGACGGCCACAGCTGGAAATCGCCCGAGGAGCTCGCGTCGTAGCGCCAGCCGTACGGCTTGACCGCGGTCAGGAGGTTCTTCTGGCCCTCCAGGCAGGGCGCGCGCCCGCCGACCACTTCCCGGTCCGGGTCGAAGGGCAGGGGCGCCTCTTTGGTGAAGCCGGTGTTGGTCTTCCAGTTCTTGACGAACGCGTACGTCTGGTCGATCTCGCTCTTCCATTCGTCGGGGCTCCAGTCCCCTCCGCCCTTGGGCCCGCAGAAGTGCCCGTTGAAGTGCGATCCGATCTCGTCGCCGTCGGCCCAGGCGCCCCGCAGCTGCTCCAGGGTGGTCTTCACGTGCGGGACGGTCGGGTACGAGATGGCGGCCGAACCCTGGGGGTGCTGGGGCGGCCGGTAGAGCATCTTCTTGCTGTCCGGCAGCAGGTAGATGCCGGTGAGGAAGAAGGTCATGTGGGCGTTGTT
This sequence comes from Streptomyces sp. NPDC086989, assembly GCF_044745505.1. NCBI lineage: Bacteria > Bacillati > Actinomycetota > Actinomycetes > Kitasatosporales > Streptomycetaceae > Streptomyces > Streptomyces sp. NPDC086989. Next base: position 361,367 of record NZ_JBIVAL010000009.1, read on the forward strand.
CTCCCTGGCCACCTGGCGGAAGTGCGAGAAGAGGTGGTCGTCGCCCTCCAGCGCGCCGTCCCAGGAGAACACCACGAACTGCGGGGGCCTCTCGCCGGGCTTGAGCTTCTCCGGCTTGAGCTGTCCGGGCTGCGGCCCGGTGTACGAGGTGGAGCCGTCCCCCAGGATCTTGACCTTGCCGTCCCAGGCCGCCTCGGGACCCTTGGCGGCGGCAGCCGCGTCGGCGGCGCCCGAGGCGCCGAGCTTCGCGTCGCCCCGGGCGGCGTCGGAGGAGCCGCCCAGCGTGAAGGCGTACGCGCCGGCGGCGGCCCCGCCCACGGCTATCACCGCCATGCCCACGCCCATGCGGCGGCGGTTGCGCGACTTCCTGCGCGCCTTGCGGGTGCTCCGGGATTCCGTCCTGGCGCCCGGAACGGTGTCGGTATCGGCCAACGCAGTCGTCCCCTTGATCACCGCAGCACGGCCGCGCGCGGATGGTTCATACGAATATAGAACTTGTCCGCACTCATCCCACACCCCGACCCCCCGGAGCACCACGCTTCACAGGCAACTCACAGCGCCCGGGCCGCCCCGGTGACGCCACGAACCGGGCGACGCGCACCTCCGGCGATCCTCCCCGGCCCACCCCCCTGAGTCCGCGCCCCGGGGCGGGAGGCCGCGCGAGCCGATGACGGACTGCACAGTGGCCGGATATGGCGACTCCATTCCGCCCCAGAACCATCCTGGTGTTCAAAGGCAGCTCCTGAACCCCACACCACCTTCCATTCGATCACCGATCAATACGGAGAACGCGCCATAATCCTCCTCGCCCTTGATGATCCGGCGCGGCGCGTGCTCCCATGACAGGTGCTGACGGCAACGGGCCGTCTCGGCAAAGGGGAGTGCTGTGCAGAAAATCCTGAAGATGATAAAGGGTGCGTTCTCCGGGTCGGCCAAGGTGGACCCCCAGAAGATGGCGTCGCACGCCTTCCAGTACAAGTCCTGACCCAGAGGCCGGGCCGGGGATCACCGACCCGGCTCGGCGGCGGGGCCTTGAACGGATCCTCTTCCCGTGGAACGAGAAAGACGTGTAGGTGCCTTCGGAGAATTCTGGATCGGTCTTTCGCGACGGCAATTTCCGGCGGCTGATCGTCGCCCAGTTCGTCAGTGACACGGGAACCGCGGTCACTGCCCTGGCCCTGCCGCTGACGGCACTCGACATCCTGCACGCCTCGCCCTTCATGCTGGGCCTGCTGGGGGCCGCCTCGGCCCTTCCCCAGCTGCTGCTCAGCCTGTGGGCCGGAACGGTGGCCGACCGCGGCGACAAACGCAGGCTGATGCTCTACGGCGACGCCGGCCGATGCCTTCTGGTGCTGTCGGTCCCGCTGGCCGCGGCACTGCACGCCCTGACGCTGCCGCACGTCTTCCTGGTCGCGTTCCTGGAGGCTTCGATCGGTCTCCTCTTCGATGCCGCCTACTCCGGTTTCCCGCCGGACCTGTTCGGAAGGGGGCCCCGGCTGGAGGAGGCCCTCGGTAAGCTCAACGCCTCGTTCAGCACGGCCTTACTCATCGGCCCCTCCCTCGCCGGATTCCTCGTTGCCGCGCTCGGCGCCCCCGGCGCGATGGTCAGCGACGGCGCGTCCTATGCCATCAGCTTCCTCTTCCTGCTGCGCATCACCGTGTCACGGCCGAGGGTGGAGCGCCCCCGCGACACCGCAACGGCGCGCGCCGGGTTCTTCGCCTCGCAGGGCGCGGGCCTGAAATTCGTCTTCGCGCACCGCGAGTTCCGCTCCATCGCCTTGGCCAACGGGGTCGACTCGTTCTTCCTCGCCGCGTGGAACGCCCTGTGGCTCCTCTACGTGGTGCGTCATCTGCACTGGACCGCGCAGGCCGCCGGCCTCGTGCTCGGAATCGGCGCCGTGGGTGGCGTCGTGGGCGCTCTGGTCGCGCAGCGGGCGACGCGGCGCTTCGGCATGACGCGGGTGCTGGTCGTCAGCTCGTTCGCCACCGCGCCGTGCGAGGCGGTCACGTTGGCGGTGCACCCCGGCCCGGCCGGGCAAGCGGCCGTTCTGGCGTCGTTCGTCGTGGTCATGTTCTTCGTCTTCCTCTATACGACGGCGGCCCGTTCGTTCCGTCAGACGGCGTGTCCGAGCGACATGCTGGGGCGCGTGATGATGGCCGGCCGGTGGCTCTCGTGGGGAGGCCGGCCGCTGGGGGCCTTCGCTGGCGGACTGGCCGGGTCGACGGTCGGTGTGCGGTCGGCGCTGCTCCTGGCGGTCCTCGGACTGCTGCTGCCTCCCGTGATCCTCATGACCGGTCTTCCCCGGCACGGCCCGGACCGGCGTGCGCACGCCCTTGAAGAGACCTCAGCCTGAGCCCCCTGACCGAAAGGCCGGCATGCCTCTCGACGACGACACCGCCTTCTCCGCCGATCGGATCCTGCATTCCCCGCAGTTCGTCCACGATCCGGAAGCGCTGTTCGCCCCGCTGCGCGACCGGCACCCCGTGTGTCCGGTGCACACGCGCAGCGGCACACCGGTCTGGCTGATCAGCCGCGACGAGGGCGTGCGCGCGCTGCTCGGCGACGACCGCCTGGTCATGACCGGCGCCTACGCCGCCGGTGCTTCCGGCACCGGGAACGCACTGGACCGCAATCTGCTGGATCTCGACGGCGCCGAGCACGCCGCGGTCCGCAGGCCGGCGGCCGGAGCCCTCTCGGCACGTGCGGTGGAGCGACACCGCGCGGCGATCCGGCGCATCATCGCGTCGCACGCCGCGCAACTGCCCGTCGCAGCGCCCACGGAACTCATCAGCGCGTTCATCAGGCCCTCGATGCTCGCCTCGACCTGCACCGTCCTCGGCATACCCGAGGCCGACCGGCCCGACATCGAACGGTGGGTCCGCGCCCTGCTCTCCCCGCAGTCGGCCGCCATGGACGGGGAAACGGCCCTGGCGGCCCTCGAACCGTACCTGCGTGGCCTCGTCCGGCAGAAGGTCACCGTGCCCGGGGACGACGTCATCTCCGCCGTCCTCACCGCCGCCCGCGGCAGTGACATCGCGGAGAGCGACATCGTGTCGCTCTGCGGCATGCTGGTCATCGCCGGATTCGAGAACACCGGCCGCACCATCGCCAACGCCGTCCACCGGCTCGTCACGCATCGGGGCGAGTTCGCCCGCTACGCGCGGGCGGAGCCCGCGGAGCGCCAGGCGCTCCTGGAGGACCTGATCCGCCTGTCGCTGCCGGAACCGCTGTCCTCCGTCCGCGTGGTGGCGCACCCCGTGAAGATCGAGGGCCGCGTCCTGGACAGGGGAGACCGGGTGATGTTCGCCTTCGGGGCGGCCAACCGCGATGACCGCAGGTACCCCGACCCCGAGGCCCTGGAACCCCGCCCCAACGCCCATGACCACCTCTCCTTCGGCAAGGGGCCCCATTTCTGCCCGGGTGCCGCGCTGGCCCGCCTTCAGATCGCCGTCGCGCTCGACGCCCTGACGGAGCGGTTCGACGACATCCTCCAGGCGGACGGCGCCGGGCCGCCCCGGTGGACCGGCACCTACCGCCACCGTGAACTGTCCCGGCTCGACGTCGTTCTCGTCCCCTCCCCGGAAGGCGGTACAGGCCGTGTCTCGTGACGACGTCGCACCTCCGGCGCCCGAGAGCGGCGACGCTTTCGGCGCCCTCCTGTTGCGCTGCTGGCGGGCGAACGGTGCTCCGGGCAGCGCCGCCGAGATCGTGGAGCGGGAGGACGGCTTCATCGGCTGGTCCGACCCCTCCCGCTACTTCGCCCCCTACGCCGACTGGGACCTTCCCGAACGCCTGCTGGCGGACTGGTCCCGGGGCAGGGTCCTGGACATCGGGTGCGGTGCGGGACGCCATCTCCTGGAACTCGCCCGGCGCGGCCTGGAGACCACCGGCATCGACGCGTCCGCCACCGTGACCGGCATAGCCCGCGCGCGCGGGGCGAACGTAGAGTGCGCGGACGTCTTCGACTTCGTGAACGGCGCCGGGGCCGGCACCTTCGACACCTTCCTCCTCGGCGGCGGCAACCTCGGCATCCTCGGCTCCCGCGAACGCGGCCGGTCCCTGCTGCGCGACCTCCGGCGCATCTCACGCCCCGGCGCACGGCTGCTGGGCGTCACCAGTGATCCCCTGGCGACCACCAACCCGGTGCACCTCGACTACGCGCGCCTCAACGTGGCATCCGGACGCATGGCGGGCCAGGACCGCATCCGGGTGCGCTACCACAAGATGGCCAGCCCCTGGTTCGACTACCTCTCGCTCGCCCCCGCCGAATTGGAGGAGTTCACCGCGGGGACGGGCTGGAAGCTCAGCCGCGTCGACGAGGGCGACGGCGGCTACGCCGCCGAGCTGACGCTCGCCTGAGCCGATGCCCGCGCACCGCCCTTCCCCGGACGGCGTGACAAGGAGACCCATGACACCCCGGGAACCCGGTCCCCCGCTCGTCGTCCCCCATATGACGGCCTGGGACCACGAGCAGGCTCCTGAGCTGGAACTGCGGTGGCGGCGCGGGCGGCTCTGCCTGGCGGACGAGACCCCGGCCGACCGTGACGACCGCGGCATCCTGTGGGCCCGGCACACCGATGCCCAGGGCGTCGGCCGCCCGGTCTTCGGCCGGGTCCACGGCGGCCGCCAGCGCCGGGCGATGGCGGCCCTGGACTGCCAGGTGTGCGGCCGGGGCGCCCGGCCCGCGGCGGACGGCCGCTGGACCTGGCTCGTCGACCTGGCCGAGGCGGCCGACATCGGCCGCTACCGCGCGCCCTCCACCACCACGAGCTATCCCCCCATCTGCCGGCCCTGCCTCGAACTCGCCACGGACAGGTGCCCGGCCCTGCGGAACGGGTTCGCCGTCCTGAAGGTGCGAAGGACCAGCCCCTACGGGGTCCGGGGCATACCTTTCGCCCGCACCTGGCGGGGCGTGCGCCCACTCGGCGGCACCACTCACCACATCTCCTACGACGATCCGCGCATCAAGGGGCTCCTGGCCACCCAGACCGTCGTCCGCCTCGAAGGCGTCACCCTCGTCGGCTGGACCTCCGTCGACAGGGGTGCGGACCGGTGAGGGACTGGACGGGGCTCCTGGAGCTTCTCGTCACCGCCGCCCTCGTCGTCCGCATGACCGTCGTGGGATTCGTACGGCGCCCCGGCGCAATATTCAGCTGGCCGATGTTCAGCCACGGCTGTTCCATCGTCGTGGACCTGACGGGAACGAAGGACGGGGTGGCCGAACAGATCAACGTCTTCGACCTCTTCCCCACCGGGGACAGCCTCGCGCTCACGACCACCGAACTGCAATCGCTCTGCGACTACCTGATGGGCAGGTACGACAGCGTCGACGGACAGGGACACATGTGGTACGCGGACGGAGAGACGACGATCGAGGTGGTGGCCGGACGTGTGGTTCTTCCACTCCCTGACTGACCTCTTCCACAACCCTACGCAAGAGGCGCACCTCCAGCTCTTCCGGATCGCCCTCGGCTTCGCGTGCGTGGTGAAGTTCCTGGGCGAACTCGTCCAGGGCATGTGGAACTTCCTCGCCGTCGGGACGTACTCGCGCCACGAGCTGGGGCAGCGCCGCGGCCCGGATGCCGTGGCGCTCATCGCGGCACTGCACCACCCCGTCACGGTCCTGCGTCTGACGGCGGCGCTGGCACTGACGCTCGGACCGTGGCCGCACGCGGCGGCCGCCGCGGTCACGCTCGGGCTCGCCTTCGAACTGACGTACCTCTACCGCTTCAACACCGTCTACCTCATGCTGTGCGCGGCGTGCCTGATGTTCGCCGGCGCTCCCGGCCGGGGGCTGAGCGTGACGTACGCGCAGTCGTCCGCGAACACGTTCGCACAGTTCCTGATCGTGCTGATCACCAGCCAGATGTACGTCAACAGTGCGTGGATCAAGGCGCGTTCCCCGCACTTCCGCTCCGGACTGCGGGTGGCCCAGTGGATCGAGGCGGGGGCGGCCGTCCGTCCGCTGCTCCCCCGCCGCGAGTACTTCTACCCTGCGCCCCTCGTCCGCCTCCTGGGCAGCGGGTCCCCCCGCGCACTGCGGATCGGCCGGCCCCTGGCGGTGCTGGTCATAGCGATCGAGGCCCTCCTGCCGCTGGGGCTGCTCGTCCCGGAGACGCGCCCCTGGGCCGTCGTGGTCGGGATCTGCATGCACCTGTGCTTCTGGGGGCTCCTCCCCCTCATGTTGGCAGGCTTCTCCCTGGCCACGACGGCCAGTTACCTCCTCTTCGCCGGTTGACCGGCGAGCGCGCCCGGTCCGGCCCGGAGGGGCTGCGAGGGGCTGCGAGGGGGTGCCCGACCCGGGAAAACTGCTCGTGAATTGACAGTCGGGGCCCTCCGGTGTCCGGGCCGGTGAAGGATGGGCCGACATGGCAGGAGCCCGTGCAGGGATGCGCTCGTGTCCGCAGCCCGAGCGGCTCGGCGGACGGTGGCTCCGGGCTGCCGTGTTCACCGCGCTCAGCACCGCACTGGCGGTCGCGGGCCATCACCTGGCGGCCGGGGCTCCCGTTGCCCGGGAGCGGGTGGCGGCCGGGGCGGCGTGCGCGTGCGCGCTGTCGTGGCCCCTGACGCGCAGACCCGCACCGTGGTGGCACGTGGTCACCGCCACGGGCGTCGGTCAACTCGTCCTGCACCGCGCCCTGTCCGTGGGGCGGCCGGTGCATCACGGGCACGGCGGAGCCGGCGGTGTGGTGCCGCACGCCGTGGGCGCCGCACACCACGGCGCGTGGGCCATGACGGCGGCCCACTGCGCGGCCGTATGCGTCGTGGCCCTGCTCATGCACCGCGCTGACCAGGTGCTCAGCCGTCTGCCGGAGACAGTGGGCCGCTGGGCCCAGAAGGCCGTCGCGGCCGGGGCCGCGGCGTTCGGTGCCCGCTGCCGGCCACGGCCGGGGCCACGCCCTCGAACCGGGCCCGTACCGCCCGGCGGCCCCGAGGTGCGACCGGCGGTGACGACGATGCTGTGTGACGCGGTGGTACGCCGGGGGCCTCCTGCCGAGCGGGCAGGAGACGTTCCCCTGATCCCGGCGGGCCGGCACCGGTGCGGTGCGGCCCGTCCGCGTACCGAGAGGTTTCCCACCGTGAACACCGCACACCCCACCCCGCACGCCCGCCCTGTCCGCCGCAGTCTGGGCCTTGGAGCAGCCTGCTCCCTGGTGATCCTGGGCCTGGCGGCCGGGCCGGCCGCGGCCCACACCGAGGTCACCGCCTCCGATCCGCGAGCCCTCTCCGAGAACGTGACGCTTTCCTTCACCGCCGAGGCGGAGTCGGACACCGCGGGCATCTCCGAGCTGCGGGTCGTCCTTCCGAAGGGCATCACCCCGGACGCCGTGACGCTGAAGGAAGCCCCCGAGGAGTGGAAGCTGACGGCGACCCCGGACGGCTACACCGTCGGCGGCACTGCTCTGCCCAAGGGCACCGATGCCGAGTACAGCATCACGGTGCGTCAGCTGCCCGACGAGAAGTCGCTGGCGTTCAAGACACTGGAGACGTACGGCGACGGAAAGGTCGACCGGTGGATCGAGGTGCCCACGGGCGGGGAGAAGGCCGACAACCCGGCCCCCGTGCTGGAGCTGAAGGCGGCGGCCCCCGGGGCCAGGCCGGTCGCCGCGGGCGCGGCACCGACGCCGGGCACCGTCCCGTCCGGGCCGCCGTCGACGGCGGCTCCCGCCGCCTCCGCCGCCGCGCACACCGAGGCGGCCGGCGCGAAGGGGACGGGCGGCAACACCGCAGCCGTCGTCGGGGCGGTCGCGGCCGTCGCCCTGCTCGCCGCCGGTGCCGTCTGGTGGCTGCGCCGCAGCCGCAGCCGGGCCTGACCGCACCGGCCGGGGCCGGGGTCGGGGGTCGGGGTCGGGGTCGGGGCACGGTACGCGGCCCGTACCGTGCCCCGGCCCGGCCGTTCCGCACGGTGCGCGGCGCGGGGTGGGCCGGGTACCGGGGCGCCTACGACGGCGACGTGATGCGGACGGTTCCGCGCACCGTGACCTGGTCGATCTCACTGGTGCGAACCGTGATGTTCATGGTCCACTCCCCGGGCATGGGCAGCCGCAGGTCGTAGGCGGCCCAGTATCCCTTCCGGTTCTTGAGGCCGGCGTCGAGCGGGCCGACTCCCAGCTTCTCCTGGGTGAGGGTCAGGCGGAGTTCGGGGACGGTGGCGAGACCGCCGTCCGCGGTGAACACCACGGCCTCGGCCGTGTTCTCCCCGACGCGTCCCGGCGCCAGGGTGATCTGCACGGTGCCCTGGTGGTTCGCCGTCCCCATGTCGAACGGGACGGTGACCACCTGCACCGGAGGCGCCTGTCCTGCAGCCGCCGCGGCGGTCGTGGCTGCCGCCCGGCTGGGCTGGGTTCCGGTGAGCACCGTGGTGACCGCCAGGACCGCCACGCCGAGCAGGGCTTCGACGAACACCGTCCGACGCAGGCGTCGTCGCAGTGCGTCGGCCTCGGGGACCGGCCGGCCGGTGTCGCCGCCGTCGGTCCCCGCCACATCGGTCGTCTCGCCGCCGGACCGGCTCACGGGGTCCGCCGCCCCCGCAGCGGACGGCGCGCCCACCAGCTCGCGCACGGGCACGGACACGGGCACGGGCACCGTCGGCGACTGCGCCGCTGCGGGCGACTGCCGCACGAGGCCTGCGGTCCACCGACGGGAGAGGGACGCCACGCAGAGCAGCAGGACCACGGCGGCCACCTTCACCATGAGGGTCCTGCCGTACGGCGTGCCGGTCAGTGCCCCCCAGGAGCCGACCTGCCGCCAGGACTGGTACACCCCGGTGCCGCAGAGCACGGCGACGGCGGTGAAGGCCAGTGCCGAGAACCGGCCCGTCGCGGACGCGGGAATCGCGGGGCTGCCGTCGCCCGGGCTCCGCAGGAGCGGCACCAGCGTGATCAGCCCGCCCAGCCAGACCCCCATGGCCAGCAGGTGCAGCACGGCGGCGGGAACGGCGAGGGGCACCTGGATCCCGGCGGAGGCGTGCTCCGCAGCAGCCCAGGTGAGCGCCAGCCCGAGGGCGAGTGCCGCCCCGGCCCAGCGGGCGCGCGATCCGAGGCCCTGCGGCTCGCCGTCGTCGTCCAGGCCGCGAAACCGTACGGCCGACCGCTTGACGGCCACCGCGGCCACGCCCAGCAGCACCAGCCGGACGATCAGCGCTCCCCCGGGCCGCCCGGTGGCCGTCCGGCCCAGCCCCGCCGGGTCGAACGCCGACGTGAGCCGGCCGGCCGTCTCGTACGGGCCGCGCAGCAGCAGGAGCGCGACGGTGGCCACCACCAGCATCACCCACCCGGCGGCCAGCTGCCGGCGCACCGGACGAAGCGCGCCCGCGGCGGGCCAGCACACGATGACGAACGCGGCGACGCCGACGAGGAGAGCGAGCCCGCCGTACGCGACGTAGCGGAACAGGCCGTACAGACGGCCGACCGCCGTCGCGTCCGGCGAGCCGGCCGGGACGACGACGGCGGTCCCGGACGGCTTGCCGACGGAGAAGACGAACGCGCCGGAGATCGGGTGTCCGTCGGCGGACACGACCCGCCAGGCCACCGTGTAGGTGCCCTCGGGCAGTCCGCCGGTCAGCTCCACCCGACCGGTGTTCCCCTTGCCGTCCACGTGCCGGGCCGGACGGGGGTTGACGCGCTCGTTGGCCGGCGACAGCACTCTCAGCGAGTCGTCCGAGAAACCGACCGACTCGGTGAAGGTCAGCGTGACCTGCTGCGGTGCCGTCGTGAGGACGGCGCCGTCGGCGGGGTCCGAGCCGCTGAGGCCGGCATGCGCGGAGGCCGACCCGGCCGCGCCGACGATCAGGGCGAGTACGGCGGCGAGCAAGGCCACCACGGTCAGCGAGGTGCCGGTGCGAGACGATCCCGGGCGCATGGGCAGGCAGCCTCCAAGGCGGCGACGGTGACGGCGCCACCGCCCGGTACTCGGTCATGCGGGGACAGCAGCGGAACGGCGTGGCTCTCCGGAACGACGGCCGTGGCCCGGCGGACCACGACGCGTGCCGGGATGGGGACGATAGTGCCGCCGGCCGCGCCGGGGGGATTGTTGAGCAACTTCCGCTAAAGCGCGGGGAACCCCTTGCGCGTCCGGGACGGTCCCGTGCGGCTCCCGCCCTGGCTCTCGGGCGCTGCCGGACCGCGGTTTCGTGGAGGGAGAGGGGTGTGTACCGATCCGATGCGGTGGCGTCGACCGCCGGACCGAGCCCTCGCCATGGCGGAGGAGGGCGGAACATGTCGGCACCCGGTCCCGCAGCCAGCGGGCGACGCCGTGCGGCCGTCCTCACAGCGGCGCTGGCCTGCTCGGTCCTGCTCGCCGGGCACGCACCGCCGCAGCGGACGGCGCGTCCCCGGCACCCGCACCCCGCTCGCCCTCTCCTTCGGTGACCGGTCCGCGGCTGGACTGGAGCCCGTGCAGACCGGGCAGCCCCTGGGACTGCGCCACGGCGAAGGCGCCGCTCGACCACGCCGCCCCCGCAGGCCGCACCGTCGACCTGGCGGTCGTCCGCCGGCGGGCCACCGGTCCCGGCCGGCGCATCGGCACCCTGTTCGTGAACCCGGGCGGTCCCGGAGACCCCGGGACCGTCCAGGTGCCGCAGAACTACGACGCCTTCCCGAAGGAGTTGCGGGAACGGTTCGACATCGTCAGCTGGGACCCGCGCGGGGTCGGCAGCAGCACCGCCGTGAACTGCTTCGGCACCCCCGGGGAGGCCAGGGCCTGGGCGGCCCGCCCACCTGCCGGCTTCCCCGTGGGCGCACAGGAGCGGAAGGCGTGGACCGATGCCTAACCCCGGCGGGCCGGCTCCAGGAGCTGTCGCAGGGCCGCGCCCCCGAGCCGCAGGCGTACCCGCCTCCGCCCCCGGTGGCCGAGCCGAACCCGTACCTGGGGGACGAGCAGGCGGCGGCCGTGTGGTGCTCCGACAGTCCCAACCCCCGCGACCCCGCCGCCTACCACGGCCTGGAGGAGGCGAGCGCCCGACGGGCCGGCGACGCGGGACGGTTCTGGACGTGGGCGGCGGAGGCCTGTGCCACCTGGCCGGCCCGGTCCGCCGCCGGGTACGACGGCCCGTGGAACACGCCCACCGCCCGTCCCGTCCTGGTGATAGGAACCCGGTACGACCCCTCCACGCCCTACGCCGGCGCCCAGGCCATGGCCGGTGAGCTGTCGGACGCCCGCCTGCTCACGAACGACGGGTACGGGCACACCGCGCTGTTCAACAACGGCAGCCGCTGCATCAGCGGCTACGAGAGCCGCTACCTCGTCGACGGGACGCTCCCGCCCCTCGGCACGGTCTGCCGCCCCGACAGGATTCCGTTCTCCTGACAGGTCCCGGAACACGGGCCGGCACCGGCCGTATGCGCCGAATTCGTCGATGCGTGTCCTGCGACTATGCTCCGGACAGTTGCCACCGCCTCGCGTAAGAACGGCGGATGCCGCCAGAGCGTGAGAAGGTTCGGGAAATACCGTGTTGATCGGGCGTCACGACGAACGGGCGGCCGTGGCCGCGGCACTGTCACCGGAAGCGGAGACGGCCTCGCTGCTGCTCCTCGGTGATCCCGGGGTCGGCAAGACCGCGCTCCTCGACACGGCGGTCGCCGAGGCCCTTTCCGCCGGGACCAAGGTGCTCCGGGTCCGGGGCAACGCGGCGGAGACCGAGCTCGCCTTCGCCGGTCTGCACCAGCTGTTGCTGCCCGTCCTGGACCGGGTCGACGGGCTGCCCGCCCGGCAGGGCGCGGCGCTGCTCGGCGCCTTCGGGCTCGGCGACGACCCGACGCCCCCCGACCACATGATGATGAGCCTGGCCGTGCTCACCCTCACCTCACAGGTGGCATCGACCCAGCGCCTGCTGCTCGCCGTGGACGATGCGCAGTGGGTCGACCCCGGAAGCTGCCAGGTGCTGGGCTTCCTCGCACGCCGCCTCGCGGGGGAGCCGATCGGCCTGCTCGTCGCGGCGCGCGGCACCCACCGACCCGACTGGCTGGACCGGTCCGTGCCCGAGCTGGTGGTACCGGCGCTGTCCTCCGCGGAGGCCGAGGCACTTCTCAGCACCCAGCCGGACCCGCCCACCGGCTCCGCCCGGCGGCGGGTGCTGGCCACCGCCGCGGGCAACCCCCTGGCGTTGGTGGAGCTCTCCCGTTCCGCGGCCCGGGACGGGTCGCTCCTGACGGGCCGCCAGGTACCGGTCACCGATCTGCTGGAGCGGACGTTCGCCGCGCAGGTCGACGCGCTGCCCGAGGCGACGCGCGAGGCGCTGCTGGTGGCGGCGGCGGCCGAGGGCGCGGGCCTCGCAGCCGTGTCGAGGGCGCTGCCGCCCGGTACCGACCTGGACGTCTGGCTGCCCGCGGAGGAAGCGGGGCTGATCCGCCTGCACGCGGACCGCCTGGACTTCCGGCACCCGTTGGTCCGTTCGGCGATCTACAGCGCCGCCCCGTTCACCGTACGCCGCCGCGCGCACCTCGCCCTGGCCGCCGCCCTGGAGGGCGACCCCGACCGCCGCGCCTGGCAGTTGTCCGCGGCGACGGTGGCCCCTGACGCGTCCGTCTCCGGCGCCCTGGAGGCCACAGCCATGCGCGCCTTCGCCCGGGGGGCCATGTCGGAGGCCGTCGCCGGTCTGGAACGGGCCGTGCAGTTGAACCCCTCCCCCAGCGAGCAGACCCGGCTGCTGGCGACGGCCGCCTACGGCGCGATCCTGGTCGGTGACATCACGCAGGCGGAGGCGCTGGGCGCCCGGGCCACGGAGCTCAACACCGATCCGGCGGCGGCCCCGTACATCGACGCGCTCACCGGCCTGATAGCCATGCTGATGATGCGCATGGACTTCGCGTTCGCGCGGGTCGTGCCGGAAACGGTGCGTGACGCGGCGCAGATCGACGCGAGCACCTCGACCATCGCGACGGGGATCGTCTACCACTCCGGCGACCCCGCGCAGAGGGAGCGGATCCGCGCGGTCCTGGCCACGCGCCGGCCGGAAACAGAGCCTGCGCACGCCTTCCACCTGTGGGACATCGGCGTGACCGACCCCTTCGGTGGCGGGAGCGCCGTACGCGGCCACCTGTCGGCCGCCGCGTCCGCCCCGGGTCGGGCCCCTACGGAGACCCACACGCTCGGGGTGCTCAGCATGGTCCTGGACGAGACCGAGACGGCGGTCACCCTGCTCCGCGAAGTGGCCAACCCCCAGTGGGAGGACGCGGACGCCTTCCATGCCGGGATGACCGCCGCCGACCTGGCGTGGGCCAACCTGGAAAGCGGTCGCTGGGCCGACGCGCGCCTGGGTGTCGAGCGGTTGGCCGGGCGCTTCCTCGCGGGTGAGCGCAGCCACGGGGCGGCGCGCGCGCTCGCCGTGCTGGCCACGCTCCGTGCGCTGACGGGAGAGCCCGAGACGGCCTTGCGTCACGCGACGGCGGTGCTGGCCGTGACCGAGCCGGCCGGGGTGCTGGGCACCGTCGTCCGGGCCCGGCGGGCGGCGGCGCTGGCGGCACTGGCGCTCGGTGACCCCACGACCGCCTTCCACCACCTGCGGAGCCTGTTCGACCGGTCGGGCGCTCCCGTGCACTACCACCTGTCGTGTTACGCCGTCGCGGACTACGCTGCCGCGGCCGTGCTCACCGGCCGCGCCGAGGACGCGGCGACGGCCCTGGAGTACGTGTCCGCGGAGGTCGCCGACGGGGCGTCGGTGCGTCTGCGCCAGATCCTGGACCGCGCCGGCGCGCTGCTCACCGCGCCGGACGAGGCCGGTTCCCGGTTCGAGGCCGCGCTGGCCGATCCGGCCGGCCGGCGGTGGCCCTTCGAGCGGGCCCAAGTGTGGCTGGAGTACGGCGAGTGGCTCCGCCGCCGGCGCCGGATCGCCGAGGCCCGGGACGCCCTGTCCAAGGCGCGCGACCTGTTCGAGGGCTTGGGCGCGGTGCACTGGAACCAGCGGGCCCAGGCCGAACTGCGCGCTGCCGGGGTCGATGTCGAGTCCGCTCCCCGCGAGGGCCTGAACACCCTGACCCCGCAGCGTCGGCGGATCGTTCGGCTGGCCGCCCAGGGGCTGACCAACCGCGAGATCGGCGAGCGGCTCTTCCTGTCGCCGCGGACCGTGGGGACGCACCTTTACCAGGCCTTCCCGGTCCTGGGCGTGACCTCGCGCAGCCAACTGCGCGACGTGGTCGATCAGGACGCCACCGACTGAGGCGGCGGTGACGGGCAGGACGGCGCCGTGCCGGCGGTGGGCCCCGAGGCGGACGGCGCGCGGCGGGCACGTCGCACGGCAGAGCCTAAGAACTCCTAACGAAATAATCTTCAAGATGGTTGGATCACTCCGGGACGGATTATCCGGGGGTGCGGGGTGGCGCGGCCGAAGCCATGGGAAGTC
>NZ_JBIVAL010000010.1:0-318408 GCF_044745505.1 Streptomyces sp. NPDC086989
GCCCGGTTACATTCCGAACCCGGAAGCTAAGCCTTTCAGCGCCGATGGTACTGCAGGGGGGACCCTGTGGGAGAGTAGGACGCCGCCGAACAATCTTTCAAAGGACCCTTGGTCCAGCGTTCAACGCTGGACCAAGGGTCCTTTTGTTTTTTGTATCTCTTTACGCCGAAGCGCGGCCATGGGTTGGTTGCGCGAGAATGACTAGCGGTACCCCGAAGACAGGAGTCACACCCATGTCCAACTCTCCCGACGATCGTCCGGAGCGCGAGCCTCGTCGCAACGACGGCGGTGACAGGGGCGGCTACCGCGGGGGCCGTGACGACCGTGGCGGTGACCGTGGTGGCTTCCGCCGCGACGACCGCGGCGGCCGGCCCACCGGTGGTGGCGGCGGTTTCCGCCGTGACGACCGCGGTGGGCGTCCCGCCGGCAGCAGCGGCGGCGGCTTCCGTCGCGATGACCGCGGTGGCGACCGCCCGTCCTACCCGCGTCGTGACGATGACCGTGGTGGCTTCCGTGGCGGTCGTGACGACCGTGGTGGCGACCGTCCCTCGTACCCGCGTCGCGACGACCGCGGTGAGCGCCCCTCGGGCGGCGGCTTCCGTCGCGACGACCGTGGTGAGCGCCCCTCCGGCGGCGGCTTCCGCGGCCGCGAGGACCGTCCCTCCTACCCCCGTCGTGACGACCGTGGTGGCGACCGTCCGTCCTACCCGCGCCGTGACGACCGTGGCGAGCGCCCCTCGGGCGGCGGTTTCCGTCGTGACGACCGTGGTGAGCGTCCCTCGTACCCGCGTCGCGACGACGACCGTGGTGGGCGTCCCTCGTACCCGCGTCGTGATGACGACCGTGGTGGTTTCCGCGGTGGTCGTGATGACCGTGGTGGCGACCGCCCGTCCTACCCGCGCCGCGACGACCGCGGTGAGCGTCCCTCCGGCGGTGGCTTCCGCGGCCGCGAGGACCGTCCCTCCTACCCGCGCCGCGATGACGACCGTGGTGGGCGTCCCTCGTACCCGCGTCGTGATGACGACCGTGGTGGCCGTCCTTCCTACCCGCGTCGTGACGATGACCGTGGTGGTTTCCGCGGTGGTCGTGATGACCGTGGTGGCGACCGCCCGTCCTACCCGCGCCGTGACGACCGTGGCGAGCGCCCGTCCGGCGGCGGTTTCCGTCGTGACGACCGTGGTGAGCGTCCCTCGTACCCGCGTCGCGACGACGACCGTGGTGGCCGTCCCTCGTACCCGCGTCGTGATGACGACCGTGGTGGTTTCCGCGGTGGTCGTGATGACCGTGGTGGCGACCGCCCGTCCTACCCGCGCCGTGACGACCGTGGCGAGCGCCCCTCGGGCGGCGGTTTCCGTCGTGACGACCGTGGTGAGCGTCCCTCGTACCCGCGTCGCGACGACGACCGTGGTGGGCGTCCTTCCTACCCGCGTCGTGATGACGACCGTGGTGGTTTCCGTGGCGGTCGTGATGACCGTGGTGGCGACCGCCCGTCCTACCCGCGCCGCGACGACCGCGGTGGCGACCGCGGCGGGTACCGCGGCCGTGATGACCGTGGTGGCGACCGCGGTGGCTACCGTGGCGGCCGCGATGACCGCGGCGGTGACCGCGACTACCGTGCGGACCGCGACCGGGACCCGGTCAAGCGGCTTCCGATCGACGAGGACGTCACCGGTCTGGAGATCGACTCCGATGTCCGCCAGGAGCTCCTGAGCCTGCCCAAGGGGCTGGCCGAGGAGGTCTCCCGCAACCTGGTCATGGTGGCCCGGCTGATCGACGAGGACCCGGAGCAGGCGTACGCGTACTCGCGCATCGCCCTGCGCCTGGCCTCCCGCGTCGCCGCCGTCCGCGAGGCCGCCGGCTTCGCCGCGTACGCCACGCAGAAGTACAGCGAGGCGCTCGCGGAGTTCCGCGCCGCCAAGCGCATGACCGGATCCGTCGAGCTGTGGCCCGTCATGGCCGACTGCGAGCGCGGCCTCGGCCGCCCCGAGCGCGCGCTGGCCATGGCCGGCGAGCCCGAGGTGCAGAAGCTGGACAAGGCCGGCCAGGTCGAGATGCGCCTGGTCGCCGCCGGCGCCCGGCGGGACATGGGGCAGCTCGACGCCGCCATCGTGACCCTGCAGAGCCCGGAACTGGCCTCCAACTCCGTCCAGCCGTGGACCGCGCGCCTGCGGTACGCCTACGCCGACGCGCTGCTGGCGGCCGGCCGTGAGGACGAGGCGCGCGAGTGGTTCGCCAAGACGGTCGAGGCGGACAAGGACGGCTCGATGGACGCCTCCGACCGGCTCGCCGAGCTGGACGGGGTCGAGTTCGTCGACGCGCTCGCGGCCGACGAGTCCGACGACGTCGACGACGAGGACGACGAGCAGGACGCCGCCGAGGTGGCAGCCGCCGAGCGCGCCTCCGACCAGGCCGAGTACTACGACGAGGACGACGAGGAGTACGAGCCCCTCGAGCGTTCCGCGGCGGACGCCGACGTCGAGGTCACCGACGAGATCGCCGTCGTCGAGGACGAGGACGAGGACCAGGACGACGCGCAGGGCCGCGACAAGGGCTGAACGCCGGACCGGCTGAACTGAACAAGGGCGGCACCCCTCCGGGGGTGCCGCCCTTTCCCGTATCCGCGGCCGGTTGCGCCGGTCGCGCCGGTCGCGCCGATCGGGGTCAGTTCAGGCTGCGCAGGACCAGACCCGTGGCCGGCTTCGGGCCGAACGAGGTCGACTTGCGGGGCATCGTGACGCCCTGGCGGGCCAGGTCCCGGACGACCTGCTCCCGTACCGGGTGCAGCAGGACCGCGGTGCCGCCGTGCCGCTCGGCCATGGCGACGGTGGCCGCCGCGTCGTGGATGTAGGTGATCTGGTCGGGGGTGTCCGGGATCTGCCACACGGCGTCGAGCAGGGTCGCGTGCAGGACGGTCGCGTCCAGTCGACGCCAGGCCTCGGGCCGGTCGCGGCGCACGGTGCGTTCCAGGAGGTCCAGATCCGGGTCGGTGACCAGGTGGAAGGTCCCGTCGCCGGAGAGCAGGAAGGCGTTGCCGCGCTCCGCTGCGTCGGCGAGGGCCTCCAGGGCGAGCGGCAGCGGGCCGTCGACCGGGCGGACGCGGAAGCTGCCCTCGACGGCGGCCAGGGCGTCCGCGACCGGGATGCGGCGCAGCATCCGGTGGATGGCGCGGACCTGGAGCGGGTAGCGGGCCGTGTCGACGAGGAGGACCAGCCCGAAGTCCCAGGCGGTGGGCGACTGGTGCTCCTCCTGGAGGCGCAGGTACGTCGCCCAGCGGTGGTGTCCGTCGGCGATGAGCGCCTGGCGGTGGCCGAGGTCGGCCGTGACGGCCGCCAGGTCGGCGGGGTCCGTGATGGCCCACAGCCGGTGCCGGAAGCCGTCCTCGGTGGTGGTGGCCAGCAGCGGGGTGCCGGCGGCGGTCCGCTCGACGACCTCGGCGGCACCGGCCGCGGGGTCGTCCCCGAGGTAGGTGAGGAGGAGGGGCTCCAGATTGGCCGAAGCCGCACGCATCAGACCGGCCCGGTCGGTGACCACGTCCGGCATCACGTCCTCGTGCGGGAGGACGATGCCGGCGTCGGGCTTCGACAGGGCGAGGGCGCCGATCAGACCGCGCTGCAGCAGGCCGCCCTTGCGCTGCTCGTAGACGTAGAGCGCGGGCTCGGGGTCGGCGCTGAGGATGCCGTTGCGGAGCCAGTCGTGCAGGGTGCGCGCGGCCTGTTCGTTGCGTTCGGCGGGGGTGTCGGCCTGCGGCAGGATCAGGCGGACGATGTTGTGCGGATCGGCGGACTGCAGGTGGTCGACGCCATCGGGGCGAACGACCACGTCGTACGGCGGTGAGGTGACGGCGGCCAGGCTGCCGACACGCTCCGGGTCATAGCGCAGTCCATGGAAGGGGATCAGGCGCAGCCCGTCGTCCGCGGTACCAGATGTGGTCATTGGTGCATGGTAAGACGCGTCTCGCGATGCGGGATGATCGGGTGAGCAAGACCGCAGCACAGGCAGTCGGGATCGGTCACGGACCGGTCGGGGATCGAATGGACAGGGAGCCGACAGGATGACCCGGAGCAGGACGAGTCCGGCGGGCAGCGAGCGCAGCCTGCACCAGGCGTACGACACGGCCCTGCTGGACCTGGACGGGGTGGTGTACGCGGGTGGTGAGGCGATCGCGCACGCGGCGCAGTCGCTGGCGGCGGCCCGGGCCGACGGGATGCACCTCGCGTACGTCACGAACAACGCGCTGCGGACGCCGGAGGCGGTCGCCGAGCACCTGGGCGAGCTGGGGATCCCGACCGAGGCCGGTGAGGTGATCACGTCCGCGCAGGCCGTGGCCCGGCTGATCTCGGAGCAGGTGGAGCCGGGGTCGAAGGTGCTGGTGATCGGCGGGGAGGGGCTGCGGATCGCGTTGCGCGAGCGGGGGCTCGTGCCGGTGGACTCCGCAGACGAGGAGGGGCTCGCGGCGGTCGTCCAGGGGTACGGGGGCCCGGACCTGCCGTGGTCGCGGTTCGCGGAGGCCTCGTACGCGATCCACCGCGGGGTGCCGTGGTACGCGTCGAACACCGACCTGACGATTCCGGGGGCGCGCGGGATCGGGCCCGGGAACGGGGCCGCGGTCGAGGTCGTGCGGATCGCCACGGGTGCGGAGCCGCAGGTGGCGGGCAAGCCGCTGCCCCCGATGCACCGGGAGACGGTGCTGCGGACCGGGGCGCAGCGGCCGCTGGTGGTCGGGGACCGGCTGGACACGGACATCGAGGGCGCGTTCAACGGGGAGGTGGACTCGCTGCTGGTGCTGACCGGGGTGACGGACGGGGCGCAGCTGTTGCGGGCCGAGCCGCGGCACCGGCCGACGTACGTGGACCGGGACCTGCGGGGGCTGCTGACGGGGCAGCCGGAGGTCGTGGCGGAGGGTGAGGGCTTCCGGTGCGGGGGCTGGACCGCGGTCGCGGCTGCTGACGTACTGGAGTTGCGGGGCGAGGGCGATCCGCTCGACGGGCTGCGGGCGCTGTGCGCGGCGGCCTGGACGCAGGCGGGCGAGGGTTCCTGCACGCTGGATGCGGGGAAGGCGCTGGCCCGGATCGGGCTGTAGGCGCGGGCGGTCGGTGGCGGCGGCGGTACCCGGTCCGCGGTCCGCGGGGTCATGACGGGTCCCGACGCGGTTGCGCACGGGCTGATCAGGGCGAACGGCACGCGGCTGGGCGCAGGGTAGGCTAACCTAACCTGCGTGTTGGTCGAGAGTCCTCCTGAACAGAGCGCGGCGCCGGTCGCCGCCGCCCGTCCGCGGCGCGCGGCCCGCGCCGCCGGTCTGCTCGGCGCCCTCGCGGTGCTGGCCCTGATCGCGGTGGCGAGCATCGCCGTCGGCGCCAGGCAGATGCCCCTCGACCAGGTCTGGCACGGCCTGTTCCACTACGCGGGTACGCCCTCCGACGTCGTCGTGCGCGACCTGCGGGTGCCCCGCACCCTCCTCGGGCTGATGGTCGGGCTCGGCCTCGGTCTCTCCGGCGCGGTGATGCAGGCGCTGACGCGCAATCCGCTGGCCGAACCGGGCATCCTCGGCGTCAACGCGGGCGCCGCGGCCGCCGTGGTCTCGGCCATCACCTTCCTCGGGGTCTCCTCGCTCAGCGCGTTCGTGTGGTGGGCCTTCCTGGGCGCCGCCGTCGTCTCCGTCGTGGTCTACGTGCTCGGCGGCAGCCGCAGCGCGACGCCGGTCCGCCTCGCGCTCGCCGGTACCGCGGCCAGTGCGGCGCTGGTCGGCTACATCAACGCCGTGCAGCTGGTGGACAGCAAGGCGCTGGACAAGCTCCGCTTCTGGACCGTCGGCTCGCTGGCTTCCGCGAACATGGAGACCGTCCGGCAGGTCGCCCCGTTCCTGCTGCTCGGCGCGGTGATCGCACTGTCCCTGGGCCGGCCGCTGAACGCGATGGCCATGGGTGACGACACCGCGCGGGCCCTCGGCGCCCACCTGACGCGGACCCGGATCGCCGCGATGGTCTCCATCACCCTGCTGTGCGGGGCGGCGACCGCCGCCTGCGGGCCGATCGTCTTCATCGGGCTGATGATCCCGCATCTGGTGCGGTTGCTCACCGGTCCCGACATGCGGTGGGTGCTCGCCTACTCGGCGGTCCTCTCGCCGGTGCTGCTGCTCGGCGCGGACGTCATCGGCCGGGTCGTCACCCGGCCCGCCGAACTCCAGGTCGGCATCATCACCGCACTCATCGGCGGACCCGTCTTCATCCATCTCGTCCGGCGCAAGAGGATGGCCCAGCTGTGACCGTCGACCTCCGGGCGGACCGGCCCGGCTCCCGGGGGCCCCGTGCCCTGCGCGGCCCCGGCGGGCTGTCCCTGCGCCTGGAGCCCCGAGCGCTCGTGGCCGGGCTGCTGCTCGCCGTGGCCGCGCTGGCGATGGCCGTCGTCCTCATCGGCACCGGCGACTTCGAGATCGCGCCCTGGGACGTCGTGCAGACCCTGCTCGGCAACGGCACGCCCGCGCACGACTTCATCGTCAACGACCTGAGGCTGCCGCGGGTGCTGGTCGCCCTGCTGGTGGGCGCCGCACTCGGGATGGCCGGGGCGGTCTTCCAGTCGGTCTCCCGCAATCCGCTCGGCTCGCCGGACCTGCTCGGCTTCAGCTACGGCGCGTCGGTCGGCGCGCTCACCGTGATCGTCCTGTTCAAGGGCGACGCGAACGCGGTCGCGGGGGGCGCGCTGGCGGGCGGACTGCTGACCGGCGTCCTCGTCTACCTGCTCTCGTACAAGCGCGGCATCCACGGCTACCGGCTGGTGCTGGTCGGCATCGGCGCCTCGGCGATGCTCGTCGCCGTCATCAACTACCTGCTGACCAGGGCCCAGCTCGTCGAGGCCACCCGCGCGATGGTCTGGCTGACCGGCTCGCTCGCCGGCCGGGACTGGAGCCAGGTCTGGCCGCTGCTGGGGACCTGCGCGGTGCTGTTCCCGCTCGTCCTCGGCCAGGGCAGGGCCCTGCGGATGATGGAGATGGGCGACGACGCCGCGTACGCCCTCGGGGTACGGGTCGAGCGCACGCGGATGCTGCTGATGCTCGCGGCGGTCCTGCTGACCACCGCGGCCGCCGCTGCCGCCGGACCCATCTCCTTCGTCGCCCTGGCCGCGCCCCAGCTGGCCCGGCGCCTGACCCGCTCACCCGGGTCGAACCTGCTCACCGGCGCGCTGACGGGCTCCGTCCTGCTGCTCGTGTCCGACTGGGCCTCACAGCGAGCCTTCGGCTCCGACCAGTTGCCGGTGGGTGTGGTGACCGGACTGGTCGGCGGTGTCTACCTGCTCTGGCTGCTCGTCACCGAGCGCAGGGCGGGGCGTATATGAGCACGGACATGAGTAACTCAAGGAGTACGCAGGTGCAGCGGCTGACCGCGCAGAACGTGACCCTCGGCTATGAGCAGCGGGTCATCGCCGAGGACCTGTCGGTGGAGATCCCCGACCACTCCTTCACGGTGATCGTCGGACCCAACGCCTGCGGCAAGTCCACGCTGCTGCGCGCCCTGTCGCGGATGCTGAAGCCGTCCGCGGGGCGCGTGCTGCTGGACGGGCAGGCCATCGGGTCGATGCCGGCCAAGAAGGTCGCCAGGACGCTGGGCCTGCTGCCGCAGTCCTCGATCGCGCCGGACGGGATCACCGTCGCCGACCTGGTCTCGCGCGGCCGGTACCCGCACCAGGGGCTGCTGCGCCAGTGGTCGCCGCAGGACGAGCGGATCGTCCTCGAATCGATGGCCTCGACCGGGGTCGCGGAGCTCGCGGACCGGTCGGTGGACGAGCTGTCGGGCGGGCAGCGCCAGCGGGTGTGGATCGCGATGGCGCTCGCGCAGCAGACGCCGCTGCTGCTGCTGGACGAGCCGACCACGTACCTGGACATCCAGCACCAGATCGACGTGCTGGACCTGTGCGCAGAACTGCACGAGAACCAGGGCCGGACCCTGGTCGCCGTGCTGCACGACCTCAACCACGCGGCCCGCTACGCCACGCACCTGATCGCGATGCGCGGCGGGAAGGTCGTTGCGGAGGGGCCGCCGTCGGAGGTGGTCACGGCGGAGCTGGTGGAGAGGGTGTTCGGGCTGCGCTGCCAGATCATCGACGACCCGGAGACGGGCACCCCGTTGGTGATCCCGGCCGCGCGCAGGGCCCTGGCCGGGCGTTCGACGGGCGAGGGCGGCGCGGGCTGACGTCGGGCCCCAGGCGTCACAGCAGGCTCTTGAGGCGGAGCAGGTCGCGGAACCCGGCCTCCAGACGGACCCGGCCGGAAGCCCAGGCCTTGGCGAACTTCAGCTCGCCCGCGACCATCGCCACCAGGTCGTCCCCGGTCATCGCGAGCCGGATCTCGGCCTTGGTGGCGGGCGGGCCGGGGGAGACCGCGTCGACCCGGATCCGGCCGCCGTCGAGGCGGCCGGTGAAGGTCTGGTCGAGGTCGGTGATGTGGCAGCTCAGGGAGCGGTCCAGCGCGGCGGCACCGCGCACGCTGCCGTCGGCCTGTGCGAGGTTGTCGGAAAGTCGGTCGAGTGCGGCTCGGCACTCATCGATCGTAGCCATCGTGATCTCGACCGTACCGCAGAGCCGTGCTCGGCCGCCCGGGCGCTTCGGGGTAGCGTCGGGGCATGACCGACGACTTCGCCGACGCGGCGGCGGGCACACCGGATGTACCGGGTGAACAGGGCGAACCGGGCCTGTCCGGAGAACCCGGCGCATCCGGGGCCGCAGGAGACTCCGGGGCGGCAGGCGACTCCCCGGCCGCAGGGGACTCCGGGGCGGCCGGTGCGGGCGGGGAAGCCGCGCCGGAGCCCTCCGCCGGGCCCGCCGGCCCCGAGCCCCTCGGCCTCGTCCGCACGCCCACCGGCCACGCCGGGGTCGACGCGCACCTGGAGCGGCTGGCCGACGCCGACCACCTCACGGCGGACGGACACGTCGCGGTGTACGAGGATGTGCACAGGGGGTTGCGCGACGCGCTGAGCGCGCTGGACGCACCACCCGTCCCCGGACCGTACGAAAACAGGAGCTGAACCGAACGTGGCAGGAGTGGCACGCCGCCGCCTGGACGCCGAACTGGTACGCCGCAGCATGGCCCGCTCGCGCGAGCACGCCGCCCAGCTGATCGCCGCGGGCCGGGTGACCGTCGGGGGCGCCACCGCGACCAAGGCGGCCACCCAGGTCGAGACCAGCGCGGCCCTGGTGGTCCTCAAGGACGACAGCGACCCCGACTACGTCTCCCGGGGCGGCCACAAGCTGGCCGGCGCACTGGCGGCCTTCCAGCCGCTGGGGCTGGCCGTCGAAGGCCGCCGGGCGCTGGACGCGGGCGCCTCCACCGGCGGGTTCACCGATGTGCTGCTGCGCGCGGGCGTGGCCCACGTGATGGCCGTCGACGTCGGCTACGGGCAGCTCGCCTGGTCGCTGCAGAGCGACGACCGGGTCACCGTCAAGGACCGGACGAACGTCCGCGAGCTCACGGTCGAGCAGCTCGACGGGGTCCCGGTCGACCTCGTCGTCGGGGACCTGTCCTTCATCTCCATCGGCCTGGTGCTGCCCGCACTGGTGCGCTGCTGCGCGCCGGACGCGGACCTGGTGCTGATGGTCAAGCCGCAGTTCGAGGTCGGCAAGGACCGGCTCGGCAGCGGCGGCGTCGTGCGCAGCCCGGAGCTGCGGGCGGAGGCCGTGCGTGAGGTGGCGGCCCAGGCGGCGAAGCTGGGGCTCGGCGTGCTCGGGGTCACCGCGAGTCCGCTGCCCGGCCCGTCGGGGAACGTCGAGTACTTTCTGTGGCTGCGGGCGGGGGCACCGGCACTCGACCCGGAGGATGTTGACCGAGCAGTAGCGGAGGGGCCGCAGTGACTGAATCAGCGGACAGGTCGGATACCTCGGAATCACCGGTCCCGACGGAGGGGCGGACCGTCTTCCTGCTCGCGCACACCGGGCGGCCGGCGGCCATCCGCAGTGCCGAGCTGGTCGTACAGGGATTGCTGAAGAGCGGGCTGGGCGTACGGGTCGTCGAGCACGAGGCAAGAGACCTGCCGCTGCCGCCCGAGGTGGAGCTGGTGGCCGAGTGCACCCCCGTGGCGCTCGAAGGCTGCGAGCTGCTGATCGTGCTGGGCGGCGACGGGACGCTGCTGCGCGGCGCGGAGTTCGCGCGCGGCTCGGGAGTGCCGATGCTGGGCGTGAACCTGGGCAGGGTGGGGTTCCTCGCGGAGGCCGAGCGGGACGACCTGGACAAGGTCGTGGACCGGGTCGTGACGCGGGCCTACGAGGTCGAGGAGCGGATGACGCTCGACGTGCTCGTACGGACGAACGGCGACGTCATCCACCGGGACTGGGCGCTGAACGAGGCGGCCGTCCAGAAGGTGTCGCCCGAACGGATGCTCGAAGTGGTCCTGGAGATCGACGGGCGCCCGGTGTCCGGCTTCGGCTGCGACGGGATCGTCTGCGCGACCCCGACCGGTTCGACGGCGTACGCCTTCTCCGCGGGCGGGCCGGTGGTCTGGCCGGAGGTGGAGGCGCTGCTGATGGTGCCGATCAGTGCGCACGCCCTATTCGCGAAGCCTTTGGTCACCTCGCCCGACTCGGTGCTGGCGGTGGAGGTGCAGACCGGGGTCCCGCACGGGGTGCTGTGGTGCGACGGCCGCCGGACCCTGGAGCTGCCGGCCGGGGCCCGGGTGGAGGTCCGGCGGGGCGCGGTGCCGGTGCGGCTCGCCCGGCTGCACCACGCGTCGTTCACGGACCGGCTCGTCGCCAAGTTCGCGCTGCCGGTGTCGGGGTGGCGCGGAGCGCCCCACTAATAGCACATGCGTTCGGGAAACTCTCGACGGGTGACGTCACATGGCACCGGTGAAACCTCGGTATCGTCGTCCCGTGCTTGAGGAGATGCGGATACGGTCGCTCGGGGTCATCGACGACGCGGTGGTCGAGCTGTCGCCCGGTTTCACCGCGGTGACCGGCGAGACCGGCGCGGGCAAGACGATGGTCGTCACCAGCCTCGGCCTGCTGCTCGGCGGTCGCGCCGACCCGGCCCTGGTGCGGATCGGGGCCAAGGCGGCGGTCGTGGAGGGCCGCATCGTCCTGCGCCCGGACGCGCCCGCCGCCGTGCGCGCAGAGGAAGCCGGGGCCGAGCTCGACGACGGCGCCCTGCTGATCAGCCGGACCGTGTCCGCCGAGGGGCGCTCACGCGCCCACGTCGGCGGCCGCTCCGTGCCCGTCGGCCTGCTCGGCGAGCTCGCCGACGACCTCGTCGCCGTACACGGGCAGACCGACCAGCAGGGGCTGCTGCGGCCCGCCCGCCAGCGCCAGGCCCTCGACCGGTACGCCGGCGACGCGGTCGCCGTCCCGCTGGAGAAGTACGGAGCCGCCTACCGGCGGCTGCGCGCCGTCGCCGTCGAACTCGACGAGATCACCACCCGGGCCCGGGAACGCGCCCAGGAGGCCGACCTGCTGCGCTTCGGCCTCGACGAGATCGCGGCCGTGCAACCGCTGGCCGGTGAGGACGCCGAGCTGGCGGCGGAGGCGGAACGGCTCGGCCACGCCGAATCGCTGGCCTCGGCGGCACAGATCGCCCATGCGGCCCTCGCCGGCGACGTCGAGGACCCGGAGGGCGTCGACGCCAACACGCTCGTCGCGGGCGCACACCGGGCCCTGGAAGCCGTACGGACCCACGACGCGGCGCTCGGCGCGCTCGCCGAACGGATCGGGGAGCTCGGGATCCTGCTCGCCGACGTCGCCGGGGAACTCGCCGGCTACGCCGACGACCTGGACGCCGATCCACTGCGGCTCGCCGCGGTGGAGGAGCGGCGGGCGGCCCTGACCCAGCTGACCCGCAAGTACGGCGATTCGATCGACGCCGTACTGGAGTGGGCCGAACGGGGCTCGGCGCGGCTGCTGGAACTGGACGGCGACGACGAGCGGATCACCGAACTGACCGCCGAACGCGACGGGCTGCGGGCCGAGCTGTCGCTGCTGGCACAGGCGCTGACCGACGCGCGGGTGGAGGCGGCCACGCGGTTCGCCTCGGCCGTCACGCAGGAGCTGGCGTCGCTGGCGATGCCGCACGCGCGGGTGACCATCGACATCCGGCAGGTCGAGGACCCCGACGGGGTGGACGTGGACGGCCGCCCGGTCGCGTACGGGCCCTCGGGCACGGACGAGGTCGAACTGCTGCTGGCCCCCCACCCCGGCGCCCAGCCGCGGCCGATCGCCAAGGGCGCCTCGGGCGGTGAGCTGTCGCGCGTGATGCTGGCGGTGGAGGTCGTCTTCGCGGGCTCCGACCCGGTGCCGACGTACCTCTTCGACGAGGTCGACGCGGGCGTCGGCGGCAAGGCCGCCGTCGAGGTCGGGCGGCGGCTCGCGAAGCTGGCCAAGTCGGCGCAGGTCGTGGTCGTCACGCACCTGCCGCAGGTCGCCGCGTTCGCGGACCGGCAGCTGCTCGTCGAGAAGACCAACGACGGGTCCGTGACGCGCAGCGGGGTCACCGTCCTCGAAGGCGAGGACCGCGTCCGGGAGCTCTCGCGCATGCTGGCCGGCCACGAGGACTCCGCTTCCGCGCGGGCGCACGCCGAGGAACTGCTGGCGGCGGCGCGGGCCGACGCCTAGGCCTGTCCTTCGGCCCGGACCGGGCCCGGGACGGACACCGTCCCGGGCCCGCGCGCCGGGTCCCGCGCTACGCCGTGTGGGTGAGGCTCGGGGGCGCGCGGCGGTATCTCCTGCGGGATCCGCACCCGTATGGTCCCGGAACGCGCGTGCGGACTGGCATCCTGGGCGACGACTCTGCCTCCCTCACCCTGGAGCTTCGGCCCGTGAGCAGCTCCCCGGTCTCGATCCCGGCCCCCGCGCAGCCGTACGGGCGGCCACCGCTCCGTACCGTCCAAGTGCTGGGCGGCGCCGGCGCGGGCAGCAGCGCGCACGTACGGTCGCTCACCACCGGGCTCGCCGCTCGCGGGGTGCGGGTCACGGTGTGCGCACCCGTCGAAGCGGAGGGGGAGTACGACTTCACCGGCGCCGGGGCGCACTTCACCCCTGACGCGGCGAACGCGCTGCGCGCCGCGTGCGCCGGGGCGGACGTGGTGCACGCGCACGGCGTACGGGCCGGAATGCGGGCCGCGCTGGCGCTGCGCGGGCGCCGGGTACCGCTCGTGGTGAGCTGGCACGGCGGCGGCCCGGCGGCCGACGGGGCGTGGGGGCGGCTCGGCCGGGTGCTGGAGCGCCGCGTGGCGCGGGCCGCGGCGGTGGTGCTGGGGGCGTCCTCGGACCAGGTGGACCTGGCACGGGCCCGGGGCGCGCGGGACGCCAGGCTGGCGCCGGTGGCCGTGCCGATGGGGCCGCCGGGGGCGGCCGCACCGGACGCCGCCGCGGATCCAGGCAAGGCGCGGGCGGAACTGGGCGCGGTGGGACGGCCGTTGCTGATCGCGGTCGGCAGCCTGGTGGAACACCGGGGGTATCCCGTGCTCCTGGACGCGGCGCGGGCGTGGCGGGTGCTGGAGCCGCTGCCGCTCGTGGTGATCGCCGGGGAGGGCCCGCAGCGGGCCGAGCTGGCGAGGCGGATCGAGGCGGAGGGACTGCCGGTGCGGCTGCTGGGACGGCGCCGGGACGCGGCGCAGCTGCTGGCGGCGGCGGACGTCGCGGTGCTGCCGAGCCGGTGGGAGGCGCGGTCCCTGCTGGCGCAGGAGGCCCTGCGGGCGGGGGTCCCGCTGGTCGCGACGGCGGTCGGGGGCGTGCCGGAGCTGGTCGGGGACGCGGGTGTCCTGGTGCCGTACGGGGACCCGGCCGCGCTGGCCTCGGCGGTGACGGACCTGCTGGCGGACCCGGCGCGGTGCGCCGCACTGGCGGCGGCGGGCCACGCCCAGGCCGCCACCTGGCCCACGGAGGACGACACGGTGGCCCAGATCCTGTCGATCTACGACGAACTCACGTCCGTCCCCCGCCCCTGACCCCGCTCCCGAGCCCCGATCGCCGTCCGCCGGCCCCCTGGGCGCCGGATGGGGGCCCGCAGGGGCGTGTGGCGCGGGGAGGGCCTCAGGAAGTGGTGTGGCGGCGGGCCCGGAGGGCCAGGCTGAGGGAGAGGACCGTCTCCGGGTCGTCCAGGTCGGTGCCCAGGAGTTCCGCGATGCGGGCCAGGCGGTTGTACAGCGTCTGCCGGTTGAGGTGCAGCTCGCGCGCCGTCTCCGCCTTCCGCCCCGCATGCGCCAGGTACGTCTCCAGGGTGGGCAGGAGCGGTGGCCGGGACGCCGCGTCGTGGACGCGCAGCGGCCCGATCGCCCGGTCCACGAAGGCCGCCAGGTCGGGGTGTTCCCGCAGCCGCCACAGCAGCAGGTCGATGTCCAGCCGCCGGGCGTCGTACCAGGGCCGGGAGGGCAGCCCGTGGGCCGCCGTGGCGGTCTCGGCGGCGTGCCGCAGGCCCGAGGAGGCCGCCGCCCAGCCGCCCGCCACGCCGACGACCACCGCCGGCGGGGCCGCCGCGCGGTCCAGGCCGGCCCGTTCCACACCGGCCCGCAGCGCCGCCGCGACCCGGTCCGCGACCGCGGTGCGTTCCGATTCCGCCCTGAGCGACACCAGCAGCGGCACCCGGCCCTCCACCGGCCGGACCCCGAGGAGCACGGGCACGCCGACCGACGACAGTTCCTCCAGGACCGCCCGGGCCAGGACGGCCCAGTTCCCCGACGGGCCGAGGTCGGAGCCCAGCCGCATGACGACGGGCAGGAGCGGACCGGCCCCCGGTTTGAAGCCCAGGACGCGCGCCTGCGCCGGGGCGTCCTCCGCCGAGATGCGGCCTTCCGCGAGGTCGGTGAGGAAGTCGCCGCGGCCCCGCGCGGCCAGCTCCTCCTCCTGGCGGGCCTGCATCAGGACGACGGCCAGCACGCCCGCCGTCCGCTCCGCCGCCATCCGGTGGACGGGCAGCAGCGGCGCCGACACGCCCAGCAGGACCACCCGGGCGCGCACCGAGCCGGTTCCGTGGCCGCCGCCGGGGACGTCGACCACCACCGCGTTGGCCGACGGCCCCGCCTCGCGCTGGCCCCGCAGGCCCTCCCACACCTGGAGCGGATCGGCCGCGGCCTCCCCGGAGACCGGGCCCGCCGCGTACAGGAGCTGCCCGTCCGGGGTCTCCAGGAACACCGGGTTGGCGGTGAAGTCGGCCAGGATGTGCAGGACCTGGGGGATTCCGCCGCCGCTGAGCAGGGCCTCCGTGCACCGCCGGTGGATCTCCTCGGCCCGCTGGAGCAGGGCGTAGTGGTGGTTGACGATCTCGGTGTGGACCTCCTCCGTCACCGTCACGAACGGCACTTCGCGGTGGAGTTGGACCAGCGGGAGGCCGGCCGTGCGCGCGGTCTCGACGAGGGTCGCCGGGAGCCGGGTGAAGCGCGGGCCCAGTTCGACCACCAGCGCGGCGATCCCCCGGTCCGCGAGGCGCCGTACGAAGGCACGCTGCTCGGCGGGCCGGGTGCCGAGGCCCAGCCCGGTGGTCAGCAGCAGTTCCCCGCCCTTGAGCAGGGACGCGATGTTCGGCACCTCGCCCGCGTGCACCCAGCGCACGGTCCGGCCGAGCCGGTCGGCGCCCGCCACCACCTCCGGCAGCCCGCTGCGCAGCCCGGGCAGCTCCAGTGCCCGCTGAACGGTGATCCCGCCCTGGTTGTCCATGTCGCGGGACGCTACCGGCCGTCCGGTTCCCGGCGCATCACCGGGCGGGGCAGAGGTCCGGTATGTCCCCGTCCGGGCCGGGACGCCGACCGGGTCACGCGGGCTTGATGTTGTGGTTGAAGCGGAACACGTTGTCCGGGTCGTACGCCCGCTTCACCGCGGCCAGCCGGGTCAGGTTCTCCGCGCCGAGGCCCGCCGCCACCCGCTCGGGTCCCTCGTCGCCGGTGAAGTTGAGGTAGACCGCGCCCGTGCTCCACGGCTGCACGTGGTTGCGCACGTCGCGGACCCACTGCCGGCAGCGTTCGTCCTCGGCCGGGTCCTCCCAGACGCCGAAGGGGTGCACCGCCCACGGCGAGTCCCGGTACGGAACCGGGAACTCGGCGGGTCCGTCCGCGATGGCGCCGCCCAGCGGGAACAGCACGTGCTGGGTCGGGGTCGGTACCGGCATCACGTCGCCCAGCGCGCAGAAGACGCTGACGAGTTCGTCCGGCAGGCCGGTCAGGTACTCCGCCGACCAGTAGTTCCGCAGGCCGGGAGGGTCGTCCAGCATGCACTGGAAGTCCGCGTACGGGAGGGCCATGAGCACCTCCGCCGAGTGCGGCAGCGCGAGCAGCGGCTCGGCCAGCTTGCGCAGCGCCTCCTCGCCGCCCGCGTACGTGAGCAGCGCGCCCGCCACGAGGGTTCCGACCAGGGGCGGCGGTACGAACGGCTCCGGCGGGGCGGTCATGTAGATCAGGCCGCCGCCCACCTCGGCCGGGCCGCTTTCGAGTACCTCGCGGTAGGTGCGCACCACCTCGGGTCCGGCCTCCGGCGGGTATAGCAGCAGGCAGATCGCGAACTCCGGCAGTTCGTGCAGGCGCAGCGTGATCGAGGTCGCGACCCCGAAGTTCCCGCCGCCGCCGTGCAGGGCCCAGAACAGCTCGGGGTTGTCCTCGGCGGTCGCCGTGACGGCGCTGCCGTCCGCGGTGACCAGGTCGACGCCGAGCAGGTTGTCGACGGCCAGCCCGAACTTCCGGTCCAGCCAGCCCGATCCGCCGCCGAGCGTGAACCCGGCGACGCCGGTGGTGGAGACCCGGCCGCCCGTGGTGGCGAGGCCGTAGGGCTGGCAGGCGCGGTCCAGCACGCTCATCACCGCGCCGCCCCCGACCCGTACGGCCTTGGCCCCGGGATGGACGGTGACCTCCTGCATCCGGCGCATGTCGACCACGACGCCACCGTCGTTGAGGGACATCCCGGCGACGCTGTGGCCACCACCGCGCACCGCGACCGGCAGGTCCAGCTCCCGGGCGAAGCGGACGGTGGTGACGACGTCCGCCTCGCTCTCGCAGCGGGCGATCACGGCCGGCCTGCGGTCGATCATCGAGTTGAAGATCGTCCGGGCCTCGTCGTACCCGGGATCGTCGGGGGCCAAGACCTCACCGGCCAGGTCCTCGCGGAGCGCCAACAGAGCCGTGCCGGCCTTCGAGTGGGGAGCCATGGCCGCGCCCCTTTCGCGCAGGAGACGAACCCTTCCAGGGTAGGCGGGGCCGATGAGGGCGGCGCGGTGGGCGGCGGCCTTGCCGCCGCCCACCTGGTCAGCCCCCGTACGCCCCGCTGGCGGTGAGGCGCAGGGCGGTGTCGATCAGGGGGACGTGGCTGAACGCCTGCGGGAAGTTGCCGACCTGGCGCTGGAGCCGCGGATCCCACTCCTCCGCCAGCAGTCCGAGGTCGTTGCGCAGGGCCAGCAGCCGCTCGAAGAGCTGGCGGGCCTCGTCGACCCGGCCGATCATCGCCAGGTCGTCGGCCATCCAGAACGAGCACGCGAGGAAGGCGCCCTCGTCGCCTTCGAGGCCGTCCACGCCGGCTTCGTCACCGGTCGTCGGGTAGCGCAGGATGAACCCGTCGGGCGTGGACAGCTCGCGCTGGATCGCCTCGATGGTGCCGATGACCCGCTTGTCGTCCGGCGGCAGGAAGCCCATCTGCGGGATCAGCAGCAGGGAGGCGTCCAGCTCCTTCGACCCGTAGGACTGCGTGAACGTGTTGCGCTCCTTGTCGTAGCCCTTCTCGCACACGTCCTGGTGGATCTCGTCGCGCAGCTCGCGCCACCGCTCCAGCGGGCCGTCCGCGTCGCCGCTCTCGATCAGCTTGATCGTGCGGTCCACCGCGACCCAGGCCATGACCTTCGAGTGCACGAAGTGGCGGCGCGGGCCGCGCACCTCCCAGATGCCCTCGTCCGGCTGGTCCCAGTGGGTCTCCAGGTAGCGGATCAGCTTCAACTGGAGCACCGAGGCGTAGTCGTTGCGCGCCAGGCCCGTCATGTGGCCCAGGTGCAGGGCCTCGGTGACCTCGCCGTACACGTCCAGCTGGAGCTGGTGCGCGGCGCCGTTGCCGACCCGGACCGGGCGGGAGTTCTCGTACCCGGGCAGCCAGTCCAGCTCGGTCTCGCCGAGTTCACGCTCGCCGGCGATCCCGTACATGATCTGCAGGTTCTCCGGGTCGCCGGCGACCGCGCGCAGCAGCCACTCGCGCCAGGCCTGGGCCTCCTCGCGGTAGCCGGTGCGCAGCAGCGAGGAGAGGGTGATGGCGGCGTCGCGCAGCCACGTGTAGCGGTAGTCCCAGTTGCGGACGCCGCCGATCTCCTCCGGCAGGGACGTGGTGGGCGCGGCGACGATGCCGCCGGTGGGGCCGTACGTGAGCGCCTTGAGGGTGATCAGGGAGCGGATGACGGCCTCGCGGTAGGGGCCGTGGTACGTGCAGTGGTCGACCCATTCGCGCCAGAACGAGGCGGTGGTCGCCAGCGCCTCCTGCGGATCGGGGGTGTCCGGGGCCCCCTTGTGGGAGGGCTGCCAGCTGATGCAGAAGGCCTTGCGGTCGCCCGGGCCGAGGGTGAAGTCGGAGTACGTGGTCAGGTCCCGGCCGTACGTCTGCGCGTCGGTGTCGAGCCAGACGGAGTCCGGGCCGGCGACGGCGACGGTGCGCCCGTCGACCTTGTGCACCCAGGGCACGACCCGGCCGTAGCTGAACCGCATGCGCAGCGCGGAGCGCATCGGGACCCGCCCGCTGACGCCCTCCACGATGCGCACCAGCTGCGGCGCGTGGTCCTCGCGGGGCGGCATGAAGTCGGTCACGCGGACCGTGCCGCGCGGGGTGTCCCACTCGGACTCCAGGATCAGCGAGTCGCCCTGGTAGCGGCGGCGGGTCGCCACGGGGGCGCCGGTGCTCCCCGGCAGCACCGGGCCGATGCGCCAGAAGCCGTGGTCCTCGGTGCCGAGGAGGCTCGCGAAGACGGCATGGGAGTCGAAACGTGGCAGACACAACCAGTCCACCGATCCGTCCCGGCAGACCAGTGCGGCGGTCTGCATGTCCCCGATCAGTGCGTAATCCTCGATGCGCCCGGACACGTAGATCTCCAGTCGAACGGCCACGTCCGCCCCGAAGGGCGCTTGCATTGCGCGGTTGCGCGGTCCCGTGGGTGTGGATCCCCGCACTGAGCTCATGATTCCGGATGCGGCCGGGTTACGCCGTCTGCCGGACTGCTCGGCGGCGATGTGAAGCGATATCCGAGCAGGATATGACGGCACCCTAGTGATCTCCTTAAGTCGGGGGGCAATATGACTCGACCAAACGGGTGACCAGCGGCAACTGCGGTGTGACCGGCCGCGGGACGGCCGGTGGCGCTGCGTCGAGCACTCGTGGCGGCGCGTGCCCGGAGGCGGACGGGCCCGGGCGCTGATAGGCTGGTACCCCGTGGACCGGTGGTCTGCCTGTGCGAATCAGGAGCCCCGAAACCGCAGCTTCGGCGCCCCCTGAGAGCCTCCGGTTCGAGATGGCCGGCGCCGGACGCACCGCACCTCACTTCGCGACCACGGGAGCCCCCTCTTGGCGAGCACAGCCATGACGACCAAGCACATCTTCGTCACCGGGGGTGTCGCCTCCTCCCTCGGCAAGGGCCTGACGGCCTCGAGCCTGGGTGCGCTGCTCAAGGCGCGCGGCCTCCGGGTCACGATGCAGAAGCTCGACCCGTACCTGAACGTCGACCCGGGCACGATGAACCCGTTCCAGCACGGCGAGGTGTTCGTCACCAACGACGGCGCCGAGACCGACCTGGACATCGGCCACTACGAGCGCTTCCTCGACGTCGACCTCGACGGCTCGGCCAACGTCACCACCGGCCAGGTCTACAACACGGTCATCGCCAAGGAGCGCCGCGGCGAGTACCTCGGTGACACCGTGCAGGTCATCCCGCACATCACCAACGAGATCAAGCACCGCATCCGCCGCATGGCGACCGAGGACGTCGACGTCGTCATCACCGAGGTCGGCGGCACCGTCGGCGACATCGAGTCGCTGCCGTTCCTGGAGACCGTCCGCCAGGTCCGCCACGAGGTCGGCCGCGACAACGTCTTCGTCGTGCACATCTCGCTGCTGCCCTACATCGGCCCCTCCGGCGAGCTCAAGACCAAGCCGACCCAGCACTCGGTCGCGGCCCTGCGCAACATCGGCATCCAGCCCGACGCGATCGTGCTGCGCGCCGACCGCGACGTCCCCACCTCCATCAAGCGCAAGATCTCGCTGATGTGCGACGTGGACGAGGCGGCCGTGGTCGCCGCGATCGACGCCAAGTCGATCTACGACATCCCGAAGGTGCTGCACACCGAGGGCCTCGACGCGTACGTCGTGCGCAAGCTCGACCTGCCGTTCCGCGACGTGGACTGGACGGTGTGGGAGGACCTGCTGGACCGCGTCCACAACCCCGACCACGAGGTCAAGGTCGCGCTCGTCGGCAAGTACATCGACCTGCCCGACGCCTACCTGTCGGTGACCGAGGCGCTGCGCGCCGGCGGCTTCGCCAACAAGGCCCGCGTCCAGATCAAGTGGGTCACCTCCGACGACTGCAAGACCCCGGCCGGCGCCGCCGCGCAGCTGTCCGACGTCGACGCGATCTGCGTGCCCGGCGGCTTCGGCGACCGCGGCGTGAACGGCAAGGTCGGCGCGATCACCTACGCCCGCGAGAACAGGATCCCGCTGCTCGGCCTGTGCCTGGGCCTGCAGTGCGTGGTGATCGAGGCCGCGCGCAACCTCGCGGGCATCGCGGAGGCCAACTCCACCGAGTTCGACGCCTCCACCCCGCACCCGGTGATCTCCACGATGGAGGAGCAGCTGGCCTTCGTCGAGGGCGCGGGCGACCTGGGCGGAACGATGCGCCTGGGCATGTACCCGGCGAAGCTCGCGGAGGGCTCCATCGTCCGCGAGGTCTACGGCGACCAGGCGTACGTGGACGAGCGCCACCGCCACCGCTACGAGGTCAACAACGCCTACCGCGGCGAGCTGGAGAAGAAGGCGGGCCTCGTCTTCTCCGGCACCTCCCCGGACAACAAGCTCGTCGAGTACGTCGAGTACCCGCGCGAGGTGCACCCCTACCTGGTGGCCACCCAGGCCCACCCGGAGCTGCGCTCCCGCCCGACCCGGCCGCACCCGCTGTTCGCGGGCCTGGTCAAGGCCGCGGTGGAGCGCCAGCAGGCCGCGAAGGCCAAGTGACGGTCTGACCGCATAACGTAGACGGCCGGGGCAAGGATCTTGCCCCGGCTGTCGCGTTCTCGGAAGGACACGGGGTACGGATCATGGCCATGGGCATCGCGGACAACGGGGAGTCGTGGGAGGTCATCGCCTCACGGACCCCGTTCGAGGGCGCGAAGACGTCGGTCCGCTCGGACCAGGTGAGCATGCCGGACGGAGCGGTGGTGCGCCGCGACTACCAGGTGCACCCGGGCTCGGTGTGCGTGCTGGCGCTCGACGAGGACGGGCACGTGCTCGTGCTGCGCCAGTACCGACACCCGGTACGGCACAGGCTGTGGGAGCTCCCCGCGGGGCTGCTCGACGTACCCGGCGAGAACCCGCTGCACGCGGCCCAGCGGGAACTGTACGAGGAGGCACACGTCAAGGCCGAGGACTGGCGGGTCCTCGCCGACTTCTTCGCCTCCCCCGGCGGATCGGACGAGGCGATCCGGATCTTCCTCGCCCGTGGCTTGTCCGAGGCGGAGGGCGCGCGGTACGAGGTCTCGGAGGAGGAGGCGGACATGGAGATCGCCCGCGTTCCGCTGGCCGACCTCGTACGCGGCGTGCTGGAGGGGCGACTCGGCAACCCCGGCCTGGTCACGGGCGTGCTGGCGCTCTCCGCGGCCCAGGCCGCCCCGGGCGGCATCGACTCCCTCCGCCCCGCCCTGGCCCCCTGGCCGGCCCGCCCCTACGAGGCCTGACCGGCCGCCGGGCCGGCGCGGCACCGCCCGCGGGGCGGACGCGCCGACCCGGCTGGGCCGAACGAACCCGCGGTGTGACCATCCGCTGATCCGATCGGGCGATCCCCAGGCCGCGCTCCACACGGGTCGTCGCTCTGCGTGAACTACGCTCGCAACCCGAAGGCAGGGAGAGGAGCGGATCCGTGACGGATTTCGTCGGGCGGCGGCGTGAGCTCAAGGAGCTGCGCGAGGACATCGCACGGACCGGGCTCGACACCCTCTCGGGACGCAAGGCCAAATCGCCCAGGGCGCGCGTGCTGCTCGTCGCCGGCCGGCCCGGGTCGGGGCGCACCGCCCTGGCCGAGGCGTTCGTGCGCGAGGTCGCCGAAGACTACCCCGACGGGGTGCTCAGGGTCCGCCTCACCACCCCGGGCGGGGAGACCGTGGCCACCGAGCGGGCGATCCGGACCCTGCTGGAGGGGCTGGGCGAGGCCACGCCCCCCGGCGCCGCCGAGGACGAACTGAGCTCCGCGCTGCGCGCCGCCCTCACCGGACGGCGCACGATCCTCCTCGTCGACGACGCCGCCGACCCGTACCAGGTCGACGCGCTGCTGCCGGACACCCCCGAATGCCTCGTCGTCATCACCGCCGAGGGGCCGCTCACCGGGATTCCGGATGTCCGCCCCTGCACCCTCGGGGGGCTCGACACCCCCTCCGGGGTCCAGATGCTCGTCCAGCGCATCGGCGACACCCGCATCGCGGTCGACCCCCTCGCCGCCGAGGCCCTCGTCGAGGAGTGCGGAGGGCAGCCCGCCGCGCTGGCCCTGGCCGGCGGCTGGCTCGCGGCCCACCCCAAGGCCGCCGTCGCCGACGTGGCCAAACAGCTCCACGAGATGCCCCCCGGCACCAGCGGCCCGCTGGGCCGCGCCTTCCGGCTCGTCTACGAGTCCCTGCCGCAGCCCGCCCAGCGGACCCTCCGCTTGCTGCCGCTCGCCCCCGCGGGCATCGTCGACTCGCACACCGCCTCCGCCCTCGCCGGCTGCTCCGTGGCCGCCGCGCAGTCCACCCTGGAGGACTTCGCCGGACTGGGCCTCGTGCGGCACGCCTCCGACGGGCTCTTCCTGCTGCCCGGCTGCCTCGCACCGCTGATCCAGGCCCTGCTGGAGGCCAAGGAGCGCACCGCCGAGGTCCAGCTGGCCCGCGCCCGCATGCTGGAGCGCACCGTACGCCTGCTGCACTCCTGCCGGCTCATGGCCGAAACCGGCGAGGGGGAGGGGGGTGGGGAAGGCGCGGGCCCCCGCCTGCTCGGGCCGGAGAAGCTGGAGGGACTGCCGCGCGCGCTGCGCTTCCCCGACCGGCGGGCTGCCGCCACCTGGCTCGACACCCGGCTGCCCGCGCTGTCCGCGGCCGCCGCGCTGGCCGTCGCCGACGGCGGGCTGGACACCCTGGCCCGTCGGCTGGTCGCAGCCCTCGTACGGGCCCTCGCGGAGCACCGCGGCACCGCAGGGGCCGCCCCCGAGCTGTACGGGCTGCACCGCCTGGTCCTGGACGTGGCCGAGCGCCGCAGCCTGTACCGGGAGCAGGCCGCGGCCCTGCTGAACCTGGCCGACCTGGACGCCGAGACCGGCCGCACCCAGGAGGCCCTGGAGCGCTACCGGGCCGCGCTGGACGCGGGACGGGCCGCGAACGACCCGTACGCCACCGGACGGGCGATGGAATCCGTAGGGGGCGCCTACCAGGAGCTCGCCGACTGGCACCGTGCCGCCGACTGGTTCGGCCGGGCGCTGGCCCAGGCCCTGGCGCGCGGGGAGCGCGCGGACGAGGCCCGGCTGTACGGACGGCTCGGCAACGTGCACACGTACGCGGGCCGCTACGGGGACGCGCTGCGCAGCTGGCGGACCGCCGCCGCGGGGTACCGGAAACTGGCCGATGTGCCGGGCCAGGCAAAGGCGTTGAGCGAGATGGCGCGAATCCAGGAGTACGCCGGGCGGCCCGAGGAATCGCTGCACACCTGCCGCGAGGCGGTGGAGCTCGCGCGCCGGGCCGGAGACCTGCGGCTTCAGGCCGCGCTCCAGGTGCGGCTGGCCGACACGCTGGACAGGCTCGGCGACCCCGCTGCCGCGAGGCTGCACCGCTCTGCGGCCGACAGATTGCTGGGAGACGACCCCGCAGCCTGCGAAATCCGTAGTGGTTCCGACTGAGATTATTGGTTTGCAAGGCTAGACAGCGCGTCGTCCTTCATTAGACTGGCTTCACCACGACATCCCGTGGTGCATCCCGTTGCGCGTTCTTGTGGGCGGGTATGTATGAAAGTGCCCCGTAATATCCCCTGAGCCAAGGACCGTGATCGACGATGAAGGTCGGCATCCCCCGCGAGGTCAAGAACAACGAGTTCCGGGTCGCCATCACGCCCGCCGGCGTGCATGAGCTGGTCCGCAACGGCCACCAGGTCTTCATCGAGCAGAACGCCGGTGTCGGCTCCTCGATCACGGACGCGGAGTACGTCGCCGCCGGTGCCGAGATCCTCGGCACCGCCGACGAGGTCTGGGCGACCGCCGACCTGCTGCTGAAGGTCAAGGAGCCCATCGCCGAGGAGTACCACCGCCTCCGCAAGGACCAGACCCTCTTCACCTACCTGCACCTGGCGGCCTCCCGCGAGTGCACGGACGCCCTCCTGGAGTCCGGCACCACCGCCATCGCGTACGAGACGGTCGAGCTCGCCAACCGCGCGCTCCCGCTGCTCGCCCCGATGTCCGAGGTCGCGGGCCGTCTGGCCCCGCAGGTCGGCGCCTACCACCTGATGCGCTCGGCCGGCGGCCGCGGCGTGCTCCCCGGCGGTGTCCCCGGCACCCACGCCGGCGAGTGCGTGGTCATCGGCGGCGGCGTCTCCGGCTGGAACGCCGCGCAGATCGCCATCGGCATGGGCTTCCACGTGACCCTGCTCGACAAGGACATCAACAAGCTCCGCGAGGCCGACAAGATCTTCGGCACGAAGATCAAGACGATCGTCTCCAACGCCTACGAGCTGGAGAAGGCCGTCGTCGAGGCCGACCTCGTCATCGGTGCCGTGCTGATCCCGGGTGCGAAGGCGCCGAAGCTGGTCACCAACGAGCTCGTCGCCAAGATGAAGCCCGGAAGTGTCCTTGTCGACATTGCGATCGACCAGGGCGGCTGCTTCGAGGACTCCCGTCCGACCACCCACGCCGAGCCGACCTTCCAGGTCCACAACTCGGTCTTCTACTGCGTCGCCAACATGCCGGGCGCGGTGCCGAACACCTCCACCTACGCGCTGACCAACGCGACCCTGCCCTACATCGTGCAGCTCGCGAACCTCGGCTGGGTCGAGGCGCTGCGCCGTGACCCCGCCCTGGCGCTGGGCCTCAACACCCATGAGGGTCAGGTCGTTTACGGTCCGGTCGCCGAGGCCCACGGCCTCCCGACCCTTGAGCTGGGCGCGCTGCTCGGCTGAAGCGTCAACGACTGACGTCAATCTCACGTATCCGGCCGGACCTTGCCCCAAGGTCCGGCCGGAGGCGTTTTCGGGGTACGCGCGGGGGTGGCTCAACTCGCCTCGAACGTAACCCTTTAACCCTTTCGCACACCCGCGAAACTTCGCGACGACAGCCCGGACGCCCTTGACAGAGTGGTGTTCGGTTGCCGACACATCGTTGCCGGTCCGACGGATTGTGTTGCCGCTGAGTGGTGACACGCCATAGAGTCGCCAACCGTCGGCATGGTGCCACGCTGACCTATCGATAAGTGTCCTGGTCACGTCCGAGGAGGTAAGACGACTTGTGAATGAGTCGACATTTGCTCCCGGAGGTGGTCGAGCAGGGACGCCTGACCGGGGCCAAGGACCCGCCGGGCTCGAAGCGGTCGGCTCCGTCGCAGTCCGCACCTTCGCAAACCACCAGCACATGACGACGCCCCAAAAGAGCATGGACGGCCTAGACGTGAACTCCAGGGCCGGCGACCTGAGCGGCGAAAAGCCCGTGGGTTTCGCCGACTACGAAAACGTGCCCGAAGGGCACTTCTACGACCCGGACGCCGAGTACGAGCCCGACCCCGAGTACGCGGCCACCCTCGCCCCCGACGCTGCCCGCCAGCGCCGGGAGCGGATCGGCCCGACCGGACGGCCGCTGCCGTACTTCCCGATCCCGGGTCCGCTGACCGACCACGGTCCGGCGAAGATCATCGCGATGTGCAACCAGAAGGGCGGCGTGGGCAAGACCACGTCGACCATCAACCTGGGCGCCGCACTCGCCGAGTACGGGCGCCGCGTGCTGCTCGTCGACTTCGACCCGCAGGGCGCACTGTCCGTGGGCCTCGGCGTGAACCCGATGGAACTCGACCTGACGGTCTACAACCTGCTCATGGAGCGGGGCATGTCGGCCGACGAGGTCCTGCTCAAGACGGCGGTCCCCAACATGGACCTGCTGCCGAGCAACATCGACCTGTCCGCTGCCGAAGTGCAGTTGGTCAGCGAGGTCGCGAGAGAGTCGACGCTGCAGCGGGCGCTGAAACCGCTGATGGCGGACTACGACTACATCGTGATCGACTGTCAGCCCTCGCTCGGTCTGCTGACCGTGAACGCCCTGACGGCGGCTCACAAGGTCATCGTGCCGCTGGAGTGCGAGTTCTTCGCGCTGCGCGGTGTGGCACTGCTGACCGAGACCATCGAGAAGGTGCAGGAGCGGCTCAACCCCGAGCTGGAGCTCGACGGCATCCTCGCCACGATGTACGACTCCCGTACGGTGCACAGCCGTGAGGTGCTGGCGCGCGTCGTCGAGGCCTTCGACGACCACGTCTACCACACGGTCATCGGCCGCACGGTGCGCTTCCCGGAGACCACGGTCGCCGGCGAGCCGATCACCACGTACGCCTCCAACTCCGTCGGGGCCGCCGCCTATCGCCAGCTGGCCAGGGAGGTGCTCGCCCGGTGTCACGCCGAGTGAGTCTGCCCGGGGCCGACGAACTCTTCCGTACGACCGGGGGGATGGCGCTCCAGTCGTCCTCGCCGAGGCGGGGCCCGGAGGAGTCACCCGCCGGGGAACATGCGGCGGCGTCGGCGGAGGGCGCGGCGGGCGAGGGTCGCAGCCGGGAGGCGGCGGCCGGCACGGAGCCGGTGGTGGGTGCACCCCGCCGCCCGCAGGAAGGTTCTGTCAGTCCGGAATCCCGGCGGGGCAAGGGCCAGGGCCGCGGTGCGAACCGCAGGCCCAGCGGGCGGGAACGGCACGACGAGAAGATCACGGTCTACGTCTCCGCCGAGGAGCTGATGGACCTGGAGCACGCGCGGCTGGTGCTGCGCGGCGAACACGGGCTGGCGGTGGACCGCGGACGCATCGTCCGCGAGGCGGTGGCCGTGGTCCTGGCGGACCTGGAGTCCCGCGGCGACGCGAGCATCCTGGTCCGCAGACTCCGCGGCCGCTGACCCGCCTCCGGCGACGTGCCGGCGCAGCCGGGGCGGTGGCCTTGGGGCGGTATCGGCGGCGGCTTCGCGGGGGCGGTCGGCCCTGGGCTGGTCGGGGGAGCCGGTGGCGTTGCGGGGGCGGTGGCGTTGCGGGGCGCGGCGACGGTTCGGTTGCGTCGGTGGCTTCGCGGGGGCGGTGGCTGGCGGTCGCTGGTGGTGGTGCCGGTGGCGTTGCGGGGGCGGGGGCTCTGAAGCTGCTGGGTGGTGATGGTGGTGGTTTTTGCGGGTCGGTGTCGGTGGTGTGCGGGGGGATGCTCCGTCGGGTGGCCTGCAGCCGCCCCTGGCCGTGGGGCGTGCGCTTGTTTGCGGCCTGCGGGCCGGCTTTCCTGAGCCTTACGGCGCCTCCGTCGTAGTTCCGTCCCGTGTGCCGGCCCCGTCTGTGCCCGCGGCCCGGACGCCACCGCGATGACCGACCACGGGGTGAAGACGTCCGCGTGGCTGCGGCCCGCACGCTTCACCCCGGCCGTGCCGGCCACCCCTCCCGGTGGGAGGGCGGTCGTGACCGGCACTGACGTGGACGGGTTGCGTGCCGCGGGCAGTGGCTTCCCGCTTTGTCCTGTTGTGACGGGGGCGTGGATGGGCCTGCTGCTTCGTGGCGGCGCGGGTGACTCGTCCGGGTTGTCGTGACGGTGGCTGGTGTCGGGTCTGTCCGGTGTGTTGCGGTGTGTGGGTTCTCTCAGCTGTGGTGAGGGGTGGCGCAGCCGGGGGGAGGGCCCGTGACGGGCTGTCGGTAGGCGGGGAGGGCGGGCCAGCAGGCCTGCCTTGAGGGCACCTCCGGTGCGGTTGTCGCGCTCCGGTCCGTGTGGCTTCCGCCCCACCCTTCCGTCCTCATTCGCGTGCCCCGGCCCGGGGGCTTCCGCTCACCACCCTCCCGGTGGGGAGCCGTATCCCGGCCCGGGGTTTCCGCCCGCCACCCTCCCGGTGGGGAGCCGCATCCCGGCCAGGGGCGGCCGCCCGCCACCC
The DNA here is from genome assembly GCF_044745505.1 of Streptomyces sp. NPDC086989. NCBI lineage: Bacteria > Bacillati > Actinomycetota > Actinomycetes > Kitasatosporales > Streptomycetaceae > Streptomyces > Streptomyces sp. NPDC086989. The sequence continues at coordinate 28,270 of NZ_JBIVAL010000010.1, forward strand.
TCCGGACGGGAGGGGTTCGGGTTTCGGTCGTGCTCGGGGGCTGCGGGTGGTGTGGGCGTGGGAGGCTTGGGGCCGCCCGCTCCGTACTGCCTTGGACCGTCATGCCCCTTCCCGCCGATCCCGGCCGCCCCGCTCGCCGCAGTCTGGGCCGCGGGCCGGGTGCCCTGGTGTCGACCGAGCCGCAAGAGCCGCATGCGCCCGCTGAGGGGCCCGTGACGGGCGAGTCGGGCGAAGGGGCCGCCGGGGCCCCTGAGGTCGCTGACGCCCCCGCAGGGGCCCCGCAGGGGCCTGTGGAGGGCGCAGGGGAGGGCGCGGCGGAGGCCGGCGGGCGGTTCACCTTGCGGCTCGCCAACTTCGAAGGGCCCTTCGACCTGCTGCTCCAGCTGATCTCCCGGCACAAGCTCGACGTCACCGAAGTCGCCCTCTCCAAGGTCACCGACGAGTTCATGGCGCACATCCGCGCGATGGGCCCGGACTGGGACCTCGACCAGACCACCGAGTTCCTCGTCGTGGCCGCGACCCTGCTCGACCTCAAGGCGGCCCGCCTGCTCCCCGCAGCCGAGGTCGAGGACGAGGCCGACCTCGCCCTGCTGGAGGCCCGCGACCTGCTGTTCGCCCGGCTGCTCCAGTACCGCGCGTACAAGCAGATCGCCGAGATCTTCGATCGCCGCGCCGCCGACGAGGGCCGCCGTCACCCCCGTACCGTCGGCCTGGAGGACCACCATGCCGAGCTGCTCCCCGAGGTCGTCATCGGCATCGGTGCGGACGGCTTCGCCCGGCTGGCGGTCAAGGCCATGCAGCCCAAGGCCAAGCCGCAGGTCTACGTCGACCACATCCACGCCCCGCTGGTCAGCGTGCGCGAGCAGGCCGCCGTCGTGGTCGCCCTGCTCAAGGCGCGCGGCGAGGCCACCTTCGCGGAGCTGACCGAGGGCGTGGGCGACACCCTCACCGTCGTCGCCCGCTTCCTGGCCCTCCTGGAGCTCTACCGGGAGAGGGCGGTGGTCCTCGACCAGGAGGAGGCGCTGCGGACGCTCACCGTCCGCTGGAGCGGCGGCGACGGTGACGGGATGCCGAAGGTGACCGACGAGTTCGACCGGATCGTGGAGGTCAAGGAATGACGACGGAGAGCGCCGTGGCGGCCCTGGCGCTGAAGCCCGCCCTGGAGGCCGTCCTCATGGTCGTGGACGAGCCCGCGACCGAGGCGCACCTCGCCAAGGTGCTGGACCGCACCCCGCGCGAGGTCGCGGACGCCTTGCGCGAGCTGGCCGACGAGTACACCGTGCAGGGCCGCGGTTTCGAGCTGCGGCTCGTCGCCGGCGGCTGGCGCTTCTACACCCGCGCGGAGTACTCCGCCGCCGTCGAGCGCTTCGTGCTGGACGGCCAGCAGGCCCGGCTGACCCAGGCCGCCCTGGAGACCCTGGCGGTGGTCGCGTACCGACAGCCGGTGAGTCGATCGCGGGTCTCGGCGGTCCGCGGAGTGAACTGCGACGGGGTCATGCGGACCCTGCTCCAGCGCGGTCTGGTGGCCGAGGCGGGCACGGAACCCGAAACAGGTGCGATCCTGTACAGGACGACGAACTACTTTCTGGAGCGGATGGGCCTGCGCGGCCTGGACGAGCTCCCGGAGCTCGCGCCCTTCCTCCCCGAGGCGGACGCGATCGAAGCCGAGACGCAAGAGGGTGTTCCGTCGTTCGATCCGGATGCACCGGATACCGATGAAGACGACAAGACGACGGAACTTTGATGCGAAGCAGCGGCAACGGCAACGGCGGCGGTAACAGGAACAGCGGCGGCAGTGGCGGCGGGCGCGGTAACTCCCGCGGCGGCTCCTCCTCCGGCGGCGGTGGCTACCGCGGCGGCAGCTCCTCCGGTGGAGGCGGCCAGCGTGGCGGCTCCGGCGGCGGTGGCTACCGCGGCGGCTCCTCCTCCGGCGGTGGCTACCGCGGCGGGAGCTCCGGCGGCGGTTACGGCGGTGGCTCCGGCTCGGGCGCCCCGCGCGACCGTGACCGTGACCAGGCCCCGCAGCGCCCCCGCAACCCCCGTCCCGAGGAGCGCCGCTACGACGTCGGCCCCGAGGGCGAGCGCAGCCGCGGCGGTGCCCGCGGCGACGCGGCGCGCGGCGGCGCCAAGGGCGGCCCCCGTGGCGCCAAGACCCCCGGCATCGGCGGGGCCGGCGGCCCGCGCCGCGGCCCGGGCAGCCGCAGCGGTCAGTCGCGTCCCCGCGAGCTGGACGCGCGGATCGAGGAGCGCGTGCGCGACCGGTACGCGGACAAGCCGGTGATCAAGACCCCGAAGACCTTCCCGGGCGCGGAGCAGGAGGGCGAGCGCCTGCAGAAGGTGCTCGCCCGTGCCGGCATGGGCTCGCGCCGTGCGTGCGAGGAGCTCATCGAGCAGGCGCGCGTCGAGGTCAACGGCGAGATCGTGCTGGAGCAGGGCAAGCGCGTGCAGCCGAAGGACGAGATCAAGGTGGACGGCCTGACGGTCGCCACCCAGTCGTACCTGTTCTTCGCGCTGAACAAGCCCGCCGGTGTCGTCTCCACGATGGAGGACCCGGACGGCCGTCAGTGCCTCGGTGACTACGTCACCAACCGTGAGACCCGTCTCTTCCACGTCGGCCGCCTCGACACCGAGACGGAGGGCATCATCCTGCTCACCAACCACGGCGAGCTGGCCCACCGCCTCACGCACCCGAAGTACGGCGTGAAGAAGACGTACGTCGCCGCGATCACCGGCTCGCTGCCGCGTGACATCGGCAAGCGGCTCAAGGACGGCATCGAGCTGGAGGACGGCTGGGCCCGCGCCGACAACTTCCGGGTCATCGACCAGGTCGGCAAGAACTACATGGTCGAGGTGACCCTGCACGAGGGCCGCAAGCACATCGTCCGCCGCATGCTGGCCGAGGCGGGCTTCCCCGTCGACAAGCTCGTGCGGACCTCCTTCGGCCCGATCGAGCTGGGCGACCAGAAGTCCGGCTGGCTGCGCCGCCTGACGAACACCGAGGTCGGCATGCTCATGCGCGAGGTCGGTCTGTAGCCGGTCCGCCCCGACGAGCGAAAAGCCCGCAGTGCCCCCGTGGCGCTGCGGGCTTTTCCGCTTGTCAGGGACCCGCCTCACTGTTTATAGTCAACGTGACCATTAAAGAGCGAGGGGGTCGGGCGCCATGAGCTGGACCGAAATACTGGGCTTCGTCACCGGAGCCCTGTGCGTCTGGCTCGTCGCCCGGCAGCACGTCGCGAACTGGCCGATCGGCATCGCCAACAACGTCTTCTTCATCGTGCTGTTCGTGCGGTCCGGCCTGTACGCCGACGCCGGACTGCAGATCGTCTTCGTCGCCCTCGCCGCGTTCGGCTGGTGGACCTGGACCCACGGGGGTGGACCAGGCTCCGCACAGGCCCTTCCGGTACGCCGCACCACGCGTACCGAATGGGCCGCGCTGGGCGCGGCGGGGGCGGCGGGGGTCCTCGGACTCACGCTGCTGCTGAGCCGGGTCACCGACTCCACCGTCCCGTTCTGGGACGCGCTGACCACCGGGCTCTCGCTCATGGCCACGTACGGCCAGTGCCGCAAACTCCTGGAGTCGTGGTGGCTGTGGATCGCCGCCGACCTCGTCTACATCCCGCTGTACGCGTACAAGGGCCTGTATCTCACCTCGGCTCTGTACGCCGGCTTCCTCGCGCTGTGCGTGGTGGGTCTGCTCGGCTGGCGGCGCACGATGCCGGCGGACGGCGCCCGTACGACGACGGCGGGGGCCACGGCATGAGCACGGCGGTGCGCTACGCCCACGGCCTGGTGCTGGGCAAGTTCTACCCGCCGCACGCCGGGCACCACCACCTGGTGCGCACCGCCCAGGAGCAGTGCGAACGGCTGACGGTACTGGTGTGCGCCGCCTCGGTGGAATCGGTGCCGCTCGCCGACCGGGTGGCGTGGATGCGCGAGGCGCACCCGGGGGTACAGGTCGTCGGCGCGGTCGACGACATCCCGGTCGACCTGCACGATCCGGCGGTCTGGGAGGCGCACATGGCGGTCTTCCGGGGCGCGGTGCCCGGCCCGGTCGACGCCGTCTTCACCTCGGAGGAGTACGGGACCGAACTCGCCCGGCGGTTCGGGGCCGAGGAGGTCTGCGTGGACCCCGGGCGCACCCGCTTCCCCGTCTCCGGCACGGCCGTACGGGCCGACCCGGCCGGGTACTGGGAGTTCCTGGGGCCGGGCGTACGGGCCGCCCTGACCCGGCGGATCGTCGTGCTCGGCGCCGAGTCGACCGGTACGACGACCCTGTCGCGGGCCCTCGCGGACCACTACCGGGCGCGCGGCGGGGTCTGGGCCGCGACGGGCTGGGTCGCGGAGTACGGGCGCACGTACAGCGAGGAGAAGCTCGCGGCGGCCCGCGCGGCGGACCCGGCGGCGACCTGGGAGGACGTGGCCTTCACCTCGGCGGAGTTCCCCGTGATCGCGCGGCGGCAGGACGCGGCGGAGGAGCGTGCGGCCCGGACGGGCTCCCCGGTGCTGATCTGCGACACCGACTCCTTCGCGACCGGCATCTGGCACGAGCGGTACCTGGGCGGCCGCAACGAGGAGGTCGAGAGGACCGCCGCGCTGACGCACCGGCACCTGTACCTGCTGACGGACCACGCGGACGTCCCCTTCGAGGACGACGGCCTGCGCGACGGCGAGCACCTGAGGCCCTGGATGACGGACCGCTTCCGAGCGGAACTCGAACGCACCGGGCGGCGTTTCCTGACCGTACGAGGCGATCACGAGACGCGGCTGAGGGCGGCGGTCGAGGCGGTCGACGAACTGCTCCGCGAGGGCTGGCACTTCGCGGACCCCCTGCCGGAGAGACGATGACGACGGCCTACGACCCGCACGCCTTCGAACCCTTCGCGGTGACGGTCGACCTGGCGGTGTTCACCGTCCGCGGCGGCGCGCTGCACGTCCTGCTGATCCGCCGCGGCCAGGACCCGTACGCGGGGGCCTGGGCGCTGCCCGGCGGCTTCCTGCTGCCCAGGGAGTCGGCGGAGACGGCGGCCCGCCGGGAACTGGCCGAGGAGACCGGTCTGCCGGAGGCGGTCGTCGGCGCGCTCCACCTGGAGCAGCTGCGCACGTACAGCGAGCCGGACCGCGATCCGCGGATGCGGGTCGTCTCCGTGGCCTTCACCGCCCTGGTCCCGGACATGCCGGAGCCGGTGGCGGAGGGCGGTGGCGATGCGGACCGGGCGCGCTGGGTGCCGGTGGGGACCACCGGGCCGCTGGCCTTCGACCACGCGCTGATCCTGTCCGACGCCCGCTCCCGCATCGGCGCGAAACTCGAATACACCTGCCTGGCCAGGGGGTTCTGCCCGCCCGAATTCACCCTGGGGGAGCTCCAGGCGGTCTACGAGACGGTCTGGGGCACCGCCCTGGACCGCCCCAACTTCCGCCGCAAGGTGCTGGCGACACCCGGCTTCGTCGAGGCGGTGCCGGGAGCGGCCCGCCTGACCGGAGGCCGCGGCAAACCGGCCGCGCTGTACCGGCCGGGCCCGGCGACCGCCCTCCACCCGCCCCTGCTCCGTCCCACGGAAGGACACGCGACATGACTGCGACCCCGAAGAAGCGGGCGGCGACGGGGGCCCTGATCGGCCTGGCCCTCGGCGACGCGCTGGGCTTCCCGACGGAGTTCAACGACGTCCCGTCGATCCTGGCCAAGACCGGCCCGTGGCGTGAGATGCGGCTGCCCCGCCCGGCCATCGTCACGGACGACACCCAGATGACGCTGGCGCTGGCGCGCGGAATACGCACGGCGACGGAGCGCGGGCCCGTGGGACCGCTCCGCCTGACGCGCCCGGTCCGCGAGGAGTTCGTGGACTGGTACCACTCCCCGGAGAACAACAGGGCGCCCGGCAACACGTGCCTGCGGGCGTGCAGCCTGCTGAACCAACCCTCCCGGGACTGGCGGGACGCGAGCCAGATCGGCTCCAAGGGCTGCGGGGCGAACATGAGGGTGGCCCCGGTGGGCCTCGTCCCCGGCTGGACGGAGGAGGAGCGGGCCGGCGCGGCCCAGCTCCAGTCGGCCCTGACCCACGGCCACCCGACGGCGCTCGCGGCCTCCGACCTGACCGCGCGGGCGGTGTACCTCCTCGCACAGGGCGCCGAGGTGACGGGCCTGGTCGGGCAGCTGCGCTCGTACGCCCTGCACCACCGCACGCGCTACCACGAGCGGTGGCTGGGCGACCTGTGGATGCGCACGGCGTCGGACGCGAGCCCGGAGTCGTTCATCGCCCGGGGCTGGGACGAATGCCTGGCGGCGCTGGACCGGCTGGCCGCGGCCCTGCGGACCCCGTCCCCGGAGACGGACCCGTGCCTGACGACGGGCGACGGCTGGATCGCGGAAGAGGCCCTCGCCACGGCCCTGCAGTGCTTCCTCCTCTTCCCGGAGGACCCCCTGACGGCCCTGCGCCGCGCAGCCTGCACGAAGGGCGACTCGGACTCGATCGCCTGCCTGGCCGGCGCCTTCGCGGGAGCCCACCTCGGCGCGGACGTCTGGCCCCGGGACTGGGAGGGCCGCATCGAGTACCGCGAGGACCTCCTGGCCTTCGGCACCCTCTGGGACGCGTGACCGTACGAAGCGCCCGACGCGCCCGATGAGCTCGTCGTGACGCGTCGGACGCCGGTGCTGTGACCGGGAAGGCCACAGCACTAGCCGGCCGATGCGCGGCGGGTGCGGGTCAGGAAGGCCTCCACGCGGGCGTGGTCCGGGTCTTCGGGGAGCGGGGTGGTGGCGAGGGCGGCCTCGGACTCGGCCGTCAGGCGGGTCATCCAGGCGTCGACCTCGGCCCAGGTCAGTTCGCCGCGCCTGACCGCCAGGAGCCGGTCGCGGTGCTCGGTGACGTCGATCGTCAGGCGGCCCGTGCGCAGGAGGTCCCGGCAGGACAGGAGCAGGCGCAGCAGGTGCATGGCGTGCTTCCAGCGCGGGGCGCCGTGGATGCGGACGTCCGCGACGAGTTTCGCGTGCTGGGAGGCCGCGTACCGGCTGAAGGAGGTGTGGGCCCGGCGGGACAGGAAGGCCTCCCGGAGGGAGAGGAGTTCCTCACCCACCGGGGTCAGCCGTTCCACCAGCGGGGAGTGCAGGCACTCCAGGATGTTCGGGTTGGCGCGCAGGGCGAGTTCGCAGAAGCGCTCCAGCTCCCAGGAGAACTCCTCCTCCCGCGGGCCCTCCACGTGCGTCGGCGGCTTGCGGAAGCGCCAGAACAGCGCGGTCGGGGCGACGTAGACGCCGCGCCGGTCGGTGTCGCTCGCCTCCGTCGCCAGACCGAACGCCCGCGATCCCATGACGCATGCGTAGACCGTGTGGTCGCGTACGAGGGCGAGGGCTTCCGGGGCTGTCGTCGGCGCGTTCATCCCCGGAGCGTAGGCGGGAGCGGATCCGCTACGCGAGCGAGATATTCCCGTCCGGGGCCACGGTGATCTGCTTCTCCGCCAGGGGGCGGGTGGCCGGGCCGTGGGCCACCGCGCCGTCCGTGATCTGGAACTTGCTGCCGTGGCAGGGGCAGTCGATGGTGCCGGCCTCGACCTTGTTCACCAGGCAGCCCTGGTGCGTGCAGACCGCGGTGAAGCAGCGGAAGGACCCGGCCGTGGGCTGGGTCACCACCAGCTTCTCCTCCTTGAGGACCGTGCCGCCGCCCACCGGGACCGCCGAGGACTTGACGAGCGCCTTGCCCGTCCCCGTCCCCGTCCCCGACGAGGCGGACGGCGTGGCCGCCGCCTGCGGGGTCGAGGGGCTGCCCTGCTCGCTCTTCGGGTTCTTCTCCTCGCCGCCGCACGCGGTGAGCGTGCCGCCGGCCAGCGCGACGGCCGCTCCTGCCGCCAGTACCGTGCGTCGGGCCGTCGGCGTGGGGTCGCTCATGGGTGCTCCTCGATCGGGGGTCCGGGATGGCGAGCAGCATCCTGGCGTCTCCCGGCCCCCAGGAGAAGCCCCCGCGCCGCCCGGTTGCGGGAGCCGCTCAGGAGCCCTGCTCCCACGGGGCCAGTTCCGCCGGGCCGCCCGGCGTACGGACGACCTCCCAGACGCGGACGACGGCCGCCCGGTCCAGCGGGCCGTGGACGTGCGGGTAGCGGCCGCCCGATTCACCCTCGCGGCTGACCTCCGAGGTCAGGGCCCGCTCGTCGAGCTCGACGGCCAGCAGGGGACCCGGTACGTCGCGGTAGTGCGCGTCCGCGATCGCGAGCACCGTCGGGCGGTCGGCGGAGCAGTGCACGAACCCCTCCGCGTCGAGCGAGGAGGGGGCGTACGGGAGCTCGGGGGCGGCGGCCCAGTCGGCGAGCGGCACGATGTGGAAGATCATGCCGATCGTTCTACCGCAGGGCCGCCCCCGGCGCGCCGGGGGCGGCCCTCGTCCCACATGACGGGCTGCCGGGCCCCCTCGACGCATGCGCTGGCTACTCTGGCTCTGACTTGCCGTTACTCGTCACCCGCATCCCTGGAGCGCCCCCGTGAGAACCGCCGTCGTCATCGGAACCGGACTGATCGGCACCTCCGCGGCGCTCGCCCTGGCCGGACGCGGGATCACCGTCCACCTCGCCGACCACGATCCGGCCCAGGCCCGTACGGCCGCCGCCCTCGGCGCCGGCACCGACGAGGCCCCCGACGGCCAGGTCGACCTCGCGATCGTCGCCGTGCCGCCGGCCCACGTGGCGGCGACGCTCGCCGACGCGATCGGCCGCGGAGTGGCCCGGGCGTACGTGGACGTCGCCAGTGTCAAGGGCGGCCCGCGACGGGAGCTGGAGGCCCTCGGCGTGGACGTCACCCCCTACATCGGCACCCACCCGATGGCGGGCAAGGAACGGTCGGGCCCGCTCGCCGCGACGGCCGACCTCTTCGAGGGCCGGCCCTGGGTGCTGACCCCGACCCGGGACACCGACCACGAGGTGCTCAATCTGGCGCTCGAACTGGTGGCCCTGTGCAAGGCCGTGCCCGTGGTCATGGACGCCGACGCGCACGACCGGGCGGTGGCGCTCGTCTCCCACACCCCGCAGCTGGTGTCCAGCATGGTCGCCGCACGCCTGGAGGAGGCCGACGAGACGGCTGTGCGGCTGTGCGGGCAGGGCATCCGCGACGTGACGCGGATCGCCGCCTCCGATCCGCGGATGTGGGTGGAGATCCTCTCCGCGAACCCGGGCCCGGTGGCCGACGTCCTGGCCGGCATCGCCTCCGACCTCGAGGCCACGGTCGACGCCCTGCGCGGGCTCCAGTCGGCGGACGTCGACAAGCGGCGCGGCGGAGCGGCCGGCATCGAGGACGTCCTGAAGCGGGGCAACGCCGGCCGCGTACGGGTACCGGGCAAGCACGGAGCCGCGCCCATGGCGTACGAGACGGTCGCCGTGCTGATCAGCGACCAGCCGGGCGAGCTCGCGCGGATCTTCGCCGACGCCGGGCGGGCCGGGGTCAACATCGAGGACGTCCGCATCGAGCACGCCACCGGCCAGCAGGCCGGTCTCGTCCAGCTGATGGTCGACCCGAGGGCGGCCGCCGCCCTCACCGCGGAGCTGCGCGAACGCGGCTGGGCGCTGCGCCAGCAGTAGTCCGCCGGGCCGCCCGCCCCGTACTCCCCGGTACTGGGCGGCGCCCGCGTCCGGGGCCGGTAACCTTGGGGAGGGGCGCTTTGCCGCGCCCGGACACGTACGCGCAACCAGGAAGGTGCCCGCACCGTGGAAACCGCAGCTCCGTCCGCCGTGATCGTCGCCATCGACGGTCCCTCCGGCACGGGCAAGTCCAGCACCTCCAAGGCCGTGGCCGCCAAGCTCGGGCTGCGCTACCTGGACACCGGTGCCCAGTACCGGGCCATCACCTGGTGGATGATCACCAACGGGATCGACACCGACGACCCGCACGCCATCGCCGTCGCCGCCGGCAAGCCCGGCATAGTCTCCGGTACGGACCCGGCGGCGCCGACCATCACGGTCGACGGCCTGGACGCCTCCGGCCCGATCCGCACCCAGGAGGTCACCTCCAAGGTCAGCGCCGTCAGCGCGGTCCCCGAGGTGCGCGCCCTGATCACCGAGCTCCAGCGCTCCATCGCGGCCTCGGCCGAGGGCGGGATCGTCGTCGAGGGGCGGGACATCGGCACCACCGTCCTGCCCGACGCCGACCTCAAGATCTTCCTGACCGCGTCCGCCGAGGCCCGCGCCGCACGCCGCAGCGGAGAGCTGCGCGGCAAGGAGGCCACGGACCTCGCGGCCACCAAGGAAGCCCTGATCAAGCGCGACGCCGCCGACTCCGGCCGCAAGACCTCCCCGCTGGCCAAGGCCGACGACGCCGTCGAGGTCGACACCACCGAGCTCACGCTCGACCAGGTGATCGAATGCGTCGTGACCCTGGTGGAGGAGAAGCGGGCGGCGCGCACGTGAGCGGAACGCCCTCCCTCAAGGGTGCGGCGCTCGGCCGGCGGATCGGCATCGGCCTCATGTACGGGCTGTGGAAGCCGCGCGTGCTGGGTGCCTGGCGCGTGCCCGCCTCGGGCCCTGTCATCCTTGCCGTGAACCACGCGCACAACATCGACGGGCCCATGGTCATGGGCACCGCCCCGCGGCCGCTGCACTTCCTCATCAAGAAGGAGGCGTACATCGGCCCGCTCGGCCCGTTCCTGGACGGGATCGGCCAGGTCAAGGTCGACCGTACGGGCACGGACCGGGGCGCCGTCACGAAAGCGCTGGCGGTGCTGGAGAACGGCGGAGCCCTGGGGATCTTCCCCGAGGGCACCCGCGGCGACGGCGACTTCGCCTCGCTGCGCGCCGGGCTCGCGTACTTCGCGGTCCGCAGCGGCGCACCCGTCGTGCCCGTCGCCGTGCTCGGCAGCACCGAACGCCAAGGGCGGCTGGTCCGCGGACTGCCGCCGCTCAAGAGCCGGGTCGACGTCGTCTTCGGATCGGCGTTCGACGCGGGCGACGGCACCGGCCGTCGCACCCGTACGGCCCTGGACCAGGCCACCGTACGCATCCAGAGCAGGCTCACCGCCCACCTGGCCGACGCCAAGCGCCTCACCGGGCGCTGAGCGAGACTTGACCCAGTAGTGGAACCGCGCTGCGCGGGCACCACCGATCACCACGAACGACGAGGAACGGACTTCATGAACGACCAGCACGACCACGGAGCGCTTGGCGATGCCGAGTACGCGGAGTTCATGGAGCTCGCCGCGGAGGAAGGCTTCGACGTAGAGGACGTCGAGGGTGCGATCGCGGAGGCGGGCCACGGGCCGCTGCCCGTGCTCGCCGTCGTCGGCCGCCCGAACGTCGGCAAGTCGACCCTGGTGAACCGCATCATCGGCCGCCGCGAGGCGGTCGTCGAGGACAAGCCGGGCGTCACCCGCGACCGCGTCACGTACGAGGCCGAGTGGGCCGGCCGCCGGTTCAAGGTCGTCGACACCGGCGGCTGGGAGCAGGACGTCCTCGGCATCGACGCGGCCGTCGCCGCCCAGGCCGAGTACGCCATCGAGACCGCCGACGCGGTCGTCTTCGTCGTCGACGCCAAGGTCGGCGCCACCGACAGCGACGAGGCCGTCGTCAAGCTGCTGCGCCGGGCGGGCAAGCCCGTCGTCCTGTGCGCGAACAAGGTCGACGGCCAGAGCGGCGAGTCCGACGCGGCCTCCCTGTGGTCGCTGGGCCTCGGCCAGCCGCACCCGGTCTCCTCGCTGCACGGCCGCGGTACGGGTGACATGCTCGACGCCGTGCTGGAGGCGCTCCCCGAGGCGCCCGAGCAGACCTTCGGCGGCACCCCGATCGGCGGCCCGCGCCGCATCGCGCTCATCGGCCGCCCGAACGTCGGCAAGTCCTCGCTGCTGAACAAGGTGGCGAAGGAGGACCGCGTCGTCGTCAACGAGCTGGCCGGCACCACCCGCGACCCGGTCGACGAGCTGATCGAGCTCGGCGGCGTCACCTGGAAGTTCGTGGACACCGCGGGCATCCGCAAGAAGGTGCACCTCCAGCAGGGCGCCGACTACTACGCCTCCCTGCGCACGGCCGCCGCCGTCGAGAAGGCGGAGGTCGCGGTCATCCTGATCGACACCACCGAGACGATCAGCGTCCAGGACCAGCGCATCATCACCATGGCCGTCGAGGCCGGGCGCGCGATCGTGATCGCGTACAACAAGTGGGACGAGCTCGACGAGGAACGCCGCTACTACCTCGAGCGCGAGATCGAGACCGAGATGCAGCAGGTCTCCTGGGCGCCGCGGGTGAACGTCTCGGCGCTCACCGGCCGTCACATGGAGAAGCTGGTCCCGGCGATCGAGACGGCCCTCGCGGGCTGGGAGACGCGGGTTCCGACCGGGCGGCTGAACGCCTTCCTCGGCGAGGTCGTGGCGGCCCACCCGCACCCGATCCGCGGCGGCAAGCAGCCCCGCATCCTGTTCGGCACCCAGGCGGGGAGCAAGCCGCCGCGGTTCGTCCTGTTCGCCTCCGGCTTCCTGGAGCACGGCTACCGCCGCTTCATCGAGCGCCGCCTGCGCGAGGAGTTCGGCTTCGAGGGGACCCCGATCCACATCTCCGTGCGGGTCCGCGAGAAGCGCGGCGCCCAGTACAAGAAGAAGTAGCAACGGCGGCGGTCAGGGGTCAGTAACCCCGGCGCGGAGCGGGCGGCAGGGCCGCCGGGATGTGCTGCATCCCGGTGTGGTGCTGCCGCCCGCTCGCGTATGCGGGGCCCGTTCCGCCAGGCTCGCCGCCGCCTGCCGCGGACCCGGCGTACGCGTACGAGGGCTGCGGCGCGGGGGCGTACACGGCCGGCCACGGATCCGTCTGCCAGGCGGAGCCGTTCCAGCCGCTTCCGTACGAGCCGCCACCGTAGGCGGGGCCGCTCCCGTACGGGCCGGTGCCGCTCCCGTACACCGCGCCGCCACCCGTGTACGAGCTGCCGTACGAGAACGCCGTGAAGCCGAGGTCCTCCTCGCCCGTGCGGTCGCCCGGCAGGGCCCGGAAGGCGCGCAGGTACTCGGAGTACAGCGTGTCGTAGATCGGGGTGTGCGAGACGGCGGCCGGAGCGCTCTCCCGGTCCCTTGCGGGGCGCATCGGGGAGACGGTGCTCGCGTGGGCAGGGGCGCGGGAGGGGTCGTATGAATGCACGTATCAGCCAACGAACCCGGGGCCCTGCGGATGCGGGCGCAGGGACAGAAAACGCAGATGGCCGGGGGTGCGCGTGAGAGACCGCGCATCCCCGGCCACCGGCGGGAGTGCCCGGCCGGCACACGGCTGCGCCGCCCCTGACCAGGGGCGGCGCAGCCGTTCGGACGTCCCTGCGGCGTCAGGCGCCGGAGGTGCCTGCCAGCGGCATCGAGGCCGCCACGAGCTTGCCGCCGGCGGCGGCCTTGTCCAGGGCGTCGCGCAGCAGGTCCTCGCGGGGCTGCTGACCGATGGAGCCGACCGGCGCGGCGTAGATCAGCACGCGCTGGGTCTTGTTGACGGCGGCCCGCCAGCCGTCGGTGACCGACAGCGCCTGGTGCGCCTGCCACCAGGCGACCTGGCCGCCGCCGTCGGCGCCGGGCTGGAGCACGGCGTGCAGCTGGCCGGCGGCGAGCAGCACGGACCAGCCGGCGAGCGGGGAGGGCAGCTCGGCGGTGTCGGTGACCGGGATGAACCCCTGCTCGATGAGGAGCGGCAGGAAGTCGTCGCCGGGACCCGTGGTGCCGGGGCGGGCGATCGGCGCGGTCGGCTCGACGACGAGGGCGGGGTGCAGCTCGCCGCCGATCAGGACCAGCCCGCTGGTGATGCCGAGGACGGCCTGGCCGCCGGGCACGTTCTGCGGGGCGTTGCCGCCGGCGGGGCTGTCGCCGGTGATGCTGCGGACCGCGCCCTGGAGCTGCTCCTCGGAGACGGTCACCACCTGCGAGGGGATGCAGCCGGCGTGGGCGAAGGCGAGGACGGCCGTCTCCTCGCCGACGAACAGCACCGTGCTGGTGCGGTCGGTCTCGGGGTCCCCGGGGGTGCGGCAGGAGGTGCAGTCGTAGCTGCGCGGTGCGTCGTCGCCGGTGAGCAGCCTCTCGGCTTCTTCGTCACCGATCTCGGCACGTACCTCATCACTGACGTCGAGCATGCGGGGCACGGGCTGGCTCCTCGGACTAGGCGAACGCGGGCCGGGCGGTTCCCGGCACACCGGGCTCAACGGTCGGGCGGCGGCCGGGGTCACGCCGTTGGAGGGAACGGAATCGAACCGGGCCCCCGGAGGGGTGAACCGTCGGACCGGGGCTTTGTTTTCCTGCCAACTGTTTTTTGGATGCGCCCAGTTGATGGTCGTTCCTGGCCGTTTCCGGCAGGGCGGCGGCTGGGCCGACCGGGTGGGGCGCGGGGGCGGGCCGCGTGGCGGGTTCGGCGGGCGCCGCGGCGCTGCGTAGCGTGACGCGGTGCCCGACCTCCGGATCCGGTGGGCCGCTGCCGCGGCCGCCGCTGCCGCTGCCGCGCCGGCCCTCGTCCTCGTACTCCCGTCGGGGGCCGGCGCGGCTCCGCCGCCGCCCGCGCCGGGGCCCGTGGGGGCGGCCCACCCCGGCTCGCCCGGGATCATCGGAACCGGCCCCGGGGACTGCGGGCCGGGCGGGGAGTGGCCCTGGGACTGCGTGGCCGACTGCGAGAGCAGCGGGCGCTGGGCGGTCAACACCGGCAACGGCTTCTACGGGGGCCTGCAGTTCTGGCAGCCGACGTGGGAGGAGCACGGCGGTCTGGCGTTCGCCGCGCGGGCCGATCTGGCGAGCCGGGAGCAGCAGATCCGGGTGGCGGAGGACGTGGTGGCGTCCCAGGGATGGGACGCCTGGCCGGTGTGCTCGAAGCGGTACGGGCTGGTGGGGCGCATGCACGTGGTCCGGGCCGGGGACACGCTGGACGGGCTCGCCCGGCGGTACCGGGTGAAGGGCGGCCGGCAGGCACTGTACGAGGCGAACCGGGCGGTGATCGGCCCGAAGCCGCAGGCCCTCGTGGTCGGCACCCTGCTGACCCTCCCCCCGACGGACCCCGAGCCGGCCCCGGCGACCCCGGCGGCACCACCTCCCGCGGCACGTCCGACCCCGGCGCAGACACCTCCGCCGCCCGGGGCCGCGAAGCGCCCGCCTCCGGCGGCCGTGCCGGGTCCGGCCGCGAAGCTTCCCGCACCGGCGGCCGTGCCGGGTCCGGCCGCGAAGCGCCCGCCTCCGGCGGCCGTGCCGGGTCCGGCCGTGAAGCGCCCGCCTGCGGCGGCCGTGCCGAGCTCGGCCGCGAAGCCTCCCGCACCGGCGGTCACGCCGGGTCCGGCCCCCGCGGGCCCGGCGGTGCGGCCGGGGCTGTGACGGGGGGCCGGGGTCGCCCCGGTCCGTGACGGGGGCGCCCCGAGGCCCGGCCGGTGTGCCCGGGCGCGGGGGCGATTCGGACGGCGGGCCGCCGGGAGGCAGACTGCTCGGCATGCTGGAGACCTCCGCACGACTGCTGCGCCTGCTGTCCTTGTTGCAGGCCCACCGCGAATGGACCGGAGCCGACCTCGCGGAGCGCCTCGGCGTGACCCCGAGGACGGTGCGGCGCGACGTGGACCGGCTCCGGGAGCTCGGGTACCCCGTGAACGCCAGCCCCGGCACCGGCGGCGGCTACCAGCTGGGCGCCGGGGCCGAGCTGCCGCCGCTGCTGCTGGACGACGACGAGGCCGTCGCCGTGGCGGTGGGTCTGCGGACGGCCGCGGGCAACGGTGTCGAGGGGATCGGGGAGGCCTCCGTACGGGCGCTCGCCAAGCTGGAGCAGGTGCTGCCGGCGCGGCTGCGGCGGCGGGTGTCGGCGCTCAACGAGTTCACCGTGCCCATGCTGCGCGGCCCGGGCCCGTCCACCGTGGACGCCTCCGTGCTGACCGAGCTCGCCGCCGCGTGCCGGGACAACGAGCGGCTGCGCTTCGGCTACCGGGACCACGGCGGCAACGTCAGCCGCCGCGTGGTGGAACCGCACCGTCTGGTGTGCACGGAGCGGCGCTGGTACCTGGTCGCCTGGGACGTGGACCGGGAGGACTGGCGGACCTTCCGCGCCGACCGGATCGAGCCCACACCGCCGCACGGACCGCGGTTCACCCCACGCCCGGCCCCCGCGGAGGACCTCGCCGCGTACGTGTCGCGCGGCGTTTCGCAGGGGGCGTACGCGGCCAAGGCGGTGCTGAGGCTGAAGATGCCGGCGGAGGCGGCGGCCCGGACCGTGGGCCCCGCCGACGGTGTCCTGGAGCCGCTCGACGCCGACAGCTGCCTGCTGCGCACGGGGGCCGTGAGCCTCGACGTACTCGTCATTCACGTCATGCTGCTCGGCTGTGAGTTCGAGGTGGTGGAGCCGCCGGAGCTGACGGACCGGATCAGAGCGGCCCGGGACCTTCTCGGGCGGGCCGTGGAGAAGATGTAAGGAAACGGAGGGGGTTCGCCGGGCGGTGCGGGGTGGGCGGGTGCAATCCCGGGGGTAATTCCGGGGGTCCGGGACGGAATGCGAAACACGATGTGCGCCGGGCATGTCGCGGGCCGGAAAAGGAATGCCGCACGGTCCCTTCCGCGCCGCTTCGGGGGAAGGCGGCCCCGTCAAAGAACTGTCGACATTCCGTGACACAAGCGTGACCCGGTACGGACGAACCTCCGGGCGCTGCGCTGACGTTCCGGTGGTGTGCACGAAGCGGATCACCTCAATGGCCGAGGCGGGCCGGGTGATGACCCGGCCCGCCTCGGTGGTGCGGGGGAGGTGGTGCGTACCGTCCCGCGGGGTGTTCAGCCGCCGGCGGCCGGACGGGCCGCTGCTCGTCCCGCGGCGGCGGGCCGCTCGGTGTGGGCCGGGCGCCGGCTGCCGGCCGGCGTGACCGGGGTGCGCTCGGACCGGATCAGGTGCGGCCGGCCGGAGATGTGCGCGGTGGGCCGGGGCGCCGGGGCGTGTGCCGCACCGGCGGCCGCCTGCGCGGTCGCCGGGACGGGCGGGCCGGCGGGCGCGGCGGCCTCCTGCGGGCCGGTGGCCCCGGCGGGGAGCCGGAGCTGCCACTTGCCGCCCGCGGAGAGCAGCGGGGTGAGCATGGTGGCGACCGGGGCGGGCACGGTTCCGGTCTCCAGCCGGCGGCGCTGCCGCTCGCGCAGGGCGAAGACCCGGGCCTCGACACCGGCGATCAGCGGCTCGAACCAGGGCAGTGCCAGCATGATCAGCAGACCCGCGGACCAGCCGAGCAGCACGTCGCTGACCCAGTGCGTGCCGAGGTACACGGTGGTGGCGCCGACGCTCAGGGAGACGGTGGCGGACACCACGGACAGCACCCGCCGGGTGACCGTGGTGGAGGCCAGGTAGGCCAGGATTCCCCAGGTCACGACGGCGTTGGCGGTGTGGCCGGAAGGAAATATATCGCCGCCGGCGAAGAGTTCGGCGGAGCCGATCTGCGTGGCGTAGTGCGGGCCGAGCCGGCCCAGGCCGAGCTTGACGGCGCCGACGGTGATGTTGAGCAGGAGCAGCGCCACGCCGAGGGTGATCAGCGGGCGGAGCGTGTGCTGGCGCCAGGAGCGCCAGCCGAGCCATGCGGCGACCATGACCGCGGTGGGTCCGCGCTGGCCCAGGACCACGAGGTAGTCGAGGAACGCGTGCAGCTGCGGCCACTGCTCGTAGGGGCGGAAGAACATGACCTGCCAGTCCAGGCGGACGAGCCAGGACGTGGTCAGGACGGCCACCACGATCGCGAGGTAGAACGCGAGGGTCGATCCGAGGAGCACGATGCGGTGCCGGCTCATCTGCGGTGTTTGCAGATGAGCCGGTCGCTCTGGTTCCCGGTCCAGCCGGGCGAACACCCGCTCCAGACGGGTCAGCATTTGGTCGGTACGCACTCAATCGACGTTACCGCGCGCCGATGGGCGGCCCGGTCGAATCACGGGCTTTGTGATGACCATGTGATGTGGAGTTGGTCTCACGCGGGACTTAATTCCTTGGAATCCGGCATTAGTTGGAGCCGTCGAGATCCATTGCCTCGGCCATTGTTTCGCATACTGGGCCGGGCTTTATCACTCCCGCTCAATTACTTTGCTGAAAGATGGATCGGAATGATCCATTCCGTGGTGCGGCTCCTACGGGGGCCCCGACCCGTTCAGCCAGAAGGCCCCGTACACCGCCGACGCCAGCGCCGCCGTCCCCAGCACCGCGACCGCCCGGCCGGTCCGCCACCGGGCCAGCGCCACCGCCATGGGCAACAGCAGCGGGAACGCCGGGAGCAGCAGCCGCGGCTTGGACCCGAAGTACCCCGAGGCGCACAGCGCCAGCGCCACGACGATCCCGCAGTACACGAGCAGCGGCACCGGCTGCCGCTGCCTCACGCACAGCCGGTACAGCCACAGGACCAGCACGACGCCCGCGATCAGCCCGGCCCCGGCCGGGGCGGCGGACGACGTCAGCTTCGCCCCGATGAACCGGGCGAACGCCCAGCCGCCGTCGAAGCCGTTGCCCCAGCCGCCCTGCACGTCCAGGTACCCGAGCAGCCCGTGACCGGTGCGGGCCCCGACCCACAGCACGTACGCGGCCGCCCCCAGCGGGGCCAGGGCCACTCCCGCAGTCAGCCGCCAGGACCGCTCCCCGCGCCGCAGGGCCAGTGCGGCCGCCACCCACACCGCCGCCACCACCGCGGCACCGACCGGGCGGGTCAGCCCCGCTCCCGCGGCGAGCAGGCCGGCGGTCAGCCACCGGCCGCGCAGGGCCCCGTACAGCGCCCAGGCGGCCAGCGCCGTGAACAGCGACTCGCTGTACGCCATGGACTGCACGATGCCGACGGGCAGTGCGGCCCACACCCCGGCGGCGAACACGCCCGCCCGGCGACCGTGGACGAGGTCCGCGACGGCGAAGATCCCCCAGGCCGCCGCGAGCCCGGCGACCGCCGAGACCACCAGGCCCGCGGAGCCGTACGACAGCCCGGTCGGCGCCGCGACCAGCCGCTCCAGCCAGGGCAGCAGCGGGAAGAACGCGAGGTTCGAGTGCACGTCCCCGTTGGGGAGGAGCACCTCGTACCCGTACCCCTCGGCGGCGATGCGGGCGTACCAGAGCGAGTCCCAGCGCGCCGACAGCAGCGTGTGCGGGCTGCTCCCGGCGGCGGCGCCCCACACCGCGAGCACGGCCAGCCCCAGGAGCCGGACCGCCGCGAAGACGGCCAGCGCGGGCGCGGCCCGGCGAAATCCAAGATCTTTCACGGGCATGATTATCGGTGGCGCCCGCGGCCGCCGTCGGCGCAGAACCACCGGACGTGACCACGCGTGTACGCGAGGGGGACGCCACCGGGCGGCAGCGGGGGAGGAGGGCGGGGTGAGGCGAGTGGCACACACCACACCGCGGCCGCCGCCGAGGTGAGAGCTTGGCCACGTGTCGGACAGACGAACTCGCGTACGCTGACCCTTCACTCGCCTGTCGATGCCGGACCCCGTAGGACGCCGCACCGCGCACCACCCCGCGGCTCCGCAGCACGCTGGTCCGCCGAGTGCGAGCGATCATCTGGGAGGTACATGCATGTCGGGGACGAACGCGGCCGCCTTCCGGCTGCGGCTGCGAGCCGCCTCCGGCGGAGCCAACCGCTGGCTCGTCCTCGCGGTCCTGTGCGTCAGCCTGGTCCTCGTCGCGCTCGACGCGACGATCCTGCACGTCGCCGTCCCCTCCATCACCGAGGACCTGCGCCCCGGCTCGGTCGAGCTGCTGTGGATCGTCGATGCCTACCCGCTGGTCTGCGCCGCCCTGCTGATCCTGTTCGGCACCCTCGGTGACCGGGTCGGCCGCCGCCGGATACTCCTCCTCGGCTACGGCCTCTTCGGCGCGGCCTCCGCGCTGGCGGCCCTCGCCGACAGCGCCCAGGTGCTCATCGCCGCCCGGGCCCTGCTCGGCGTCGGCGGCGCGATGATCATGCCGGCCACCCTGTCGATCCTGCGCCAGGTCTTCCCCGACCGGCGCGAGCGGGCCCTCGCCATCGGCATCTGGACCGCCGTGGCCGCCATCGGCGCCGCCGGCGGACCGGTCCTCGGCGGCTTGCTGGTCCAGCACTTCTGGTGGGGCTCGGTCTTCCTGATCAACATCCCGCTGATGGCGCTGATCCTGCCCCTGGGACGCTGGCTGCTGCCCGAGTCCAAGGGCGCCTGCGACGGACCGTGGGACGTGCTCGGCGCGCTGATGGCCGCCGGCGGCGTGCTCGGCGTGGTCCTCGGCGTCAAGCGCATCGGCGCCGAGCGCCGGCTCCTGGACGCCGACGCGCTCGTGCCGCTGCTGCTCGGCGCGGCCCTGCTGATCTTCTTCGTACGGCGGCAGAGACGGCGCCCGCACCCCCTCATCGACATGCGCATGTTCTCTCGCGCCGCCTTCTCGACGGCCGTCGGCTGCATCGTGCTGGCCATGCTGGCGCTGGTCGGACTGGAGCTGATCGCGGTCCAGTACCTCCAGCTGGTCCTGCACCTGAGCCCGCTGGAGACCGGGCTGCGGCTGCTGCCGCTCACCTTCGCCGCGATGGCCGCCGGCGCCACCGGCTCCTACACGCTGGCCCGGATCGGGCCGCGCACCATGGTGTCGCTGGGCTTCGTGCTGACGGCCTGCGGCGTACTGCTGCTGACGTTCATGGGCCAGCACGACCGGCCCGCGCTGCTCACGATCGGGTTCATCGTGCTCGGCTTCGGGCTGCAGACCACGCTGTTCGCGGCGTACGAGTCGATGCTGAGCGAGGCCCCCGCGGCCACCGCCGGCGGTGCGGCCTCCATAGGCGAGACCTCGTACCAGCTGGGCGCGGGCATGGGCATCGCCCTGCTCGGCAGCGTGATGAACGCCGCCTACGCGCCGGGGCTGCTGCACGTGCCGGGGGTGTCGGCCGCCGACGCGGCGGACGCCGCGAACTCCCTGGGCGAGGCCTACCAGATCGCGGGTTCCCTCGGGGGCGCCGCGGGTCAGTCGCTGTACGCCGCGGCGCGGCACTCGTTCGTGCACGGGCTGCACGTCACGCTCCTGGTCAGCGTGGTCCTGCTGCTGGCGGGCGCCGTGATGGCGCTGAAGCTCCCGCGGGTCATGGAGTGCCAGGACCCCTCCGAGGCCGAGGGCGAACCCGTCCGGCTCCCCGCGCAGGCGGGGCCGGACTCCGGCCGCGTTCCGGCCGCGGCGCAGCCGGAACGCGACACGGCGGCCCGCACCGCCTGACCCCGCGTCCGCCGCACCGCACCACGTGCAGGTGGGGGTGGACCCGGGGCGGAGGTGGCGACAAACTAGCAGCGCTAGTCATGACCGCATCTCCGCCGGGAGGCCCTTCGTGTCCGCGTCGAGAACGCCCTTCGTCCCCACCGATCCGCTCGGGCTCGACGAGCTCCTCGCGCCCGAGGACCTCGCCATCCGCGACACCGTCCGCGGCTGGGCCGCCGACCGCGTGCTCCCGCACGTCGCCGGCTGGTACGAGAGCGGCGAACTCCCCGGGATCCGCGACCTCGCGAAGGAGCTCGGCGCGCTCGGTGCGCTCGGGATGTCCCTCCAGGGGTACGGGTGCGCCGGCGCCAGTGCCGTTCAGTACGGGCTCGCCTGCCTCGAACTGGAGGCCGCCGACTCCGGGATCCGCTCGCTCGTCTCCGTACAGGGCTCCCTCGCCATGTACGCGATCTGGAAGTACGGCTCCGAGGAGCAGAAGCAGCGCTGGCTCCCCGGAATGGCCGCCGGCGAGCTGATCGGCTGCTTCGGGCTGACCGAGCCCGACGTCGGCTCCGACCCGGCCGCCATGCGCACCTACGCGAAGCGCGAGGGCACCGACTGGGTGCTGAACGGCCGCAAGATGTGGATCACCAACGGCAGCGTGGCGTCCGTGGCGGTCGTCTGGGCGCAGACCGACGAGGGGATCCGCGGCTTCGCCGTGCCGACCGACGCGGCGGGGTTCTCGGCGCCCGAGATCAAGCACAAGTGGTCGCTGCGCGCCTCGGTCACCAGCGAACTGGTCATGGACGACGTGCGGCTGCCCGCGGACGCGGTGCTTCCGGGCGTCACCGGGCTCAAGGGACCGCTGGGCTGCCTCAGCCATGCGCGGTACGGGATCGTCTGGGGTGCCATGGGCGCGGCGCGCGCCAGCTTCGAGGCCGCGCTCGACTACGCGCGGACGCGGGAGCAGTTCGGCAAGCCCATCGGCGGCTTCCAGCTCACCCAGGCGAAGCTCGCCGACATGGCGCTGGAGCTCCACAAGGGCATCCTGCTCGCCCACCACCTGGGCCGGCGGATGGACGCGGGCACGCTGCGGCCGGAGCAGATCAGTTTCGGCAAGCTCAACAACGTCCGCGAGGCCATCGAGATCTGCCGCACCGCGCGGACCATTCTGGGCGCCAACGGGATCTCGCTCGAATACCCCGTCATGCGGCACGCCACCAACCTCGAATCGGTGCTCACCTACGAGGGCACCGTCGAGATGCACCAGTTGGTTCTGGGCAAGGCGCTCACCGGGCTCGACGCCTTCCGCTGAGGCCCTCGGCCGCTTTCCCCCCGGGCTGCGACCGGGAGGTGCCCGCAGAGGGGCCCCCGGCTCAGCTCTGGTTGAAGAAGTCGCGCGAGCGGCCGGCGGGCTCGCCGTTCACGATCTGGGTGTCGGCCGGGGTCAGCAGGAAGACCCTGGTCGCCACCCGCTCGATCGAGCCGCGCAGGCCGAAGGTGAGGCCGGCCGCGAAGTCGACCACGCGCTTGGCGTCGGCCGGGTCCATGGACGACAGGTTCACGATCACCGGGACGCCCTCGCGGAACAGCTCGCCGATGCCGCGCGCGTCACGGAAGCCGTCCGGGGTGACCGTCGCGATCCGCCGGCCCTGCTCGACGGCCGAGTCCGAGGCGACCTTGACCCGGGGGTCGGTGACCCACTGGTCGCCGGGGCCCGCGACGGAACCCTGCGCGGCCTCCGCGTAGTCGTCGTCGTAGTAACGCTCGTCGTCGCTGTCCTCCACGAGACCCAACCAGGCACTCGCCTTGCGTACCGAACCCATGGTCGCCTCCTTTCACCGCGGTCAGTTGTCTTCTCTCCGCTGCCCCTATGGTCGTCCATGATGCTGACAACGCGCCAAGTGGATAGGCGCCGCGCAGGGGTTTCGTGACGGTACTGGTGCAGAACATCCGTTGCACCGTCAAGGATTCTGACGGGCACCGCTGCTGTCTGAGTGAAAATACGACTGCTGCTGCCGTGTGGGTGACCGCCGGGGGCGTATGAGTGAACGATTCGGCTCGATACGATGCGCATCACGCACGCGTATGACACACGGGGGACCGGTTTGTTCGGCATCGTCAGACCTTGCACGCACCGGCTCGGGGAGCGTTTCAAAACGGAGTGGATGGCTCATCTCTGCGGGCTGTGCCTGGCACTTCGCGGAGATCACGGACAGTTCGCCCGGATCGTGACCAACTATGACGGGCTGCTCGTCTCCGTTCTGACGGAGGCTCAGTCCGGACCCGCCCCCGGCTCCCGGCGCACCGCAGGCCCCTGCCCGCTGCGCGGCATGCGCACCGCCGCGGTGGCCAAGGGTGAGGGGGCGCGGCTCGCGGCCGCCGTCTCGCTCGTCCTCGCCTCGGCGAAGGTCCGGGACCACGTGGCGGACCGGGACGGGCTGTTGGCCCGCGCACCGATCGCCGCCGCAGCGCGCAGGGTGGCCCGCGGCTGGGACCGGGCCGGCGCCCGCACCGGAGCCTCGCTCGGCTTCGACACGGCCGTCCTCGTCGACGCCGTGGACCGGCAGGCGGGCATCGAGACGCTGGCCGGCCCCGGTACGCCCGTGCTCGTGGTGACCGAGCCGACGGAGACCGCGACGGCCGCCGCGTTCGCCCATACCGCGCAGCTGGCGGGACGGCCGGGCAACGCCCCCGCGCTCGCGGAGGCCGGCCGCTACTTCGGGCGCCTCGCGCACCTGCTGGACGCCGTCGAGGACCAGGCCGCGGACGCCGCCGTGGGCGCGTGGAACCCGCTGACGGCCACGGGGACCCCGCTCACCGAGGCCCGGCGGCTGGCCGACGACGCCCTGCACGGCATCCGGCTGGCGCTGCGCGAGGTCGAGTTCGCGGACGCCGGGCTGGCCCACCGGCTGCTCGTGCACGAGCTGAAGACCTCGGTGGACCGGGCGTTCGGGGTCACCGGCTGCGGGCACGTCGGCATGAACGCCGCAGGGCAGGGCGGCTATGGGGCGCCTCCGCAGGGCCATGGCCCGGGCCAGGGGGCCCCGTACGGCGGCGGCCCGTACGGCAGCGGCCCGTACGGCAGCGGCCCGTACGGCGGCCAGGGCGGCCAGGGCGGGAATCCGTACGGCGGCAACCCGTACGGCGGGGGCGCGGGCGGCCCCGGCGGGCCGTGGGTGCCCGGACCGCCCATGGGCCCCGGCGGCGGCCTGCCGCCGCAGAAGCCGCGCCGCGGACTGCTCGCCGGATGCGCCGTGGCCCTGGGGCTGTTCTGCACCTGCCAGCTGTGCTGCACCGAGCACGAGGGGCCGTGGTCGCGCAAGAAGCGGGACGCGTGGTGCGATGCCTGCGAATGCTGCGACGGCTGCCCCGACTGCAGTGGCTGCTGCGACTGCTGCAACTGCGACGGGTGCTGCTGCGACGGGTGTGACTGCGGCTGCGACTGCTGAGACCCCCTCAGATTCCTTGGGTCCGGACGGCGTACAGGGAGATTCCCGTCCGGGCCCGTGTGGAAGGGTTGAGCGGCATGAGCGATGACGCAGACGATCCGAAGACCGCCTGGCGGAAATGGCACGAGCACCGGGTGGCATCCGTCTCCGCCCCTTATGGCCCCCTTTCCCTCATTGGCACCCACTGGCTCTCCGACTACCCGGAAGGTCGAATTCCGGCCGTTCCGGGGCGCTGGCGCGCCACCGGGGGCGGGGTGGCGCTGACCGCTTCCGCCGAGGACGGCATCGGCCTCGACGGCGAGCCCTTCACCGGTGACGCCGTCCTCGCCGCCGACCACGCGCCGCCCGCGCGCTCGCGGATCTCCGCCCCCCGGGACGTCCGCATCACCGTGATCCGGCGCGAGGGGGAGTGGGCGGTACGGGTCTTCGATCCCGCCTCCGCGGCGCGCCGGGCCTTCACCGGCATCGAGGCCACCCCGTACGACCCCGACTTCGTCCTGCCGGGGCGCTTCCGTCCGTACGGCGAGGACCGGACCGTCCAGGTGGCGAACGCCGACGGGCGCGAGCGCGGGCTCGGCCTGGGCGGCGAGCTGAGCTTCGCGTACCGGGGCGCCGGGCACACCCTCCAGGTCGCCGTCGACGAGGACGACGGCAGTCTCTGGGCCGTCATCGGCGATGCCACCGGGGGAAGCTCCAGCTACCGCTTCCGCTTCCTGAGGCCGGGGATCCCGGATCCGGTGGACGGCTCGATCACCGTGGACTTCAACCGGACCGTGCTGCCGCCCTGCGCCTTCGCGGACCACTTCATCTGTCCGTTCCCGCCCCCTGGGAACACCCTGCCCTTCGAGGTCGCGGCGGGCGAGCGGAGGCTGAAAGATGCCCTTGCCGCCGGAATCTGACGCCGAGACACTCCCGACAGCGCCTTCAGGGGGCTTGTCAGGGGCACGACGAAATCCTGTGCGCCCGCCGTACCCCCGGCTGCGCCTCACGGGCTCCGGCGCCCCCCACCGTCCGCCGGGCCCCCGATCCCTCCCGGGAGGACGAGAAGTGAGGATCAAGAGCATCACCCGTACCCGGCTGCTCGCCGTGGCCGCCGGCCTGGCGGCCGTCGCCGGGCTCGCCGCCCCCACCGCGGCGAGCGCGGACAGCGGCTTCAGCGCAGCGCGGCTCGCCGCCGCCGGAGCCTCCGTCCAGCGCGCCGACGTCGCGGGCACCGCCTGGTACACCGACCCCGCCAGCGGAACCCTCGTGGTCACCGCCGACTCCACCGTCACCGCCGCGGACCTCGCCAGGATCCGTACGGAGGCCGGGGCCGACGCCGCGGCCCTGCGCATCGAGCGCACCCCCGGCAAACTGCGCAAGCTGATTTCCGGTGGCGACGCCATCTACACCTCCGGCTGGCGCTGTTCGCTCGGCTTCAACGTGCGCAGCGGGAGCACGTACTACGTGCTGACCGCCGGGCACTGCACCGACGGCGCCGGCACCTGGTGGACGAGCTCCGCGCACACCACGACGATCGGCGCGACCGTCGGATCGAGCTTCCCCAACAACGACTACGGCCTCGTGCGCTACGACAACACCTCCCTCGCCCACGCCGGCACCGTCGGCAGCCAGGACATCACCAGCGCCGCCAACCCCACCGTCGGGATGTCCGTCACCCGGCGCGGCTCCACCACCGGCACCCACAGCGGCTCGGTGACCGGCCTCAACGCCACCGTCAACTACGGTGGCGGCGACATCGTCTACGGCATGATCCGCACCAACGTCTGCGCCGAGCCCGGCGACAGCGGCGGCCCGCTCTACTCCGGCACCAAGGCGATCGGCCTGACCTCCGGTGGCAGCGGTGACTGCACCTCGGGCGGAACCACCTTCTTCCAGCCCGTCGTCGAAGCCCTCAACGCCTACGGGGTGAGCGTGTACTGATGACGGGGTGAGCCGACACGGGCCGCCCCGACCCGGCACAATCATGGTCCCCTGCCCGAACTCACGGGCGGGGGACCATTGTCGAGGAGTGAGGCGGCACGCATGAGCAATCCCCCCTCCGGCCGGGGCGGTCCCGTCTCCGACGCCCAGCGACGCATCCGGCGCAACCCCTGGCTGTTCACCGCACCCCTGGTGCTGCTGTGCCTGCTCGTCGCCGTCCTCGCCTGGGAGATCGTCCGCGGCAACCTTTCCGAGGCGACCCGTGCCCACTGGCCCTGGCGGCTCCAGCTGATGCCCGAGGAACCGCTGGCCAGCCTGCTGGCCGTGGCGGCCGGCGCCGTACTGGCCCGCGCCCAGTACGCCCGTACGGTACGGCCCGCGCTCGGGTGGCGCTCCGACTACGTGCCGGGGGAACTGCCGGGCGGGGCCAAGGCCTGGAGCACGGGCGTCTTCAACGGCGGCCAGCACAACACCGTGTTGCACCGCGTGGACTACTTCGTGGTGCTGGAGGGCGACGCACCCGCCGGGCCGGTCCCCGAGGGGGCGTGGATGAGTCTGGCCCGGGCCGGTGAGCTGCTCGGCGAGGCCGGGCTGAGGCCCGCGAGCGACTTCCGCCTCGCCAGCTTCGGGGCGGGCTTTCCGCTGGTGGCGACCGGTACGTACGAGACCATAACGGTGGGGGTGTTCTCGAAGCGGTTCATTGACGAGGTGCGGGCGTTCCACCTGCGGATCCAGGTGGTGGACAGCGTCGGGGACACGCACGAGCGGATCATCGACTGCCTCAAGGGGGCCCGGGAGCCGGTCGTCGCGCCCGTGGAGTGGCCCGGGGTCCGTCCGCGGCCCGTGCCCGTGCCCCGGGCCGCACCGCGCGCCGAATGATCCGCCCCATCCGCCGCACGCCCGGGTCAGCGGACGACGTCGAAGACGTTCTTCTGCAGGCCGTTGGCGTAGGCCTCGTGCTCGACGAGCTGCAGCTTCTGCGCGTCCTTGTCCGTCGTGCTGAAGAGGCGCTTGCCGGCGCCCAGCAGGAGCGGGAAGACGAGCAGGTGGTAGCGGTCGATGAGCCCGGCGTCGGAGAGGGCCCGGTTCAGCGAGGCGCTGCCGTGGACGATGATCGGGCCGCCCTCGGTCTCCTTGAGCGCGGCGACCTCGTCGAGCGAGCGCAGGATGGTGGTCTCGCCCCAGTTCGACACCAGGTCGTCCTCGGTGAGGGTGGTGGAGACGACGTACTTGGGCATCACCTTGTAGTCGGCGAAGTCCGCCATGTCCGGCCATACCGGGCTGAACGCCTCGTAGCTGGTCCGGCCCAGCAGCATCGCCGTGGCCTCCTTCTGCTCCCGCCCCTTGATCTCGAACGCCTCGGGCAGGAATTCCGTGTGCTTGAAGGTCCAGCCGGAGTTGCGGTATCCGGGCTCGCCACCCGGGGCCTCGGCGACGCCGTCGAGCGAGATGAACGCGGTGCTGATCAGGGTGCGCATGGGAAGGTCCCTCGGTCTCTCGTGTCCGGGTGCAGCGGTTTCGGCCGGGCGTGACCCGTCCGCTCCCGCGGTCGGGGTCGCGCCCACCATGATCTATGACCGTTGATCACGCTGAAATTCATCGGTCCTCGTCGATCGGGACGAAGACCTTGCCCGCGGGGCCGGTCGAGTGCCTCGGACAGGGC
Organism: Streptomyces sp. NPDC086989; assembly: GCF_044745505.1. Classification (NCBI taxonomy): domain Bacteria; kingdom Bacillati; phylum Actinomycetota; class Actinomycetes; order Kitasatosporales; family Streptomycetaceae; genus Streptomyces; species Streptomyces sp. NPDC086989. The sequence goes on from NZ_JBIVAL010000010.1 coordinate 56,398, forward strand.
GTGCTGCGCCGCGAAGAATGGCCGGTCCGGGGCGAGCACCACCGCACTGTGCCCGCTGCGTCGCGCCGGCCAGTGGAAGTGCCCGGCCGGTTGGGATCTGGGAGCGTCAGGAGGTCGTGGCGGCGCGGTCGGACTCGCTGCGCAGGACGCAGAATTCGTTGCCCTCGGGATCGGCGAGGACGACCCAGCCGGAGCCGTCGGGATTGCGGTGATCGGCGACGAAGGCGGCACCGAGGGCAAGGAGCCGGTCCACCTCCCGGTCGCGCGAGGTCTCGGGGCGCAGGCACAGGTGGATCCGGTTCTTGACGGTCTTGGGCTCGGGCACCTGGTTGAAGTACAGCGCCGGTCCCTCGGCCAACCGCACCTGTGTCTCACGGGAGTCCGGCCCGGCCTCCGGGTCCACCGGACGGCCGGTCACGGCGCTCCAGAACCGGGCCAGCCCGTAGGCGTCCGCACAGTCGACCGCCACGTTCTGGATCATCGAAACCATGCGCGCGAGTCTCTCCGATCCGCGCGGCGCACGCCACCCGTCCGGCCCCTCGCCCGCCGGCACGCGCCCTGAGGGTTGTCCCGGGTACACCCGGCGGGCACGCGACGCCGACGGCCAGGCGGCGCAGGGAGCGGTGGAGGCCGGACTTACCGGTCCCGTCGGCTCCGGTCGCTACGGTGAGCCGGCGCAGGGAGTGGTGGTTCTCGACCGCCAGGGTGGTGATCGCGGCTCCCGCCACCGGGGTGGTCATGGCCCGGCCGGGCCCCGGGCCGCGGCAGCGTCGTCCGGGAGCCCGGCGCCCACCGCCGCCCCCGGGCGGCCCCGGCGGAAGACCGCGCAGGCCACGGTGACGGCGGAGCCGAGCACCGCCCAGGCGGCCAGCACCAGCATCGGCCCGGCCGCGGCGTTGCCCTTGAAGTACGCGATCGAGCGCGCGGCGTACGTGCCCGCGCCCGGCGGCAGGGCCGGGCCGAGGGCCCGCCAGAACGGCGGCAGCAGCGGATACGGGTAGGCTCCGCCCGCGCTCGGGTTGCCGAGCACCACCACCAGCAGGATCGCCAGGCCGATGCCGACCACGCCCGCCAGCCCCTGGAAGGCCAGGGTGATCGCCCCGACCGCGAAGACGACGAGGGTGCCCAGCCCCCACAGGGGCATGATGTCGCCGGGCAGCGCGTCCAGGACCGGGCCCGCGATGACCGTGCCGAGCAGCCCGGCGGCGATCGCGTACAGCAGCAGCGTGCCGAGCCGGATGAAGGCGCGGTGGGGGTTGGCGGGCCGGGCGCCGGCGCTGATCGCGAGGATCGCGGCGCACAGGTAGCCGCCGACGCACCAGCCGATGACGAGGTAGAAGGCGCTCAGGCCGCGTGCGTCGCCCGCGGCGGCCGGGGCCACGTCGACGACGCGGACGCTGCGGCCCCGGGCCTTCTCGACCCGGCCGACGACCAGTTCGAGGGCCTGTGAGAGCGAGGCGCCCGCGCCGCTCGCGACCAGCAGCCGGTCGGTCGTCCCGGCCGGGTCGATGACCAGCGCCCCGTCCGCCTCCCGGTTCTCGACCTCCGCCTTCGCGGCGGCCTCGTCCTGCACCGCGTGCGGGTCGAGCGGTTTGCCCGGCAGATCGGCGAGCTGCCGGGCGGACTGCTCCGCGACCTGCCGGACGGGGGCGGCCACGGCGAGGGGGATCTCGCTGGGCTGGGGCCGGTGGAAGGCCCCGATGTACGAGGTGATGAAGGCGAGCTGGAGGGCCAGTACCCCCACGAGCAGCAGGGCGGCCCGAACGGTCACGGCGTCCTTGACCTCGGCGAGGAACCCGGCAGGCGGGGACGGGGACGTGGGCGGGGACGGGGACGTGGGCTGGGTCATGCCTCACACGCTCGGCGTACGGGGGGCGGGACGCAGCAGGGGCGGGCCGAACGGATGACGGTCGGGCGGCACGCGGGCGGCCTGCGCGCGGCGCGTGGATGGCCCCGGGGCGGCTCCAGGTGCCCGCTCGGCAATCGAACGAATGTTTCGCACGGATATTCGAATTGCTCTATGGTGGAGACGGGGGAGGTGTTCCATCGATCGAAGCAGGAGGCCGCGGGTGCCCGGTTTTACGCATCTGCACACCGTTTCGGGGTTCTCCGTGCGCTACGGAGGCTCACACCCCGAACGGCTGGCGGAGCGTGCCGCCGAGCGGGGCATGGACGCCCTCGCCCTGACCGACCGCGACACCCTCGCGGGTGCGGTGCGGTTCGCGAAGGCCTGCGCGAAGGCCGGGATCCGGCCGCTGTTCGGGGTCGACCTGGCCGTGCCCCACGCCGCGGAGGCGACCGGCGGTGCCGCGGCAGCGGGCTCCCGCGCGGGCGCCCAGGAGGCCTCCCAGCGGCGACGGACCCCGGTGCGCGGCGGCGCCTTCCTCGACGAGTCCGCCCCGCGGGCCGTCTTCCTGGCCCGGGACGGCGCCGCCGGCTGGGCCGAGCTGTGCCGCATGGTCACCGCGGCCCACGCGGCCGACGACGGGGTCGCCGCCGGGGACCCCGAGGGCTCCGAGGGCCCCCAGGGCCCGGGCGGCTCCGGTGCACAGCCCGCACCCGGACGGGCACCCGTGTCCGCTGCCGTCCGCGGCTCCGGTGCACAGCCCGCGCTGACCTGGAACGCCCTGCGCGGCGAATCCGTGTACGTCCTGCTCGGGCCCGGATCCGAAGTGGGGCGGGCGCTGGCCGCCGGGCGGCCGGACCGGGCCGTGCGGCTGCTCGCACCCTGGCGGGAGGTCTACGGGGACTCCCTGCGTCTGGAGGCCGTCGACCACGGCCGCACCGGCACCGGCCCCGGCTCGCTGCGCCTGGCCGCCCGTACCGTCGGCTTCGCCGCCGAGCAGGGCGTCCGGGCCGTGCTCACCAACGCCGTCCGGTACGCCGATGCCGGCCAGGGCCCGGTCGCCGACGTCCTCGACTCGGCCCGCCGCCTCGTCCCCGTCGACCCCCGGGGCCCCCTCGACAGCGGCGAACGCTGGCTCAAGGCCCCCGCCGCCATGGCCGGGGCCGCCGACCGCATCGCCCGGGCCGCGGGCCTCGGCCCCGCCGACGCGCGCCGGCTGCTCGCGGAGACCCGGCGCACCGCCGAGGCCTGCGCGGTGGACCCCGAGGACGACCTCGGCATGGGCTCCGTGCACTTCCCCGAGGCCCACCTCGTCGGCGCGGCCCACCGCACCGCCCAGCGGGTCCTGGCCTCCCGGGCCTCCGCCGGCATGGTGCTGCGCGGGTACGCCGACGACCCTGCGTACTGGGAGCGGATGCACCACGAGCTGGACATCATCGCCTACCACGGATACGCCTCGTACTTCCTGACGGTCGCCCAGGTCGTGGACGACGTACGCGCGATGGGCATCCGGGTGGCCGCCCGCGGCTCCGGCGCCGGCTCCCTCGTCAACCACCTCCTCGGCATCGCCCACGCGGACCCCGTCGAGCAGGGCCTGCTGATGGAGCGCTTCCTGTCCAAGCGCCGCCACGTCCTGCCCGACATCGACATCGACGTGGAGTCCGCCCGCCGGCTGGAGGTCTACCGGCGGATCATGGACCGCTTCGGCACCGAGCGGGTCGCCACCGTCTCCATGCCCGAGACCTACCGGGTCCGGCACGCCGTCCGCGACGTCGGCGCCGCCCTGTCCATGGACCCGGCCACCGTCGACCGGCTCGCCAAGGCCTTCCCGCACATCCGGGCCCGCGACGCCCGCGCCGCCCTGGCCGAACTCCCCGAGCTGCGCGACGTACGGGGGGAGGAGCACGGGCGGCTGTGGGAGCTCGTCGAGGCGCTGGACGCGCTGCCGCGCGGGACCGCCATGCACCCGTGCGGGGTGCTGCTCTCCGACGCCTCGCTGCTCGCCCGCACCCCCGTGGTGCCCACCAGCGGCGAGGGCTTCCCGATGTCCCAGTTCGACAAGGACGACGTGGAGGAGCTCGGGCTGCTCAAACTCGACGTGCTGGGCGTGCGGATGCAGTCCGCGATGGCGCACGCCGTCGCGGAGATCCGGCGCGGTACGGGGGAGGAGCTCGACCTGGACGACCCGGCGCAGGTGCCGCCGGGCGACGGGCCGACGTACGAGCTGATCCGCTCGGCCGAGACGCTGGGCTGCTTCCAGATCGAGTCGCCGGGCCAGCGCGACCTGGTGGGCCGGCTCCAGCCGTCGACCTTCCACGACCTGGTCGTCGACATCTCGCTGTTCCGGCCCGGCCCGGTCGCCGCCGACATGGTGCGGCCGTTCATCGAGGCGCGGCACGGGCGGGCCCCGGTCCGCTACCCGCACGAGGACCTGGCGGACGCGCTGCGCGAGACGTACGGGGTGGTGGTCTTCCACGAGCAGATCATCGAGATCGTGCACGTCATGACCGGCTGCGGACGCGACGAGGCGGACCGGGTGCGGCGCGGGCTCTCCGACCCCGATTCGCAGGCGCGGATCAAGGTGTGGTTCGCTGCGAAGGCCGGTGAACGGGGCTACTCGCCCGAGGTGATCGGCCGGACCTGGGAGATCGTCGAGGCGTTCGGCTCGTACGGCTTCTGCAAGGCGCACGCGGTGGCCTTCGCCGTGCCGACGTACCAGTCGGCCTGGCTCAAGGCCCACCATCCGGCCGCGTTCTACGCCGGGCTGCTCACGCACGACCCGGGGATGTACCCGAAGCGGCTGCTGCTGGCGGATGCGCGACGCCGGGGCGTGCCGGTGCTGCCGCTGGACGTGAACCGCTCGGCCGTGGCCCACCGCATCGAACTGGTGTCCGAGGTGGAGGTTCCTCCGGTATGGGGGCTCCGGCTGGCCCTGGCCGACGTCCACGGCATCAGCGAGGCGGAGGCCCGCCGGATCGAGGACGGACAACCGTACGTGTCGCTGCGCGACTTCTGGGACCGGGCACACCCCGGGCGGCCGGTCGCACAGCGGCTCGCCCAGGTCGGGGCGCTGGACGCCTTCGGCGCCAACCGGCGCGACCTGCTGCTGCACGTGGCCGAACTGCACGGTGCCCACAGGTCGGCGGGGGCCCGCCCGGGCAGTGTCCAGCTCCCGCTGGACGGCGGCCGGGCGACGGCCCCGGCCGGCCTGCCCGACCTGAACGAGGCGGAGCGGCTCAGCGCGGAGCTGGGCGTGCTCGGCATGGACACCTCGCGGCACCTGATGGGGGACCACCACGCCTTCCTCGCGGAGCTGGGGGCGGTCCCGGCCCGCAGGCTGCGCGAGATCGAGCACGGCCGGACGGTACTGGTCGCGGGAGCCAAGGCGGCCACCCAGACCCCGCCGATCCGCTCCGGGAGGCGTGTCATCTTCACCACCCTGGACGACGGGACGGGCCTGGTCGACCTGGCCTTCTTCGACGACAGCCACGAGGCGTGCGCGCACACCGTCTTCCACTCGTTCCTGCTGCTGGTGCGGGGTGTCGTCCAGCGGCGCGGACCGCAGAGCCTGAGCGTGGTCGGCGAGGCCGCCTGGGACCTGGCGGAGCTGGTGGAACTGCGGGCCGCGGGCGGCCTGGACGCGGTCGCGGCCCGCCTGGCGGAGCCGCTGCCCGGCGCGGGGGAACCCTCTGACACCACCGGCTCCGGGCGCCGCATCCACCTGCCCACCGGGTACGAGATGAACCCGTGGGCCGACCTCCAGCCGGCCGGCGACCGCGCCGCGACCGGCCGCAAGCTGTGGCACTCCAGCCCGGGGAGCGCGGGATGACCCCGGCCAACGGCGTCCTGCACGTACGGTGCGCCGCGGCCCTGACCGAGGAGGGCTACCGCGAAGTGCTGGAACTGCTGCGGGAGTTCTCCCCGACGGTACAGGCCCTGCCGCCCCGGGCGGCGCTGGTGCACGTACGCGGCGCCCGGCGGTACTTCGGCGCGGACGCCTGCCGGATCGCCGAGCTGGTGCGGCTGCGCGCACTCGCCCGGCTCGGCACCGACGTGCGGATCGGCGTCGCCGGGACCTGGGCGGTGGCGGCGACGGCCTCCGCCCGGGTGGCCGGGCCCGGCGGTGTCCTGGCCGTGCCCGAGGGTGCGGCGGACGCCTTCCTCGGGCCGCTGCCGGTGGAGGCCCTGCACGGCATCGGCCCCAAACAGGCGGAGGCGCTGCGCGGGTACGGGCTGCACACGGTCGGCGCGGTCGCGGCCGTCTCCCCGGGCACCGTCGAACGGATCCTGGGGCAGCGGGCGGGCCGGCTGGCGGCGGAGCGCGCCCGCGGTATCGACCCGCGCCCCGTCACCCCGAAGGACCTGCCCGCGTCGGCCGCCGTCCGCAGCGGCTTCACCCGGCACGAACTCGACGGCCCGCACGCCCGGGCCGTGCTCCTCGGCCTGGTGGTCCGCCTCGGCGCGGTGCTGCGCGGCCGCCGCCAGGCAGCCCGGTCCCTGTCGCTGACGCTGCAGTTCGCCGGGGGCACCCGCTGGGAGCGGGCCCGGCGGCTCCCGGAGGCGTCCGGGCACGACGAGGACCTGCGGGCCGCGGCCTACCGCCTGCTGGACGCGGCCGGGCTGCAACGGGCCAGGCTGACCGGCATGGTGCTGCGCGCCGAGGACCTCACGGGTGCCGAGCGGGCGGCCCGGCAGATCTCCCTGGACCCGGTCCGCGAAGCCCGCCTGACGGTGGAGGCGGCCATCGACAGGGCGAACGCCCGCTTCGGCCCGGGCACGGTCCGCCCGGCCGCCACCTTCCACAGGGCGGCCTGAGCGGGAGCGGGGCTAGGGAGCGTGCGTACCAGGCCCCGCCGGTCAGACGGGACTTTGACGACACGACCTAGCCCGACGGCAGGGTCCGGCGGTCCGGCGGGCCGCCCAGCAGGAGCCGGGCCATCTCGGTGCGCAGTCCGGAGGTCTGGGCCTGGATCAGGTGGAACTGCGCCTCGCGGGCGAGGCGCCCGGCGGTGTTCCCGTACGACACGGCCCGGCCGCCCGTCGCGGCGACGCACGCGGTGGCCGCCCGTACGCCGAGTTCGAGGACGGCGGCCCGCAGCGCCAGCCGGTCCCCGACCCGCTCCTGCGGCGGGAGTTCGTCGCGCAGTGCGTAGGCCTCGGCGCGCAGCCGGGCGGCGTCCTGTGCGACCCGCAGGCCGAGCTCCTCGTACGCGGCGCCGGCGGCGGGGGCCGACCGCAGCAGGAAATCGGCCGCGGCGCGCACGTGCCCGAACACGGCGGGGTGGGCGTTCGCGTTCTCCAGGTCGTAGGCACGGGCCCATTCCGTCCGGGGCTGTACGCAGACCACCGCGTCCGGCGCCACGAGCACGTCGCGGACCTCCACCGCCACCGTGTGGGTGCCGTTCATCGCCCACAGCGGCGCAGATCCGGCCGCGACCAGCCCAGGATCCCCGTCGGGCCCGCAGTCCACCGCGGCGAACAGCACCCGGTCGTCCGGTGCCAGGGCGCCGAGGTACACCACGTCGGAGAGGCCCCAGCCGGTCATCCACGGCACCCGGCCGCGCAGCCGCCATCCGCCGGCGACCGGCTCCGCGGTGACGGGCGGCCGGGCGTGCCGCAGGAATGCGAAACCGGCCGTGCCGCGCCTGGTCCCCGAGGCGAGGTCGGCGGACCACCGCTCGCGCAGTGCGTCGGCCTCCGGGCCGGTGGCCCCCTGAAGCCCCTTCACCAGGCCGAAGTGCTGCGTGTGGACGAACCAGGTGGAGGGGTCCGCCGCGGACAGCAACTCGTGCACCTCGCGGACCACTTGACGAGTGGTCAGTCCGCTTCCGGGAGCGGTGGCGTGGCCGAGCGCCCCGTACGCGCCGCAGCGGGCGAGGGCGTCGAGGTGTCTACGGGGCACGCCCTCCTGGGCGGTCTCCTCCGCGACGGGCCCGAGCACACCCACGGCGAGAGCGGTGACCGCGGCAACGAGCGGGTCGGCGGCCAGGTCGGGCGGAGTGGCCAAGGCCGTTCCCGCCCCCGGAGCCCACTGCATCCGATCACTCACCTCAGGAAGAAGGGGACTCCATTGTCGCGGGGGTGCGCGGGAGCGGGCGCCGACACGCATTTTTTACTGACGCGTAACTTCCCAGTTTTGCTACCCGCCCGTAATTTGGCGGGAACGCAGCCCCCTTGTGATCCGGATCACGGGACGAACCCCCACGTATTTCCCTGACCCGCAAGGAGATCACCCGATGCTGCCTTGGCGACGCCTGCTCCGCCCGCTGGCCGTCCTCACCCTCACCGCTGCCGCCCTCGTCGCCCCCACCGGCGCCGCGCAGGCCGCGTCCGCGCCCAGCAGCGGCTGGAACGACTGGTCGTGCAAGCCCTCCGCCGCCCATCCCCGCCCCGTCGTGCTCGTCCACGGCACCTTCGGGAACTCGGTGGACAACTGGCTCGGCTTCGCGCCGTACCTCGTCCACCGCGGGTACTGCGTCTACTCCCTCGACTACGGGCAACTGCCCGGCGTACCCCTCTTCAACGGGCTCGGCCCCATCGACGCGTCGGCCGGACAGCTGAGCGTGTTCGTCGACAAGGTGCTGGCCTCCACCGGAGCCGCCAAGACGGACATCGTCGGCCACTCGCAGGGCGGCATGATGCCGAACTACTACCTCAAGTTCCTCGGCGGCGCTCCCAAGGTCAACGCCCTGATCGGGCTCGCCCCCGACAACCACGGCACCACCCTGGACGGGCTCACCCAGCTGCTCCCGTACTTCCCCGGGGCCGAGGACCTGATCAGCTCCGCGACCCCGGGACTGGCCGACCAGATCGCCGGATCGGCGTTCGTGACCAAACTGAACGCGGGCGGGGACACCGTGCCCGGGGTGCGGTACACGGTCATCGCGACCAAGTACGACGAGGTCGTCACGCCCTACCGGAGCGCGTTCCTCCAGGGCGCCGGCTCCCACGTGCGCAACGTCGTGCTCCAGGACCTGTGTCCGCTGGACCTCTCCGAGCACGTCGCCATCGGACTCACCGACCGGATCGCCTGGCACGAGGCGCTCAACTCCCTCGACCCGGCGCACGCCACCCCGACCACCTGCGCATCGGTCTTCCAATGACGCCGACGCGCAGGCGGTACTCCTACGACACGACCTAGAGGCCGCGGCCCGGCGTCGTCGCACGGCGTCGGGCCACGCCGAACAGCACGGCCGCCCCGAGGGCCAGTACGCCCGCCCCGGCGATCGCGATCAGCGGGGTGGCGGCGCTGCCGCCCGTCGCGGCGAGGCCGGTGCCCGCCGGGGAGTCCGACGGCACCGGCGCGAGAGCGGTGCTGCCGTTCGTCTTCGGGTCGTTGTCGCCGTGGCCGTGGTGCTCCACGCTGGACCTGCTCTCCCCGTCCGCGATCTGCTGGTCCGTCGGGGCCTTGGGCGCCGAGGGCCGGGCGCTCGGCTTGGCGCTCGGCCTCGTGCTCGGCTTCGTGCTCGGGGCGGTCCCGGTCCCGGCGGTCGCACCGGTGCCCGCATTGCCGCCGTCGTTCTCGCCGAACACCACGTCCGAGCAGGTGTAGAAGGCCTCCGGGCTGTCCGAGCGCTGCCAGATGCTGTAGATCAGGTGCCGCCCGGACTTCTCCGGCACACTGCCGGAGAAGACGTAGTCCCCGTTCCGCATGGCCGGGTCGGTGACCTTTGCGAAGGGCGCCGGCTCCAGGTCCGACCACTTCAGCGGCTTGGAGGGGTCGTAGCCGTCCTTCGTGACGTACAGCTCGAAGGAGCCCTTGTGCGGGGCGGTCCCCTTGTACCGGAAGGTGTGCTCGCCCGCGGTCATCGGGCTCGCCGGCCAGTCGGCGCGGGCCAGGTCCAGGCCCCGGTACTTGTCGTTGCCGGCGGAACAGAGCTGGCCGTTCGGGATCAACGACCGGTGGTTGCCGGCCGCGTTGGCGATGTTCACCGCGTTCCAGTCGTAGAACGCCTGCGTGCCGCTCGCCGCCACCGCCGCCTTGCAGGCCGCCGACTTCGGCGACTCCGGCCCCTCCGCGTAGCAGGCCGCCACCCGGCTGACCGGATCCGTCATCGAGCCGTGGGCGGCCGCCGGTGCGGCGGCGTACGCGGCCACCGCGAGCGGGGCGAGGGCGGCTGTGGCGATACGGGTCACGGTACGGCGGCGTGCGGGCATGGACGGATCTCCTTCGGAGCGGCGACGGGGGCACCGCGGTCGTCGGTGCGCCGGGACCGGGCCGGGCGGCGCCGCCCCCCGTGGGTTCGACGCCGCCCCGTGCCCTCCTCGGCTCCGCCAAGCTAGCCCCACACGCCCCGCCCCCCACCCCTTTCCAGGCCCTCACGAAGATCCTTAGGCTCCGCTTAAGGCGGGCATAGGAAGGGGCTCAGGTGGCGGGTTCCGGACGCCCGGACGAGATCGCCCCGGGCGGGCCCGGGGAGCGTGCGCGATGGGGGAGAATCCCCGGGTGACCTCGACGAACCTGAAGATCCGGATCGACGGCGCGGCCGGAGCGCCCGCCCCCTACGAGCAGCTGCGCGCCCAGATCGCCGAGGCCGCGCGGGCGGGTGACCTGCCGGTCGGGTACAAGCTGCCGACGGTGCGCGGGCTCGCGGAGGAGCTGGGGCTGGCGGCGAACACGGTCGCGAAGGCCTACCGGGCCCTGGAGGGCGACGGGGTCGTCGAGACGCGGGGACGGAACGGGACCTTCATCGCCGCCGCCGGCGAGGGGGCCGCCCGGGAGGCGGCCTCCGCCGCGCAGGCCTACGCGGAACGCGCGAAGCGGCTGGGCCTGAGCTTCGACGAGGCCACGGCGGCCGCCCTGGACGCCCTGCGCGCCCGCTACGGCAACTAGTGCTGTGACCGGAGGGGTTCACCGCCTCGCGACGCCCGGCACGGCACCTCGCTGCGTTGTCGGACCGCGCGAGTACGGCGAGTACGAGCTGCGGCCCTCCGCCTTGCGATGCACCGCACCGGACGCCGTGAACCGGCAAACCTTTCCGGCCACAGCACTGGGCGGTACCTGCTGGGAAAGCCGGAACAGCCCTTAGCCCCGCCGCAGTCGCGCCCGGAGGTGGTGGGTGAGGGGCTGTCCCATCGCCGCCATGTCCTGGTCGACCGTCAGTTCCCCCTCGTCGAGGGCGTACCGGCGCCGCATGGCGGTGACCTCCTTGGCCTTCGGGGTGCAGGCCACGGTGTCGGTGGCCATGTCGACGTCCGTCCCCGACACCCGGCCGACGTACGTCTCCACGATGCCGGTCGGGTGTGCGAGGACCACTTCCACCGAGGCGTCGGGCAGGATGCGCCACCAGCCGGATTCCCGCCCCGAGGGGCGCAGGGCCGTGCCGGACCCGTCGACCAGCCAGGCGCGTGACTCGTAGCGCAGGAACGGCCTGCCGTCGTGGCTGAAGGTGATCTCCTGCTCGTACCGGAAGCCCTGCTCCAGCGTCGGGTACTCGCCCGCGCCGCTGCCGTGCCAGCGGCCCAGCAGGTGCAGGACCGGCTTCAGCTGCGGGTGCGGCTCCGGGCCCTCGCCGAGGGCCTGGCTGTCGGGGTACGGGTTCTCCTGCGCCGGTCCGGGCACGTGCACGCTCCTGTTCGGTGTCCCCCGGGACTCCGCCCGGGCCGGGCCCATTGTCGTCGGCGCCGGGTCCCGGCCCGCGCTCGCCCCGCCCACGGCCCCCGCCCGCCGGCTACAGGTACAGGCCCGCCTCCGAGTCGTGCCCGCCCTGCGGCGGCAGCAGGGACGCCGGGCCCGCGCCCCGCCGCAGCGCGAACAGTTCGGCCAGCGTCGCCCCCTCGCGCGAGATCCCCTCGTCCGTGCCCAGCCAGTCCACCGCCTCGCCGTGCGTCAGCCGGCCTACCTCGATGCGGGCCAGACAGCGGCCCGGCCGGACCACCGCCGGGTGGAGCCGTTCCAGGTCCTCGTTCGTGGTCACCCCGACCAGCACGTTGCGGCCCTGCCCCAGCAGCCCGTCCGTCAGGTTCAGCAGCCGCGACAGCGCCTGGCCGGCCGTGTGCCGGGCCTCGCCGCGGATCAGCTCGTCGCAGTCCTCCAGCAGGAGCAGCCGCCAGCGTCCCTTCGCCGTGCCCTCGTCCTCGCCGATCGCGATGTCCATCAGGTAGCCCACGTCGTTGAACAGCCGCTCCGGGTCCAGGACGCAGTCCACCTGGCACCAGTCCCGCCACGAGCGGGCCAGCGTCCGCAGCGCGGAGGTCTTCCCGGTGCCCGGCGGACCGTGCAGCAGGAGCAGCCGTCCCGCGATGTCGTCCGGGGTCACCTTCATCAGCCGGTCCATCGCCGAGGCCACCGGGGCCGTGTAGTTCGGCCGCACCTCGGCCCAGGTCCCGGCGGCGATCTGGCGGGTCGTCCGGTACGGGCCGCGGCGCGGGGAGACGTACCAGAACCCCATCGTGACGCTCGAAGGCTGCGGTTCGGGCTCGTCCTGCGCCCCGTCCGTGGCCTTGCCGAGCACGCCGGCGGCGAGTTCGTCGCTGACCGCCGTCACCGTGACGTCCGCACCGCGGCTCCAGCGGGAGACGAGCATCGTCCAGCCCTGGCCCTCCGCGAGGGTGGCGCTGCGGTCGGAGTCGCGAGCCGAGCGCAGCACGGTGGCCTCGGGCGGCAGCAGCGTCGCCTCCGCCTTCACCCGTTCGATCGTCACGCTGTGCGAGTACGGCTGCTCGCCGGAGGCGAACCGGCCGAGGAACAGCGCGTCCACGACATCCGACGGTGAATCGCTGTCGTCGACGTTGAGCCGGATCGGCAGCGCGTCCTGCGGGTTGGCTGGCATGGCGCCCATGATCCGGCACGAAGTGGCCGCGTGCACCCGTGTTTCGCCGGATCGGTGCCCGGGCTCCCTCTTCAAACGTGCCGGTGGTGAAGATTCGGCTCGCAACTCCGCGCCGAAAATTCTTGGCATGAACACTTCCGGCCACGCCCGGCTCCCAGTACCACGGACTCAGGAGTAACCCCCGAGTAATCCCCGAGTAATCCCCGAGTAACCCCCGTGTACCTCCCCCCACAAGGAGCCGCACACATGAGCACGAAGACGTCGCGCCTCGCCGCCCTGGCCTCCTCCCTGTTACTCGCCGCGGGCGCCGCCCTGTGCGGCGCCGGACAAGCGGCCGCCGCCACGGCCGACTTCGGCTACGTCGCCCTCGGCGACTCGTACTCCTCCGGCGTGGGCGCCGGCAACTACGACAGCGGGAGCGGCAACTGCAAGCGCACCTCCCGCGCCTACCCGGCCCTGTGGGCCACCGCCCACTCCCCGCAGACCTTCTCCTTCACCGCCTGCTCCGGCGCCCGTACGGGTGACGTCCTCTCCGGCCAGCTCGGCCCGCTGAACTCCGGCACCGATCTGGTCAGCATCACCATCGGCGGCAACGACGCCGGATTCTCCGACGTCATGACGACCTGTGTGCTCCAGTCCGAGTCCACGTGCGTCAACCGCGTCAACCAGGCCAAGGCGTACGTCGACTCCACCCTCCCCGGCCAGCTCGACCAGGTCTACGACGCGATCCACGGCCGGGCACCCGGCGCTCACGTCGTCGTCCTCGGCTATCCCCGCTTCTACAAGCTGAGCGGAAACTGCGTCACCGGCCTCACCGAGGGCGAGCGCTCCGCCATCAACGGTGCGGCCGACTACCTGAACGCCGCCATCGCCAAACGCGCGGCCGACCACGGATTCACCTTCGCCTCCGTGGCCGGTGCCTTCACCGGCCACGAGATCTGCTCCGGCGACGCATGGCTGCACAGCGTCAACTGGCTCAACATCACCGAGTCGTACCACCCCACCGCCGCCGGACAGTCCGGCGGCTACCTGCCCGCCTTCACCAACGCCGCCTGATCCCGGCCCCGGTCAGGAGTCCGCGGAGGCCGGCCCCGCGGTCGCGGACTCCGTGGCCTGCGGCCCCGCGGCCTCCTGACCGGTGGCGGCCGCCGGGGTCGCCGGCCCCGGCGGCACCGGGGCCGGCGAACCGCTCGGCCCGGGGGAGGGGGAGGCCCCTTCCGTCGGGGTCCCTCCCTCCTCACCTGCCTCGCACGTCACGGAGAAATCCACCCAGTCCGAGACCGCGGGCGTGGCCCCCCGCACCTCCAGCCGGATCGCGTCGTCGAAGGTCGCGTTCGGGTAGTACGTGAGCTCGGTGTGGTCCAGCTCCCGGCTCCGGGGGCCGTCCACCGGGAACGTGACGGACTGCCAGTCGGGGCCGGACGTGACCCCGCTGCGCGTCGCCCAGCGGTACTCCAGCACGGCGGGCGTACGGTCCGCCTCGACGGTCGCCGTGAACGCCGGGGCCTGCGCGGCGTCCGGCGGGCACGTCCCCCGGTAGTCCGCCCGTACGGCGCGCACCGACACGGCGAAGCGCGGCGGGGGCGCGGCCGACGGCGAAGCGGACGGAGACGGGGACGGCGAGGGCGAGGGCGACGCGGGCGGCGACGGCGATCCGGACGGCCCCGCGGACGTCCCGGCCGCCGTGGTGACCGGCCCCGTCGGGCCGGTGCCCCCGCTCCCGCCCCTGTCACCACGGTCCTTGAGCAGCAGCCACCCCAACACGACCAGCGCCAGCAGCAGTACGGCGATCCCGGCGGTCAGCACCAGCGCGGCCCGCCCGGAGCGCGGCGGCGCCCCACCGCCCGGCGCACCCGCAGGGCCGGGACCCGGCGCCGGAGCGGCCATCGGCACCGGCATCGGAGGGGTCGCCCCCTCGCCCCGGTCGCGCCCGTACGGAGCGCCCTGCCCGTCCTGCGCTTCGCGACGGGGGTGCGCCGTGGCCGTGGGGGAATCCGGCCCCGACACCGCGCCGCCGGAGCCCCGCAGGAGCCCGCCCGCCCCGACGATCCGCAGCATCCGGGCCGCCTCCGCCGCGGGCAGCCGCTCCGCCGGGTCCTTGCGCAGCAGCCCCTCCAGCACCGGCGTCAGCGGGCCCGCCCGGTGCGGCGGCGGCAGCTCCTCGTCCACCACCGCCCGCAGCGTGGACAGCGGGGTGTCCTGCCGGAACGGCGAGACCCCCTCGACGGCCGTGTACAGCATCACCCCGAGCGACCACAGGTCCGACTCGGGCCCCGGCTCGCGCCCCAGGGCCCGCTCCGGCGCGAGGAACTCGGGAGAGCCCACCACCTCGCCCGTCATCGTGATCGCCGACGAACCCTCCAGGCTGGCGATCCCGAAGTCGCTCAGCACCATCCGGCCGTCGTTGGCGATCAGCACGTTGGACGGCTTGACGTCCCGGTGCAGCACCCCGGCCTCGTGCGCGGCGCGCAGCGCGGCCAGCACCTGCTCCCCGAGGTGTGCGGCCCGCTGCGGGGTGAGCGGCCCCTCGGCCTCCAGCACGTCGGCCAGCGACAGCCCGCGCACCAGCTCCATCACGATCCACGGCCGGCCGTCCTCGGTCACCACGTCGTAGACCGTGACGACCCCGCGGTGCGAGACCCGCGCCGCCGCCCAGGCCTCCCGTTCGAGCCGCCGGTACATCCGCCCGATCTCGGCACCGTCCAGCCCCGTGGGGGGCCGTACCTCCTTGACGGCCACCTCGCGGCCCAGCACCTCGTCGCGGGCCCGCCACACGATGCCCATTCCGCCCCGGCCCAGCACGTCGATCAGCCGGTACCGCCCGGAGATGACACGGTCCGCGGCGGATTCCCCGCCCGCTCCGCCGATTACGTCACTCACGCGAGCCCCCTGGTGTGTCCGTGTGTCGGCGGGCGATCACTCCAAGTTAGCGCAGCACCGGCGATGTGGCCCCGGTCCGCACAGGACCCGCGCGGCGGCCACCGAAAGACCCCCGTCCCTTGCGGAGAGTAACGGTCGACTCCACTGAGTAACCGTCAACTCCCCGTCCCCATAGGGGTAATTCACACCACCGGGATACCCGAGCACGACGCTGGGGCGATAGGGTTACCCTGCCCGGGCCGGGTGCCCTCGTACGGGTGGGGAGAGAACATGGAACAGATAGCAATGCGCAGCAGGCCGCCCCGCGTGCCTGCCATCACCTGCGGCAGCAGTGCGACCAGCTCGCGCCTCGACCGCCACCTCGCCGTGCTGGGCGGACCCGCCGTCCCCCACCGCGAGACCGCCGAGGCGACGCTGCTGATGCGCGAACTCACCTCTCGCGACCACACGCACCGCCTGCGGAGCCGGAGCGCGCGCGTCTCGCTCTTCGCACCGCTGCGCCGTCTACGTCGCACGCTCTTCGGCAGCCGCCGCTCGTAACAACCGTTCCCGACTCCACAAGGTTTCGCCCCCGGCCCTACGCAACCACACCATCCCGGCGCAGTGTCGTGATCTGCGCGTCCGTCATCCCCAGGGCGCGCAGCAGGGCCTCGGTGTGCTCGCCGAGCGCGGGCACCGCACCCATGTGCGGTGCCGCGCCCCCCGGCAGTCCGATGGGCGGCAGCAGCGCCCGCAGCGGACCGGCCGGTGATCCCACCTCCCGCCAGCGGTCCCGCGCCGCCAGCTGCGGATGCTGCGCCAGCCGGGCCACCGAGTTCAGCCGCGCACACGCGATCCCCGCCGCCTCCAGCCGTACGATCGCCTCGTCCGCGTCCAGCCGGGCCAGCGCCTCGGCGACCACCGCGTCCGTCCTCTCCCGGCCCCGGGTGCGCGCCGCATTCGTCGCGTACGCCGGATCCTGCGCCAACTCCGGCCGCCCTAGGACCTGTTCGGCGAGCCGCCGCCACTCGCGGTCGTTCTGCACCGACAGCAGCACCCGGTCCCCGTCCGCCGTCGGATAGGCGTCGTACGGGGCGATGACGGCGTGCGCGAGGCCGGTGCGCACCGGCTGTTCCCCGCCGTGCATCGTGTGGTGCAGCGGATGGCCCATCCACTCGGCCAGCGCATCGAGCATCGAGACCTCCACCCGGCCCCCGCGCCCGGTGGTCCCGCGGCGCAGCAGGGCCGCGAGGACCCCGGAGAAGGCGTACATGGCGGCTGCGATGTCCGCGGCCGGGATGCCCGCCTTGACGGGCTGTTCCGGGGTGCCGGTCACCGAGACCAGCCCCGCCTCGCACTGGACGAGCATGTCGTAGGCGCGCTTGTGGGCGTACGGGCCCTCGGCCCCGTACCCGGAGATGTCGACGGCGACCAGGCGCGGGTACCGCCCGCACAGCGACGCCGAGTCGAGGCCGAGGCGGGCGGCGGCCCCCTGGGCGAGGTTCTGGACGAACACGTCGGCGTCGTCGAGCAGTGCGTGCAGTACCTCCAGGCCGCGCGGGTCCTTCAGATCGAGCGCGATCGACTCCTTGCCGCGGTTGGCCCACACGAAATGCGAGGCCAGTCCGTGTGCGGCGGTGTCGTAGGCGCGCGCGAAGTCGCCGCCGTCGGGCCGCTCGACCTTGATCACCCGGGCTCCGAGGTCGGCGAGCTGGCGGGTGGCGAAGGGGGCCGAGACGGCCTGTTCGACGGCGACGACGGTGACCCCGTCGAGCGGCGGGGGATCGAGGGGGTGTGCGGGCGCGGGCGAATCGGCTGTCATGACAGCCTGCCTATCCGCTGGGACCCCCGCCTGTCACCACACCGGGCGCCGACATCCCCTGCTTTGCGCGGTTCGTCTGCCTGTGGCGCCGGTCTCAGTCCCGGCCGCGCGCGAACCGGCGCGCGGCCGGCGGCGCGCTGAGCGCCAGCAGGAGCAGTGACCAGGCCACGGCCCCCGCGACCGGGTGCGCCGCCGGCCAGGCCGCGCCCGCAGCCGCCTCACCCCCGGCGTTGCCGCACAGCGTGCGCACCGCCGTGGCGACCGCGCTGATCGGGTTCCATTCCGCGACCGTGCGCAGCCACCCCGGCAGTCCGGCGGTCGGCAGGTACGCGCTGGACAGCATCGGCAGGACGAACGTGGCGCTGCCGAGCTGGCCCGCCGCCTCCTCGCTCCGGCTCAGCAGGCCGAGGTACGTGCCCACCCACGCGGTGGCGAACCGGAACAGCAGCAGCACGCCGAACGCGCCCAGCGCGCCCGGGAGTCCGTTGTCGACCCGCCAGCCCATCGCGAGCCCCACCAGCATCACCGGAACCATGGAGACCGCCGTGGTCAGCAGATCCGCGGCGGTCTGCCCCAGCGGAACGGCCGCGCGGCTCATCGGCAGTGTCCGGAACCGGTCCGTCACCCCACGGTGGACGTCCTGCGCGGCCGTGAACATCCCGGTCATCAGGCCGTTCGCGGCGGTCGCCGCGAGCAGTCCGGGGACCAGGAACTCGCGGTACTCGGAGCCCGGCATGGCGAGCGCGCTGCCGAAGACGTACCCGAAGAAGAGCAGCATCGTGATCGGCATGGTCTGGGTGAGGACCAGCAGCGCGGGCGCGTGCCGGGTCTTCTGTAGCTGGCGGGTGAGGACGGCGCCGCCGTCCGACAGCAGGGTGCTCATGGCGCGTGCTCCTTCTCCGCCGGGGCGGTGGGGATCAGGGGACTGCCGGCGAGGGGGGTGCCGGCGACGGGGGTCCGGGTGAGGCGCAGGAACACCTCGTCGAGGGTGGGCGGGCGCAGGCTCGCGTCGGTGACCGGGACCCCCGCCCGGTCGAGCTCGCGGATGATCAGAGGCAGGGTGAGTCCCTGGGCCGGGACCGTCACCCCGACGGTCAGGCGCTGCCGGTCGAGTACGGGCCGGCCGCCGGTCAGCCGGTCGAGCACCACGGCCGCGCCGTCGAGCGCTGCGGCCCCGGCGACGGTCACCTCGGCGTACGCGCCGATCCGGGCCTTGAGCCCGTCCGGGGTGCCGGTCGCGACGGCGCGGCCGCGGTCGACGACCACGACGTCGTCGGCGAGGCGGTCGGCCTCCTCCAGGTACTGGGTGGTGAGCAGGACGGTCGTGCCCTCCTCGGCGAGCGCCCGTACGGCCGTCCAGATGTGCTCGCGGGCCGCCGGATCGAGGCCGGTGGTGGGCTCGTCGAGGAACAGCACCCGTGGCCGGGTGATCAGCCCGGCGGCCAGGTCGAGCCGCCTGCGCATCCCGCCGGACCACGTGGCGGCCACCCGGTCGGCGGCCTCGGCCAGGCCGAAGCGCTCCAGCAGTTCGTCGGCGCGGGCCCGCCCGGCCGGTCCGCGCAGTCCGGCGAGGCGGGCGAAGAGCCGCAGGTTCTCGCGGCCCGTCAGGTCCCCGTCGACGGAGGCGTACTGGCCGGTGACGCCGATGGCGCGGCGGACGAGGGCCGGATCGCGCGTGACGTCGTGGCCGGCGACGAGGGCGCGGCCGCCCGTGGGCCGGGTGAGCGTCGTCAGGATCCGCACCGCGGTGGTCTTTCCGGCGCCGTTGGGGCCGAGGAGGCCGCAGACCGAGCCGTCCGGCACGGCCAGATCGAGGCCGCGCAGGGCGTGCACCTTGCCGAAACGCTTCTCCAAGCCTTCACTCAGTACAGCGTACGTAGTTGTCATGGGTGGGACCCTACCCCACTACGTACGGTGTACGTAACTAGGATGGGGGCGAGGTGATCGAGTGATGGCAGCGAGCGGGCGACCCGCCGCACCCGAAGTGATCTGGACCCGCCCCGCCCGGGCCGGCCGCGGGCCCAGGCCCGCGCACACCCGCGAGTCCATCGCGGCCGAAGCTGTGCGGATCGCGGACGCGGAGGGGATCGAGGCCGTCTCCATGCGGCGGGTGGCCGCCGGGATCGGCGCCGGGACGATGTCCCTCTACAACTACGTGCCGCGCAAGGAGGACCTGTACGAGCTGATGGTCGACGCGGTGAGCGGGGAGTACGAGCTGACCCCGCCGACCGGGGACTGGCGGGCCGACCTGCTCGCGCTCGCCCGCCGGACGCGCGAGCTGATGCACCGCCACCCGTGGCTGCCCCGGCTGCTGTCGCCCGTCTACGGCTTCGGCCCGAACGCCCTGCGCTACCTGGAGCACAGCCTGGACTGCCTGGGCCCGCTGGAGGTGTCGGGGCCGGAGAAACTGGAGCTCGTCGCGGCGGTGAACGGCTCGGTGGCCGCCTTCGTGGCGAGCGAGCTGGCCATGGCGGAACGGGCCCGGTCGCTCCCGTGGAGCGAGGCCGCCGAGGAGCGCGTGCGGACGGCGTGGCTGGCCTCCCGGCTGGCGACGGGGGAGTACCCGCTGCTGGCGGCGGCACTCGCCGGGGCCCACCCGGTGGCGGAGGCGGCAAACGACCTGTCCGCGGTCTTCGACCGCACCGTGTCCCGGCTCCTGGGAGCCTGGGCCCCGGCGGACGGCTGACCGACCGGGCCCCGCGGGCCGGGGCGGCCGAGCCCCGGACCAGGGGCGGGGCGGGGCGGCCGGACCCCGGAACGGGGCCGAACCCCGGACCCGGGCCGGGCGGGGCGGCCGGACCCCGGGCCTGGGCCGGGCGGGGCGGACGAGTCCCGGAGCTGGGCGGGGGCCCGAACCTCGGACCTGGGGCGGGACGGGGCGGCCGGACCTCGGACCTGGGGCGGGCCGGGGCGGACGAGTCCCGGAGCTGGGCCGGGCGGGGCGAACCCAGACCCGGGGCGAACCCCGGCCGGACCGAGCTCCGGACCCGGGCCGGGCCGGGGTCCGGGCGGGGTGGTGCCCGGTCAGAGGAGGGCGAACTGGCCGCCCGGGCCCTCCTCCTGGTGGTCCAGCACGGAGGCCGGGCGCCGGGCCCAGCGCGGCGGCGGCAGCACCCCGGCGGCCGCCAGCACCCCGGCCGGCAGGAGCGGGCCGGGGATGAACGCCGCCCGCTCCGGAGCCAGATCGGCCAGCAGCGCCAAGGTGGTCACCAACGCCAGCAGCTCCGAGGTCCATGCCTGCGGCCACTCGGCCGGCCCGAGCGCCTCCAGCCCGTCGGCCTCGGGGTCCCGGTGGGCGCTCCGGGCGGCGAACCAGGCCTCCAGCACCCGGGTGCCGCCCTGCACCTCGTACTCCCAGGCGGCCGGAGGCACGGGGGAGACCGCTCCGGAGCCGAGGCTGAGGGTCTCGTTCTCCGCGTCGTACCCGAGCCCGTCCGGCCAGCCCTGCACCGCCGAGCGGACGTACGGGCGCCGGCCGCCCGGCAGCCGGGGCGGCTCGGCGCCGGGCCCGCCGCGCAGCTGGACGGCGAGCAGCCGGTGCCCGAGTTCCAGCCCGGCCCGCCAGCGCCCGGGGTCGCCGGTGAGCGGGACCTCGTACCCCCGGGGCCCGGGGCGGCCCGCCGCGAGGATCCAGCACAGCACGTCCTGCGGGGTGACCCAGCCGCCGTACCGCTCCCCGAGCAGCGGCAGCAGGCCGGGCGCGAAATTGGGCTCCGCGCCGCCGGGGCGCCGGTGCAGCGGCCGGATCCGGCCCAGGCGGCCGACCGGGAGGTGTGTGGTGACCAGCAGTTCCGGGGTCTCGACGGCGAAGAGCTGGTGCTCGTCGAGGACCCGCCACAGCTCCGGCCGGGCCGTATCGATGAGCCGCTGGTCGGGCAGCAGCCACTGCTCGTCGAAGGGGCCCCGCAGCACTCGTACGGGGTCCGGGCAGGGGCCCGGCGCATCGGCGAAGCGGGCGGTCGACGGCGAGCGCCGGCCGGGCAGCGCGGCCGCCCCGGTGGTGGGCGTACGGGTCCGGGTCGGGCGGAACAGGCGGTCCCGCTCCGCCCCTTCGGCCCCGGTCAGGGCCGTCCAGCGGGCGCGCAGGGCCGCGGGGTCGGGAGCCGACACCCAGGCCCGGCCCAGGCGCAGGCCGCCCACGGCCCAGGGCATCAGATCGTCCAGCAGCGGTACGTCAGCGCTCACCCGGCAGATGGTAGCGACGGGCGGCAGCGGCCGGGCTGAGTGCGAGCCGAAGAGCTACGCTCCCTATATACGGATATGTTCCGTGTTCCGTACGGATGTGTTCCGATGGCGAGGAGCGGGAGCGGTCATGAGCCAGTACGACGAATACTCGACTCCGTCGCAGGCCGAGGGCGAGCGGCTCGACGAGGACATGGACGAGAAGGAGAAGACGCAGCGGCACCCGCAGACGATGCGGACCACGCCGTCGCAGGCGGAGGGCGAGCGCGGCAGGGACGACGAGGAGAAGTGACGTCGGGAAGCGGCCCGGGGAAGTGGGGACGGCGCCCCGTGGAGGTGGGGGCCCGGCCCCTTCCGCAGGAACGGGTCAGGTGGCGTCGACGGTCACCGTGAATGAGAACCGGTCACCCCGATAGCGGATCCGCGCCACGTCCACGACCCGGCCCTCCTCGTCGTACGTCACGCCCGTGTAGTGCAGGATCGGGCTGAGCAGTGGCACCTGGAGCAGCTCCGCCGTCTCCGGGTCGGCGAGCCGCGCCTCGACCGTGTCCGTGATCCGGCTGATCTTCACACCCACCACGTCACGCAGCACCTTGGTCATCGGCCAGCGCGCCAGATCGGCCAGGTCCACCGCCTCGGCGACCTCCGGCCGCACCGCGTTCTCCGCCCAGTTGGTGGGCTCGCCGCTCTCGCCGTCATGGCGCAGCCGCCGGTACGTGACCACCTCGGCCGTATCCGGGAAGTGCTCCAGCAGCTCCCCGGACACGGCCGTCCGCTCACGGCCGAGAACCGTCGTACGATCGCCCGACTGCTGCGCGACGATCGCGTCGACCGAACCCAGCAGCCGCACCGGCGCCCCGCGCCGCGCGCCCGGCTCGATGAACGTGCCGCGCCGCCGGTGCCGGCTGATCAGCCCCTCGCCCTCCAGCTCCTTGAGCGCCTGGCGCATCGTCAGCACGCTCACCCCGTAGTGCTCGGCGAGCTGCTCCTCGGTGGGCAGGCGCAGCGAGGCGTCCGGGGTGCGCCCCAGTATCGAGGCGCGCAGCGACTGCGAGACCTGGTACCAGAGCGGCAGCTTCCGGTTGAGTACGAGCGAGTCGGGGGCGAAGGCGGTCACGGGTGGTTCTCCGTACGGACGGGGCGTGGGGCACGTGGCGCGTAGCGATACTAGGCGCGGAAGTGCCGCTGGAGCCCCTGCCAGACGTCGTCGTATCCGCGCTGGAGGTGATCGGCGCCGGCAGCCTGGGGGGTTGCGGTGATCGGCCAGCGGGTCTCGAACATGAAGGCCAGGCCGTCGTCGATCTTCTGCGGCTTCAGTTCGGCGGCGCTGGCCCGGTCGAAGGTCTCGCGGTCCGGTCCGTGCGCGGACATCATGTTGTGCAGCGAGCCGCCGCCGGGCACGAAGCCTTCGGCCTTGGCGTCATAGGCGCCCTCGATCAGGCCCATGTACTCGCTCATGACGTTGCGGTGGAAGTACGGCGGGCGGAAGGTGTCCTCGCCGACCAGCCAGCGCGGGGCGAACACCACGAAGTCCACGCCCGCCAGCCCCGGTGTGTCCGAGGGCGAGGTCAGCACGGTGAAGATCGACGGGTCCGGGTGGTCGTAGCTGATGGAGCCCAGGACGTTGAAGCGGCGCAGGTCGTACACGTACGGGGTGTGCGTGCCGTACCAGGCGACGACGTCGAGCGGGGAGTGGTCGTAGGTGGCGGACCAGAGGTTGCCGCAGAACTTGTTGACCACCTCGGTCGGGCGCTCGACGTCCTCGTACGCGGCCACCGGGGCCCGGAAGTCGCGCGCGGCGGCGAGGCCGTTGGCGCCGATGGGGCCGAGGTCGGGCAGCTCGAAGGGGCGGCCGTAGTTCTCGCAGACGTACCCGCGGGCGTCGTCGTCCAGGAGCTCCACCCGGAAGCGCACGCCGCGCGGGATCAGCGCGACCTCGCCGGGGCCGGCGCTGAGCAGGCCGAGCTCGGTGCGCAGCAGCAGGCCGCCGCGCTCGGGGACGATCAGCAGCTCGCCGTCGGAGTCGCTGAACACCCGATCGGTCATGGAGGTGTTGGCGGAGTAGAGGTGGATGGCCATGCCGGTGCGCTGCGTGCTGTCGCCGTTGCCGCCCAGGGTCCACAGGCCGGCCAGGAAGTCGGTGCCGGGGGCCGGGTCGGGCAGCGGGTTCCAGCGGAGCCGGTTGGGGTCCGCCGGAGCTTCGGTGAAGGGCGCGGAGCGCAGGGCGCCGTTGTCGATCCGGGTGAACGGCGGGTGGGCCGCCGACGGGCGGATGCGGTACAGCCACGAGCGGCGGTTGTGCGAGCGGGGCTCGGTGAACGCGCTGCCGCTGAGCTGCTCGGCGTACAGGCCGAGAGGGGCGCGCTGGGGCGAGTTGCGGCCGGGCGGCAGGGCGCCGGGGACGGCCTCCGAGCTGTGCTCGTTGCCGAAGCCGGTGAGGTACTCCAGTGCCTCCGCCGTCTTCCTGGCCTGCTCGCTCATGGGTGCTCCCGCTCTGTGGCTGTCGAAGGAATCCTATGGTCGACAGTAGGATTCCGCGGGCTGCGCGTCAATGGCTCCCCGGTCCGACCGGCCGGATCGGTGCGGGGCGGCGGTCCAGGGCGGTGTGATTCCCCGTGCCGCGGGGGATCCAAAAAGATGAACATTGCTCTACTCTCACGCGCATGTCGTGGACCCGCAGGTTCCCTGCCGTGCCGGCGGCGCTCCTCGCCGCTCTCCTCGCCCTCGTGTCCCTCCTCGCCGCCGCGCCCGCCGCCCGCGCGCACGAGGAGCGCCCCGTGACCCTGCCGGACGGCACCGGGTCCGTACCGCAGTACCGGAGGGCCGAGCCGGACCTGCTGGTCTGCAAGACCGACCGGCCCGCCTTCGAACGCCGGATATCTGCCTTCCCGCAGGAGCTGAAGCAGCGCAACCTCGCCCTGTACGAGAGGTGCGAGAAGAGCGGCTACCGGCATCTCCAGGAGGCCGTCGACGCCGTGGACCGGCCCGGCATGAACATCGCGATCCTCCCCGGCCTGTACGAGGAGGAGCCGTCACTGCCGAAACCGACCGGGGAGTGCGCCGCGCTCAAGGCCCCCGACTCGGCGCTCGGCTACCAGATCCTCAGCTACGAGCAGCAGGTCCGGTGCCGCCACAACCAGAACCTCGTCGCCGTCCTCGGCAAGACCGACCTCCAGATCGAGGGCACCGGTGCCACCCGCCTCGACGTCGTCATCGACGCCAAGTACCAGAAGCTGAACGCGATCCGCGCCGACAAGTCCGACGGCATCTACTTCCGCAACTTCACGGCCCAGCGCACCACCTTCAACTCGCTGTACGTGCTGGCGGGCGACGGGTTCGTCATCGATGACGTCCTGACCCGGTGGAACGACGAGTACGGCTTCCTGACCTTCGCCAGCGACCACGGGCTCTACAAGAACTGCGAGTCGTACGGGAACGGCGACTCCGGCATCTACCCCGGCAGCGCCTCGAACATCAACGACGGGCGCGGCTACGACGTGCCCCGCTACTCCATCGAGATCACCGGCTGCCACAGCCACCACAACATGGTGGGCTACTCCGGCACCGCGGGAGACTCGGTGTGGGTGCACGACAACGAGTTCGACCAGAACATGGGCGGCGCCTCGATGGACAGCGCCTTCCCCGGCCACCCCGGACTCCCGCAGAACCACGCCAGGTTCGAACGGAACCTGATCCACGACAACAACGCCGACTACTACGGCCACGTCGCCGACGGCACCTGCGCCAAGCCGCCGATCGAGCGCGGCTACGAGCAGGGGGTGGTCTGCCCGCAGATCTCCATGCCGCCGGGCACCGGCATCGTCACCGCGGGCGGCAACTGGAACGTCTACGAGAACAACTGGGTGTACGGACACCGGCGTGCGGGCTTCTTCCTCTCGGCGGTCCCGGCCTTCATCCGCGGCGAGGAGAAATGGTCGAAGCAGGCCGACACCTCCCACCACAACCGCTACGCCGGGAACGTGCTCGGCAAGGACAAGTCCGGCGCCGACCGCCCCAACGGCATGGACGTGTGGTGGGACGGCCAGGGGCGCGGCAACTGCTGGCAGCCCGGACCCGACGGCTCCACCCCGGGCACGCTCCCGGAGTGCGGCGGACGCCGAGGCGCGGTGTCGGGCGCCTCCGCCCGGCTGGTGGGCGAGCCCGTGAAACTGGCCCAGCTGCTGGTCTGCGCCGACTACAACGTCCAGGCGCGCAGACTCCCGGCCGGCTGCGACTGGTACGGCGCGCGCGGCGCGGAGCGGGTGGAGACCCAGATCGCACTGGCCGTCGCGGCGGTCCTGGCCCTGGTGGGCGGGGTGCTGTGGTGGCGCCGCCTGCGCGGCTCCCGGCTGGGCGCGGCCGCCTCACTGCTGGGCCTGGCCGGGCTGGCCCTGGACGTGGCCGGCTCCACCGTGCCGCTCGTCGGCACCTTCGTACCGGCCTTGGCGCTGCTCCTGCTGGGCCTGTGGTGGACGGGCGCGGGCCTCGCCCTGCGCCCCACCCGCCCCTGGCTGGCGCGGCTGACCCTGCTGCTGGCGGTGCTCACCCTGCTGGACGCCTTCGACAAGGCCGTCCTGATGATCCCCTGGATCCCCGTCGGCCCCGCCTGGATCCGCGCGCTCGTCGCCGTCCCCTGGGTGCTGTGGGCGACGATCGCCGCGTCCCGCCCCGCCCGTCCGGCGCCCCCGTCCCCGGCCGATCCGGGAGCGGACCCCGCAGGCGGCCGGGGCACGGGCGCGCTGGTGACCGAAGGAGGAGCGCAGTGAGCGCCGAGCGGGCCGCAGGCGCAGGCCCCCTCGGGTGCGACGGCTGGGGAGTGCCGCCCGTCGGGGGGCCGCCGCCTCTCGGGGGGCTACCCGTCAGGGTGCCGCCCGCAGGAGCGCGGCCCCGGCGGGCGGCCCGCACCGCGGCCCTCCTCGCGCTCGTCCTGCTGCTCACCGGCGGCACGGCGACGGGCTGCGGCGGACGGGCCACCACCCACCACAAGCCCGGCACCGGCCACGAGCAGGCCACCGGCAGCGTCGGCACCCTGCTCGACGCCCAGGACCCCACCGGGCACCGGCTCCGCGAGGTCCCGGCCGAGGGTGCGCCGCAGGTCCAGCTCGCCGCCCGCCCCGACTCCGAGGACGGCTGGAACCTGCAGCTGACGGTGAAGAACTTCCGTTTCACCCCCGACAGCACCGGCGGCGCCGCCCTCCCGGGCGCCGGCCACGCGCACCTGGAGCTCGACGGCCGCAAACTGGCCCGGGTGTACGGCCCCTGGTTCCACCTGCCCGCCGCGCAGGTCCCCGAGGGCGCGCACACCCTGACCGTCCGCCTCTACGCGGACGACCACACCGCCTGGGCCGTCACCGGCAAGGCGATCGAGGGCACGCTGCAACTCACCGCCGCCGCCCCGGGCCAGAGCGGCGGCCACAGCCATACCCCGCCCCCCTTGACACCGGTGCCGACGCCGGTGCCGTCGGAGGCGCAGGCCGACCGCGCCGTCACCCTCACCGTCCGGGACGGCAAGGTCACCCCCGCCCCGGGCCGCACCGAACTCCGGCGCGGGGAACGTGTCGCCCTGCACGTCACCAGCGACCGTGCGGACACCCTGCACGTCCACGGCTACGACAAGGAACTCGCTCTGCCGGCAGGTCAGGAGGCCACCCTGGTCCTGACGGCCGACCGTACCGGTCTCTTCGAGGTCGAGACCCACGGGTCCCACCTCGTCCTGACCCAGCTCCTGGTCCGATGACCCCTGCCCAACAGACCCGGTCAATACCGGCCCCGTTCGCGCCGGCCCGGTCCCTGCCGACCCGGTCAGTGCCGGCCCGGGCCGTACCTGCCTCGTTGGTGCCGGCCCGGTCCGTGCCGGCCCCGTTCGTACCGGCCCGGTCTATACCGGCACCGGCACCGGCGGTGGCGGTACGGACCGGGTCCGTGGGCGGGGTGTGGGCGGCCGCGTGCCCCTTCCGTGGCGGGCGGCCGGGGCGGGGCGGGGGCCCGTGGTGATCCCGGTCGGGCCGGGTGCCGTACCCGGTGCGGGCAGCGGTGGCGGGGGTCGGGGCGTGGTCCTTCGCCCGGCCGATCCGCCCACCCTGCTCGCGCACGGGATCGGGTCCCGGCACGATCTGCCGATCTCTCCCTTCTACGCGTTCGCCGGAGCCTTCGCCGCGCTGTTCGTCTCCTTCCTCGTGCTCGGTCTGCTCTGGTCCTCCTCCCGCTTCCGTGGCGACCGGTCAGGCCTCGCCCTGCCCGCCGCCCTGGAGCGGATCGCCGACGCGCCGGCCACCCGCACCGCCCTGCGCGGGCTCGGCCTCACCGCCGCGCTCGCCGTCCTCCTCTCGCTCCTCCTCGGCCCTGACGACCCCGGGCGAAACCCCGCCCCCGGCGCCGTCTACGTACTCCTCTGGGTCGGTCTCGTCCCCGCCTCCCTCCTCCTGGGCCCCGTCTGGCGCCTGCTCAACCCGCTCCGCACCCTCTACCGCCTGGGCCGCCGACTGCCCCGCGCCCGGCGGCACACCCACGCCCCCCTTCCCAACCGACTCGGCCAATGGCCGGCCGCCGCCACACTGTTCGGATTCACCTGGCTCGAACTCGCCGCTCCGGACCCCGCATCCACCCCCACCCTTCTGGCCGCCCTCATCGGCTACGCCGCCGTCCAACTGACACTCGCCGCCCGCTTCGGAGAGCGCTGGTTCGCCGACGCCGACGCGTTCGAGGCCTACTCCGCCCTCCTGGCCCGGCTCTCCCCCCTCGGCCGCCGCAGCGACGGCCGCCTCGTCCTGCGCAACCCCTTCCACGGACTCGACGCGACACCCGAGCGGCCCGGACTCGTCGCCACCGTCTGCGTCCTGCTCGGCTCCACCGCCTACGACGGCTACTCCGACGACCCGTCGTGGATCAACACGCTCCAGACCTCCCCCCTCGGCCGCACCCCCACGGCCACGCTCGGACTGCTCGCTTCCATCGCCCTCGTCGCCACCCTCTACTGCCTGTGCGCAGCGGCCACCCGCCTCGTCTGCGGCCCGCACCCGGGCCCGCTGACCGCCTTCGCGCACTCACTCGTACCGATCGCACTCGGCTATCTCATCGCCCACTACTTCTCCCTCTTCGTCACCGAAGGACCACGCACAGTAAGCATGGCACTGGGCACTGACAACGCCCCCGAACCCTTGCCACCACTGGGCCCCGGGGGTCTCGCCGCCCTCCAGATCATCGCCGTCGTCACCGGTCACGTACTCGGCGTGATCGCCGCCCACGACCGCTCCGTACGCCTCTTCCCGCCCGCCAGGGCCGTCGCCGGGCAGCTGCCACTGCTCACGCTCATGATCGTTTACACGATCGGCGGGATCGGCCTCCTCCTGAACTGACGCTCCTGCTGAACCGGGAGGGCGGGAGCGGCATGATGGACCCCGTGCCCCCCGCCCACCCCATGCGCCGTACGCCGATCCAGCAGCGCAGCGCCGACCGGCTCGCCCGGATCCTCGACGCCTGCGCCGAACTCCTGGACGAGACCGGGTACGAGAACCTCAGCACCCGCGCCGTCGCCCTGCGTGCCGGCGTGCCCATCGGCTCGGTCTACCGCTTCTTCGGCAACAAACGGGCCATGGCCATCGCCCTCGCCCACCGCAACCTCGACCGCTACACCGAGGGCATCGCCGAACGCCTCGCCGCCCTCCCGGCCGGCGGCTGGCGCCCCGTCGTGGACGCCGTCCTGGACGAGTACCTGGCGATGAAGCGCACCGTCCCCGGATTCGCGCTCGTCGACTTCGGGGTGCCCGCGCCGCCGGCCGAAGGCCCGGCCGCGGACCCCAACCGGCTGGTCGCCGTACGGCTCACCGAACTGCTCGGCGAGCACCTCGGTCTGGCCCCGGACGCCACCCTGGAACGGGCGGTCCTGGTCGCCGTCGAAGCCACCGACGCGCTGACGAAGCTGGCCTTCCGCGCCGACCCGTCCGGAGACCCCGGCATCGTGGCCGAAACCCGGGCCATGATGCACGCCTACCTGGCCCGCGTACTGGACTGACCGCCCCCGCCGACTGGGCCCGCCACCACACCCCTCCCCACCGTGCCTACCGGTCGGTATGCTCGGCTCGCCAGCGTGTTCACGTCGCAGCCTGCCGTCCCTGGAGGGCCCATGCCCCGCACCGCCCTGCGCATCTGCCCGCTCTGCGAAGCCACCTGCGGCCTCACCCTCAGCATCGAGGGGACGACCGTCACCGGCGCCCGCGGGGACCGCGACGACGTGTTCAGCCGCGGGTTCATCTGCCCCAAGGGCGCGGCCTTCGGCGCGCTCGACACCGACCCCGACCGGCTGCGCACGCCCCTCGTCCGCCGCGACGGCCGACTGCGCGAGGCCACCTGGGAGGAGGCGTTCGAGGCCATCGCCGCCGCTATCCCGGCCCTCGTGGAGGAGCACGGCCCGCAGTCCGTCGGAGTGGTCCTCGGCAACCCGAACGTGCACACCATGGCGGGCGCCCTCTACCCGCCGCTGCTGCTCAAGGCCCTCGGCACCCGCAACCTCTTCACCGCCAGCACCCTCGACCAGATGCCCAAGCACGTGTCCAGCGGACTCCTCTTCGGAGACCCCTTCGCCATCCCGGTCCCCGACCTCGACCGCACCGACTTCCTGCTGCTCCTCGGGGCCAACCCGGTCGAGTCCAACGGTTCCCTGTGCACCGCGCCCGACTTCCCCGGCCGGCTCAAGGCGCTGCGCGCCCGCGGCGGCACCCTGGTCGTCGTCGATCCCCGTCGCACCCGCACGGCCAAGCTCGCCGACCGCCACCTGGCACCGCGCCCCGGCAGCGACGCCCTGCTGCTCGCCGCCCTCGCGCACACCCTCCTCGCGGAGGAGCTCGCCGCCCCCGGCGCGGTGGAGGAACTGACCGAAGGGCTCGGGGAACTCGCAGAGGCCCTCGGGAGTTTCACCCCTGAGGCCGTCGCCCCCGCCTGCGACCTCACGGCCGCCGAGATCCGCGGCCTCGCCCGTGACCTCGCGGCCGCGCCCACGGCCGCCGTCTACGGACGGATCGGCAGCTGCACCGTCGAGTACGGCACGCTCGCCAGCTGGCTGGTCGACGTGCTGAACATCCTCACCGGCAACCTCGACCGGCCCGGGGGAGCCCTTTTCCCGCTCCCGGCCGCGGGGCCGCGGCCCCGCACCGCCGGTCCCGGTAAGGGCTTCACCCTGGGGCGCTGGACCAGCCGGGTCAGCGGCCATCCCGAGGCCAAGGCCGAACTGCCCATCACCGCCCTGTCCGAGGAGATCGAGACGCCGGGGGAGGGGCGCATCCGTGCCCTTATCGCCATCGCCGCCAACCCGGTGCTCTCGGCACCCGACGGGCGGCGCCTCGACGCGGCCCTGGCCGGCCTCGACTTCATGGTCAGCATCGACCCGTACCTCAACGAGACCTCCCGCCACGCCCACGTCGTGCTGCCTCCGCCGCCGCCCTCACAGAGCGCGCACCACGACTTCGCCTTCAACGGGTTCGCCATCCGCAACCAGGTGCGCTACACCCGCGCCGCCGTCCCCCTCGAAGCAGGGCGGCTCGACGAGTGCGAGATCCATGCCCGACTCGTCCTGGCCGTGTCCGGCATGCACGGATCCGCCTCACCGGACGCCGTGGACGACATGGTCATCCAGGGCACCCTCGCCAAGGAGGCCGCCGACCCGCACTCGCCGCTGTACGGACAGGACCCGGAGCGCCTGGCCGGTCTGCTCACCGGGGAGAGCGGCCCCGAGCGGCGGCTCGACCTGATGCTCCGACTCGGGCCGTACGGGGACCGGTTCGGGGCCGGCTCCGCCTCCGCCTCCGCCTCCGAGGCGGGAGCGGGAGCGGGAGTGGGAGCGGGGCTCAGCCTGGAACGGCTCCTCGCGCACCCGCACGGCATCGACCTGGGCCCCCTGCGGCCCCGGCTCCCCGGCGTGCTGAGGACGCGCAGCGGCAGGATCGAGCTGATCCCGGACCCGATCGCGGCCGAGCTCCCCAGGCTGCGCGCGGCGCTCGCCGACCGCCCCACCGCCCTGGTGCTCGTGGGCCGCCGCCACCTGCGGTCCAACAACAGCTGGTTGCACAACGTCCCGGCCCTCACCGGAGGTTCCAACCGCTGCACCCTCCAGGTGCATCCGCTGGACGCCGGGCGGCTCGGCCTCACCGAGGGCGGCCTGGCCCGGATCACCGCCGACGGCGGCAGCCTGGAGGTTCCCGTCGAGGTCACCGACAGCGTCCGGACCGGAGTGGTGAGCCTTCCGCACGGCTGGGGCCACGACCGTGACGGGGCCCGCCTCTCCGTCGCCTCCGCCGCGCCCGGTGCCAACGTCAACCAGCTGCTCGACGGCTCCCGGCTCGACCCGCTGTCTGGCACGGCGGTGCTCAACGGATTCCCCGTCGAATTGACACCCCTGCCCTGAGCTGGGGTTTTGCTCGTATTGCTCACGCCCGGACGTCTTGTTGGCGCAATGAGGAGGCCCCTACGTTCCCTGCATGCTGACCTTCCTCGGCTTCGCCATGATCGCCACCTTCCTGGTCCTGATCATGCTGAAGAAAATGTCGCCCATCGCGGCGCTCGTCCTCATTCCCGCGCTGTTCTGCGTGTTCGCAGGCAAGGGCGCCCACCTCGGCGACTACGTCATCGACGGCGTCGGCAAACTCGCGCCGACCGCCGCCATGCTGATGTTCGCCATCGTCTACTTCGGCGTGATGATCGACGTCGGCCTGTTCGACCCGGTCGTGCGCGGCATCCTGCGGTTCTGCAAGGCGGACCCGGTGCGGGTCGTGGTCGGCACGGCGGTCCTCGCCGCGATCGTCTCGCTCGACGGCGACGGATCGACCACCTTCATGATCACCGTGTCGGCCATGTACCCGCTGTACAAGCGGCTCGGCCTCAGCCTGGTGGTGATGACGGGCGTCGCCGCCACCGCCAACGGCGTCATGAACACCCTGCCCTGGGGCGGTCCCACGGCCCGCGCCGCCACCGCCCTCAAGCTGGACGCCTCCGACATCTTCGTCCCGATGATCCCCGCCCTCGGGGTCGGTCTGCTGTTCGTGTTCGGCCTCGCGTACGTCCTCGGCGTCAGGGAACGCCGGCGGATCGGGACGCTGGCCATCCCCGGCACCGGCGAACAGGCGTCCGGGCGGGTCCCGGAGCCCGTCGAGGAGCGTCTGCTGGTCGCCGCGACGGGATCCGCCGACGCCGGCACGGCCGAACCCGGGACGGCCGAATCGAGGACGAGCGAATCGAGGACGACCGAATCCGGGACGGTCGAATCCGGGACGGCCGCCGCGGAGCCCACCGGGTCGGGCGGGTCGGGCTCGGCATCCGGCCCGTCCTCAGCCCCCGTCTCGGGCACCGGACCCGCCGCCGGCACCGGACCTGCCGACAGCGGTGCACCGGCCGGCTCCGCCGTGCAGGGCGGCGGCTTCCAGGGGCTCGCCCCCGACCGCCCGACGCTGCGTCCGCGCCTCTACTGGTTCAACGCGGGCCTCACCGTCGCCCTCCTCACCGCGATGATCACGGAGCTGCTCCCCATCCCGGTGCTCTTCCTCCTCGGCGCCGCCCTCGCCCTCACCGTCAACTTCCCCCACATGCCGGACCAGAAGGCCCGGATCGCCGCGCACGCCGACAACGTCCTGAACGTCGCCGGCATGGTCTTCGCCGCCGCCGTCTTCACCGGCGTCCTCAGTGGCACCGGCATGGTCAAGCACATGGCCGACTGGCTCGTCGGCGCCGTCCCCGAGGGCATGGGTCCGCACATGGCCCTGGTCACCGGCCTGCTCAGCCTGCCCCTCACCTACTTCATGTCCAACGACGGCTTCTACTTCGGCGTGCTGCCGGTGCTGGCCGAGGCCGGCGCCGCCCACGGGGTCTCCCCGCTCGAAATCGCCCGCGCCTCGCTGGTCGGCCAGGCCTTGCACATGTCCAGCCCGCTGGTTCCCGCCGTCTACGTCCTCGTCGGCATGGCCAAGGTCGAGTTCGGCGACCACACCCGCTTCACCGTGAAATGGGCGGCCCTCACCTCCCTCGTCGTCCTCGGGGCGGGGATGCTTTTCGGCATCATCTGATCCCGGGCACCCCTGGCGCCCCGAAAACTACCGACGCTAGTTTGTAGGGTGGTCGAACGAGGTCAGGTCTCTACCGCGCTGGTGCGTGCTCGGGAGGAAAAAGCCATGAAGGCCCACGACGGGATGTACATCGACGGCGCATGGCGGCCCGCCGCCGGGCGCGAGCGGATCGAGGTGATCAACCCGGCGGACGAGCAGGTCATCGGCGGGGTCCCGGCCGGAACCGCCGACGACGTGGACGCGGCCGTACGCGCGGCACGCGCCGCCCTCCCCGGCTGGGCGGCGACGGCTCCGGCCGAGCGGGCCGCCCTGATCGGGGCGCTGCGTGACGTGCTGGTCGCCCGCAAGGCCGAGTTCACCGAGATCATCACCGCCGAACTCGGCTCCCCGCGGGGCTTCTCGGAGATGGTCCACGTGGGCGCGCCGATCGCTGTGTCCTCCTCGTTCGCCGACCTGGGGGCCTCGTACGCCTTCGAAGAGCGGATCGGCAACTCCACCGTGCTGCTGGAGCCGGTCGGCGTCGTCGGGGCCATCACGCCCTGGAACTACCCGCTGCACCAGATCGTTGCCAAGGTGGCGCCCGCTCTCGCCGCCGGCTGCACCCTCGTCCTCAAGCCGGCCGAGGACACCCCGCTGACCGCACAGCTCTTCGCCGAAGCCGTGCACGAGGCGGGCATCCCGGCCGGAGTGTTCAACCTGGTGACCGGCACCGGCCCGGTCGCCGGCCAGGCGCTGGCCGCGCACGAAGGGGTCGACCTCGTCTCCTTCACCGGCTCCACCGCGGTCGGCCGGCAGATCGGCGCCACGGCCGGCGCCGCCGTCAAGCGCGTCGCCCTCGAACTCGGCGGCAAATCGGCCAATGTCATCCTGCCCGGGGCCGACCTGGCCAAGGCCGTCGCGGCGGGCGTGGGCCACGTCATGAACAACTCCGGCCAGAGCTGCAACGCGCTCACGCGGATGCTCGTCCACCGCGACCAGTACGACGAGGCGGTCTCCCTCGCGGCCGCCGCCGTCGCCAAGTACCCCTCCGGCGACCCCCTCGACCCGGGCACCCGCCTCGGCCCGGTCGTCAACGCCAAGCAGCGCGACCGCGTGCGCGCGTACATCGCCAAGGGCGTCGAGGAGGGTGCCCGCCTCGTGGCCGGCGGCCCCGACGCGCCGCACGAGCGCGGGTACTTCATCGCCCCGACCGTGTTCGCCGACGTCACGCCCGAGATGACCATCGCACAGGAGGAGATCTTCGGCCCCGTGCTGTCGATCCTCCCGTACGAGGACGAGGACGAGGCCCTGCGCATCGCCAACGGCACGGTGTACGGGCTGGGCGGCGCCGTCTGGGCGGCCGACGAGGAGACGGCCGTCGCCTTCGCGCGGCGCATGGACACCGGCCAGGTCGACATCAACGGGGGACGCTTCAACCCGCTCGCGCCCTTCGGCGGCTACAAGCAGTCGGGCGTCGGCCGCGAACTCGGCCCGCACGGCCTGGCCGAGTACCTCCAGACCAAGTCCCTGCAGTTCTAGCCGCCCAGCCGCCCGGCCGCCCCGAGCCCCGCAGCCGTTCAGCCCCCGAGAGACGGAATCGACCATGGTCCGCGCCGCCATCCTGCCCGCAGTCGGAGCCCCGCTGGAGATACGGGACATCGTCCTGCCCGATCCCGGCCCCGGTCAGGTCCGGGTGCGGCTCGCCGCAGCCGGTGTCTGCCACTCCGACCTCTCCCTCGCCGACGGCACCATGACGGTTCCCGTCCCCGCCGTCCTCGGCCACGAGGGCTCGGGGACGGTCCTCGCCGTCGGCGAGGGCGTCACCCACGTCGCCCCCGGCGACGGGGTGGTGCTCAACTGGTCCCCGTCCTGCGGGCAGTGCCACCACTGCACCATCGGTGAGGTCTGGCTCTGCGCCAAGGCGCTCAGCGGCGTCGGCGCGGTCTACGCCCACGACACCAAGGGCACCCCGCTGCACCCGGGGCTGAACGTGGCCGCGTTCGCCGAGGAGACGGTCGTGGCGGCCAACTGCGTGCTGCCCGCGCCCGCCGGGATCCCGCTCGCCGAGGCCGCCCTGCTCGGCTGCGCGGTCCTCACCGGCTACGGCGCCGTCCGCAACAGTGCCCGGGTGCGTCCCGGCGAGTCCGTCGCCGTCTTCGGTGTCGGCGGAGTCGGCCTGGCCGCCCTTCAGGCCGCCCGGATCGCCGAGGCCGGCCCCATCGTTGCCGTCGACGTCTCCCCGGCCAAGGAGGAACTGGCCCGGGCGGCCGGAGCCACCGAGTTCGTACTCGCCTCCGACACCACCGCCAAGCAGATCCGCGCCCTCACCGGCGGGCAGGGCGCCGACGTCGCCGTCGAGTGCGTCGGCCGGGCCGAGTCCATCCGCGGAGCCTGGGACTCCACCCGCCGCGGCGGCCGCACCACGGTCGTCGGCATCGGCGGCAAGGAGCAGCGGGTCGGGTTCCACGCCCTGGAGATCTTCCACTTCGCCCGCACCCTCACCGGCTGCGTGTACGGGAACAGCGATCCCGCGCGCGACCTCCCGGTGATCGCCGATCACGTCCGCGCGGGCCGCCTCGACCTGGCCTCCCTGGTCACCGACCGCATCACCCTCGACGGCATCCCGGCCGCCTTCGACGCCATGCTCACGGGCAAGGGGGGCCGCTCGCTGATCGTGTTCCAGGCGCGCTGATCGTTGCGCGCTGATCGTTCTAGGCTCGCTGATCCGGATCCGGATCCGGCTCCCAGGGTCCGGGCGCCGCCACGGCGGCGCCCGGTGACCTTGCCGTCAGCGCCTCGTACTGCAGGGCCAGGCCGTCCAGCAGGGCCGCGAGGCCCGTGTCGAAGGCGCCGTCGTCCACCTCGCGCCGATGCTCGGCCAGCAGATGGGCCTGGCCCAGGTGCGGGTAGTCCGACGGGTCGTACGCCGCCTCGTCGTCCACGAACCCGCCGGCGAACGAGCCCACCGCCGAGCCCAGGATGAAGTACCGCATCAGCGCACCGATCCGGGTCGCCTGCGCCGGTGGCCAGCCCGCCGCCGTCATCGCGCCGAACACCGCGTCGGCCAGCCGCAGGCCGGCCGGGCGCCGGCCCGGGCCGCGCGCCAGCACCGGCACGATGTTCGGGTGGTCGGACAGTGCGTCCCGGTAGGAGTGCGCCCAGTCGTGCAGGGCGTCCCGCCAGCCCCGGCCCGCAGCCGGCTCGAACATCGACAAGTCGACCCTGGCGCTCACCGCGTCCGCGACCGCGTCCAGGATCTCGTCCTTCGTGCGGAAGTGGTTGTAGAGGGAGGGCCCGCTGACCCCCAGCGCGGCGGCCAGCCGCCGCGTCGACACCGCCTCCAGTCCCTCCGCGTCCACCAGTGCACCCGCCGCCTCAACGATGCGGTCTCTGCTCAGGAGGGGCTTGCGCGGTCTGGCCATGCGCCACATAGTAGGGCCTGCCCGCAAAAAACTACCGGTGCTAGTTAAGCTCGCGCCGGACCCCCGGAGGTGCCCGGTGAACCTGGAGCTGAGCGAGGAGCAGGAGGCCGTACGCCGGCTCGCCCGCGAGTTCACCGAACGCGAGATAGCCCCGTACGCCGCCGCCTGGGACCGCGCCGAGAGCGTGGACCGGGCCATCGTCAGGAAGCTCGGCGACCTGGGTTTCCTCGGTCTGACCGTCCCCGAGGAGTACGGCGGCTCCGGCGGCGACCACCTCGCCTACGTCCTCGTCACCGAGGAACTCGGCCGCGGTGACTCCGCGGTGCGCGGGATCGTCTCCGTCTCCCTGGGTCTGGTCGCCAAGACCATCGCCGCCTGGGGGACCGAGGAGCAGAAGCGGGCCTGGCTGCCCCGCCTCTGCTCGGGCGACGCGCTCGGCTGCTTCGGCCTGACCGAGCCCGGCACCGGCTCCGACGCCGGCAGCCTCACCACCCGCGCCGTGCGCGAGGGCGACGCGTACGTCATCAGCGGCAGCAAGATGTTCATCACCAACGGCACCTGGGCCGACGTGGTCCTCCTCTTCGCCCGCACCGGCGGCGAGCCGGGCCACCGCGGGATCTCCGCCTTCCTCGTCCCCGCCGACACCCCCGGGCTCACCCGCCGTGAGGTCCACGGCAAGCTCGGCCTGC
Source organism: Streptomyces sp. NPDC086989 (assembly GCF_044745505.1). Taxonomy (NCBI): domain Bacteria; kingdom Bacillati; phylum Actinomycetota; class Actinomycetes; order Kitasatosporales; family Streptomycetaceae; genus Streptomyces; species Streptomyces sp. NPDC086989. The sequence continues at coordinate 94,016 of NZ_JBIVAL010000010.1, forward strand.
GCGGCCAGGCCACCGCCGAACTCGCCCTCGACGGTGTCCGCGTCCCCGCCTCGGTGATGCTCGGCCCCGAGGGCAAGGGTTTCTCCGTGGCGATGTCCGCACTGGCCAAGGGGCGGATGTCGGTCGCCGCGGGCTGCGTCGGCATCGCGCAGGCGGCGCTGGACGCGGCCGTCTCGTACGCGGCCCGGCGTGAGCAGTTCGGCAAGCCCATAGCCCACCACCAGCTGGTCCAGGAGCTGATCGCCGACATCTCGGTCGACGTGGACGCGGCCCGCCTGCTCACCTGGCGGGTGGCCGACCTCGTCGACCGCGGGCAGCCCTTCGCCACCGAGTCCTCCACCGCAAAGCTCTTCGCTTCCGAGGCCGCCGTGCGTGCCGCGGGCAACGCCCTCCAGGTGCACGGCGGATACGGCTACATCGACGAGTACCCGGCGGGCAAGCTGTTGCGCGACGCGCGCGTCATGACCCTGTACGAGGGGACCAGTCAGATCCAGAAGCTGCTGATCGGCCGTGCCCGCACCGGCGTCTCCGCCTTCTGAACGCACCCTTCTGAACGCACCCTTCTGAACGCACCCCTTCCGAGTGCGCACCTTCCGCATGCGCACCTTCTGAGTACGCACCTGAGTACGTGCGCGCATGTGGCCCCGGTCACGCCGTCCGATGCTGGGTCCATGAACGAGACACCGGTCAAGCAGCGCAACTCGACGGCGTACTACGGCCAGGCCGTCGCGTCCTTCGGCGTCGCGATCTGTGCCGTGACCCTGGGGATCTACCACCTCCAGGTGGACGGCTGGGTCCGAGCCTTCCTCGGCATCGCGGTCCTCTACCTCACTACCTCGGCCTTCACCCTCGCCAAGGTGATCCGCGACCGCCAGGAGCTCACGCAGATCGTCAGCCGGGTCGACCAGGCCCGCATGGAGAAGATCATGGCCGACTACGACCCGTTCCAGCCGAAGGTCTGAGCACGGGGCGGCCGCCGTGTCGACCATCTCGGCTAAGCGCTTGCTCACCCTCCGGTAAGGTGTTCCTTCCACGGAAACGAAGAGGGTGAGCGAGCGATGGACAGCGCGGAGGAGACGACCGGCGGCTACCGGCCGTGGTCGGAGGTCACCCCCGACGCCGCGCGGCGGCTGCTCGTCGCCGCGGTCGAAGCGTTCGCGGAGCGCGGGTACCACGCCACCACCACACGTGACATCGCAGGACGGGCCGGAATGAGTCCGGCCGCGCTCTACATCCACTACAAGACCAAGGAAGAACTGCTCCACCGGATCAGCCGGATCGGCCACGACAAGGCCCTGGAGATCCTGGAGACGGCCGCCTCCGGCCCCGGTACGGCCTCCGAGCGGCTCGACGCCGCCGTACGGTCCTTCGTGCTCTGGCACGCCGCGCACCACACGACCGCGCGCGTGGTCCAGTACGAGCTCGACGCCCTCGCCCCGGAGCACCGCTCCGAGATCGTGGAGCTGCGCCGGCAGAGCGATGCCGCCGTCCGCCGCATCCTCGCCGACGGCGTCACGGCGGGGGAGTTCGACGTGCCCGACGTCCCCGGCACCACCCTCGCCGTCCTGTCCCTGTGCATCGACGTGGCCCGCTGGTTCAACGCGGCCGGGCGCCGCACGCCCGACGAGGTCGGCGCGCTCTACGCCGACCTCGTGCTGCGCATGGTGGGTGCGACCCCGGACGGCCCCGCCGCGTCCGCCGGCCCCGGCCTGCTTCAGAAGTAGTAGCGGGACACCGATTCCGCGACGCAGACCGGCTTGTCGCCGCCCTCGCGCTCGACCGTGACCGTCGCCGTCACCTGGACTCCGCCGCCCGCCTCCGTGACCCCGGTGATCACGGCGGTGGCGCGCAGCCGCGAGTCGACCGGCACCGGCGCCGGGAAACGGACCTTGTCCGTGCCGTAGTTGATGCCCATCTTCATGCCCTCGACCCGCATGATCTGCGGCACCAGGCTCGGCAGCAGCGACAGTGTCAGATAACCGTGCGCGATCGTGGAGCCGAAGGGCCCTTCCGCGGCGCGGGCCGGATCGACGTGGATCCACTGGTGGTCACCGGTGGCATCGGCGAAGAGGTCGATCCGCTTCTGGTCCACCTCCAGCCACCCGCTCGGGCCGAGCGGTTCCCCGATCCCTGCACGCAGTTCCTCGGCGGACGTGAAGATCCTCGGCTCGGCCATGCCTCTCCCTCTCCTGAGCGAATAAGCGCTTGCTCAGCATGGTGGGGTCGCCTGTATCTGTCAACGACAGGTCTGTCCACGAATGTCGGACCGGCCGACTACCCTCGGCGTCGTGCCGCAGATTCCCGAAAAAATCCACGAACTCACCGTCGGCCAGCTGTCCGCCCGCAGCGGCGCGGCCGTCTCCGCGCTGCACTTCTACGAGACCAAGGGCCTGATCAGCAGCCGCCGCACCGCCGGCAACCAGCGTCGCTACAGCCGTGACGCGCTGCGCCGTGTGGCATTCGTGCGCGCCGCCCAGCGCGTCGGCATCCCGCTCGCCGCCATCCGCGACGCACTCGCGCAGCTCCCCGAGGAACGCACCCCCAACCGCGAGGACTGGGCCCGGCTCTCGGAGGACTGGCGCGCTGAACTCGACCAGCGGATCGCCCAGTTGATGCGCCTGCGCGACCACTTGACCGACTGCATCGGCTGCGGCTGCCTCTCGCTGAAGAACTGCACGCTGTCCAACCCGGACGACGTCTTCGGCGAGCGGCTCACCGGCTCCAGGCTGTAGCCGGGGCGTGCGCGGCAGCCGTCTCGCGGGCCGCCGCCACCAGCTCCGCGTTCGACCGCGCCGGCCGCCCGTCGGGCAGGTGCAGTACGTCGCCCACGCCGGTCCGGACGCCCGCACCGCACTGCGCGGCCAGCCGCAGCACCGGCCAGGCGGCGGCCTCCCGCCCGAACAGCAGCAGCGGCACCGGCGGCAGCCACCGCAGCCCCGCCACCAGCGCCGGATCGGCCGTGGCCAGTTCCACCACGAGCCGCAGGCGCGCCGGGTACCGGACCGGCCAGGCCAGGAACCGCGTCAGTGGCCCCGGCCCCCGCCCGGCGCCCGGGCCGCCCAGCGGAACCACCGCGTCCACCGCCACGCCCCGCGCCAGCAGGGCCTCCGCCAGCTCCTCGGCCCCCGGCTCCGCGAACGGCACCACCGCCCGGTCGGGCAACACGGTCCACGAACGGACCCGCTCCAGCCGCCCCGCCGGATCCGGCTCGGCCCCGATGCCCGCCGGCACCGAAAGCGGTACGGAGACCCCCGCGCCCCGCAACGCCTCCAGCACGGGCCCCACGACCCGGGGCGACAGGCTCTCCCGGCCGCACGGGGTCCGCGGATGCACCAGCACCTCCCCGGCCCCGGCGGCGACCGCCCCGAGGGCCGACTCCACCACGTCCTGCGGGGACAGGGGCACGGCGGTCCCGTCGGCGGCGCTGCGCGTACCGTTCACCGACACCGACACCGACACCGGCACCGACACCGGCACCGGCACCGACACCGGCACCGGCACCGACACGGATACCGACACCGGCACAGGCACAGGCACCGGCCCCGGCACGGATATCGGCCCCGGCGCCCCGACCGGTCCCCGCGGGCTCATGCCGCCCCGGCCGATGCCGGGTCCGCCATCGACGCCGAGCCGGCCAGCGCCGGCCGGGGCACGACGATCCCGCAGCCCGCACAGACCGGCCCGTCCCAGGCCCACGCCCCCTCCCAATGGCCATGCCCCGCGCGGGGCCCCCGTCTCGGCCCGGGCAGCTGCGCGGGCCAGCGCAGCTCCTGTTCGCCGCAGACCGGGCAGCCCGTCCCCGGCTCCGACTCCAGTGCCGCGACCAGCCGCCGCAGCACGTCGCCCAGCGTCCCGTCCGGCCGCACTCCGGGATCGGCGCACCGCACCACCGCATCCCCGCTGCCGCCCCACGCCCACTCCGGCCGGCGCAGCCCGTGGTGTTTCTCGCGGCGGCGCCGCTCCGCGAACTGGCGCTCGTACTCCAGCCAGACCGCCCGCGCGTCCTCCAGCTCCTCCAGCGCCGCGACCAGCCGCTGCGGATCGGCCGCCCGGTCCTCGGGGGCGATGCCGTGCCGGTCGCACAGGTGCCACCACGTCGCCCGGTGCCCGTACGGAGCGAACCGCTCCAGGCAGCGGCGCAGCGAATGGCGCCGCAGTGCACGGTCATTGCGTGCGTCCCGCACCTGGTACGCAAGACTTCGGAATCCCGCCATCACACCTTCACCTCCGAACGCGCCCACGCCCGCACCGGGTGGCGTCGTACGACGTCGAACGACGACGCACCGTGAGATGTGCCCAACATGCCCGGTCAGGTGCGGGCGCATGCGGGGGCGGACGAGGCGTGCGGGTGGCACATGGCCGGAAGTCAGCGCCCCATGCGCCCCGCGGCAACCACGAGCCGGGCCAGCTCCTCGTGGCAGATGTCGCTGTGCGCCCCCGACGGGGGACCCCCGCGCCGGACCACGGACCCGGTGTCCACACTGACGCAACCGGCCTCCGGGACCCCCGAGCGCAGGGCCGCGTCGAGGGTGAGCCGCGGGGTGCCCGGTACCGCTTGTACCCCGTCGTGACCGATCGCGCCCCACCGCTCGTCGAAACCGAGGAGACCGGCCGAATCCCCTGCCATCCGGGAGGCCAGCGGATAGAAGACCCCCAGGGCCGCGTCGTACGGGGAGTGGCAGGCGACCACCGGGCCGTCGGCCTTGCGCTGCATGCCGCGCAGGGCGCCGCCGCGGCCCTTGTCGTGGGGGAGCCGGTCGGCGAAGGCGTAGTGGGAGAAGGCCCCCTGGAGCAGCGTCACGGACTTCACGTACCGGGCCCCGTCCGGGACCGCGCGCAGCGCGAAGGAGACCACCCGGGCCCCGAAGCTGTGGCCGATCAGATGGACCCGCAGAGCCGGTCGGTGCGCCGCCAGTTCGGCCAGCACCGGCCCGAGTCCGTGCTCGCCGACAGTCCCGGCGCGCTTCTTCATCTGGTAGTACGTGGCCTGCCGCAGCAGCTCCTTGGCGCCGTTCCACAGCGCGTGCAGGCCGCCGCCGGGGGAGAGGGCCGGCTCGGCGGCGCCCCCGGGGAGTGCGCCCGCCCTGGCCAGCGCCTCGGTGAGGGCCCGGCAGACCTCCAGCACGTCCAGCGTGAAGATCACGGGCACCTCGGGCACCTCGGGCACGTCGGGCACGCCCGGAACGTCGGTCACCACGGGCACGCCGGGCACGCCGGTCACCACGGACACGCCGGTCACGCCGGTGCCGGAAACGTCGGTCACCACGGGCGCGGCCGGGCCCAGGAGGGCCGTGCCCGCCGGATCCACCGTGTCCACGCCCGCCAGCTCCCGTACCAGCGCGCCGAACTCGGTGAAGGCCGCCTCCGACTCCGGCCGGTCCTCCAGCAGTTCCGCGACCCGGTCCAGCTCCGCCACCCGTCCCGGCCAGAACTCCCCGAGCGCCCGGAGCGTGGCGGGGTCCAGGGCCGTCCCGTGGCCCGGCTCGGCGAGTGCGCCGTGCGGGTCGAAGTCCGGGATCGGCTCGTCCGAGAACCGGATCGAGGGCCAGACGACACCCACGAACCCCAGCCGCACCCCTGCCCCCACCAGCCCCGGGAAGGGCGCGTAGAAGCGGTCGAAGAGCCGGGTCGACGTCGACCGGTCGCTGTTCCAGCCGTGCGCGAAGACCAGGAGGTCGGTGGCCTCCAGCGCGGCCACCGCATCCCGGCTGCTCCGGTCCACGTCCCCGTCGGAGTCGAAGGTCAGCTCCGCGTACGGACCGACCTCCATACCGATACCGACACTTCTGCCCGTTCCGTCCGACATGGGGTCCCCCTCCGCGGGCCGCCTCTCCGGTGCCGTCCAGCATCCTGCTGCGGCACCCGCCCGGCCAGACCCCCGCACCCGCGGATTCACGGGTAGAGCAGGTACCGACCCCGCACCGCCGCGAACCGCTCCAGTCCCGCCGCCCAGTCGGCCGCGATCTCCTCGACCCCGGCCCCCGCGTCCACCATCTTGCGCACCCGGTCCGAGCCGGTCAGCTGGTCGATCCAGTGGTCGGTGCGCCACGCGAACCCGCTCCACGTCCGCTTCGCCGTCACCAGCAGCCCGATCCCGGCGCGCACCGGATCGAAGGCCGCCCGGTCGTGCACGATCAGCCGGACCCCGCCGCACACCTTCCCCGTGAACTTGGAGAACGTCGGTGTGAACCAGGCCTCGCGGAACCACACCCCGGGCAGTCCCAGCGCCTCGGCCGCCTCCGCCCACCGCCGGTCCACGCCCTCCGCCCCGACCACCTCGAACGGCGTGGTCGTCCCGCGCCCCTCGGACAGGTTGGTGCCCTCGAACACGCAGGTGCCGGCGTACGCGAGGGCCGTGTCCGGAGTCGGCACGTTCGGGCTCGGCGGCACCCAGGGCAGTCCGGTCGCCCCGAAGAAGGAGTCCCGCCGCCACCCGGTCATCCGGACCGTGTGCAGCTCGACCGGCTGCGCGGCCAGGAACTCCCCGTTGAACAACAGGGCCAGTTCGGCCACCGTCATCCCGTGCGCCAGCGCGATCGGCTCGCGGCCCACGCCGCTCGCGTACGCGGGTTCCAGCACGGGGCCGGCGGCCCGTACCCCGCCCGCCGGGTTCGGCCGGTCCAGGACGACGACCGCCTTGCCGGCGAGCGCGGCCGCGCGCATGCAGTCGTACAGGGTCCAGATGTAGGTGTAGAAGCGGGCGCCGACGTCCTGGATGTCGAAGACGACCGTGTCGATGCCGGCCGCCGTGAACACGTCCGCGAGCTTCTGCCCGCTCTGGCCGTACGTGTCGTACACCGGCAGCCCGGTCGCCGGATCGCGCCCCGCCGCCTCGGAGTCGCCCGCCTGCGCCGTCCCGCGGAACCCGTGCTCCGGTCCGAACACCGCCACCAGGTTCACCCGCGCGTCCGCGTGCAGTACGTCGACCAGGTGGCGGGCGTCGGCGGTGATCCCGGTGGGGTTGGTGACGACCCCGACCCGCCGGCCGGCGAGCGCCGCGTAGCCGTCGGCGGCGAGCTGCTCGAAGCCGGTGCGCACCCGGTCGGCAGCGCCTGCCGACGCCGGCCGCGGTGCCGGGGCCGGGGCCCGGCCGGGGGCCGCACCCACCGCCCCGAGGGTGCCCAGGGCCCCCGTCGTTCCCGCCAGGCCCAGCAGCCCCCGTCGCGACAGCATCATCCGGCCACGCTAGGCGCCGCCCCTCTTCCACCCCGACATACCGACCGGTTAGTCTGCCCGGCATCCGGCCATGAAAGGTGATCCCGTGAGCGCGTACCAGGACCAGCGAGTCGTCGTCACCGGCGCGGGCGGCGGCATCGGAGCCGCCCTCGCCCACCGCTTCGCCGCCGAGGGGGCCACGGTCGTGGTCAACGACCTCGACGCCGCCAAGGCCGCCGCCGTGGCGGCCGGGATCGGCGCCCGGGCCATCCCGGTCCCGGGCGATGCGTCGGCCGTCGTCGCCGAGGCCCGCGAGGCGCTCGGCGGCAGGGTGGACGTCTACTGCGCGAACGCCGGACTCGCCTCGGGAGGGGACGCGTTCGCCGACGAGGCCGTCTGGGAGGCGGCCTGGGACACCAACGTCATGGCGCACGTCCGCGCCGCCCGGCTGCTGCTGCCCGACTGGCTGGAGCGCGGGAGCGGCCGCTTCGTGTCCACCGTCTCGGCCGCAGGGCTGCTCACCATGATCGGGGCGGCGCCGTACAGTGTCACCAAGCACGGTGCGCTCGCCTTCGCGGAGTGGCTCTCGCTGACCTACCGCCACCGCGGTGTGGAGGTGCACGCCATCTGCCCGCAGGGGGTCCGCACCGACATGCTGACGGCCGCGGGCTCGGCGGGCGAACTCGTTCTCGCGCCGACCGCGATCGAGCCGGCAGCGGTTGCGGACGCACTGTTCGACGGCATGGAGAAGGGCCGGTTCTTGATCCTCCCGCACCCCGAGGTCGCGGACTACTACGCCGCGCGCGCCACCGAACCGGACCGCTGGCTCGCCGGCATGAACCACCTCCAGCGGAAGTGGGAGGCCAGGTGACCGCGGCCGCCGGCTACGCCGCCAAGCCGTGGCTCGCGCTCCTCAGCCCCGCCCAGCGGGCCCCCGTCTGCCCGCCGCCCAGCCTGCTGCACGCCTTCCGTGAGGCCGTCGCCCACGCCCCCGGGCGCACCGCGCTGGCCTACTTCGACGGCCGCATCGGCTACGCGGAGGCCGACGCCCTCTCCGACTCCGTCGCCGGCCACCTCGCCGCACACGGCGTCGGCCGCGGGGACCGGGTCGCGGTCATGCTCCAGAACACCCCGCACTTCGTGCTCGCCGCGCTGGCCGCATGGAAGGCCGGGGCGGTGGTCGTCCCTCTCAACCCCATGTACAAAGCGGGAGAGGTCGGGCACATCCTGCGCGATTCCGGGGCCGTCGCGCTGCTGTGCGAGGGCGGGGCGTGGTCGGCGTACCTGGCCGGAGCCGTCCGTGACACGGCGGTACGGGCCGTCCTGACCGCCTCGGACCACGAGTTCCAGACCCGCAACGACCCGCGCGTGTTCCCCCCGGCTTCCCCCGCGCCGTCTCCGGCGGGCGCAGCCGGGGCGGTCCCGCACCCGCGCACCCCGCAGGGCGGACCCCCGCACCACGGAGCCGCGCCCGACGGCTCCCCGAACGACCGATCCGCGCCCGACGGCTCCCCGCAGACCGGGGTCGCGCAGCCCGGGGCCCCGCAGTCCGGGATCCCACAGCCCGGGGCCCAGCAGTCCGGCGCGTCGCAGGACGGGCCCGCCCGTCCCCGCGCCGGTGCCCCGGTGGGACCCGCCCGAGCCGATCTGGCCGCCGTGGCGCGCCAGGGCCACCCCGCCCCGCCCGACCCCGGATTCACCGCCGCCGACACCGCGCTCATCAGCTACACCTCCGGCACCAGCGGCACCCCCAAGGGCGCCATGAACCCGCACGGCGCGCTCACCCACAACGCCGTCCGCCAGGTCACCGGGCACCCGCTCCCCGAGGGCGCCACGTACTTCGCCCTCGCACCGCTCTTCCACATCACCGGCATGGTCTGCGAGCTCGGCGCCTGCCTCGTCAACGCCGGCACCCTCGTCCTCGCGCACCGCTTCGACGCCGGCGTCGTCCTCGACGCCTTCCTGGAGCACCGCCCCGCCTACACCGTCGGCCCGGCCACCGCCTTCATGGCCCTGGCCGCCCACCCCGGCGTCACCCGGGACCACTTCGCCTCGTTCCAGGTGATCTCCTCCGGCGGCGCCCCCCTCCCGCCCGCCCTCGTCGAACGCCTCCGCGCCGCCTTCGGCTTCTACCTGCGCAACGGCTACGGGCTGACCGAGTGCACCGCGCCCTGCGCCTCCGTGCCCCCGCACCTCGAAGCCCCCGTGGACCCCGCCTCCGGCACCCTGTCCGTGGGACTGCCCGGCGCCGACACCGTCGTACGGATCCTGGACGAGCACGGGGCCGAGGTGCCCTTCGGCGAGACCGGCGAGATAGCCGTCCGCGGCCCCCAGGTCGTCCCCGGCTACTGGGGGCTGCCCGCCGAGACCGCCAAGGCCTTCCCGGACGGGGAACTGCGCACCGGCGACGTCGGCTTCATGGACGCCGAGGGCTGGCTGTACGTCGTCGACCGCAAGAAGGACATGATCAACGCCTCCGGGTTCAAGGTCTGGCCGCGCGAGGTCGAGGACGTGCTCTACGGCCACCCCGCCGTGCGGGAGGCGGCCGTGGTCGGCGTGCCCGACCCGTACCGCGGCGAGAGCGTGAAGGCGTACGTGAGCCTGCGCCCCGGCACCTCGGCCGAACCGGAGGAGCTGTCCGCGTACTGCGCCGCCCGCATCGCCGCGTACAAATACCCGCGCCAAGTGGAGATCCTGCCTGTTCTGCCGAAGACGACGAGTGGCAAGATCCTGCGACGGGAACTGCGCGACCGCGGCTGAAAACAGCCGTACGGTCATACAGCTGCTCGTACCACTGGCCGGACGGGCCAGAGAACAGGGAAGGGAAGGTCAGCGCCATGGCTGCCAGGAGCACGGAGCCCGAAGGCACGCACGAGGCCCCGGTGCCGCAGCGGCTGCTGGCCGTCGCCACCCGGCTGTTCGCCGAGCGCGGCTACGACCGCACCTCGGTACAGGAGATCGTCGAGGCGGCCGGGGTCACCAAGGGGGCGCTGTACCACTACTTCGGATCCAAGGACGACCTGCTGCACGAGGTGTACGCGCGGATGCTGCGCCTCCAGCAGCAGCGGCTGGACGCGGTGGCCGGTTCCGACGCCCCCGTCGAGGAGCGGCTGCGCGCCGCGGCCGCCGACGTGGTGGTCACCACCATCGAGAACCTCGACGACGCGGCGATCTTCTTCCGGTCGATGCACCAGCTCAGCCCGGAGAAGTTCAAGCAGGTGCGGGCGGAGCGCCGGCGCTACCACGAGCGCTTCCGGGCGCTGGTCGAGGAAGGCCAGCGCACCGGCGTGTTCTCCACCGCCACGCCCGCGGACCTGGTGGTGGACTACCACTTCGGCTCCGTCCACCACCTCTCCACCTGGTACCGGACGGACGGCCCGCTCACGCCCCGGGAGGTCGCCGACCACCTCGCCGACCTGCTGCTGCGCGCGCTGCGCCCCTGAACCGCGGACCGCGGACCGCGCACCGACGACGGCCCGCCCCCGTCCACCCCTGGCAGGGGCGGACGGGGACGGGCCCTTCGGTACGTCCGGTCAGTGCATCTCGTACGTCCGGTCAGTGCGGCCGGTCGCCGCTACGGGGCGACCTTCAGCAGCTTGTTCGCCGTGCCCGCCGACGGGTTGGTCACCGCGCCGGCCGTGGCCGCGCCCGTCAGTGCGGAAGCCGTCTGCGCCGGGGTCGCGGACGGGTGTCCGGCCAGGTAGACCGCCGCGGCGCCCGTCACGTGCGGGGTGGCCATGGAGGTGCCCGAGATGGTCTTGGTGGCGGTGTCGCTGTCCTTCCAGTCGGAGGTGATGTCCGAGCCCGGCGCGTAGAGGTCCACGACGGAGCCGAAGTTGGAGAACGAGGACTGCTGGTCGTCGATGGTGCTGGACGCGACGGTGATCGCCTCCGGAACCCGGGCGGGGGAGCCCTGACCGGCGTCCGCCGACTCGTTGCCCGCCGCCACCGCGAAGGTGACGCCCGAGGCGATGGCCCGGCGCACGGCCTCGTCCAGCGCCTCGTCCGCGCCGCCGCCCAGGCTCATGTTGGCCACCGAGGGCCCCGAGTGGTGCTGGGTGACCCAGTCGATGCCGGCGACGACCTGCTCGGTGGTGCCGGAGCCGTTGTCGTCGAGCACCCGCACCGCGACCAGCTTCGCCTTCTTGGCGACGCCGTGCGCGGTCCCCGCGATGGTGCCCGCGACGTGCGTGCCGTGGCCGTTGCCGTCGTCGGCGCTGTCGTCGTTGTCGACGGCGTCGAAGCCGGACGTGGCGCGGCCGCCGAAGTCCTTGTGGGTCGTGCGTATACCGGTGTCGATGACGTACGCCGTCACGCCCTCGCCGGCGCTGTCGGGGTAGTTGTACTTCTTGTCCCCCGGCTTGGCCGTCTGGTCGATCCGGTCCAGCCCCCATGAGGGCGGGTTGTCCTGAGTGGCGTTGATGGTGAACTTCTTGTTCTGCACGACCTTGCCGACGGCCGGGTCCGCGGCGAGCCGCTTGGCCTTGGTCTCGCTCAGGCCGGCCACCGAGAAGCCGTTGACCCCGGAGCTGTAGGTGCGCTTCAGCTCGCCTCCGTACTTCTTGGCCAGCTGTTCCTTGTTCGCGGATGCGTCGAGTATGACGACGTAGCTACCGCTGATCGCGCCGGGCGCACCCAGTCCGAACACCGTGCCTTCGGCCGGTGTCGAGGCCCCCGCGAAGGGGGTGGCGAGCAGGGTCACGGCGGCCGCGGTGGCGGCTCCCGTGGCGACTGCCGCGTACCGGAAACCGCGCGAGCGCTTGTGAGTTGCCATCTGGAGGGTTCTCCTCATGTTGACGTGTGGGGCGTCAAACCTTCTGGAGAACCCTCTTCCGATTGACAGGCGCAAATCAAGAACGCCCCGGGGGTAAAGGGTTATTCAACAAGCTTTCTTAAAAAGCCCCCCGCATCGCCTTCACCTCGCACATGGGTTCGCACGAACTCCCGCACGATTCCTCCACGTTCAGCCGCGGAGCCCGGCGTACCTCTTCAGCTCCCGGTGCGCCAGCGAACGCTGGTGCACCTCGTCCGGACCGTCCGCCAGCCGCAAAGTCCTTGCCGCCGCCCACAGTTCGGCCAGCGGGAAGTCCTGACTCACCCCGCCCGCACCGTGCAGCTGCACCGCGTCGTCGAGGATCCGCACCACCGCCCGCGGCGTCGCGATCTTGATGGCCTGGATCTCGGTGTGCGCGCCACGGTTGCCGACCGTGTCCATCAGCCAGGCCGTCTTCAGCACCAGAAGGCGCAGCTGCTCCACGGTGACCCGGGCGTCCGCGATCCAGCTCTGTACGACGCCCTGGGCGGCCAGCTCCTTGCCGAAGGCCGTACGCCCCACCGCGCGCCGGCACATCAGCTCGATGGCCCGCTCCGCCATGCCGATCAGCCGCATGCAGTGGTGGATCCGGCCCGGCCCGAGCCGGGCCTGGGCGATGGCGAAGCCGGTGCCCTCCTCGCCGATCAGGTTCGCGGCCGGCACCCGGACCCCGTGGAAGACCACCTCGGCATGGCCGCCGTGGTCGTGGTCCTCGTACCCGTACACGGTCATCGCCCGGCGCACCTCCACGCCCGGAGCGTCGCGGGGGACCAGGATCATCGACTGCTGGCGCCGCGGATCCGCGCCGTCCGGATCGGTCTTGCCCATGACGATGAAGATCTTGCAGTCCGGGTTCATGGCCCCGGAGATGAACCACTTGCGGCCCGTCACGACGTACGCGGCACCGTCGGCCGAACGCTCGATCCGCGTCTCGATGTTCGTCGCGTCCGAGGAGGCGACCTCCGGCTCGGTCATCGCGAACGCGGACCGGATCTCCCCGGCCAGCAGCGGCTGGAGCCACTGCTTCTTCTGCGCCTCGTCGCCGAACTGCGCGAGCAGCTCCATGTTCCCGGTGTCCGGGGCCGCGCAGTTGGTCGCCATCGGCGCCAGGTGCGGGCTGCGGCCGGTGATCTCGGCGAGCGGGGCGTACTGGAGGTTGGTCAGCCCAGCGCCGTGCTCGGCGCTGGGAAGGAAGAGGTTCCACAGGCCCTGACGGCGCGCCTCGGCCTTCAGCTCACCGAAGACGGCCGGGGTGTCCCAGGGCGAGGCCAGCCGCGCGCGCTGCTCGGCGGCGACGGGCTCCGCCGGGTACACGTACTCCTCCATGAACGCGAGGAGCCGCTCGCGGAGTTCCTCGGTCCGGGCGTCGAATGCGAAGTCCATGGTGTGCCTCAGCCTTCCTGGCCGTTTTCGAATGGACGGGGGCCCTGGAGGGTGGCCAGACCGTGCTCGATGAAGACCGGGACCAGCTCACCGATCCGGTCGAAGCCCGCGCCCACCGTCTGCCCCAGCGTGTAGCGGTAGTGGATGCCTTCGAGGATCACCGCGAGCTTGAACCAGGCGAAGGCGGTGTACCAGGCGATCGCACCGGTGTCGCGGCCGGACCGGGCGGCGTACCGCTCGATCAGCTCGGCAGGCGCCGGGTGGCCGGGGGCCCCGCTCGTCGTGCTGACCGGGGAGTCCTTCAGCCCCAGGTCCGAGCTGTACATCACCAGCAGCCCGAGGTCGGTCAGCGGATCCCCGAGCGTGGACATCTCCCAGTCCAGCACCGCCCTGATCGTGTCGTCCGGGCCGCCGATCAGCACGTTGTCCAGCCGGAAGTCACCGTGCACGACGGTCGGGGCGGGGGAGTCCGGCAGGGCCCGGCCGAGCGCGCCGTGCAACTCGTCGATGCCCGCAAGCTCGCGCCCCCGGGAGGCCGCGAGCTGCTTGCCCCAGCGGCGCAGCTGCCGGTCGAGGAAGCCCTCGGGCCGGCCGAAGTCGCCCAGGCCCACCGCCGCCGGATCCACCGCGTGCAGGTCGACCAGGGTGTCCACCAGGTTCAGCACCGCCCGCCGGGTGCGCTCGGGGCCGATCCCGGCGAGCTGCCCCGCCGTCCGGTACGGCACCCCGTCCACGTACTCCATGACGTAGAACGGCGCCCCGAGGACCGACTCGTCCTCGCACAGCAGCAACGGCTCGGGCACCGGCACGGCCGTGCCGTGCAGCGCGTGGATCACCCGGTGTTCGCGCCGCATGTCATGCGCCGTGGCCAGGACGTGGCCGAGCGGCGGACGGCGCACCACCCAGCGGGCCGTCCCGTCCGTGATCTCGTACGTGAGGTTCGACCGGCCGCCTTCGATCAGCCGGCCGCGCAGCTCCCCGGCCACGAGACCCGGCCGCGCCCGGTCGAGATGACCGCGCAGCCGCCCCAGGTCGAGGCCCCGGGGGCCGGCTGAAGCGGACGCTGACGCTGAGGTCATGGTGTGCACCTCCGTGCGGAGTGGACGAGGACGAACGAACGAGAGCCATCATGCCGACCAGTCGGTATGTCGTCCAGTGTGCGGGGCCCACGAGTACGACGGACGGGCCGGAGGCGCGTCCTCCCGGCCCGTACGTGAACGCCGTCGTCCTCAGGCGTGGCAGAGGATCGGCGTACCGCCGTTCATCACGGTCATGTCCTGGAGGACCGTCAGGATGTCGAGTGGTGCACCCTCCGGTTCACCGGCCAGCTCCGCGTACGCCCGGTGCAGGTTCGCCACCAGCCGCTCGCTCTCCCGCCATGCGGCGAACTCGCCGAGATCGGCCTGCCGCGCCACCTCCAGGGGGGTCCGGCCCTTCGACCTGCCCTCCCGGGCGAGTTCGGCCACGTGACGGAGGTAGCGCTCGGTGGCCTCGTACGCGGACGGGTCCGTCAGCGGTCCGTGACCCGGTACGACCGTCTCCGCGTCCAGCGAGCGCAGCAGCTCCAGCGCGCGCAGCGACCCGGCCAGCGAGCCCATCGCCAGGAACGGCGTGCCACCGGCGAAGACGAGGTCGCCGGTGAACACGATCCGCTGCCGCGGCAGGAACACGATCGAGTCGCCGGTGGTGTGCGCGACCCCGGGGTGGATGACCCGGACCTCCGTGTCGCCGAGGTGGAAGGTCATGCGGTCGCTGTACGTGAGGTCCGGCGCGGTGATCTCGATCGAGCCGAAGTCGGTCGCCGGCCAGATCAGCTCCAGCTGGTGACCGGCGGCGAGCTGTTCGGTGCGCGCGTTGTCGTGCCCGAGGATCAGGGCCTCGGGGGCGAAGACGGCGTTGCCGTAGGTGTGGTCGCCGTGGTGGTGGGTGTTGACGACGGTGCGGGGCAGCGGCACGCCGGCGGCGAGGACCGCCTCGCGCAGGGCCAGGGCGCGCCGCTGGGTGGCGGCGGTGTCGATGAGCAGGGTCCGGCCGCCGTCGCTGACGAAGCCGGCGTTGTTGAGGCACCAGCCGCCGTCAGGCTGGACGTAGGCGTACACCCCGGCTGCGGGCTGGACGAGGTACGGCTCTTCGGCGGTCATCTGCGTTCTCCCGGGGAGGCGTTGAAGTGCGCTCGGCATCCTGCCAGCCGCTCGGCCGCGGAGGGCGGGTGGGGTGGGGGGCGGTCGGCCCTGCTGGTCGGGGGAGCCGGTGGCGTTGCGGGGGCGGGGGCCCTGGAGTCGGGCGGTGGTGATGGTGGTGGTTTTTGCGGGTCGGTGTCGGTGGTGTGCGGGGGATGCTCCGTCGGGTGGCCTGCAGCCGCCCCTGGCCGTGGGGCGTGCGCTTGTTTGCGGCCTGCGGGCCGGCTTTCCTGAGCCTTACGGCGCCTCCGTCGTCGTTCCGTCCCGTGTGCCGGCCCCGTCTGTCCGTCTTCGGAGTCCGTCGTCGCCGGGTTGCGCGCCGTGGGCAGTGTGCCCGCGTTCTGTCCTGTTGTGACGGGGGCCTGGATGGGCCCGCTGCTTCGTGGCTGGGTGGGTGTTGTCGTGACGGTGGCTGGTGTCGGTCTGTCCGGTGTGTTGCGGTGTGTGGGTTCTCTCAGCTGTGGTGAGGGGTGTTGCAGCCGGGGGGAAGGCCCGTGACGGGCTGTCGGTAGGCGGGGAGGGCGGGCCGGCAGGCCTGCCTTGAGGGCACCTCCGGGTGCGGTTGTCGCGCTCCGGTCCGTGTGGCTTCCGCCCCACCCTCCCGTGCTCATTACTGCCCCGGCCCGGGGGCTTCCGCCCACCGCCTTTCGGGTGGGGCGTCGCGGCCCCGGGCGGCGGGCGGGCGGGGGCGGGGTGTCAGAAGATGACCGTCATTGCGAAGAGGGACAGAGCCACCGTGCAGGTCACCGCGGCCAGGGCCGTGCGGGGGGTGAGGGCCGGGGGACGGGAGACGGTCAGCTGGCGCATGCGGTGGTGGGCCACCGCCAGGAACGCCAGCCAGATCAGCGCGATCACCGCCGCCCCGGCCACCTCCACCGGCGAACCCGGCCCGCGCAGCGCAGTCCGCAGTGCGAGGACCGCCGCCACCGAACACGCCAGCGTCGTACGCCGCCACGCGAGCCGGGTCCGCTCCGGCTGCAGACCCGCGTCACGGTTCGCCGTGCCGGAGGCCGTCATCGGCCGCTCGTCCAGCCCATCAGCACCACCAGGACCATCGACACCGCGACCAGCCCCACCCCCAGGCTCAGCACCACGGGGAACCGGGACAGCGGCAGGTCCTCGCCCCGCCGCATCGCCCGCTCGCACCGCATCCAGTGGTTGACCGCCCGCAGCGCGCAGGCCGCGCCCACCGCGAGCAGCGCGAGCGCCATGCCGACCCGCACTCCCCAGCGCAGGTCCGGCAGGAACTGGTCCACCGCGAAACCGCCGCCCACCAGGGCCAGGGCGGTCCGGATCCAGGCCAGGAAGGTCCGCTCGTTGGCCAGCGAGAACCGGTAGTCGGGGGTCTCGCCCTCGTCCCTCAGCCGCTGGGGGGCGAACCAGAGGCGCACGTCCTTGACGAAGTCGATCACCTGGTCAATCTACTGGCGGGACTCCCGGTACGCGCGCAGCCGCCGGTACGCCTCCAGACCGTCCGGCACCCACTGCCACTCCCCGTCGGCGACCCCCGCCGCCAGCTCCTCCTCGGAGAGCCACGCGTGCCAGGCCACCTCGGACTCCTGCGGCCGCACCGGCAGCTCGCAGCGCACCTGGTGCACGTACGACCACCAGCCCCCGCCCGGTCCCTCGTACAGGAACTTGAACAGCGGCTCGGGCTGCGCCAGCCCGGCCACGCCCAGCTCCTCCTCGGCCTCCCGCAGAGCGGCCTCGGCATAGCTCTCGCCGGCGCCCACCACCCCGCCCACGAACATGTCGTAGGCCGAGGGGAAGACCAGCTTCGACGCCGTCCGCCGGTGGACGAAGATCCGTCCCTGCGCGTCCCTGGCCTGGACGAACACGCACCGGTGGAGCAGCCCGCCCGCGTACACCTCGCCCCGCGGAGCCCGCCCCGTCACCCGGTCGTCCCGGTCCACCACGTCCAGTACCTCGTCAGCAGCACTCACGCGGCCCATCCAACCACCGCTGTTGACTGGTTACCGCTCCGTAGCCAAGGATCTGCCCCACCACCGACCGGAGGACGGGTTCGCCATGACGTACGACGCAGACGTGATCGTGATCGGGGCCGGCCTCGCCGGGCTCGTGGCCACCGCCGAGCTCGTCGACGCGGGCCGCAAGGTCATCCTGCTCGACCAGGAGCCCGGGCAGTCGATCGGCGGCCAGGCGCACTGGTCCTTCGGCGGCCTGTTCTTCGTCGACTCGCCCGAGCAGCGGCGGATGCGGATCAAGGACAGCCGCGAGCTCGCCCTCCAGGACTGGCGGGGGACCGCCGGCTTCGACCGCGAGGAGGACGCCTGGCCGCGCCGCTGGGCGGAGGCCTACGTCGACTTCGCGGCCGGCGAGAAGCGCCCCTGGCTGCACGCGCAGGGAGTCCGCTTCTTTCCGGTGGTCGGCTGGGCCGAACGCGGCGGGTACGACGCCAACGGCCACGGGAACTCCGTCCCCCGCTTCCACATCACCTGGGGCACCGGGCCCGGCCTGGTCGAGCCCTTCGAGCGGCGGGTCCGCGCGGGGGTGGCCCGGGGCCTGGTCCGGCTGGAGTTCCGCCACCGGGTCACCGGGCTTGGCCGGACGGCGGGCGTCCTCGACACCGTGACGGGTGAGGTCCTGGAGCCCTCCGACGCTGTACGGGGCACCGCGAGCGGCCGGGGGGTCGCCGGCACGTTCTCCCTCCGGGCCCAGGCGGTCATCGTGACCAGCGGCGGCATCGGCGGCAACCACGACCTCGTGCGCAGTCAGTGGCCGGCCCGGCTCGGCAGCCCGCCGCAACGGATGCTCTCCGGGGTCCCGGCGCACGTGGACGGCCTGATGCTGGGCATCGCCGAGCAGGCCGGCGCCAGCCACATCAACAAGGACCGGATGTGGCACTACACCGAGGGCATCGAGAACTGGGACCCGATCTGGTCCCGGCACGGCATCCGCATCCTGCCCGGCCCGTCCTCGCTCTGGCTGGACGCCACCGGCAAGCGGCTGCCCGTACCGCTCTTCCCGGGGTTCGACACCCTCGGCACCCTGGACCACATCATGAGGACCGGCCACGACCACACCTGGTTCGTCCTCAACCAGCGCATCATCGGCAAGGAGTTCGGTCTCTCGGGCTCCGAGCAGAACCCGGACCTGACGGGAAAGTCGGTGCGCGACGTCATCGACCGGGCCCGGCAGGCCGTACCCGGCCCGGTGAAGGCCTTCATGGACAACGGGGCCGACTTCGTCGTCGAACGCGACCTCGGCGCGCTGGTGCGCGGCATGAACGCGGTCACCAAGGAGGACCTGCTCGACGAGGAGACGGTCCGCCGGGAGATCGTGGCCCGCGACCGGGAGATCGCCAACCCGTTCACCAAGGACCTCCAGGTGACGGCCGTCCACGGCGCCCGCAAGTACCTCGGCGACCGGCTGATCCGCACCGCCGCACCCCACCGGATCCTGGACCCGAAGGCCGGCCCGCTGATCGCCGTCCGGCTCTCCGTCCTGACCCGCAAGTCCCTGGGCGGCCTGGAGACCGACCTGTCGTCGCGGGTCCTGACCGGCTCCGGCGAGCCGCTGCCCGGCCTGTACGCGGCCGGCGAGGCGGCCGGCTTCGGCGGTGGCGGGGTGCACGGCTACCGCGCCCTGGAGGGAACCTTCCTCGGCGGCTGCATCTTCTCGGGCCGGGCGGCGGGCCGCGCCGCGGCCCGGGCGGTGGGCTGAACCGGGCTCGGCCCGGGCTCGCCCGGAGCGGCTCCGGCCCGGGCTCGCCAGAGCGGCTCCGGCCCGGGCCCGGGCCGGAGCCGCCCCGTCAGAGGCGTTCGACGACCCGGAAGCGTTCCGCGACGACCAGCGTGTCGTCGGCCACCGTGAACTGCGGGTCGCCGAGGGCCTCCCGCATCTGCGGCCCGTGCCAGTACCGCTCGTGGGTATCACGCCATTCGGCGACGGACGTGTAGCCCTCCCCCTCGTCCAGGACGTGCTCCAAATCCACCTCCGCGAGCGGCAGAATCCGTACGTCCGTCACCTCCAGGACGGCCACCGGCCGTTCCGCGGAGTCCATGACCGCCATCCGCCCGCCCACCACCGGCAGGGGATCGCCCGCCACCTCGTATTCGGTCAGCAGCCCCGTGGTCGAGGTCTTCGCCCCGCTCAGCACCGCCGCCACCAGCATGTCGCGCACCGGCCCCGGAAACGCGAACAAAGCGGGAGGAAGATCCTCGTACGTCGTCATGGGCCCACCCTACGGTCGCTCCCGCGTCGGCCGTGAAGGGGTTTGCCACCCCAACTGGCGTCATGTCCACACCAGTTGAAACGCGCCACGCAGTGGACTGGACCTTGACGCGGAGCTGTGCGTACCGCTTTGCTGTGCGTGATCATCCAGCCAAACCGTCCGCCCGCGCCCGTGCTCTGGAGGGAATTCCGCGGATGTCCCCGCCTCCGCCGCCCCTCGGCCGCGCCCGCAAGCGGGACGCCCAGCTCTTCGACCCGGCCCTGTGCGACACCGAGCTGGTCGACGTACGAGCCCAGTTCACCCAGGGCCGCTGGGCCAAGGCCCGCTCCCTCCTCGTCGGCACCGGCGACGACTGGGACCGCCGCGGCCACCGTATCGTCGTGCTCGCCGAGACCCCCGCTGCCACGGCCTGGGCCCGCGAATGGCTGCTCGCCGAACCCGAGAGCGCCGACGCCGCCACCCTCCTGGCCTGCGCCGCCGTCTTCACCGCCCTGCGCCGCAAGGGCACGCCCGAAGCCGCCGAGGAGGCCTGCCGCCGGGCCGCCGCGCTGCTCCCCGCCGACCCCACCCCCTGGCTGGGGCTGCTCATGCTCTCCCGGGCCTTCGGCACAGAGGAGGAGTTCAGCCGCCACTTCGACCAGGTCCGGGCGCGCCACCGCGAGCACCACCACGCCCACCACCTCATGGTCGCCCAGCTCGCCGAGCACACCCCCGGCGCCGGCCACGATCCGCTCCACGAGGTCTACGACTTCGCCGCCTGGGCCGCCGAGGAGTCCCCGGCCGACTCCCCGCTCGCCGTCCTCCCCGTCATCGCCCACGCCGAGCGCTACCGGGTGCTGGCGGGCTCGTACGGCTCCGACAGCAGCGCCGGCGCCGTCACCCACTGGTCGAGCCGCCGCGCCCGCCAGGTGCTGCGCTCCGCCTTCGACTGGTGGCTGGAGTGGGAACGCGAGGACCACCCCCGCAACCGGGTCGACCTCAACTTCCTGGCCCACGCCAAGCTCTGCGAGGGCCGCCCGGCCGAGGCCGCCGCCCTGTTCCACCGCATCGGCAGCCACGCCACGCCCGCCCCTTGGTCCTATCCGGACCTCGACCCGCACAAGGC
This sequence comes from Streptomyces sp. NPDC086989, assembly GCF_044745505.1. Classification (NCBI taxonomy): domain Bacteria; kingdom Bacillati; phylum Actinomycetota; class Actinomycetes; order Kitasatosporales; family Streptomycetaceae; genus Streptomyces; species Streptomyces sp. NPDC086989. Next base: position 114,847 of record NZ_JBIVAL010000010.1, read on the forward strand.
CTTCCTCGAGGCCCGCAGCGCCGCACTCGGCGGCACGGCCTGACCCACCCCCACCCGGCTCCACCCCGACCTTCCCCCCGAAAGGACACCCCGCCATGGCGACGGGCAGATCCACCACGCTCAGCACCGCGCCCGAGATCCGCACCTACAAGGGCCAGGACCGCGCGCTGCGCGCCGACCGCCTCGGCACCGCCGGCCTGCTGCTCTCCGTACTCGCCGCCAGCGCGCCCCTGATGGTGGTCGCCGGTGTGATGCCCACCACCTTCGGGGTCATGGGCGTGGTCGGCCAGCCGCTGCTGTTCGTGATCCTCGGCATCGTGCTCGCGCTCTTCAGCATCGGCTACGCCGAGATGAGCCGGCACGTCCACAACGCCGGCGCCTTCTACGCGTACATCGCCCGCGGCCTCGGCCCCACCGCGGGCGCCGGCGCCTCGCTCGTCGCCCTCGTCGCGTACAGCGCCATGCAGGTCGGTGTCTACGGCATCCTCGGCTTCGAGATCTCCGGCCTCTTCGCCACCTACCTGAAGATCGACGTCGCCTGGTGGATACCGGCCCTGGCCGCCGTCGCCGTCACCGGCGCGCTGGGCTGGCTCAAGATCGACCTCAACGCCCGCGTCCTCGGCGTCCTGCTCCTCATCGAGTGCGCCCTCGTCGTCGTCTTCGACGTCGCCGCCCTCGGCGCCCCCGGCCCCGAAGGCCTCTCCCTGCACGCCTTCGACCCCGCGACCCTCGGCGGCGCCGGCCTCGGCACGGCCCTGTGTTTCTGCATCGCCGCCTTCGTCGGCTTCGAGCAGTCCCCGGTCTACGCCGAGGAGACCAGCAAGCCCCACATCGTCGTCTCCCGGGTGATGTTCCTCGCCGTCGGCTTCGTCGCCCTCTTCTTCGCCTTCAGCGCCTGGGCCCTGACCGTCGCCACCGGCCCCTCCGAGATCGTCAAGACCTCCGGCGAAGCCGGCCCCGGCCTGCTCTTCCAGCTCACCGAAGGGCGGCTTGGCACGGCCTTCACCGACGTCCTGCACGTCCTCTTCGTCACCGGCATGTTCGCCGCCATGCTCAGCTTCCACAACGTGGTCGCCCGCTACGCCTTCGCCATGGGCCGCGAGGGACTGCTCCCCGCCGCCTTCGGCCGGACCAGCGCGGGCACCGGAGCCCCCGCCACCGGCTCGCTCCTCCAGACCGTCATCGCCACGCTCGTCGTCCTCGCCTTCGCCTTCACCGACGACCAGCCGGCCGGCGACCCCACCGCGCCCGTCCTGCACCTGTTCACCTGGATGGGCAGCGTCGGCGCCCTCGGGGTGACCCTCCTCATGGCCGCCGCCTCCTTCGCCGTCATCGCGTTCTTCGTCCGCCGTGGCACGGCCGGCGCCCAGATCTGGCGGCTCGTCGCGGCCGGAGCCGCCGGGATCGCCCTGCTCGGCATCGCCGTGTACACGGTGAAGGACTTCGGCGTCCTCGTCGGCGCCGAGAAGGGCTCCGCTCTCAGCTGGGTGCTGCCCGGCATCATCGGCGCCGCCGTCGTGGGCGGACTCCTGTACGGGGTCGTCCTGCGCAGCCGCCGCCCCGAGGTGCACGCCCGCATCGGCCTGGGGAACGAGGCCTTCCGCCTCGACCAGGCCGCGGAGACCGAACCCCGCGGGTGACCCCACCGCCTCGCTTTCCTGCCCGTACGAAGCCCCTGGCGTCCGTTTCCATGGTCGCCGGGGGCTTCTGTGTGAGGAGGGCGGGTTTTGGCCGTGGCCGGGGCTCATGGTCTCCTGGGGCGACAAAAACCACCGGCCCCCGCACAGGTGACCCCACCCAGCTCCCCTGCACGGCGGCCGGAACTGCCTGTCCCACCCACGAAGGCGAAGTCCTACATGAGTGACCGCACCTTGACCGAGGCCCCGGCCCCGGCGTCCGCCCGCCACGTCGACGCCGGTGACGAGGGCTACAGCAAGGACCTCAAGTCCCGCCACATCAACATGATCGCGATCGGCGGGGCGATAGGCACCGGCCTGTTCCTCGGCGCCGGCGGCCGGCTCGCCAACGCCGGCCCGTCCCTCGCGATCGCCTACGCGGTGTGCGGCATCTTCGCCTTCTTCGTCGTCCGGGCCCTCGGCGAGCTCGTCCTCTACCGGCCCTCCTCCGGCGCGTTCGTCTCCTACGCGCGCGAGTTCATGGGGGAGAAGGGCGCCTACACGGCAGGCTGGCTGTACTTCCTGAACTGGTCCACGACCACCGTGGCCGACATCACCGCCGCCGCGACCTACGCGCACTTCTGGTCGATGTTCACCAGCGTCCCGCAGTGGGTCCTCGCCCTGATCGCCCTCGCCGTCGTCCTCACCGCGAACCTGATCTCGGTGAAGTACTTCGGCGAGATGGAGTTCTGGTTCTCCCTCGTCAAGGTCGCCGCCCTGGGCGTCTTCCTGCTCGTGGGCATCTACCTGGTCGTCACCAGCCACGACATCGGCGGCCACACCCCGGGCCTGTCCTCGATCACCGACAACGGGGGCATCTTCCCGTCCGGCATGCTCCCCATGCTCCTGCTGCTCCAGGGCGTGGTCTTCGCGTACGCCTCCGTCGAGCTGTGCGGCGTCGCCGCCGGTGAGACCGAGAACCCCGAGAAGATCATGCCGAAGGCGATCAACTCGATCATGTGGCGCGTCGGCCTGTTCTACGTCGGCTCGGTCATCCTGCTCGCGCTGCTGCTCCCGTACACCTCGTACTCCTCCGACCAGAGCCCCTTCGTCACCGTCTTCGACAAGCTGGGCATCCCCGGCGCCGCCGGCGTCATGAACCTGGTCGTCCTGACCGCGGCGCTCTCCAGCCTGAACTCCGGGCTCTACTCCACCGGCCGCATCCTGCGCTCGATGGCCATGTCCGGCTCCGCGCCGAAGTTCACCGCCCGCATGAACAAGGGCAAGGTCCCCTACGGCGGCGTCCTCTTCACCGCCGCCTTCGGCCTCGCCGGCGTCGGCCTGAACTACCTGATGCCGAAGGACGCCTTCGAGCTCGTCCTGAACTTCGCCTCGCTGGGCATCCTCGGCACCTGGGGCATGGTCATGATCTGCTCGCTGTTCTTCTGGCGCCGCGCGCAGGAGGGCACCCTGGAGCGGCCGTCGTACCGCCTGCCCTGGGCCCCGTACACGCAGATCATCACGCTGGCGTTCCTGCTCGCCGTGCTGGTGCTGATGTGGTGCGACGGCGGCGTCGGCCGCACCACCGTCCTGTGCGTCCCCGCCATCGGGGCCGCCCTCGTCGGCGGCTGGTTCCTGGTCCGCCGCCGCGTCGCGGAGATCGCCGCGGGCCGCTGACGGCCGCGGCCCGGCCGCGCAGGACGAGAAGGACCCCGCCCGAGGCGGGGTCCTTCCGTGTTGTCAGGGGCCGTCGGCCAGCGCCTTGAGCGCGGTCACGCTGTCGCCAGGACAGCCCGGCCCGGAAAGGGCCCCAAACGCCGAAAACCCCACCGAAGTGGGGTTCTCGCTCTGTGTCCGAGGGGGGACTTGAACCCCCACGCCCGATAAAGGGCACTAGCACCTCAAGCTAGCGCGTCTGCCATTCCGCCACCCGGACAAGGTGTCTGTCTCGCGTCCCTCGCGGGCCGTTCCGACGTGGAAAACATTACCAAACATTCCGGGGCCCCGATCACACCCCCCTGCGGCCGGGGATCGCCCTTGGGCAGAGCCGCCCGAAGCGGGAGGATGGGGAGGCAGTCGGTACCGACCAGTGGGAGGAAGCAGCGTGAGCGAGTCGAGCGCGGGCAGGACCGTCTCCGGCGAGGACGAGGTCGTCGACCTCTGCCGGGACCTCATCCGGATCGACACGAGCAACTACGGGGACCACTCCGGCCCCGGCGAGCGCAAGGCCGCCGAGTGGGTCGCGGAGAAGCTCGCCGAGGTCGGCCTGGAACCGCAGATCTTCGAATCCCACAAGGGGCGCGCCTCGACCGTCGCGCGCATCGAGGGCGAGGACCCCTCCCGTCCGGCGCTGCTGATCCACGGGCACACCGACGTCGTGCCGGCGAACGCCGCCGACTGGACGTACGACCCCTTCGCGGGCGAGATCGCCGACGGTTGCGTGTGGGGCCGCGGCGCCGTCGACATGAAGGACATGGACGCGATGACGCTTGCCGTCGTGCGCGACCGGCTGCGCAGCGGCCGCAAGCCCCCGCGGGACATCGTGCTGGCCTTCCTCGCCGACGAGGAGGCCGGCGGCGTGTACGGCGCGCGGCACCTCGTGGACAAGCACCCCGGACTCTTCGAGGGGGTCACCGAGGCGATCGGCGAGGTCGGCGGCTTCTCGTTCACCGTCAACGAGAACCTGCGGCTGTACCTGGTGGAGACCGCCCAGAAGGGCATGCACTGGATGCGGCTCACCGTGGAGGGCACCGCGGGCCACGGTTCGATGACGAACAACGACAACGCCATCACGGAGCTGTGCGAGGCCGTGGGCCGGCTCGGCCGCCACCAGTGGCCCGTCAGGGTCACCAAGACCGTCCGGTCGTTCCTGGACGAGCTCTCGGACGCGCTCGGGACCCCGCTCGACCCGGACGACATGGACGCGACCCTGGCCAAGCTCGGCGGCATCGCCAAGATGGTCGGCGCGACGCTGCGGAACTCGGCCGCCCCGACCATGCTCGGCGCCGGCTACAAGGTCAACGTCATCCCCGGCCAGGCCACCGCGCACGTCGACGGCCGCTTCCTGCCCGGCTACGAGGACGAGTTCTTCGCCGACCTCGACCGGATCCTCGGCCCGCGCGTGAAGCGGGAGGACGTGCACGGGGACAAGGCCCTGGAGACCGACTTCGACGGGAAGCTCGTCGACGCCATGCAGAACGCCCTCAAGGCCGAGGACCCGATCGCGCGCGCCGTCCCGTACATGCTCTCCGGCGGCACGGACGCCAAGTCCTTCGATGACCTCGGCATCCGCTGCTTCGGCTTCGCCCCCCTCCAGCTGCCGCCGGAGCTGGACTTCGCCGGGATGTTCCACGGAGTGGACGAGCGGGTGCCCGTGGACGGGCTGAAGTTCGGCGTGCGCGTCCTCGACCGATTCATTGACAACTGCTGAGAATCGGGAAGGTGTGCGCATTCCACTGAGAAGAGTGAATGCGCTCATACGCTCGTAGCCCTGGTGATCCCTCCTCGTTACAGGTGGTGCGGTCCGCGGCTGGGACCGCATTGCCAACTAGGAGGAACAATGCTCAAGAAGGTTGTCGCCGCTGCGGCTGCCACCGGTGGTCTGGTTCTCGCGGGTGCGGGTCTGGCTGTCGCCGACGCGGATGCCCAGGGTGCGGCCATCGGCTCCCCCGGTGTCCTGTCCGGCAACGTCGTCCAGGTGCCGGTCCACGTTCCCGTGAACGTCTGCGGTAACACGGTCAACATCATCGGCCTGCTGAACCCGGCCTTCGGCAACACCTGCGTCAACGCCTGACGCTTCTGAAGTCTTTGGGCCCCGGAGCGCATTCCAGCGCTCCGGGGCCGCCGGGCTTTGGAGCCCGGTGTTCGTACACAGCAGGGGGATGACACACATGCGCAAGACTCTGAGCATCATGGCGGCCGCGGGAGGTGTTCTCGCGCTGGGTGGGGGTTACGCACATGCGGACTCCGGCGCGTCGGGCCACGCCGTGAACTCTCCGGGCGTGCTGTCCGGGAACTCCGTCCAGGCGCCCGTGGACGCTCCGGTGAACGCCTGCGGCAACACCGTCTCGATCGTGGGACTGCTCAACCCGGCCTTCGGGAACGGCTGTTCCCAGCACTCGGCCACACCGGGCCACCCGGGCCAGCCCGGACACCCCGGCCAGCCGGGACACCCCGGCCAGCCGGGACAACCGGGACACCCGGGAGGGCCCGGACAGCCGGGTGGGCCCGACGAGCCGGACGAGCCGTGCGACGACGAGCCGACGCATCCCGGTCACCCGGGGCACCCCGGTCAGCCGGGACACCCCGGCACTCCCGGTCAGCCCGGCAACCCGAGCACGCCCGGCAATCCGGGTCACCCCGGCAACCCGGGAACTCCGGGCAACCCCGGTACTCCGGGCAACCCCGGAACACCTGGCCAGCCCGGCAACCCCGGCACTCCTGGCCAGCCCGGCAATCCCGGTACGCCCGGCAACCCCGGCAACCCGGGTACGCCCGGTACGGGCAACGGCACGCCGGTCACACACCCCGGTGAGGGGATCGGGCCCGCCCGGCAGGCAGGGCTGGCCGCCACCGGGGCCGGTGACGTCCTCGGTGTCGGCGCCCTCGCGGCGGGCACGCTGCTGGCCGGCGCCGTGCTCTACCGCCGCGCCCGCAGCGCGGCCTGACGGAAACCCGTCACGGCGCGGGCCCCGACCCCGGGGCCCGCGTCACCAGGTGGCGCGGACCTGACGGATGATTCTCCGGCGCAGCCGGACCCGCCGGCTGCCGTCCCGATGCAGGGAGAGCCGGTCGAGTTCCCAGTTCCCGTACTCGGCATGTTCGGTGAGCAGGCGGGTCGCCTCCTTGCGAGGCACACCGCGGGGCACGTACACGTCGACAAATTCGTATTCCGGCATCGAATCTATTGTGCGGGCACAGGCCCGCTACGGATAGCGTCTGCACTATGTCTGATGCCGCTCTGCCCAGTGTTGCCGAGGTACGCGCCGCCGCCGAGGCGGTCAAGGCCGCCCTCGACCGTCACCTCGCCGCGGTCGAGAGCAGGATCGGGGACGAGGATCCGGCCGTCTACGCCGCCTTCAACGAACTCGCCGCCGCCGCCGAGGAGTACGACGAGCTCCTCTACGACCGGTACGACGAGGTCACCCCGTTCGAGATCCCCACGCCCGAGGACGGAGTCCCGTACACCGGGCCCGCCGAGCCCACCGCGTTCAGCGTGCTCATCCGCCGTGACTACGCCGTCGTCGAACCGCCCAGGCTGATCGCCCAGGCCGAGCGGGTCGCCGCGCACGACCGGGAAGCCGAGCTCGTCCACGACGGCGGCACCGCCGGTGCGCTGGGCGTGCTCTTCGGGGAGTACGAGCCCGACGAGATCGCCTCGCGCTACAAGGAGTTCGGTCTGGAGGAGGGCGACTCCACGCTCTGGATCGCGGCCTCGGAGGAGGTCGCCGAGCCGGGGGAGTGGCTCGGCTCCCCCTTCGGGCACACCGACCCGCAGGACGTGCTGCACCGCTTCGACGTCAGCTCCGTCTTCGACGAGGAGGCCGACGACTTCGACGACGAGGAGGAGGCGGAGGGCACCGGCGGTGCCGGCGGTCAGGCGACCGCGCCGGGCCTGACCCCCGCCTGACCCGTCCGCTACGCACGCCACCGCGGCCCCCGCCCCGGAAGGAGCGGGGGCCGCGGTGCGCGCAGGTCACTCCGGCTGCTCCCGCGCGGCCGCCACGAGGGCCTGCAGCAGGCCGGTCAGCCGGGTCGTACGCGGCTTCGGCAGTACCTCCGCGACCGCGCGCGGCAGCGCCTGGTCGACGCCGTGCACCACCGACAGGTGGCGCTCCGCCCGGCCGAACGCCGTGTACACCCAGTCCCGGGAGAGGGCCTGCGCCGCGTCACCGGGCAGCACGACGACCACGGCGGGCCAGCGCGCACCGACGGCCTGGTGCGCGGTCACCGCCCAGCCGTGCCGCACCTGCGCCTCCACCTGCTCCTTCGGTACGACGACCGGCGCGCCGGCGGCGTCCAGGTGCAGGCCCCGCGCGTCTGCCGACACCACGCGGGCCGCCGTGGCCCGCCCGGGCGAGGGCACGTGGACGACGCGGTCGCCGGGGTCGAAGCCGCCGAACCGGCCGGGGCCGGGGTTCAGCCGCTCCTTGAGGGCCGCGTTCAGCGCCCGGGTGCCCGCCGAGCCCCCGTGGCCCGGGGTGATCACCTGGACCGCGTCCGCCGGGATCCCGAAGGCGCGCGGCACCGACTCGGCCACCAGCTGCACGGCGCGGTGGACGGCTTCCCCGGCGTCGCGCACCGGGACGATGACGACCTCCTTGCCGGGGGCGTCCACCTGGTTCAGCTCCCCGACGCCGATCCCGGAGACGAGTTCACCGATCGGGCCCGGGTCGGGGGTGCGGGAGACCACCTGCGGGCAGGAGCGAGCCGCCAGGACATCACCGAACACCCGCCCGGGGCCGGCGGACCCGAGTACGCCGGGGTCGCCGGAGAGCACCAGCCGGGCCCCGTCGGGGACGGACTCGACGAGCGCGGCGGCGGTCTCCACGTCCAGCTGCGGGGCATCGAGGACCACGAGCAGGTCCACCGCGAACTGTCCGTCCGCGTCCCGGCCGGGCCCCTCCGTCCCGGCGAGCAGCCCGGCGACGGTGACGGCTCCCGGCGTGGGCGCGTGCGCGGCCAGGCAGACGCGCAGGCCCAGGTCGCGGGCGGCCGCGAGCAGGGCCCGCGGTTCGGCGCGGGCGGCTTCACCGCCGGTGTGGGTGACCAGCCCGTGCCCCGAGGAGGCGCGGACCAGTTCGGCGCCCACGCCGGCTGCGGAGGCGGCCTTCTCCCAGTCCGCCGGGTCGGTGAAGGTGTTGGCGAGCCGGGCCAGGCCGTCCGCCAGGCTCTCCTCGGCCAGCGCGTACCCCTCCAGGCCGACGAGGACCCGTACGGGCTGCTCCTCGCCCTCGGCGACCGGCGGGCCGAGCGGTTCGTGGAACACCAGGACGGTGCCCTCGCCGATGGCCTGCTCCAGGGACTCGGCGGGGTCCGGGACGCCGTACTGGGCCAGGGCCGACTCCAGGGTGGGGGCCTCCAGGGCGGTGTGCCCCTTGAGCGCGGCCTGCTCCAGCAGCCAGCCCACGAGAGCGGCGGCGCGCCGCTCGTCGCCCGGGCCGGCCTCGGCGCCGAGCAGGGCCCGGGCGAAGCCGTCGGCCTGGGTCGGGCGGACACCGGCGACGGCGAGGAGCCGCCACGGGTCGTCGGCCAGCTGCTCCGCGGCGCCTTCGCCGAGGGCGGTGGCGGCCGGGCCGGCCAGTGCCTCGGGGGCGCCGCCGCGGGCGAGTACGGCCCGCACGTCCTCGACGCCGGCGGCGGAGGGGGCGGCGGGCACGGCGGGTGCGGGGCGCGCCCGGGCGGGCGCGGCGGGGGCGGGCGCCGGCTTGCGGGGTGCGGCCGGGGCCTCGTCGAAGTACGCGGGGGAGGGCTTCTCCCCGCTCTCCACGGCCCTTACGGCGGCCAGCAGGTCGGCGGCCCTGCCGCTGAGCTTCGCTCCGGCCTCGACGGGACCCTGGCGTTCGGCCTTGCGGCGGGCGATGCGCTCCCGCTCGATCTTCTGCGCGGCCAGCTCGGCCTCGGCCTCGCTGAGCACCGGCTGCGCGGCGCCGGCCTCCCCGGCCCCACCTTCGCCGGCATCGGGAGCTTCCGCAGCGGCGGCCTGTGGCTCCGCCGCCTCGCCCTCGTCCGGTTCCGCGGCCGCCGGGTCCCCGGGCACGCTCCCCTCCGGCCCCGCCGGTTCCGCGCCTGTGTCCGTGTCCGCGTCGGCCGCTGCGCGCCCGTCCTGCGGCTGCGCCGGGTCCGGGTCGGTGGCCGCCTGGGGGCCGGGGGTGGCCGGGTGGTCCGCGGAAGCGGGGTGGCGGTCCGTACTCACAGCGTGCTCCAGTCCTGATCGGGATAGCGATGCACCGGCGCCGAAACATCGTCCAGCGCACGGCAGATCTCCTCGGGAAGACTAAGGGCCTCCACCGACAAAGCCGCCGCGAGCTGCTCGGACGTCCGTGCGCCCACGATGGGTGCGACCACCCCCGGCCGGTCCCGGATCCAGGCCAGGGCCACCTGGAGCGGGGTCACCGCCAGGCCCTGGGCCGCGGTCGCCACCGCGTCCACGATGCGGCCGGCCGCATCGTCCAGGTACGGCTCGACGAAGCCGGCCATGGTCGGTGAGGCGCCCCGGGAGTCCGCCGGGGTGCCGTCCCGGTACTTGCCGGTGAGGACCCCGCGGCCCAGCGGGGAGGAGGGGAGCAGTCCCACGCCCAGGTCCCGCGCCGCCGGGAGGACCTCGCGCTCCACGCCCCGCTGGAGGAGGGAGTACTCCATCTGTGTCGACGCCAGCCGGGTCCGCACCCCCGGGGCGGCGAGCTGCCACGTCGCCGCCTTGGCGAGCTGCCAGCCGCTGAAGTTCGACACCCCCGCGTACCGCGCCCGGCCACTGCTCACCGCGAGGTCCAGCGCCTGGAGGGTCTCCTCCAGCGGGGTCCCGGCGTCGAACGCGTGGAGCTGCCAGAGGTCCACGTGATCGGTGCCCAGCCGGGCCAGCGAATCGTCGAGGGCGGACAGCAGGTGGCCGCGCGAGGCGTCGAACCGGCGGTCCGGATCGGGGACGGAGCCCGACTTGGTGGCGATCACCAGCTCCCGGCGCGGGACCAGCCCGCCCATCAGCTGCCCCAGCAGGTACTCCGCCTCGCCGCCCCCGTACACGTCGGCGGTGTCGACGAGCGTGCCGCCCGCCTCCCAGAACGTCTTCAACTGCTCGGCAGCGCCCGACTCGTCCGGCCCCTCCGCGGAACGGCCCCAGGTCAAGGTGCCGAGGCCGATTCGGGACACGCGCAGTCCCGTGCGGCCGAGATGCCTCTGCTCCATGAGCGCTGAGACTACTGGGGCACTGCCGCGGCGGGCCCGGGCGCGCTACAGTCCCCCGCAGACCTACGTTACTGATCGGTAAACCGGTAAGGGGACGACACATGCGGCTCGGCATCAATCTCGGCTACTGGGGCGCTGGCATGGACGCCGACAACCTCGCCGTGGCCCAGGAGGCGGACCGCCTGGGCTACGACGTCTGCTGGGCCGCGGAGGCCTACGGCTCCGACGCCCCGACCGTGCTCGCCTGGGTCGCCGCCCAGACCGAGCGCATCGACGTCGGCTCCGCGATCCTGCAGATCCCGGCCCGCCAGCCCGCGATGACCGCCATGACGGCCGCCACCCTCGACTCCCTGACCAAGGGCCGCTTCCGGCTCGGCCTCGGCGTCTCCGGACCGCAGGTCTCCGAGGGCTGGTACGGCGTCAAGTTCGACAAGCCGCTCGCCCGCACCCGCGAGTACGTGGAGATCGTCCGCAAGGCGATGAGCCGTGAGCGCCTCAGCTACGAGGGCGAGCACTGGACCCTCCCGCTGCCCGGCGGCCCCGGCAAGCCGATCAAGCTCACCGTGCACCCCGAGCGCGAGCACATCCCGCTCTACATCGCCGCCATCGGACCGAAGAACCTGGAGCAGACCGGCGAGATCGCCGACGGCGCCCTGCTGATCTTCCCGGCCGCCGAGCACCTGGAGGCCACCGCGCTCACCCACATCCGGGCCGGCCGCGAGAAGGCCGGGCTGACCATGGACGGCTTCGACGTCTGCCCGACCGTGCCGCTGGCCGTCGGTGACGACGTGAACGCCCTCGCCGACATGTTCCGCCCGTACACCGCCCTGTACGTCGGCGGCATGGGCAGCCGGAAGCAGAACTTCTACAACCAGCTCGCCCAGCGCATGGGCTACGAGAAGGAAGCCGCCGAGATCCAGGACAAGTACCTGGCGGGCGACAAGGCGGGCGCCGCCGAGGCGGTCCCGCACTCGCTCATCGACTCGACCACCCTGCTCGGGTCCGTCGAGCGGATCGCGGACGGCATGCGGGCCTACGCCGAGGCCGGGGTCACCACCCTCACGCTCGCCCCGGCCGGGTTCACCCTCGACGAGCGAATCACCGCGCTGCGGGCCGGCACCGAGGCGATGGAGCGCGCCGGCCTGGCGTAACGCGTCCCACGACGACCCCCCCCGCACCGAGCGGGTGCGGGGGGCGGCGTCCGGAAAGGCCCTGCGGCCGTGGTGGGGGCTCGGGGGTCTTCCCCGCCACGGCCGACACAGTCAACAACGCGCGCGGCACCCTCCGGGTTACGCCCCGGCTCCCACCCGCCGGGTCACGCCCCGGCTTCACCCCTCCACCCCTTCACGTCCTTCGTACGGCCGAGTCGCACGACGCCTCGGTTGCCGGGCCCCCGCATCGGCCGTTGACTCGATGCATGCTCTCTGCCCGCAGCCTGTTCCAGGAGATCGTCGACCACGACGACTCGTTCCAGCTGTTCTGCTCCATCGCCGCCAGCGGGGAGTCGCAGGGCGGCTGGGAGAACGCCCGGATCGCGGCCCTGGTGCCCGACGGCATGCGCGAGCTCGCGCCCAAGATCACCCGGCACGGGGCCGACGAGGACAAGCACGGCCGGATCTTCCAGGCCCTGCTGCGCAAGCGCGGCCTGCCCCCGGTGCCCGTGCCGCCCGAGACCGACTACACGATGCTGCTGGAGCGGTGCGGCATCGGTCTCGCACACGAGAAGCTGCGCCGCGACGAGCAGCTGACCGAGCGGGACATCGTCGTCTACCTCGCGCACAGCCGGGTCACCGAACAGCGCGCCGCCGACCAGATGGACATGCTCCTGCGCCGGTTCGGGGACCACCCCGAGGTCGGCAAGGCGATCCGCATGATCAGCCACGACGAGGACAACCACCTCGCCTACTGCCACGAGGAACTGCTCCGCCTGGTCCGCGGGGGACACGGCCGGATCATCCAGAGGGTGCTGCGCGACAGCGCCCTCGCCGAGATCCGCGTCTACCGGGACGTGAGCCTCGCCGTCATGGACCACATGGGCCGGCTGCTGCACTGGCCCGCGCCCAAGAGGGCCGCGCTCGCCGCCGGGATCCACGCCGTGTACGCGTACGAGCGCTTCGCCGGCTGGCACCGGATGATCAGCCTGCGCCTGCCGGAGCGGCGCAACGCGCTGGGCGGCGTACCGCTGACCTCGCCCGAGTACGCGTAGCGGCCGGGCAGACGCTGCCGCCCGCTACAGCCAGCCGCGGGACTTGAACAACCGGTGCAGGCCCAGACAGATGCCCCCCATCACCAGCAGCACCGCCGGATAGCCCCAGGCCTGCCGGAGCTCCGGCATGTGGTCGAAGTTCATCCCGTAGATCCCCGCCACCATCGTCGGCACGGCCGCAATCGCCGCCCAGGCCGAGATCTTGCGCATGTCGTCGTTCTGCCGGACGCCCATCTGCGCCAGGTGCGCGGAGAGCGCGTCCGACAGCAGCCGGTCCAGGCCCTCGATGTACTCGCTCGCCTTGATCAGGTGGTCCGCGACGTCGCGGAAGAACGGCTGCGCGTGCTCGTGCACGAAGGGCACGGTCCCGAACGCCAGCCGGTTCATCGGCTGCAGCAGCGGGTTCGTCGCCCGGCGGAACTCCAGCACCTGCCGCTTGAAGCCGTAGATCCGGGCGGCGGTGTTCTTGGTGTCGGTGGCGTTCGGCGCGAAGACCTCGGCCTCCACCTCCTCCAGGTCGACCTGGAGCTCGGCCGCGACCTCGATGTAGTGGTCGACCACCGCGTCGGACACCGCGTACAGCACCGCCGTGGGACCGTGCCGCAGCACCTCCGGCTCCTGCTCCAGCCGGTGGCGCACGGCGGCCAGCGCCGCCCCCTCGCCGTGCCGGACCGTGACCACGAAGGAGTCGCCGATGAAGAGCATCAGCTCGCCCGCGGTCACCGTGTCCGCGTCGTCGTCGTACTCCACGGGCTTGAGCACGACGAACAGCGAGTCGTCGTACACCTCCAGCTTGGGGCGCTGGTGCGCGGTCAGCGCGTCCTCGACCGCCAGCTTGTGCAGCCGGAACTCCCGGCTGACGTGCTCGAACTCCTCTTCCGTGGGCTCGTACATGCCGACCCACAGGAAGGCGTCACCGCTGGCCCGCGCCTCGTCGAGCGCGTCGGAGAGGTCCTCGGGCGCAGGAGAGCGGCGGCCGTCCCGGTACATGGCGCAGTCGACTATCACGCAGGGCATTGTCTCCCGCCCACCCCCGCCCCGCACGCGCCGACCACCGCCTAGGCTTGCGTCATGGCCACGCTGATCCTCGTACGACACGGGCGGTCCACCGCCAACACCGCAGGGCTGCTCGCCGGATGGACCCCGGGAGTGGCCCTCGACGAGCGCGGGACCGAGCAGGCGGCGGCGCTGCCCGCACGGCTCGCCGCGGTGCCGCTCGCCGCCGCCGTCAGCAGCCCGCTCCAGCGCTGCCGGGAGACCCTCGCGCCGCTGCTGGCCGCCCGCCCGGAGCTGGCGCTGCACACCGACGACCGGATCGGCGAATGCCACTACGGCGACTGGTCGAACCGCAAACTCTCCGAGCTCTCCGATGAACCCCTGATGAAGATCGTGCAGCAGCACCCCTCGGCCGCCGCGTTCCCCGGCGGCGAGTCCATGCGCGCCATGCAGGCGCGCGCGGTGGACGCCGTACGGGAGTGGAACGCTCGGATCGAGGAGGAGCACGGGAGCGACGCCGTGTTCCTCATGTGCTCGCACGGGGACATCATCAAGTCCCTTGTCGCGGACGCCCTGGGCATGCACCTGGACCTCTTCCAGCGCATCCACGTGGACCCCTGCTCGGTCACGGCCGTCCGCTACACGCCGACGCGGCCGTTCCTGCTCCGGCTCGGCGACACCGGGGACTTCGGTTCGCTCGCCCCCCGTCCGGCCCGCGCACCGGAGGCCGACGCGGCCGCGGCGGACACGGAAACCTTCGAAAGCGCGACCGAGGACGGGGGGAACGCGGTCGTGGGGGGCGGTGCGGGCGCGGCGTGATCGAACGGAGCAGTAGGGTGGACTGGCCCAAATAAACCACCGCCACAGAGCAGAAGAGCACCGCCGCACGCGTGCAGCCCTGCCCCCTGCCGCCGAGACTTGGAGACTGGACGTGCCCCGTCAGGTGTTCCTCTACGACCCGCCGGACCGCTTCGTGGCCGGCACGGTCGGCCTTCCGGGACGCCGTACGTTCTTCCTGCAGGCCTCATCCGGCCCCCGCGTCACCAGCGTCTCCCTGGAGAAGACCCAGGTCGCGGCGCTGGCCGAACGGATGGACGAGCTGCTGGACGAGGTCGTACGGCGCACCGGGGGCAACGCCCCCGTCCCGGCCATGGCCCCCGCCGAGGCCGCCGACACCGCGCCGCTCGACGTCCCGGTCGACGAGGAGTTCCGCGTCGGCACCATGGCTCTGGCCTGGGACGGCGAGGAACAGCGGATGATCGTCGAGGCGCAGGCCCTGGTGGAACTCGACGCCGACTCGGAGGAGGACCTCGCCGAGGCGGAGGAGCGGCTCCTCCAGGACGAGGAGAACGGCCCGCCGATGCTCCGGGTCCGCCTCACCGGCGCCCAGGCCCGGGCGTTCGCCAAGCGGGCCCTGGACGTCGTCAACGCGGGCCGGCCGCCCTGCCCGCTGTGCAGCCTCCCGCTGGACCCGGAGGGGCACGTGTGCCCGCGCCAGAACGGCTACCGGCGCCAGGCGTGAGCGCCATGGGGGAACACGAGGAGCTGCTCGCCAGGGGTGAGCTGACGGTCGTCGGAAGGATCCGCGAGGCGTCCAACGCCGTGCTGCTGTGCACGGTGACGTACGGGGGCGTGAGCGCCGACTGCGTGTACAAGCCGGTCAAGGGCGAGCGTCCGCTGTGGGACTTCCCCGACGGCAACCTGGCCCGGCGCGAGGTCGCCGCCTACCTGGTCTCCGAGGCCACGGGATGGGGCCTGGTCCCGCCGACCGTGCTGCGCGAGGGACCGTACGGCGAGGGCATGGTCCAGCTGTGGATCGCGTCAGGAGCCGCCGGGGACGGGGGCACGCCGGCCGACGGGACCGGGGCCGACGGTGCTGCGGACGACGGTGCTGCGGACGACGGCTCCGGCGACGAGAGCGGCCTGCTGGCCCTCGTCGAGGGCGAGGAGGCGGGGGAGGGCTGGAAACCGGTGGCCCTCGCCGACGTCGGGGAGGGCCGCACCGCGCTGCTCGTGCACGCCGACGACCCCCGGCTGCGCCGGCTCGCCGTCCTCGACGCCGTGATCAACAATGGCGACCGCAAGGGCGGCCATCTGCTGCCCGCACCCGACGGACGGCTCTACGGCATCGACCACGGAGTCACCTTCCACCGCGAGGACAAGCTGCGGACCCTGCTGTGGGGCTGGGCGGGCGAACCACTGACCGGCGAGGCCCGCGAGGTGCTCGGCTCCCTTGCCGCCCGGCTGGCCGAGGGCGAACCGCTCGCCACCCGGCTGGCCGAACTGATCACCCCGGCCGAGCTGGCCGCCGTACGGGCCCGGGTGGCCGATCTGCTGCGCACCGGAGTCCACCCGCAGCCGTCCGGGCAGTGGCCGGCGATCCCCTGGCCGCCGGTCTGAGCAGGCCCGGCCGCGCCGACTGCGGGACAGGCACACAATCAGCCGGACCGCAAGACCGCCGATCAAGCCAACAGTGCAGGTCCGGTTCGTTTTCGGAACACGCGTCCGGTTAGGCTCGACACATGCATGCCTGGCCCGCTTCTGAGGTCCCCGCCCTGCCCGGCAAGGGCCGCGACCTCCAGATCCACGACACCGCGACCCAGGGGACGATCACCCTCGCCCCCGGTCCCGTCGCCCGTATCTACGTCTGCGGCATCACCCCGTACGACGCGACCCACATCGGTCACGCGGCGACCTACAACGCGTTCGACCTCGTACAGCGCGTGTGGCTCGACACCAAGCGGCAGGTCCACTACGTCCAGAACGTGACGGACGTCGACGATCCGCTGCTGGAGCGGGCTCAGCGGGACGGACACGACTGGACCGAGCTCGCCGAGCGCGAGACGGCCCTCTTCCGCGAGGACATGACCGCACTGCGGATGCTGCCCCCGCAGCACTACATCGGCGCCGTCGAGGCCATACCGGGCATCGTGCCGCTGGTGGAGCGGCTGCGCGACGCCGGCGCCGCGTACGAGCTGGACGGCGACGTCTACTTCTCGGTGGAGTCCGACGCGAACTTCGGCAAGGTCTCCAACCTCGACGCCGAGGCGATGCGGCTGCTCTCCGCGGAGCGCGGCGGCGACCCGGAACGCCCGGGGAAGAAGAACCCCCTCGACCCGATGCTGTGGATGGCCGCCCGCCCGGGCGAGCCGAGCTGGGACGGCGGCTCGCTGGGCCGCGGCCGGCCCGGCTGGCACATCGAGTGCGTCGCCATCGCCCTGGACCACCTGGGCATGGGCTTCGACATCCAGGGCGGCGGCTCCGACCTGGCGTTCCCGCACCACGAGATGGGCGCCTCGCACGCGCAGGTCCTGACGGGCGAGTTCCCGATGGCCAAGGCGTACGTGCACGCGGGCATGGTCGCGCTGCACGGCGAGAAGATGTCGAAGTCGAAGGGCAACCTGGTCTTCGTCTCCGCGCTGCGGCGCGCCGGCGTGGACCCGGCGGCGATCCGGCTGGCCCTGCTGTCCCACCACTACCGGGCGGACTGGGAGTGGACGGACGAGGTCCTGGAGCAGGCGGTGGCCCGCCTGGAGCGCTGGCGCGCGGCCGTGTCCCGCCCCGACGGCCTGCCGGCGGACGCCCTCGTCGAGGAGGTCCGCGAGGCCCTGGCGAACGACCTGGACGCCCCGGCCGCGCTGGCGGCCGTGGACCGCTGGGTGGACGCGCAGAACGCCTCCGACGGGGACGACGAGTCGGCGCCGGGCCTGGTGTCCCGCACGGTCGACGCCCTGCTCGGAGTGGCCCTGTAACCCGCGACGACGGACCACGGACGCCGGCCCGGCCGCTGATGCGGCCGGGCCGGCGTTCCTGTTTCCGGGGCCGGGCGCGGCCCGGGTCGCTCGCGCCGCGGTGTCGCGCGGGCCGGCACGATCCGGAAGGCAGGCCTCAGGCCTCCGGTGGCTCCGGGGTGTCGTCGTCGCCCGGCTCGGTGTCGGCCCCCGGCTCCGGGTCCGGCTTGCGCTTCGGGGGCCGGGTCAGCCCGCTGGAGGTGTCCCGCAGGTACGACCCGTCACCCGGCTCCGCCCCGGCGGACGGATCCCGCCGCCGCAGGTACCGCTCGAACTCCCGCGCGATGGCGTCACCCGAGGCCTCCGGCAGATCGGCCGTGTCCCGCGCCTCCTCCAGCGTCTGGACGTACTCCGCCACCTCGCTGTCCTCCGCGGCCAGTTGGTCCACCCCGAGCTGCCACGCCCGTGCGTCCTCGGGGAGTTCGCCCAGCGGGATCCGGATGTCGATCAGATCCTCCAGCCGGTTCAGCAGGGCCAGCGTCGCCTTGGGGTTCGGCGGCTGGGAGACGTAGTGCGGGACGGCCGCCCACAGGGACACCGCCGGCACCCCGGCGTGGGTGCAGGCCTCCTGGAGGATGCCCACGATCCCCGTCGGGCCTTCGTACTTGGTCTCCTCCAGGTCCATCGTCCGCGCCAGGTCCGGGTCCGAGGTGACCCCGCTGACCGGCACCGGCCGCGTGTGCGGGGTGTCCCCGAGCAGCGCCCCCAGGATCACGACCATCTCCACGCCCAGTTCGTGCGCGAAGCCGAGGATCTCGTTGCAGAACGACCGCCACCGCATGGACGGTTCGATGCCCCGCACGAGCACGAGGTCCCGCGGCTTCGCGCCGCCGATCCGCACCACCGACAGTCTCGTCGTCGGCCACGTGATCTTCCGCACCCCGTTGTCCAGCCACACCGTCGGCCGGTTGACCTGGAAGTCGTAGTAGTCCTCGGCGTCCAGCGCCGCGAAGACCTCGCCCTTCCACTCCCGGTCCAGGTGCGCGACCGCGCCGGAGGCCGCGTCACCCGCGTCGTTCCAGCCCTCGAACGCGGCCACCATGACCGGGTCGATCAGCTCGGGCACGCCCTCAAGCTCGATCACCCAGGTCTCCTTCCGAAGTTCCTTGCGTACGAGGGTCAGCCTAAGCCTTGAGACGACACCCGCCACAGCCCACGACAGAGGGGCGGTTCCCCTCGGAACCGCCCCTCTTCCCCACCTGCGCAGGAGCTATGCCTTGCGGCTCAGCATCTCCTCGACCCGTGCGCGCACGGAGTCGTCGTCCAGGCCGCGGACCGTCACGGTGGTGCGTCGGCGCAGTACGTCGTCGACCGTCTCGGCCCACTCGTTGTCCCGGGCGTAGGCGACCTGCGCCCAGATCTCAGGGCCGTCCGGGTGGATCCGCTCGGCCAGCGCCGGGTCCTCGTTCGCGAGGCGCGCGATGTCGAAGGCCAGCGAGCCGTAGTGCGACGCCAGGTGGCGGGCCGTCAGCGGGTCCATGCGCGCACCGGGGTCGCGGTCCACCAGCAGGCGGTGCGCGACGGCGTTCGGGTTGGCGACACCGGGCAGCGGGACCCGGCGTACGAGCGACTTCACCGGCTCCATGTCGTCGGTGAGGGGGCTGCCGGGCAGCTTGGCCAGCTTGTCCATGACCACGCGGCCGATGTGGCGGTACGTGGTCCACTTGCCGCCGGCCACCGACAGCATGCCGCCGGCGCCCTCGGAGACGACCGTCTCACGCTTGGCCTTCTCGACGCCGCCGGGGCCGCCGGGCAGCACCCGCAGGCCGGCGAAGGCGTACGTCATCAGCGAGCGGTCCAGGTCGGCGTCCTTGATCGAGAAGGCCGCCTCGTCCAGGATCTGCTGGATGTCCTTCTCGGTGGCGCGCACGTCCGCCGGGTCGCCCTCGTACACCTCGTCCGTGGTGCCGAGCAGCAGCTGGTCCTCCCACGGAAGGGCGAACGTGATGCGGTACTTGTCGATCGGGGTGGCCATGGCGGCCTTCCACGGCGACTTGCGCTTCATGACGATGTGCGCGCCCTTGGAGAGGCGGATCGACGGCATCGAGTGCTTGTCTTCCATGCGCCGCAGGTGGTCCACCCACGGGCCGGTGGCGTTGAGCACGACGCGCGCGTCGACGCCGAACTCGGTGCCGTCGAGGCGGTCCTTGAGCTCGGCGCCCGAGACCCGGCCGCGCGTCATGCGCAGGCCGGTGACCTCGGCGTGGTTGAGGACGACGGCACCCGACTCGACGGCCGCGCGGACCGTCATCACGGCGACGCGGGAGTCGTTCATCTGGTGGTCGTAGTAGACCGCGACGGCCTTCAGGTTGTCCGTCTTCAGGCCGGGGTTGTCGGCGGCGGCACGGGCGGGGGATATGACCTTGCCCATGCCGTCGCCGAAGGCCGAGAGGGCGGAGTAGGCGAAGACGCCCGCGCCCAGCTTGGCCGCACCCACCGGACCGCCCTTGTAGACCGGCAGGTAGAACGTGAGCGGGTTGACCAGGTGCGGGGCCACGTCCTTGGCCAGGACCCGCCGCTCGTGGTGGTTCTCGGCCACCAGCTTGACCGCGCCGGTCTGCAGGTAGCGCAGACCGCCGTGGACGAGCTTGGAGGAGGCGGAGGAGGTGGCGCCGGCGAAGTCGCCGGCGTCCACCATGGCAACCCGCAGACCCGACTGCGCGGCGTGCCAGGCCACCGAGGTGCCCAGGATTCCACCGCCGATGACCAGCAGGTCGTACGTGGCCTTCGCCAGCTGCTCGCGGGTCTCGGCGCGGCCCGGGTTCGAGCCGGCGGTCGGGTGCGTGCCCAGCGCGGGGACGCTCTGCAGGGTGCTCATATCTCTTAGCTCCTCGTCGATTGACTCAGCTGGTGCGTCAGCTGGCGTCTTCGTCGTCGATCCAGCCCATGGACCGCTCGACGGCCTTGAGCCAGTTCTTGTACTCGCGGTCCCGCTGGTCGGCGGGCATCCGCGGGGTCCACTCCGCCGCGCGGCGCCAGTTGGCGCGCAGGGCGTCGGTGTCGGGCCAGAAGCCGACGGCCAGGCCGGCGGCGTAGGCGGCGCCGAGACAGGTGGTCTCCGCGACCATGGGACGGACCACGGGGGCGTCCACGAAGTCGGAGAGGGTCTGCATCAGCAGGTTGTTGGAGGTCATGCCGCCGTCGACCTTGAGGGCCGTGAGCTCGACGCCCGAGTCCTTGGTCATGGCGTCGGTGATCTCACGGGTCTGCCAGGCGGTGGCCTCCAGGACGGCACGGGCGATGTGCGCCTTGGTGACGTACCGGGTGAGGCCGGCGATCACACCGCGGGCGTCGGAGCGCCAGTACGGGGCGAACAGGCCGGAGAAGGCCGGCACGAAGTAGGCGCCGCCGTTGTCCTCGACCGACAGCGCGAGCGTCTCGATCTCGGCAGCGGTCTTGATCATGCCCATCTGGTCGCGCATCCACTGGACGAGCGAGCCGGTGACGGCGATGGAGCCCTCCAGCGCGTAGACCGGCTTCTGGTCGCCGATCTGGTAGCCGACCGTGGTCAGCAGGCCGCTGTAGGAGTTGATGACCTTGTCACCGGTGTTCATCAGCATGAACGTGCCGGTGCCGTACGTGGACTTGGCCTCGCCCTCGGCGAAACACGTCTGGCCGAACAGCGCGGCCTGCTGGTCACCGAGCGCCGAGGCGACCGGGACACCGGCGAGGACGCCGTCCTTGACGTGGCCGTAGACCTCGGCGGAGGACCGGATCTCGGGGAGGACGTTGAGCGGGACGCCCATCGACTCCGCGATCTTCTCGTCCCAGGCCAGCGTGTGCAGGTTCATCAGCATGGTGCGCGAGGCGTTGGTGACGTCGGTGACGTGCACGCCGCCCTGGGCACCGCCGGTGAGGTTCCAGATGACCCACGAGTCCATGGTGCCGAAGAGGATGTCCCCGGCCTCGGCGCGCTCGCGCAGGCCCTCGACGTTGTCGAGCAGCCAGCGGACCTTCGGGCCGGCGAAGTACGACGCCAGGGGAAGGCCCGTCTCGCGGCGGAAGCGGTCCTGGCCGACGTTGCGGCCGAGCTCCTTGCACAGGGCGTCGGTGCGGGTGTCCTGCCAGACCAGCGCGTTGTGCACCGGCTCGCCGGTGTGACGGTCCCACAGCAGGGTGGTCTCGCGCTGGTTGGTGATGCCGACGGCCTTGACGTCGGCGGCGGTGATCTCGGCCTTGGCGATGGCGCCGGCGACGACCTCCTGGACGTTGGTCCAGATCTCGGCGGCGTCGTGCTCGACCCAGCCCGGCTTCGGGAAGATCTGCTCGTGCTCCTTCTGGTCGACGGCGACGATGCGGCCGTCGCGGTCGAAGACGATGCAGCGGGAGGAGGTGGTGCCCTGGTCGATCGCGGCGATGAACGGGCCGGTGCTGGTGGTCATGTGGCTGCTCCTGGCAGGTCTCTTGGTTGGCGTATCAGGGGGCGGTGCGGATCTTGCGATTCGTGCCGATGCTGATCAGGCGAACGCGATGTTGTACAGACCGCCGGCGAGTGCGGCACCGACGAGCGGGCCGACCACCGGGATCCAGGAGTATCCCCAGTCGGAGCCGCCCTTGTTGGGAAGCGGCAGCAGCGCGTGGACTATTCGGGGGCCGAGGTCACGGACCGGGTTGATGGCGTAGCCGGTCGGGCCGCCGAGCGAGAGGCCGATGCCGACGACGACGAACGAGGTGATCAGGACGCCGATGACGCCGAGGCCCTTGCCGTCGGCCTGGAGGCCCTGGGTCAGGATCGCCAGGACCAGGACGGCCGTACCGATGATCTCGGTCGCGAGGTTCTGGACGACGTTGCGGATCTCGGGGCCGGTGGAGAAGACGCCCAGGACCGGGCCGGCCTGGTCGTGCGGGTGCGGGTCCTCGGGGCCGAGCTTGGCGTCACGGATGTGCTCGGGGTCCGAGAGGTGCGCCGCGAACTGTCCGTAGTAGGTGACCCACATCAGGACCGCGCCGAGCATGGCGCCGAGGAGCTGTCCGGCGAGGTAGACCGGAACGTCGCTCCAGTCGCTGTTCTTGACGGCCAGGCCGACGGTGACCGCCGGGTTGAGGTGCGCACCGGAGAGCGGGGCGGACACGTAGGCGGCGATCAGAACGGCGAAACCCCAGCCGAACGTGATCGCAAGCCAGCCCGCATTGCGGGCCTTGGAGCTCTTGAGCGTCACGGCGGCGCAGACGCCACCGCCGAGCAGTGTGAGCAGGGCGGTACCGATGGTCTCGCCGATGAAGATGTCGGAGGTGGACACCCGCGACTCCTTTGCCTTGCGTCCAGGGGGTGGCGGCCACCGGGTCCCGTCCGGTGTGCCGCGCACTCGGTGAGTGGTTCACCGGTCCTTGGCCTTGCCACCCCACCCTAGCGCGTATTGCCGGTAGGTGTTCGACAATGCCGACCGATGAACGGCAGTTTTCCGCCCAGGTGAAGAACGCGTCAAGGGTTGGCCTGGCCAAAGTGTCGGATCGTTACCACTAGGTGCGATCAGCCAAATCCAGCCATCCGATGGCCGGGATATGCCCAAATCAGGGCAGAAAGCGGCCAGGCGGTGGCCGAGAAGGGCTGTACGGGGCCTAGAACCGGCCCGCGCCGAGATCGCGTGAAACAGCGCGCGCACAGTCCCGTACGGACGCCACGAGGCTCGCCCGGGGCTCCCCGGCCTCCCCGCACACCCGCTCGACCGCACCCGCGACCGCGACCGCGCCCACCGGCATCCGCCGCCGGTCGTGGATCGGCGCCGCCACCGAGGCGATGCCGTCCCAGGTCTCCTCGACGTCCGCGGCCCAGCCGCGCGCCCGGGTCAGGTCGAGGATCTCCTCGAAGCCCGCGGCGTCGGTGACCGTCCGGGGCGTGAACGCCTCGCGCTCCGCCTCCAGGGCCTCGGTGTGCGCGACCGGGTCGAACGCGGACAGCACCTTGCCCAGGGCCGTGGAGTGCAGCGGCTGCATGGCCCCGACCTCCAGCACCTGGCGGCTGTCGTCCGGGCGGAAGACGTGGTGCATGATCAGCACCCCGCTCTGGTGGAGCACGCCCACGTAGACGCTCTCCCCGCTCGCCCGGGCCAGGTCGTCCGTCCACACCAGCGCGCGGGCGCGCAGCTCGTGCACGTCCAGGTAGCTGTTGCCCAGACGGAGCAGCTCCGCGCCCAGCTGGTAGCGGCCCGAGGCGGGGTCCTGCTCGACGAAGCCCTCGGCCTGGAGCGTGCGCAGGATCCCGTGCGCCGTCCCCTTGGCCAGGCCCAGGGAGGACGCCACGTCCGAGAGGCCCAGCCGGCGTTCCCCGCCCGCCAGGAGTCGCAGCATCGCAGCGGCTCGTTCGAGCGACTGGATGTTCCGTGCCATCGCGCAGCCTCCTGCTGACGTAGTTCGACAATGCTGAACAGTATCGGTCGATGTCGACCTTGTGCATGGTTGGGCAACTGTTCAGGCCTCCGTCGGCCAGGACACCCCTGCCAGATCCCCGCGCACAGAATGCAGTCCGCCACGTGGGACGACCGCACCGGGGTTGCCACCTCGCGGTTACCCTGACCGCGTGCGCCCTTGACACAGCGAGGGTGCAAAGCCGACAGCCGTCGCACTCCAGGGAGCTCAACCATGGCCTCGTTGCCGAACCCGCCCGCAGACACCCAGACCCGGGCCGATGCCCTCCGAGAGGCGCTCGCCACCCGTGTGGTCGTCGCCGACGGAGCCATGGGAACGATGCTCCAGGCGCAGGACCCCAGCCTCGAGGACTTCCAGCAGCTCGAAGGCTGCAACGAGGTCCTGAACCTCACCCGCCCCGACATCGTGCGCTCCGTCCACGACGCGTACTTCGCGGTGGGCGTGGACTGCGTCGAGACCAACACCTTCGGTGCGAACTTCGCGGCGCTCGCCGAGTACGACATCCCCGAACGCAATTTCGAACTGTCGGAGTCCGGCGCCCGCATCGCCCGCGAGGTCGCCGACGAGTACACCGCGAAGACCGGGCGGCAGCGCTGGGTCCTCGGCTCCATGGGCCCCGGCACCAAGCTGCCCACCCTCGGCCACATCGACTACGCGACCATCCGCGACGCCTACCAGGTCAACGCCGAGGGCCTGCTCTCCGGCGGGGCCGACGCCCTGCTCGTCGAGACCACCCAGGACCTGCTGCAGACCAAGTCCTCCGTCATCGGCGCCCGCCGCGCGATGGAGGCCCTCGGCGTCAGCGTCCCGCTGATCTGCTCCGTCACCGTCGAGACCACCGGCACCATGCTGCTGGGCTCCGAGATCGGCGCCGCGCTCACCGCGCTGGAGCCGCTCGGTATCGACATGATCGGCCTGAACTGCGCCACCGGCCCCGCCGAGATGAGCGAGCACCTGCGCTACCTCGCCCGCAACGCGCGCGTCCCGCTCTCCTGCATGCCCAACGCCGGCCTGCCCGTCCTCGGCAAGAACGGCGCGCACTACCCGCTGTCCGCCCCCGAGCTCGCCGACGCCCAGGAGACCTTCGTCCGCGAGTACGGGCTCTCCCTCGTCGGCGGCTGCTGCGGCACGACGCCGGAGCACCTGCGCCAGGTCGTCGAGCGGGTCCGCGAGCTGAGCCCGGCCGTCCGCGAGCCCCGGCCGGAGCCCGGCGCGTCCTCGCTGTACCAGACCGTCCCGTTCCGCCAGGACACCGCGTACATGGCGATCGGCGAGCGGACGAACGCGAACGGCTCGAAGAAGTTCCGCGAGGCCATGCTCGACGCCCGCTGGGACGACTGCGTCGAGATGGCCCGCGACCAGATCCGCGAGGGCGCGCACATGCTCGACCTGTGCGTGGACTACGTCGGCCGCGACGGCGTCGCCGACATGAAGGAGCTCGCCGGGCGCTTCGCGACGGCCTCGACGCTGCCGATCGTCCTGGACTCCACCGAGGTCCCCGTGATCCAGGCGGGCCTGGAGAAGCTGGGCGGCCGCGCCGTCATCAACTCGGTGAACTACGAGGACGGCGACGGCCCGGACTCCCGCTTCGCGAAGGTGACCCGGCTGGCCAAGGAGCACGGCGCCGCGCTGATCGCGCTGACCATCGACGAGGAGGGCCAGGCCCGTACCGCCGAGCACAAGGTCGCCATCGCCGAACGCCTGATCGCCGACCTGACCGGCAACTGGGGCATCCGCGAGTCCGACATCCTGATCGACACCCTCACCTTCACCATCTGCACCGGCCAGGAGGAGTCCCGCAAGGACGGCATCGCGACGATCGAGGCGATCCGCGAGCTCAAGCGCCGCCACCCGGACGTGCAGACCACCCTCGGCCTGTCCAACATCTCCTTCGGCCTCAACCCGGCCGCCCGGATCCTGCTGAACTCCGTCTTCCTCGACGAGTGCGTCAAGGCGGGCCTGGACTCCGCCATCGTGCACGCCTCCAAGATCCTGCCGATCGCCCGCTTCGACGAGGAGCAGGTGAAGGTCGCCCTCGACCTGGTCCACGACCGCCGCGCCGAGGGCTACGACCCGCTGCAGAAGCTCATGGAGCTCTTCGAGGGCGTCAACACCAAGTCCCTCAAGGCCGGCCGCGCCGAGGAGCTCCTCGCGCTCCCGCTCGACGAGCGGCTCCAGCGCCGCATCATCGACGGCGAGAAGAACGGCCTGGAAGCCGACCTCGACGAGGCGCTGCAGACCAGGGCCGCGCTCGACATCGTCAACGACACCCTTCTGGAGGGCATGAAGGTCGTCGGCGAGCTGTTCGGCTCCGGCCAGATGCAGCTGCCGTTCGTCCTCCAGTCCGCCGAGGTCATGAAGACGGCGGTCGCCTACCTCGAACCGCACATGGAGAAGACCGATGACGAGGGCAAGGGCACCATCGTGCTCGCCACCGTCCGCGGCGACGTCCACGACATCGGCAAGAACCTCGTCGACATCATCCTGACCAACAACGGCTACAACGTCGTCAACATCGGCATCAAGCAGCCGGTCTCCGCGATCCTCGAAGCCGCCCAGGAACACAAGGCCGACGTCATCGGCATGTCCGGCCTCCTCGTCAAGTCGACCGTGATCATGAAGGAGAACCTGGAGGAGCTCAACCAGCGCAAGCTGGCGGCGGACTACCCGGTCATCCTCGGCGGCGCGGCCCTCACCCGTGCCTACGTCGAGCAGGACCTCCACGAGATCTACGAGGGCGAGGTCCGCTACGCCCGCGACGCGTTCGAGGGCCTGCGCCTGATGGACGCCCTGATCGCCGTCAAGCGCGGTGTCCCCGGTGCCGCCCTGCCCGAGCTCAAGCAGCGCCGGGTCGCCAGGCGGGACACCCCGGTCGCCGCGGCGGACGAGCCGCAGGAGCCCGGCGGCCGCTCCGACGTGGCCGTCGACAACCCGGTTCCCACCCCGCCGTTCTGGGGCACCCGCGTGGTCAAGGGCATCCCGCTCAAGGACTACGCCTCCTGGCTGGACGAGGGCGCGCTGTTCAAGGGCCAGTGGGGCCTCAAGCAGGCCCGCGCCGGCGGGGCCACGTACGAGGAGCTCGTCGAGAGCGAGGGCCGGCCGCGGCTGCGCGGCCTGCTGGAGAAGCTGCACACCGAGAACCTGCTCGAAGCCGCGGTCGTCTACGGGTACTTCCCCTGCGTGTCCAAGGGCGACGACCTGATCATCCTGGACGAACAGGGCAACGAGCGGACCCGCTTCACCTTCCCGCGCCAGCGCCGCGGCCGCCGGCTGTGCCTCGCGGACTTCTTCCGCCCGGAGGAGTCCGGCGAGACCGACGTGGTCGGCCTCCAGGTGGTGACCGTCGGGTCGAAGATCGGCGAGGCCACCGCCAAGCTGTTCGAGTCCGACTCGTACCGCGAGTACCTGGAGCTGCACGGCCTGTCGGTCCAGCTCGCCGAGGCCATGGCCGAGTACTGGCACGCCCGCGTCCGCGCCGAGCTCGGCTTCGGCGGCGAGGACCCGGCCGCGGTGGAGGACATGTTCGACCTGAAGTACCGCGGCGCACGCTTCTCGCTGGGCTACGGCGCCTGCCCCGACCTGGAGGACCGCGCGAAGATCGCCGACCTCCTCCAGCCGGAGCGGATCGGGGTCCACCTCTCCGAGGAGTTCCAGCTCCACCCGGAGCAGTCCACGGACGCGATCGTCATCCACCACCCCGAAGCGAAGTATTTCAACGCACGCTGAGGCCGAGCGACGTACACTTGACGGTCCCACAGGCCGGTCGCCTGATCACCGGGGGAGTTCCCCACGGGAGGAAGGCGGCCGGCCTTCTCGTCCTCTGAGAAAGGTGTGCCGGATGACCAGCACCGTTCCCGCCCCCGTCGCCCGTACGGCCGACGGGCATGCCCTCCAGGCGGTGTTGCTGGACATGGACGGCACCCTCGTCGACACCGAGGGCTTCTGGTGGGAGATCGAGGTGGACGTCTTCGGCGCACTCGGACACCAGCTCGACGAGGCCTGGCGCGACGTGGTCGTCGGCGGCCCCATGACCCGCAGCGCGGCCTTCCTCATCGAGTCCACCGGCGCCGCCATCACCCTGGCGGAGCTGACCGTCCTGCTCAACGAGCGCTTCGAGGAGCGGATCGCCGAACAGGTCCCGCTGATGCCGGGCGCCGAGCGGCTGCTGGCCGAGCTGGCGCGGCACAACGTGCCCACCGCCCTGGTCTCCGCCTCGCACCGCCGGGTCATCGACCGGGTACTGCTCACCCTGGGCCCCGAGCGCTTCGCGCTCAGCGTGGCCGGGGACGAGGTGGCCCGTACCAAGCCGCACCCCGACCCGTACCTGCTCGCCGCCAGCACGCTCGGCGCCCACCCCTCGCGCTGCGCGGTCATCGAGGACACCGCGACCGGCGTCGCCTCCGCCGAGGCGGCCGGCTGCCGGGTCGTGGCCGTGCCCTCCGTCGGCGTCATCCCGCCGGGCCCGGGCCGCACCATCGTCCGCTCGCTGGAGGACGTCGACCTCCCGTTCCTGCGCGCCCTCATCACTCCCATGAACTAACTGCACACGCTCAGTGCCGAACGGATTGACCCCCTGCCCCTGGTCCCGCGGAAGGATCTTCCGTTCCATGGCCCGGAGGCTGAAATTCCATCCTTTCGGTGGCCGTTCTCTCGGGTGACCTTTGTCACCCGCCAAGCCCCCGACGGGCCTGTCGGGGGCCTTGGAAACCTTCCCTTGTGTCCGGATTGATCAGCTCCTGACCGAATCTGCGGTGACTCCTACATAGACAGGCAGTCCGCACCCATCACCGTGCGATTACGCCCCAAGTCCTGCCAGTTCAAGCCATCCCGTCCCAGGCCACTAATGTCGACGCGGGCACTACGCCGCACCTCTGCCGCACCGAACGCACACCCCTGTGCCGGGACGGCGTGGACCGATCGTCACAACACCGGCCCGATCGTTCCGCCCTGAACGGGCGACCGCCGCGAAGTGCCCTTTACGCCGCTTTGAGCAAGTAAGTGCCGGTCAAGGGAGTACTTCCAGCATGAACCGCAAGACCCTGGTGCTGACGGCTGCGGCCGGACTGCTCACCCCCGCGCTCGCCGCATGCGGCAGCACGAGCGGCGGCGGAGCGGGATCCGGAGCGATCGTCGTCGGAACCACCGACCGGTTCGAGGCAGCTGACTACGCTCCCGCACCGTTCGACCCGGCCTACGCCTACGACGCCGGCGCCTGGAACGTCCTGCGGCAGACCGTCCAGACGCTGATGCACACCCCCCGCGGCGGCGGCCAGCCCGTCCCCGAAGCAGCCTCCGACTGCCGCTTCACCGACACGGGCAACGAAAGCTACCGCTGCACCCTGCGCCCCGGCCTGAAGTTCGCCGACGGCGAGCCGCTCACCGCCAAGGACGTCAAGTTCTCCATCGAGCGCGTCCTCGCCATCAAGGACGAGAACGGCCCCTCCTCGCTGCTGTCCACCATCGACACCATCGAGGCCAAGGCCGCCGACACCGTCGTCTTCCACCTGAAGACCCCGGACGCGACCTTCCCGTACAAGCTCTCCACCCCCGCCACCGGCATCGTCAGCGAGAAGAACTACGACGCCAAGAAGCTCCGCGAGGGCTTCACCGTCGACGGTTCCGGCCCCTACACGATGAAGGCCGAGGTCAAGGACAACCACCTCGTCCGGGCGGTCTTCACCAAGAACCCGAACTACAAGGGCGACCTCAAGCTGCAGAACGACAAGGTCGAACTGCGCACCTTCGACGACTCCGCGGCCATGGGCAGGGCACTCACCGCCGGATCCATCTCCATGGTCTCCCGCACCCTGTCGCCCGCCCAGATCACCGAGTTCGCCGCCAAGCCGCCCAAGGGCGTCAAGCTGGTCCCGATGCCCGGCCTGGAGATCCGCTACATCGGCTTCAACACCGACGCCCCGACCGTCAAGGACAAGGCCGTCCGCCAGGCCCTCGCCGCCGCCGTCGACCGCAACGCGATCATCGACAAGGTCTACGGCAAGGCCGCGCAGCCCCTGTACTCGCTGGTCCCCACCGCCGTCACCGGACACGTCAACTCCTTCTTCAACAAGTACGGCGAGGCCAACACCGCGAAGGCCGCCGACCTGCTGAAGAACGCCGGCATCAAGACCCCCGTCAAGCTGACGCTGAACTACACCAAGGACCACTACGGCGACGGCACGGCCACCGAGTTCGAGACCCTGAAGAACCAGCTGAACTCCACCCAGCTGTTCGACGTCACCGTCCAGGGCTCCGACTGGTCCGACTTCCGGCCCGCG
Organism: Streptomyces sp. NPDC086989; assembly: GCF_044745505.1. Classification (NCBI taxonomy): domain Bacteria; kingdom Bacillati; phylum Actinomycetota; class Actinomycetes; order Kitasatosporales; family Streptomycetaceae; genus Streptomyces; species Streptomyces sp. NPDC086989. The sequence goes on from NZ_JBIVAL010000010.1 coordinate 145,001, forward strand.
CAGAAGAAGGGCGACTACGCCGCCTACGGGCTCGGCTGGTTCCCCGACTACCCGGACGCCGACAACTTCCTCGCTCCCTTCCTGGAGCAGGACAACTTCCTGGGCACGCCGTACGCCAACAACACGGTGCGCACCAAGCTCATCCCCGAATCCCGGCGCGCCGTCGACCGCAACGTCGCCGTCCCCGCGATCACGGAGATGCAGGACATCGTCGCCGAGGACGTGCCCGTCCTGCCCCTGTGGCAGGGCAAGCAGTACGTCGCCGCACGCGACGGGATCACCGGAGTGGAGTGGTCGGTCAACGCCATCTCCGACCTCCAGCTGTGGGAACTCGGCCGCGGTGTCAGCGGCTGAGACCGGCAGCAACCGGCAGCAACCGGCGGCGGGTGTCGCAGGCCGGCGCAACGATTCAGTGAGACTGTGAAGGACGTTCGCGTGATGAGACGTAACCAGTGGCTGGCGGCCCCGCTCGGCGCAGCCACCGCCGCCGCGCTGCTCAGCGGTTGCGGTTCGACCGATGGCCCCGCCGCCGAGGGCGGCAAGGGCGTGGTCATGGGCATATCCGACAAGGTGAAGTCCATCGACCCCGCCTCCGGTTACGACCCGGGATCCTGGCTGCTGTTCAACAACGTCTTCCAGTCCCTGCTGAGCTTCCCCAAGGGCGGCACTACGCCGGAGCCGGACGCCGCGCAGAGCTGCAACTTCGAAGGCGCCGACAGCAAGGTCTACAAGTGCACCCTGCGCGCCGGCCTGAAGTTCAGCAACGGCAACGCCCTCACCTCCAAGGACGTCAAGTTCTCCTTCGAGCGCACGCTGAAGATCAATGACGCCAACGGCCCCGCCGTGATGCTGTCGTCGATCGCCGGCATCGACACCCCCGACGACAAGTCCATCGTCTTCCGCCTCAAGACGTCCGACGCGACCTTCCCCAGCAAGATCGCGTCCGGCGCGGGCTCCATCGTCGACCACAGCGAGTACCCGGCCGACAAGCTCCGCACCGACGGCAAGGCCATCGGCTCCGGCGTCTACAAGCTGGACTCGATCAACGAGAAGAGCGCCAACTTCTCCGTCAACAGCTCCTACAGCGGCAAGGCCAAGGCGAAGAACACCGGCGTCACCCTCAAGTTCTTCAACGAGGACCAGGCCGCCCTCAAGAGGGTCCTCGAAAGCGGAGAGGTCGACTTCGCCTTCCGCGGACTCGCCGCCAAGGACATCGCCAGCCTGTCCTCCACCAAGACCGGCGACCACAAGGTCGAGGTCGTCCAGGGCACCGGCGCCGAAGTCGAGCACCTCGTCTTCAACATGAACGACCCGGTCGCCGGAAAGCTCCCCGTCCGCAAGGCCATCGCCTACCTCGTCGACCGCGAAGCGCTCGTCAAGGACGTCTACGACGGCACCGCGACCTCGCTGTACTCGATCGTCCCCGCCGGCATCGGCTCGCACAACACCGCCTTCTTCGACCGCTACGGCGGCAGCCCCCAGCCGAAGAAGGCCGAAGCCGTCCTGCGCGCCGCGGGCATCAAGGACAAGGTGAAGATCACCCTGTACTCGACGCCCTCCCGCTACGGTCCGTCCACGGACCAGGAGTTCCAGCTCATCGCCAAGCAGCTCAACGACAGCGGACTCTTCGACGCCGACGTCAAGTCCATCGAGTTCGCGCAGTACGAGAAGGACATCCAGGACGGCAAGTACGGCGTGTACGTGAAGGGCTGGGTCCCCGACTACCCGGACGCCGACAACTTCACCCAGCCGTTCTTCGGCCCGGACAACGTCCTGCGCAACAACTACGACAACAAGGAGATCAGCGGGACCATCATCCCGTCGACCTCCGCGAAGTCCGACCGCACCGCGGCCACCACGGACTACAACCGCCTCCAGGACATCGTCGCCGACGAGATCCCGATCCTCCCGCTCTGGCAGGGCAAGCAGTACGCCGTCACCCGCCAGAACGTGACCGGCCTGCAGTGGTCGCTCGACGCCTCCACCGTCTTCCGCTTCTGGGAGATCAGCAAGGGCTGAGCCACACCCGCACGACCGAAGGGGCCGGCAACCGCACCGAGCGGCTGCCGGCCCCTTCGGCCTGCCCCGTACGCGCCGCGCACGGACCGGGCGCGTGCGCTACTGACCCGCCCCCGGCCGCACCAGACCGCTCTCGTACGCGTACACCGCCGCCTGGACCCGGTCACGCAGACCCAGCTTCGTCAGCACGTGCCCCACATGCGTCTTCACCGTCGTCTCGCTCACGAACAGGTCCGCCGCGATCTCCGCGTTCGACAGACCCCGCGCCACCAGCTTCAGCACCTCGACCTCCCGCTCGGTCAACGTGCCCAGGGTGTCCGGCACGCTCTCCTCACCCGACGGCAGATGCCCCGCGTACTTGTCCAGCAGCCGCCGCGTGATGCTCGGCGCGAGCATCGCCTCACCGCCCGCCACCACCCGGATCGCCTGCACCAGCTCCACGGCCGGCGCATCCTTCAGCAGGAACCCGCTCGCCCCCGCCCGCAGCGCCTCCACCACGTACTCGTCCAGATCGAACGTGGTCAGCACCAGCACCTTCGCCGGCCCGTCCCGCCCCGGACCCGTGATCTGCCGCGTCGCCTCCACCCCGTCCATCCGCGGCATCCGGATGTCCATCAGCACCACATCGGGCTGCAACGCCCGCACCTGGTCCAGCGCCTGCAGACCGTCCCCGGCCTCACCGACGACCGCCAGGTCCTGTTCGGCCTCCAGAATCATCCGGAAACCGGTGCGCAGCAGCGGCTGGTCGTCGACCAGTAGGACGCGGATCGCCACGGAAGGTACCTCGAATTCGAACGGCGGCATCGACGGACGCCGCCCATTCTGCCCTGATCGACCCGTCAGGATTCCTCCGGGCGGCCCGCCCCCGCCCCCGCCCCCTCGCCCGACGCGGGCCTCGGGATCACCGCCAGCGGATACACCGGGGGAGTCCCGCCGAACTCCGGACACACCGCCCGATGATCACACCAGCCGCACAGCTTCGTCGGCCGCGGCCGCCACTCACCCGTCTGCGTCGCCTCCCTGATCGCATCCCACAGCGCCAGCAGCTTGCGCTCCACCCGCTCCAGATCCGCGATCACCGGGTCGTACGTCAGCACGTCCCCACTGCCCAGATACACCAGCTGCAGCCGCCGCGGCACCACCTGCTTCAGCCGCCACACCACCAGCGCGTAGAACTTCATCTGGAACAGCGCACCCTCGGCGTACTCCGGCCGCGGCGCCTTGCCCGTCTTGTAGTCGACGATCCGCACCTCACCCGACGGAGCCACATCCACCCGGTCGATGATCCCCCGCAGACGCAGCCCCGAATCCAGCTCCGTCTCCACGAAGAACTCCCGCTCCACCGGCTCCAGCCGCGTCGGGTCCTCCAGCGTGAACCACCGCTCCACCAGCGCCTCGGCCTCCGTCAGCCACCGCGCCAGAGCCGACCCCCCGTCCCCCTCGGGAAACAGCTCCGCCAGCTCCGGCTTCGACTCCAGCAGCCGGTCCCACTGCCCCGGGACCAGCGCCTTCGCCCGCGGCGCCGTCCGCTCCTGCGCCGGATGGTCGAACAACCGCTCCAGCACCGCATGCACCAGCGTCCCCCGCGTCGCCGCCGCACTCGGCTTCTCCGGAAGCTTGTCGATCACCCGGAACCGGTACAGCAGCGGGCACTGCATGAAATCGCTCGCCCGCGAAGGGGAGAGCGAGGAAGGCGCCACAGCGCACGGGGCTGCATCTGCATCGGCAGCATCAGCGGCATCGGCTGCGCCAGGAACCGGACCGGGGCTCGTCGTCATGGACAAAACCCTACGACCCGCCACCGACAGCACGCGCATACCATCGACGCCGACCCCCATCGCACTGCATGATCGGAGCATCACACCGCGCCACCACCCACCCCGCCCCGCACCGACCGTGCACCTGGACCACACTGAAAGCACCGCCGGCCGCAACCCGCCGGACAGCACCGAACGAAGGACAGCCGTGCCAGACACCGACGAAACCGGCGAGCGCGCAGACAAGCGCCCCGGACCGGGCGGCGGCATCCTCATGGGCCGCCCCTTCGGCGTACCCGTCTACGTCTCGCCCAGCTGGTTCCTCGTCGCCGCCCTCATCACCTGGGTCTTCGGCGACCAGCTCGACCGCGTCCTGCCCGACCTCGGCCCCGCCCGCTACCTCGTCTCCCTCTTCTTCGCCGTCGCCTTCTACGCCTCCGTCCTGGTCCACGAACTCGCCCACACCGTCGCCGCCCTGCGCTTCGGCCTGCCCGTACGCCGCATCCAGCTCCAGTTCTTCGGCGGCGTCTCCGAGATCGAGAAGGAATCCGAGACCCCCGGCCGCGAATTCGTCCTCGCCTTCGTCGGCCCCCTCCTCTCCCTCCTCCTCGCCGGCGCCTTCTACCTCGGCATGGAGCTCGTCGACCCGGCCACCGTCCCCGGCGTCCTCCTCGCCGGCCTGATGATCTCCAACCTGCTCGTCGCCGCGTTCAACCTGCTCCCCGGCCTCCCCCTCGACGGCGGCCGCATGCTCCGCGCCGTCATCTGGGCCATCACCGGCAAACCCATGGCCGGCACCGTCGCCGCCGCCTGGGTCGGCCGCGCCCTCGCCGTCACCGTCCTCATCGGCCTCCCGATGATCACCCACACCGGCATCCTCGGCACCGACGGCGGCGCCGTCGAGTCGACCGGCATGAACACCGTCATGGACGCCCTGCTCGCCGCGATCCTCGCCGCCATCATCTGGACCGGCGCCGGCAACAGCCTGCGCATGGCCCGGCTGCGCGAACACCTCCCCGAACTGCGCGCCCGCACCCTCACCCGCCGCGCCGTCCCCGTCGAGAACGCCACCCCCCTCTCCGAAGCCCTGCGCCGCGCCAACGCCCACGGCGCCCGCGCCATCGTCGTCGTCGACGGCCACGGCGACCCGCTCTCCATCGTCCGCGAGACCGCCATCGCCTCCGTCCCCGAACACCGCCGCCCCTGGGTCGCCGTCAGCACCCTCGCCCAGGAGCTCACCGACGGCATGAGGGTCTCCGCCGAACTCTCCGGCGAAGAGCTCCTCGACCACCTCCGCGCCACCCCCGCCACCGAATACCTCGTCCTCGAACCCGGCGGCGAAATCTACGGCGTCCTGTCCACCCTCGACGTCGAGAAGGCCTTCGTGAAGGCCATGGCACGGCCCCAGCCCTGAAGCCAATACACTGGTCACATGTCCGAACCGACCGGTGCCGCCCGCCGACGCGGGCCCTTCGAGGTCGGGGACCAGGTTCAGCTCACCGACCCCAAGGGCCGCCACTACACGTTCACGCTCGAAGCAGGGAAGAATTTCCACACCCACAAGGGTTCCTTCCCCCACGACGAGCTGATCGGCTCCCCCGAAGGAAGCGTCGTCCGTACCACGGGCAACGTCGCCTACCTCGCGCTGCGTCCCCTGCTCCCCGACTATGTCCTGTCCATGCCCCGCGGCGCCGCCGTGGTCTACCCCAAGGACGCGGGCCAGATCCTGGCCTTCGCCGACATCTTCCCCGGCGCCCGCGTCGTGGAAGCGGGCGTGGGCTCCGGCTCCCTGAGCAGCTTCCTGCTGCGCGCCATCGGCGACCAGGGCATGCTCCACAGCTACGAGCGCCGCGCGGACTTCGCCGAGATCGCCACCGCCAACGTCGAGCGCTACTTCGGCGGCCCCCACCCCGCGTGGAAGCTGACCGTGGGCGACCTCCAGGACAACCTGGACGAGACCGACGTCGACCGAGTGATCCTCGACATGCTCGCCCCCTGGGAGTGCCTGGACGCGGTCAAGAAGGCCCTCGTCCCCGGCGGCATCCTCTGCTGCTACGTGGCCACCACCACCCAGCTCTCCAAGACCGTCGAGTCCATCCGCGAGATCGGCTGCTTCGCCGAGCCGCAGCCCTGGGAATCGATGATCCGCAACTGGCACGTGGAAGGCCTCGCCGTGCGCCCCGACCACCGGATGATCGGGCACACCGGCTTCCTCGTCACCGCCCGCCGCCTCGCCGACGGCGTCGAGCCCCCCATGCGCCGCCGCCGCCCCGCCAAGGGCGCCTACGGCGAGGACTACGACGGACCCGGCAGCGACCGCTCCGCCTAGACAACGGCGAGGCCGCCCGGCCGAACCAACACCAAGGCGCTGTGGCGCAGTTCCCCCGACAACCCGGGAACTGCGCCACAGCGCCTTTTCGTTGTCCCACCACCGACCCCCAAACCGGCCCCGGCCGACACGGACCCGGCCGTTCCACCCCGGTGTGAGGTGTGGCACGATGCTGGCTCCCCGTCACCGTTCGCACAGGAGACACCCCGCGTGCCGCACCGCCCCGCCGAGCTGACGCCGACCCTGGACACCCTGGCCCACAGCAGCGCCAGGCCCCTCCACTGGCTCGCCACGGCCACCGCCATGGCCGCCGTCATCGCCGCCGCGGGACTCATCCAGCCGGCCGCCTCCGCCACCGGCCCCACCCCGGCCCCCGCCGGCGGCCCCAAGGCCTCCGCCGCCCCCGCACCGGACCCCGCCCGGGCCACCTACCCCCTCGACTGCAAGGGCCTGCCCGTGGCCGTCACGGCCACCGCCCAGGGCGACCTCGACGGCGACGGCCGGCCCGAGACCGTCACAGCCGTCCGCTGCGACGCCGGATCCGGCACCCCGCCCCACGCGATCTACGTACTCGCCCAGGACAAGGCCCCCGGCTCCGCGCCCAGGGTCGTGGCGACCCTGCTCGAGGCCGCCAAGAAGCAGACCGCCACCGACCTCGCCGTCCGCGACGGAGTCGTCACCGCCAGTCTCCTCGGCTACTCCTCGCCCCAGGTGCCCCGCTACAGCCCCGACGTGAAGCAGCTCGCCAAGTGGCGCTGGACCGGCGGAAAATTCCGCCAGGAGCTGACGAACTCAGACGCCAGGAGTGTTTGAACCGTCACTCCGCGTCCGGACCGTACACCTCGACCCTGTCCGAAACGCGCCTTACGTGGATGCAGTCACCCGGGCACTCCTTCGCCGAGTCCACCACGTCCTGCAGCAGCGTCAGAGGAACCGGAGTCGTCGCCCCCGCGTCCACCAGAAGCTCGTCCTCCGGGCTCTTCACATACGCCAGACCATCGATGTCCAGCTCGAACACCTCCGGCGCGTACTGCACGCAGATGCCGTCACCGGTGCAGAGGTCCTGGTCGATCCAGACCTCAAGCGGCTCTCCGGCCTGCCCGGCACCACCCGTGGGAGCCTCCTGCTGCACGGTCATATCTCCTGCCGTTCCCTGCGCTCAGTGATCCGTTTCCGCCACAAGCCGCGGCAAGTCGCGCGAGCCCTGACGGGTGTTGAACACTTCGACCTTACAACCGGCCGCTTTCCGATGTTGATGGGTGGGTATTTCCTTGGCGTGAGGGAGTACGCAAGGGTGAAGATCGGACACACCTCTACCGTCTTTGTGATCTAGGGGTTTCAATCACCACCAGCCCAGGTAGGGTCAGGAAGCGTCCAGCTCCCCTTGGAGGAGGTGAGGACCGTGGCAGCCCACGACGACGACATCAACCGCGGCATCCGGCCGGGGCGAGGGTCTGAGGACCCCGCCGGCCAGGTTGCCTATCTCGAGCAGGAAATCGCCGTCCTGCGACGTAAGCTCGCCGACTCTCCGCGGCACACGAGGATTCTCGAAGAGCGGATCGTCGAGCTCCAGACAAACCTGGCCGGCGTCTCCGCGCAAAACGAGCGACTGGCAAATACGCTCCGTGAGGCCCGCGACCAGATCGTCGCCCTCAAGGAGGAAGTCGACCGGCTCGCACAGCCGCCGGCCGGCTTCGGTGTCTTCCTTCAGGCGAACGAGGACGGCACCGTCGACATCTTCACGGGGGGCCGCAAGCTCCGCGTGAACGTCAGCCCCAGCGTCGAACCGGAAGACCTCCGGCGCGGCCAGGAGGTCATGCTCAACGAGGCCCTCAACGTGGTCGAGGCCATGGAGTTCGAACGGGCCGGGGACATCGTCACCCTCAAGGAGATCCTCGAGGACGGCGAGCGCGCCCTGGTGGTCGGGCACACCGACGAGGAAAGGGTGGTGAGGCTCGCCGAGCCGCTCCTGGACATCACCATCCGCCCCGGCGACGCCCTCCTGCTCGAACCCCGCTCCGGCTACGTCTACGAGGTCGTCCCCAAGAGCGAGGTCGAAGAACTCGTCCTCGAAGAGGTCCCCGACATCGACTACGACAAGATCGGCGGCCTGGGCGACCAGATCGAGCTGATCCGCGACGCGGTCGAGCTCCCGTACCTCTACCCCGACCTCTTCAAGGAGCACGAACTGCGGCCCCCGAAGGGCATCCTGCTGTACGGCCCCCCCGGCTGCGGCAAGACGCTCATCGCCAAGGCCGTGGCCAACTCCCTTGCCAAGAAGGTCGCCGAGGTGACCGGCCAGCCCGCCGGGAAGTCCTACTTCCTGAACATCAAGGGCCCCGAACTCCTCAACAAGTACGTCGGCGAGACCGAGCGGCACATCCGCCTCGTCTTCCAGCGTGCACGCGAGAAGGCGAGCGAAGGCACCCCCGTCATCGTCTTCTTCGACGAGATGGAATCCCTCTTCCGCACCCGCGGATCCGGAGTCAGCTCGGACGTGGAGAACACCATCGTCCCCCAGCTGCTCGCCGAGATCGACGGCGTGGAAGGCCTGGAGAACGTCATCGTCATCGGCGCCTCCAACCGCGAGGACATGATCGACCCGGCCATCCTGCGACCCGGCCGGCTCGACGTGAAGATCAAGATCGAGCGCCCCGACGCCGAAGCGGCGAGGGACATCTTCGCCAAGTACCTCAAGGCCTCGCTGCCGCTCCACACCGACGACCTCTCCGAGCACTCCGGCTCGCCCGAGGTCGCCGTCCACAGCATGATCCAGACTGTCGTCGAGCAGATGTACGCCGAAACCGAGGAAAACCGCTTCCTCGAGGTCACGTACGCCAACGGCGACAAGGAAGTCCTCTACTTCAAGGACTTCAACTCCGGCGCCATGATCCAGAACATCGTGGACCGGGCGAAGAAGATGGCCATCAAGGCCTTCCTGGAGCACAACCAGAAGGGCCTGCGCGTCTCCCACCTCCTCCAGGCTTGCGTGGACGAGTTCAAGGAGAACGAGGACCTGCCCAACACCACCAACCCGGACGACTGGGCCCGGATCTCCGGCAAGAAGGGCGAGCGGATCGTATTCATCCGCACCCTCGTCACCGGAAAGCAGGGCGCGGACACCGGACGCTCCATCGACACGGTGGCAAACACCGGTCAGTACCTCTGATCGAACAGGGCGGCTGCGGGTGGCCCCACCGGGCACCCGCAGCCCACTGCTTTACCGACTGTTCTTTTCAGCCGGTGACGGGGTGAAGTCAATGACTGAAATGATCTCCCCACCAGCGCGGAGTGGTTCTAGGCTCTTCCGTACCGCCGGTCGCGCAGTGCGGGGACGGGCACCGCACACGCACCGGAGCACCAGCGGTACTTGAGCGCCGCTCCCGAACGGGAGCGCCGCCGGGCAAGGAGGGCCGCATGACCGTACGGCGAGTAATGGGAATCGAGACGGAGTACGGGATCTCCGTCCCGGGGCACCCGAACGCCAATGCCATGCTCACCTCGTCCCAGATCGTCAACGCCTACGCGGCGGCGATGCACCGGGCGCGACGCGCCCGCTGGGACTTCGAGGAGGAGAACCCGCTGCGGGACGCCCGCGGCTTCGACCTCGCCCGCGAGGCCGCAGACAACAGCCAGCTCACCGACGAGGACATCGGCCTCGCCAACGTCATCCTCACCAACGGCGCACGGCTCTACGTCGACCACGCGCACCCCGAATACAGCTCCCCTGAGATCACCAACCCGCTCGACGCCGTCCTCTGGGACAAGGCCGGCGAGCGCATCATGGCCGAGGCGGCCGTACGGGCCGCCCAGCTCCCCGGAGCCCAGCCCATCCACCTCTACAAGAACAACACCGACAACAAGGGCGCCTCCTACGGCACGCACGAGAACTACCTGATGAAGCGGGAAACCCCCTTCTCGGAGATCGTGCGCCACCTGACCCCCTTCTTCGTCTCCCGCCAGGTCGTCACCGGCGCAGGCCGCGTCGGCATCGGCCAGGACGGCCGCGAGCACGGCTTCCAGATCAGCCAGCGCGCGGACTACTTCGAAGTCGAGGTCGGCCTGGAGACCACCCTCAAGCGGCCCATCATCAACACGCGCGACGAGCCGCACTCCGACGCGGAGAAGTACCGCCGCCTCCACGTGATCATCGGCGACGCCAACCTCTCCGAGATCTCCACGTACCTCAAGCTCGGCACCACCGCCCTCGTCCTGTCGATGATCGAGGACTCCTTCATCAACGTGGACCTGGCCGTGGACCAGCCCGTGCGCACCCTGCACCAGGTCTCCCACGACCCCGACCTGCACCACCTCATCACGCTCCGCAGCGGCCGCACGCTCACCGCCGTGCAGCTCCAGATGGAGTACTTCGAGCTGGCCAGGAAGTACGTGGACGAGCGTTTCGGCACCGACGCGGACGAGCAGACCAAGGACGTGCTGGCCCGCTGGGAGGACGTGCTGGGCCGGCTGGAGAGCGACCCGATGAGCCTGTCCGGCGAGCTGGACTGGATCGCGAAGCGGGAGATCCTGGAGGGCTACCGCAGGCGCGACGGGCTCGGCTGGGACGCGGCCCGGCTGCACCTGGTGGACCTCCAGTACGCGGACGTACGGTCCGAGAAGGGCCTGTACAACCGCCTGGTGGCCCGCGGCAAGATGAAGCGGCTGATGGACGAGACCGCGGTCGGGCGGGCCCAGGGCAAGCCGCCGGAGGACACCAGGGCCTACTTCCGGGGCCGGTGCCTGGAGCAGTACGCGGACGACGTGGCCGCGGCCTCCTGGGACTCGGTGATCTTCGACCTCCCGGGCCGGGACTCCCTCCAGCGGGTCCCGACGCTGGAACCCCTGCGGGGTACCCGCAAGCACGTGAAGGAGCTCCTGGACCGCTGCCGCACGGCGGAGGACCTGGTCCGGGTCCTGAGCGGGAACCAGGGCTGAAAAGCCGCCGTTAAGGGAATCATGAAAGCAGCCGCACGTTGATGAAAGTGCGGGGACGAATGCCGGACCCTCCTTGTAGGGTCCGACGTAGGGTCTGATCTTGAGAGATCCCGATCCCGGGGTCTCTCGACATGAGCGCGCGAACCGAGCGGGGTGAGGTAGACATGGCGACCAAGGACACCGGCGGCGGACAGCAGAAGGCGACTCGCTCGACCGAGGAGGTCGAGGAGGCGGCGGTCGAGGAATCGACCGACCTCAAGGAGCGCCAGGAAAAGCTCTCCGACGACGTCGACTCAGTTCTTGACGAGATTGACGATGTACTCGAAGAGAATGCCGAGGATTTCGTTCGGAGTTTCGTACAAAAAGGCGGGGAATAGCCTTCGAATCCAAGGTGAATCCGCCAGTGTGTGCTCCATGTCCAATGGAACGAAGTGGTGTCGCGGGTGTGCGCGAGACCTCCCACTGAGCGGATTCGCCTCGGATCGAAATCGCAGTGACGGGCTTCAGCCCAGATGTCGTGAATGCGTGGCTGCCTACAGTGCTCAGCACTACCGGCGCCGCCAGGCCGCCAAGGGCAAGCTCGTCAAGGAACACGTCGATGTGCCGGCGGGGTGGAAGCTCTGCCGCCAGTGCGGCGAGGTCAAGCCGCACAGCGAATGGCACAAGAACGGCACGGCGTCCGACGGGTTATCCACCCGCTGCAAGGCCTGTCGGGTCGTCCAGGGCCGGGCAGGTCATCTCAAGCGGGCCTACGGCATCACCGAGGCGCAGCGCGACGAGATGATCATGGCTCAGGGCGGTGTCTGCGTCATCTGCCAAGTGGGTGCCGCAGAGCACGTGGATCACGATCATCAGACGGGTAAGGTCCGAGGCGTACTGTGCTTCAGCTGTAACGCGGCACTGGGGCAGTTCAAGGATCGGCCGGACGTCATGCGACGTGCAGCCGCTTACGTGGAAGGAAACCTGTGGAAGCCAACAATCGTGGCACAGGGCGTCTACCGGCAGCCTTCCTGACGCCGGGGTCCTCGTCCTTCATGGACTTCCTCGGGGCGCACTCGCCCGAGATGCTGCCGGGCAACCGGAAGCTGCCCGAGGGGGTCGTCGAGGCGCCGCACGGGACGACCATCGTCGCCGCCACCTTCCCCGGCGGAGTGGTCCTCGCCGGTGACCGGCGCGCGACGATGGGGAACATGATCGCGCAGCGGGACATCGAGAAGGTGTTCCCGGCCGACGAGTACTCCGCGGTCGGCATCGCCGGTACGGCCGGCCTGGCCGTGGAGATGGTGAAGCTGTTCCAGCTGGAGCTGGAGCACTTCGAGAAGGTGGAGGGCACGACCCTCAGCCTGGAGGGCAAGGCCAACCGGCTCTCCACCATGATCCGGAGCAACCTGGGCATGGCGATGCAGGGGCTGGCCGTCGTACCGCTCTTCGCGGGGTACGACGAGGCCAAGGAGAAGGGCCGGATCTTCTCCTACGACGTGACCGGAGGCCGCTCCGAGGAGCACGGCTACGCGGCCACCGGATCGGGTTCGATCTTCGCCCGCGGGTCGATGAAGAAGTTGTACCGGCCGGACCTGACGGAGGAGCAGGCCACCACGCTGGTCGTGCAGGCGCTGTACGACGCCGCCGACGACGACTCGGCGACCGGTGGGCCGGACCTGTACCGGAAGATCTTCCCCATCATCACCGTCATCACCGACGAGGGGTTCCGCAGGCTCGACGAGGACGAGTCGCTGGCGCTCGCCCGCAAGGTGACGGACCGGCGGCTCCAGGAGCCCGACGGTCCGCGTGCCGCCCTGCTCTGACCAGTCCTCCTCGTCGCCCAGAAGAAAGGGACGGACAACCGGTGTCGACTCCGTTCTATGTGTCACCCCAGCAGGCCATGGCCGACCGGGCGGAATACGCCCGGAAGGGCATCGCTCGCGGTCGCAGCCTTGTCGTGCTGCAGTACGCCGACGGCATCGTGTTCGTCGGTGAGAACCCGTCGCGCGCGCTCCACAAGTTCAGCGAGATCTACGACCGGATTGGCTTCGCGGCCGCCGGTAAGTACAACGAGTACGAGAACCTGCGGATCGGTGGCGTGCGCTATGCCGATCTGCGCGGATACACCTACGACCGTGACGATGTGACGGCCCGTGGGCTGGCGAACGTCTACGCGCAGACGCTCGGCACGATCTTCTCGTCGGCCGGTGAGAAGCCGTACGAGGTGGAGCTGGTCGTGGCCGAGGTCGGTGCGACGGCCGCGGGTGACCAGATCTACCGGCTGCCGCACGACGGGTCGATCGTGGACGAGCACGGTTCGGTCGCGGTCGGTGGCAACGCCGAGCAGATCAGTACGTACCTGGATCAGCGCCACCGGGACGGGATGACCCTGTCCGAGGCGCTGAAGCTGGCGGTGCAGGCGCTGTCCAGCCAGGCGAACGGTGCGGACAAGGCGATTCCGGCCGAGCGGCTGGAGGTTGCGGTGCTGGACCGGACGCGGGCGCAGCAGCGGAAGTTCAAGCGGATCCGGGGCCGGCAGCTGTCGCGGCTGCTGGAGGCGGACGTCCCGGCGGCCGCGCAGGCGGATGCGGTGTCGAACGACGAGGTGCCCGAGGACGATTCCGAGTAGGGACTCCGGGCAGCGGTTCAGCGGCGCCTTCGGCCTTCGGGTCGGGGGCGCCGTTGGCGTTTCAGGCCGGGGCGGGGCCGGAGGAGGCGCGGACGACCAGTTCGACGGGGACGTCGGGGGCGGTCCAGGGGGTGCCTTCCAGGACGGCGAGGAGGGCGGTCATGCCCTGTTCGCCGACGCGTTCGGCGGGGAGGTGGACGGTGGTGAGCTCGGGTTCGACGGCGGTGGCGAGGGCGAGGTCGTCGAAGCCGGTCACGGAGAGGTCGTCGGGGATGCGCAGGCCGAGGCGGCGGGCGGCCTTGCAGGCGCCGGCGGCGAGGATGTCGTCGTCGCAGACGATGGCGGTGGGCCGGTCCCCGGGGGCCGCCAGGGCGCCTTCGACGGCCGTACGGGCGTCGGTGACGGTGAGGGGGGCCCGTACGGTGCGCAGCTCGGCGTGGGGTTTCAGGTGGGCGGCCAGGGCTTCGGCGCGGATGTCGAAGGTCCAGGAGTCGACGGCTGCGGCGAGGTGGAGGAAGCGGCGGTGGCCGTGGGCCAGGAGGTGTTCGGTGGTCTGGCGCATGCCGTCGGCCATGGCGAGGTTGACGTGGGCGGCGGCGCGTCCGGCGGTGGGGTCGCTGTCGAGCATGACGAGGGGGAGTTCGGCGTCGCCGATGGCGTCGATGGCGTGGGCGGCCATGGAGGAGGCGATGACTCCGTCGAGGGCGGCGCGGGCGGAGGGGAAGGGGTTGCGGGCGGGGCCGGTGCCGTCGGGGGAGGGGTAGAGGACGACGCCGAAGCCGTGTTCGGCGGCGATGCGGGCGGCGCCGGTGTAGACGCGGGCGAAGAATTCGTTGGTGAGGGCGGGGACGACGAGGAGGGCGGTGCGGGTGCTGCCGAGGCGGAGGTTGCGGGCGGCGAGGTTGGGGCGGTAGCCGAGGGTGGTGGCGGCTTCGCGGACGAGGCCGGCGGTGCGTTCGGAGACGCGTCCGTGCCATTTGTCGCCGAGGACGAGGGAGACGGTGGCCTGGGAGACCCCGGCGGCGGTGGCTACGTCGCGGCTGGTGGGTCTCGTCACACCGTGCTCCTGTTGTACGAGGTCGGCGGGGTGGGGGTGGTGGTCCGGTTGGACCCCTGTGCTGGGGACATGGTACGTATGACGTCGGACGTTATACGTATTACTTGGTTGACTCCCGGGCTGGGTTCCGGGCAGAAGGGGGCGGACATGGCCGCGGGATACGCGGAGCTGCTCAGGACCCGGCACGCCGCGAGGCTGCTGGCGGGCACGCTCGTCGGCCGGCTGCCGAACGCCACCGCGGCGATCGCGATCGTGCTGTTCACGCGGGCCGAGGGGGGCAGCTACAGCCTTGCGGGCGCCCTCGCCGCGGTCTACGGCGTGGCGAACGCGGTGGGTCAGCCGCTGCTCGGCCGCGCCGTGGACCTCTTCGGGCAGCCGCGGGTGCAGCTGCCCGCGGCGGTGCTCTCGGCGCTGGGCATGGCGTGGCTCGCGTTCGCGGGTACCGGGTCGGCGGCGGCCGCGTACGGGGCCGTGGTCGTCGGAGGGTTCTTCGCGCCGCCGCTGGAGGGCGGGCTGCGGGCGCTGTGGCCTTCGGTGCTCGGCGGCAAGGAGGAGCGGGTGCACGCCGCGTACGCGATGGACGCGGTGGCGCAGGAGATCATGTACGCGGTGGGGCCGCTGCTCGTGACGCTGTGCGTGTCGCTGTGGAATCCGGCGGGGGCGCTGCTGGTCATCCATGCGCTCGGGGTCCTGGGGGCGCTGTCCGTGGTGGTCTGTGAGCCCTCGCGGACGTGGCGTTCGGAGCCGCGCGAGGCGCACTGGCTGGGCGCGCTGCGCTCGCCGGGGCTGCGGGCGCTCCTGGGTGCGTTCTTCTTCGTGGGCATGGCGCTGGGTTCGATCACGGTGGCGGGCGTGGCGTACGCGGACGTCCACGGGGGCCAGGCGGTGTACGGCTGGCTGATGGCGGCGCTGGGTGTGGGCGCGCTGGTCGGCGGGGTGCTGTACGGGGCGCGGCAGTGGGCGGGTGCGCCGGAGCGGCGGCTGCGGCTGATCGTGGCGCTGCTGGCGGTGTGCTATCTGCCGCTGGTGCTGGTTCCGGGGCCGGTGGCGATGACGGCGCTGTCGGCGCTGGCGGGTGTGTTCCTGGCGCCCGCGCTGGCGTGTGCGTTCATCGTCGTGGACCGGCACGCTCCGGCGGGGACGGTGACGGAGGCGTTCTCGTGGCTGGTGACGTTCTTCGGCGTGGGTGCGGCGATCGGTACGGCTGCGGCGGGGCCGGCGGTGGAACTGGGCGGTACGGCGAGCGGGTTCGGCGTGGCGTGTGCCGCGGGTGCGTCGGCGCTGCTGGTGCTGACGTTCACTCAGCGCGCCATGGCGGCTCCGGGCCGGACCCGTACGGTGGCGGGCTCGCCGGGGCCGGCTGCGGAAGGCGGGGGCGGGGGCGTGTCGGTGGGCGTGGAGGCCGTGGGCGGCGGCGTGTAGGGGCGGTGCGCGGTGGTGCGCCGGGGGGTCCGGTGGGGGTCGCGGGGGAGCGGTCCACGGGCAACTGATCGAAACGGCGTTCACGAACCCGGTTTCAGAACAGTGCAGAAGGCGTAATGTTCAGTCATGGACCGCCGCATTTTCGGGCTGGAGAACGAGTACGGCGTCACGTGCACCTTCAGGGGACAGCGCCGGCTGTCCCCTGACGAAGTGGCGCGCTACCTCTTCCGCCGTGTTGTGTCATGGGGCCGCAGCAGCAATGTCTTCCTGCGGAACGGCGCCCGTCTGTACCTCGACGTGGGTTCGCATCCGGAATATGCAACTCCCGAATGCGACAACGTGACGGAACTCGTCACGCACGACAAGGCGGGCGAGCGCATTCTCGAAGGCCTGCTCGTCGACGCCGAACGCCGCCTGCACGAGGAGGGAATCGCGGGCGACGTCTATCTCTTCAAGAACAACACCGACTCGGCCGGAAACTCCTACGGGTGCCATGAGAACTATCTCGTGGCCCGGCACGGAGAATTCTCCCGCCTGGCGGACATCCTCATTCCGTTCCTTGTCACGCGGCAGCTGATCTGTGGCGCGGGCAAGGTGCTGCAGACCCCCCGGGGTGCGGTCTACTGCGTGAGCCAGCGGGCGGAGCACATCTGGGAGGGCGTCAGCTCCGCGACGACCCGGTCCAGGCCGATCATCAACACCCGGGACGAGCCGCACGCGGACGCCGAGCGCTACCGCCGCCTGCACGTGATCGTCGGGGACTCGAACATGTCCGAGACGACCATGCTGCTCAAGGTCGGGGCCACCGACCTGGTGCTGCGCATGATCGAGGCGGGCACGGTGATGCGGGACCTGACGCTGGAGAACCCGATCCGGGCGATCCGCGAGGTCAGCCACGACATCACGGGTCAGCGCAAGGTGCGCCTGGCCAGCGGCCGTGAGGCCTCGGCGCTGGAGATCCAGCGCGAGTACTACGACAAGGCCGTGGACTTCGCCGAGCGCCGGGGCATCCGCACCGGCACGGTGGACCAGGTGCTGGAGCTGTGGGGCCGCACCCTCGACGCGATCGAGGCGGAGGACCTGGACCGGATCGGGACCGAGATCGACTGGGTGATGAAGTACCAGCTGATCGAGCGGTACCGGGCCAAGCACGGCATGACCATGTCCAACCCGCGGGTGGCTCAGATAGACCTCGCCTACCACGACATCCACCGTCGGCGCGGGCTGTACTACCTGCTGGAGCGCAAGGGGCAGGCGGCGCGGATCTGCAACGACCTCAAGATCTTCGAGGGCAAGTCGGTGCCTCCGCAGACGACGAGGGCGCGGCTGCGCGGCGATTTCATCCGCCGGGCGCAGGAGCAGCGGCGGGACTTCACGGTCGACTGGGTGCACCTGAAGCTGAACGACCAGGCGCAGCGGACGGTGCTGTGCAAGGACCCGTTCCGGTCGGTGGACGACCGGGTGGAGAAGCTGATCGCCGGCATGTGACATCGCGCTGATCTTGGGCGGGGCCCCGTACGGATCTCGTACGGGGCCCCGCCCACGCCTTAGAGTGGCGACGACCGTGCCGTCTGAGATCTGAGGAACACGTGCGCCGACTTGCCGGCCTGCTGGTCGTACCCCTTCTGCTGCTGTCGACAGCAGCCTGTGGCGACAGCGGCTCCGACTCCGCCGAGATGAAGAACGGGGCGCCCGCGATCACCAAGGGCGCCAAGTTCGGTGAGACCCCGACCCTGTCCAAGGGCAAGGGCGACCCGCCGAAGGAGCTGAAGGTGGTGACCGTCAGCGAGGGCAACGGCCCGGTGCTGAAGAAGGGCGATGTCGCCCAGGTCAACTACTACGGCCAGGTCTGGGACGGCAAGGAGCCGTTCGACCAGAGCTTCGGCAAGGGCAAGCCGTTCGATGTGACCATCGGTGCCGGAATGGTCATCAAGGGCTGGGACCAGGGCCTCGAGGGCAAGAAGGTCGGCAGCCGTCTGGAGCTCGTGATCCCGCCGGACCTCGGGTACGGCGCGCAGGGCTCCGGTGACAAGATCAAGCCGAACGCCACGCTGGTCTTCGTCGTGGACATCGTCAAGGGCACCTCGGTCCCGGTCTCGGCCACGGGCAAGGAGGTCGCGCAGGACAACAAGGACCTGCCGAAGGTCGGTACGAACACGGACGGCAAGGAAGTCTCCGTGACCGTTCCGAAGGACACCACGCCGCCGGCCAAGCTGGTCTCGAACTACGTGCTGGAGGGTGACGGCCCGGCCGTCAAGGACTCCGACAGCGTCATCGTCAAGTTCAACGGCAAGACGTGGAAGGACGACAAGACCTTCGAAAGCACGTACGCCACGGACCAGACGGTGACCTGGCCCATGGAGCAGCTCTCCGTCAAGGGTCTCAAGGACGGCATGCTCGGCAAGAAGGTCGGCAGCCGCATCCTGCTGGTCATCCCGCCGGACCAGGGCTTCGGCGACAAGGAGACGGGCACCATCCCGGCGAACTCGACGCTGGTCTTCAG
Source organism: Streptomyces sp. NPDC086989 (assembly GCF_044745505.1). Taxonomy (NCBI): domain Bacteria; kingdom Bacillati; phylum Actinomycetota; class Actinomycetes; order Kitasatosporales; family Streptomycetaceae; genus Streptomyces; species Streptomyces sp. NPDC086989. The sequence goes on from NZ_JBIVAL010000010.1 coordinate 163,634, forward strand.
CCTCGACATCCTCGCCGTGATGTAAGACTGTCCCAGTTGACCTGATTCAGTTTTGAGGAGCAGTTCCGTGAGCAACCAGCTCGAGAAGCCCGAGATCGACTTCCCCGAGGGCCCGGTCCCGACGGACCTCGTCATCGAGGACATCTGGGTCGGCGACGGCGCCGAGGCCACGGCCGGCAACAAGGTCTCCGTCCACTACGTGGGCGTGGCCTATTCCACCGGCGAGGAGTTCGACGCCTCCTGGAACCGTGGCGCCCCGCTGCAGTTCATCCTGGGTATCGGCCAGGTCATCCCGGGCTGGGACCAGGGTGTCCAGGGCATGAAGGTCGGCGGCCGGCGCAAGCTGACGATCCCGGCGCACCTCGCGTACGGCGACCGCGGCGCCGGCGGTGCCATCAAGCCGGGCGAGACGCTGATCTTCGTCTGCGACCTGATGGGCGTCTGACACGACGTCTCGTGACAGGTGAGAGGGCCCCCGCCGTCAGGCGGGGGCCCTCGCTTTTGCCGGGGCGCGCCGGGGCGGTACGGTCAACGGTCACGGACGTGTGCCTCGTGCGCCCGGACGTGTCGTGTGTCGTGCGGGGCGTGCAACGTGTAAGCGGAGAAGGGCGGAAGGGCGTCGATGGCGATTGCCAAGGCCGAGCGGCTGATGAATCTGGCGCTGTGTCTGCTGGGGACCCGTCGGCCGCTGAGCAAGCGCGAGTTGCGCGGCTCCATCGAGGCGTACATGGAAGCCGGCAACGACGAGTCGTTCAACCGCATGTTCGAGCGGGACAAGGACGACCTGCGTGAACTCGGCCTGGTCATCGAGACGGTGGAGAACCTGGAGGGCGAGACCGGCTACCTCGCCCGGCGCGACAGCAACCGGCTGCCGCCCGTCTCCCTCGACGCCGAGGAGGCCGCCGCCCTGGGGCTGGCGGCCAAGGTCTGGCAGCAGGCCCGTCTCGCGGGAGCCGCCAGCGGCGCCCTGCAGAAGCTGCGCGCCGGCGGGATGCCGGAGGCGGGGGACCCGTACGAGGGCCAGCACAGCGCCATCGAGCCCCGCATCCCGGTCCACGAGGCGGCCTTCGAACCCCTGATGCTGGCCTGCCGTGACCGCCGGCCGGTGGTCTTCGACTACCGCAAGTCCACCGCCGCGCGCCCCGAGACCCGCCAGGTGGAGCCGTGGGCGCTGGAGTGCTGGCGCGGCCACTGGTACCTGGCCGGCTACGACCGGGACCGCGGGGCGGAGCGCGTGTTCCGCCTCTCCCGGATCACCGGCAAGGTGCGCTCCCGGGCCGGCCGGTACACCGCCGAGGTCCCGGACGTGGTCACCGTGCGGGAGACCGTGGCGAGCTGGGCCGGGGAGAGCGCGGACCGCTCCGCGCTGATCCGGCTGCGGAGCGGTGCCGGGTACCCGCTGCGGGCCAAGGCCACCGCCGTGCGGGAGGGCGGGGACGGCTGGGACGAGCTGGAGATCCCGTACGGGCACGGGCTGGACGCCTGGCTGGTCGAGTTCGGGCCGGACGTGGTGGTCGTGGAACCCGCCGACCTGCGGGCGGACGTCGTGGACCGGCTGCGCGCCGTGGCCAGGGGCTGAGGCCGACCGGGCCGGGCCCGACAGGCCGGGCCCGCGGCGGCCGCCGCACGATCCGCACGCACCGCACAACCGCACCGTTCGCAAGACGTGCCCTGAGGGGGAGACGTACCAGCATGGCTGCCAACGCCATCGACCAGACCCGCCGGATGCTGTCCCTGGTGACCTACCTGCGCGAGCGCCCCGGGGCGCACGTCGCCGACGTCGCCCGGGCCTTCGGGATTACCGAGGACGAGCTGATCTCCGACCTCGACGTGTTGCCCATGTGCGGGACCAGCTTCCGTGGCGGGGACCTGCTCGACATCGACACCGACGGGGAGCGCATCTGGTGGCGCAACCCCGACGCGTCGGGGGAGTCCACCGCCGAGCCGCTGCGCCTCGCCGCCGACGAGGCGACCGCGCTGCTGGTCGCCGCCCGCGCCGTGGCCACCCTGCCGGGGCTGCGCGAGAGCGACCGGGACGCGCTGCTGCGGGCCACCGCGAAGCTGGAGGCGGCCGCGGGCGAGGCCGCCGGCGCCAGCTCCCGCCTGTCGGTGACCTTCGAGGCGGAGGGCGGGGTCTTCGCGGACGTCGACCGGGCCATCGCGGAGCGCCGGCGGCTGTGGCTGCGCTACTACTCGCCGGCGCGGGACGAGCTGACCGAGCGCAAGGTCGACCCGATCCGGCTCTTCGCGGTCGGCCACACGTACATGGAGGGCTGGTGCCACCTCTCCGAGGCCCGGCGCACCTTCCGGCTGGACCGGGTCGCCGAGATCCGGCTGCTGGACGAGCGGGCCGAGCCGCCCGCCATCGAACCGCGGGACCTGTCCGAGGGGCTCGTCCAGCCGGCCGCCGAGGATCCGGAGGTCGTGGTTGAGGTGGGGCCGGGCGGCCGCTGGGTCGCCGAGTACTACCCGCACGACAGTGCCGAGGAGCTGTCCGACGGCGGCCTGCGGATCACGCTGCGCAGCCCCGACCCGGCCTCGCTGCGCCGCCTCGCGCTGCGGCTGGGCCGCGAGGGCCGGATCGTCGCCCCCCTGGAGCTGGCCGACAGCGCGCGGCAGGCGGCCCGGGAGGCCCTCGCCGGGTACGGCGAAGAAGGCTGAACGGGTACGGCGGACAGGGCTGAACCGGCTGGACCCGGGGAAGCGGCGGGGCCGGGCGGTACGGGCCGTGCCGTGTGCGTGCGGGAGCTGTGCCGTCTGAAATGAATGGGCTGAGGGGAGCGCCGAGCGATGTCGCCAATGTCTGGGCCACGGGGTGTGCATGCTGCCGCAGGGCCGCCGGGACGGTCGTCCACGGTCGGGCCGGTCTCCTTCAAGGCCGCCTGTTCCGACTGCCGGGCCCGGTTCGAGCTGGACGCCGCGGCGCTGCGGCTGGTGATCGGCGGGAGCCGGCGGACCACGTTCTACTCCTTCACCTGCCCCGAGTGCGGGGCCTCCGTCCGCAAACCGGCCGGTGAGCGCATCGTGGAACTGCTGACCGGCGGCGGCGTGAGCACCCTGCGCAGCATCTGAGGCCTCCGGTGGCCTAGGCTCGACCCATGCTGTGGCCCATGCTCGCGATCGCCCTGGGATTCCTGGGGCTCGCCGTCCTCGCCGTCCTCGCCGTACGGGTCGCCGTGGAGGTGCGACGGCTCGCCGGCCAGGTCGAGCTGGCCGGCCGGCGCCTGACGGACGCCTCGGTGGACCTGGAGCGCGCGGCGTCGGACCTGGCCCGCGCGGGCGGGGCCGCCCGGCCGTGACCCGCGGGCGCGCGGGGGCGCGGTGCTCGGGCGACGGGCTCGTGGCCCGCACGTCTCTGGAAAGTGCGCGCCCGTACCCGTACCGTCGGTCGCAGTCGCGCGCAAGGCGTGGTACCCCGGGGGATTGCCGGGCGTTAACCCCCGGGGGTTACGATCCTTCCCTGAGCGGTTCGGGTCCGTGGCCCGGGCCGCCCGCCACCACAACCAGCCGTTTCGGTGAGAAGGAAGTCAGACATGATCGGCAATCTGAAGCCTCTTGAGATCCTCCTGATCATCGCCGTGATCTTCCTGCTGTTCGGTGCCAAGAAGCTCCCCGACATGGCGCGCTCCCTCGGCAAGTCGGCGCGCATCCTCAAGAGCGAGGCCAAGGCGATGAAGGCGGAGAGCGCGGCGGAGGACAACGCCGGCGCCGCCACGGTCGCCGACCAGGCCCCGCAGCAGGCCGCGGCCCCGCGCACCATCAAGGCCGCCCCCGGTGACGTGACCAGCTCCCGTCCTGTCAACGAGCCGAACCACTCCGCCCAGGGCTGATCCCCCGGCCGCCGGTCCGCGGCCACGATCACGCCGGTCATCTGCAACGAGACAAGGGACGTGGGTTGCTCAAGTCTGCCCGCAAGCAGGAGAAGCAAGGCAAGCAGGCCAAGGACGCCGAAGGGCGCATGCCTCTTGTCGAGCACCTGCGTGAGCTGAGAAACCGCCTGCTGAAATCGGTCCTGGCGATCCTCGTGATCACCGTCGTGGCGGCCTTCTACTACAAGAACCTCATCGACTTCATGCTGAAGCCGATGCTGGACTCCGTCGGCTGCACCGACGGGGTGGTCTCGCAGCGCAACGGCCGGCCCTGCGCCGACATGACCGTGAACGGTCTCATCGCCCCGTTCTCGATCGCCCTCAAGGTCTCGCTGACCGCCGGTGTGGTGCTCTCCGCGCCGGTGTGGCTCTACCAGCTCTGGGCCTTCGTCGCCCCGGGCCTGCACAACCACGAGAAGCGCTACGCGATGGGCTTCGTCGCCGTCGGCGCTCCCCTGTTCGGCGCCGGTGCGGTGCTCGCGTACAACCTGCTGCCGCAGACCGCGACGATCCTCCTCGAGTTCACCCCCGAGAACGCGCGCAACCTGCTGCCGGTCGACGACTACCTCGACCTGGTGACCCGCATGGTCGTCGTCTTCGGTCTCGCCTTCGAGCTGCCGCTGCTGCTGATCCTGCTGAACTTCACCGGGATCCTCACCGCCAAGCGGCTGGCGAGCTGGTGGCGGGCCATGGTGCTGGGCATCACGATCTTCGCCGCGTTCGCCACGCCCACCGGTGACCCGCTGACCATGCTGTCGCTGGCCGCGCCGATCGTCGCCCTCTACTTCGTCGCGCTCGGGATCTGCCTGATCAACGACCGCAGGCGGCGCCGCGGCAACCCCGACGCGCTGCTCGACGACGACGAGGCCTCCGAGCTGGACCTCACGCCCGCGCCGATCGGTGAGATGGAGCCCGTCCAGGCCCCGGCCGCGCTGCCCGAGCAGGCCGACGGCGGACGCCGGCAGATCAACGGTTACGACGACGCCACCTGACAGGTACATTCTCCCCCAGCTACCGCTGGGAGGTGCCCCCAGGTGAGCGCTGAGATCACCTTGTTCGTCAATCCCACCGCGGGACGCGGCCGGGGCGCGCACGCCGCGCAGCCGGCCGCGTCCGCGCTCCGGGCCGCCGGATTCTCCGTACGGACGGTCCTCGGCGCCGACGCCGGCGACGCGCTGGCCCGGCTGCGCACCGCCGTGCGCGAGGGCACCGGGGCGGTGATCGCCGTCGGCGGCGACGGCATGGTCTCCCTGGCCCTGCAGGCGCTCGCCGGGACGCTGGTGCCGCTCGGGGTGGTCGCGGTGGGGACCGGCAACGACTTCGCGCGGGCCGTGGGGCTGCCCGTACGGGAGCCCGCGCGGGCGGGCCGGCTGGCCGCCGAGGCGCTCAAGGAGGGCCGGGTCCGCGAGGTCGACCTCGGGCGGGTGGCCGCGGCGGGGGCCGCGGGCGAGGGCGCCGCCGAGGGCGGGACCTGGTACGGGACCGTGCTGTGCTCCGGATTCGATTCGCGGGTCAACGACCGCGGCAACCGGATGCGGCTCCCGGCCGGCCGGTTCAAGTACGACCTGGCGATGCTCGCGGAGCTGGCCGCGTTCCGGCCCTTCCCCTACCGGATCACCCTCGACGACGGTCCGGTGATCGAGACCGAGGCCACGCTGGTGGCCGTGGGCAACGGGTCCTCGTACGGCGGGGGCATGCGGATCTGCGCCGACGCCGTCCCCGACGACGGGCTCTTCGACGTCGTCGTCGTGGGCGACTGCAGCCGGGCCACCCTGCTCAAGGTCTTCCCGCGGGTGTACAGGGGGACCCATCTGAGCCACCCCGCGGTGACGGTCCACCGGGCCTCGAAGGTCACGCTGGAGGCCGCCGGGATCACCGCCTACGCGGACGGCGAGCCACTGGGGCCGCTGCCCGTGACCGCCGCCTGCGTACCGGGGGCCCTGCGGCTCCTGGTGTAGATAAAGATCGCGACTGTTGTCAGGGGCGGCGGGTAGGCTCGACAGCAAGATGACCGAAGAACTCTCACCCGCCGAGCGGTACGCCGCTGCCCGGATCCGCGCCGCCGAAGAGGCCTCCGCGCTGGCCCCCTTCCGGGAGATGTACGAATTCGACCTGGACTCCTACCAGGTCGACGCCTGCAAGGCACTGGAGGCCGGCAAGGGCGTGCTGGTCGCCGCCCCGACCGGCTCGGGCAAGACCATCGTGGGCGAGTTCGCCGTGCACCTGGCCCTGCGTCAGGGCCGCAAGTGCTTCTACACGACGCCCATCAAGGCCCTGTCGAACCAGAAGTACGCCGACCTCGTCAAGCGCTACGGCGCCGCCAAGGTGGGCCTGCTGACCGGCGACAACAGCGTCAACTCCGAGGCGCCCGTGGTCGTGATGACCACCGAGGTGCTCCGCAACATGCTGTACGCGGGCTCGCAGTCGCTGATCGGCCTCGGCTACGTCGTGATGGACGAGGTGCACTACCTCTCCGACCGGTTCCGTGGAGCCGTCTGGGAGGAAGTGATCATCCACCTCCCCGAGTCGGTCACGCTGGTGTCCCTGTCGGCCACGGTGTCCAACGCCGAGGAGTTCGGCGACTGGCTCGACACCGTGCGCGGCGACACCGAGGTGATCGTCTCCGAGGAGCGGCCCGTCCCGCTGTGGCAGCACGTCATGGCCGGCCGCAGGATCTACGACCTCTTCGAGGAGGAGTCCGACCACGGGGGCCGCGGCTCCGCGCGCCGCGAGGTCAACCCCGACCTGCTGCGGATGGCGCGCGAGGAGAACACCCGGACGTACAGTCCGAAGGACCGGCGCCGCGGCAAGATGGTCCGCGAGGCCGACCGCGAGCGCGAGCGGCGCTCGCGCGGCCGGATCTGGACCCCGAGCCGCCCCGAGGTCATCGCCCGGCTCGACGGCGACGGGCTGCTGCCGGCGATCAACTTCATCTTCAGCCGGGCCGGCTGCGAGGCCGCCGTCCAGCAGTGCCTGTTCGCGGGCCTGCGGCTCAACGACGACTCCGCGCGCCTGAGGGTGCGCGAGATCGTCGAGGAGCGGACCGCCTCCATCCCCGCCGAGGACCTGCACGTCCTGGGGTACTACGAGTGGCTGGAAAGCCTGGAGCGGGGCATCGCCGCGCACCACGCCGGCATGCTGCCGACGTTCAAGGAGGTCGTGGAGGAGCTGTTCGTCCGCGGCCTGGTCAAGGCCGTGTTCGCCACCGAGACCCTCGCGCTGGGCATCAACATGCCGGCGCGGACGGTGATCCTGGAGAAGCTCGTCAAGTGGAACGGCGAGCAGCACGCCGACATCACTCCCGGCGAGTACACGCAGCTCACCGGCCGGGCCGGGCGCCGCGGCATCGACGTCGAGGGCCACGCCGTGGTGCTGTGGCAGCGGGGCATGGACCCGGCGGCGCTCGCCGGGCTCGCCGGCACCCGTACGTATCCGCTGCGCTCCAGCTTCAAGCCCTCGTACAACATGGCCGTGAACCTGGTCCAGCAGTTCGGGCGGCACCGCTCGCGCGAGCTGCTGGAGACCTCCTTCGCGCAGTTCCAGGCCGACCGCTCGGTCGTCGGGATCTCCCGGCAGGTGCAGCGCAACGAGGAGGGCCTGGAGGGCTACCGGGAGGGCATGACCTGCCATCTCGGGAACTTCGAGGAGTACGCGCAGCTGCGCCGCGACCTGAAGGACCGCGAGACGGACCTGGCCAAGCAGGGGGCGGCCCAGCGCCGGGCCCAGGCGGCCGGTTCGCTGGAGAAGCTCAAGCCGGGCGACATCATCCACGTGCCGACCGGCAAGTTCGCCGGGCTCGCGCTGGTCCTGGACCCGGGCGTGCCGGCCGGGCGGGTCCACGGGCACCGGGGCCAGGAGTGGGCCGAGGGTCCGCGCCCGCTGGTGCTGACCGCGGAGCGGCAGGTCAAGCGGCTCGCCGCGATCGACTTCCCGGTCCCGGTCGAGGCCATCGAGCGGATGCGGATCCCGAAGACGTTCAACGCGCGCTCGCCGCAGTCCCGCCGGGACCTGGCGTCCCAACTGCGCGCGAAGGCCGGGCACATCACGCCGGAGCGCCGGGGCCGCGGTCGGGCCGCGGCCGCCGACGACCGCGAGATCACCCGGCTGCGCGCCGCGCTGCGGGCGCATCCCTGCCACGGCTGCGACGAGCGGGAGGACCACGCCCGCTGGGCGGAGCGCTACCACCGGCTCAAGCGGGACACCCAGCAGCTCGAGCGGCGCATCGAGGGGCGGACGAACACCATCGCCCGTACCTTCGACCGGATCCACGCGCTGCTCACCGAGCTGGACTACCTGCGCGAGGACGAGGTCACCGTGCACGGCAAGCGGCTCGCCCGGCTGTACGGGGAGCTGGACCTGCTGGCGTCCGAGTGCCTGCGCGCGGGGGTCTGGGAAGGCCTGAGCCCCGCCGAGCTGGCCGCCTGCGTCTCGGCGCTGGTGTTCGAGGCGCGGCAGTCCGACGACGCGGTGGCGCCGAAGGTGCCGGGTGGCGCGGCGAAGGCGGCGCTGGGCGAGATGGTCCGCATCTGGGGCCGGCTCGACGCGCTGGAGGAGGAGCACCGCATCAACCAGGCGGAGGGCGTGGGCCAGCGCGAGCCGGACCTCGGCTTCGCGTGGGCGGCGTACCAGTGGGCCTCCGACAAGAGCCTGGACGAGGTGCTGCGGGAGGCGGAGATGCCGGCCGGTGACTTCGTGCGCTGGTGCAAGCAGGTCATCGACGTGCTCGGGCAGATCGCGGCCGCGGCCCCGGCGTCCTCCGCGCCGCCGTCCTCGCAGGGCGGCAGCACGGTGGCCCGCAACGCCCGCAAGGCCGTCGACGCACTGCTGCGCGGTGTCGTGGCCTACAGCTCGGTCGGCTAGGCCGGTACGGGTCAGTGTTCCGGCGGTGGTCTTCGGTGGTCTTCGCGGAGACCACCGCCGACACGACCTAGGGGCCGGCTTCCCAGGCCGTGAGGTCCTCCCAGGCCCGGAGGGTCAGGCCGCTCTCGAAGCGGCGCGGGGTGCCGCTGACGGGGTCGATGAACGACACGGTGCGGGCGAGGAGTTGCAGCGGGCGGCGGTAGTCGTCCGGGGCCGGGTCCCTGACCTGCGGGTACACCGGGTCGCCGAGGATCGGCAGGCCGAGGCCGTTCATGTGCACCCGCAGCTGGTGGGTGCGGCCGGTGTGCGGGGTCAGTCGGTAGCGGCCCAGTTCCCCTCTGGTGCCCAGGAATTCGACCAGGCTCTCGGCGTTGGGTTCGGCGCCCGGGACCTCGACCGCGGCGATCACCCCGCGGGTCTTGTCGATGTGGCTGCGGACCGTGCGGGGGAGGGCGACCGCCGGGTCGTGGCGGGCTACGGCCTCGTACTGCTTGACGACCCGCCGCTCCTGGAAGAGCAGTTGGTACGCGCCGCGGTCCTCGGGGCGGATGGTGAACATCACCAGTCCGGCGGTCAGCCGGTCCAGCCGGTGCGCCGGGCTGAGGTCGGGCAGGCCGAGCTCGGTGCGCAGCCGGGCCAGGGCGGTCTGTGTGATGTGGCTGCCGCGCGGCGTGGTCGCCAGGAAGTGCGGCTTGTCCACGACCAGCAGGTGCGCGTCGCGGTGGACGACGCGGATCGGGAACGGCACCACCGGTTCCGGCTCCATGTCGCGGTGGAACCACAGGTAGGAGCCCGGCTCGTACGGGTCCTGCGGGTGCAGGACCCGTCCGCCGGGGCCGAACACCCGCCCGGCGCGCAGCAGCCGGCCGATGGACTCGGCGCCGCGGGTGCCGGCGTAGCGCGCGGCGAGGTAGCCGCCGAGGTCGGGCCAGCGCCCGTCGGGGTCGGCAGGCAGCCGCAGCCGGACGGGGTCGATGCCGGCGACCTGCGGCAGGGGTGAGGGGGGTGCCTGGGTTCTGCGTCTCATCGGGTCCAGGCTATGCGCCTATTGCTACTGCTATTGCTACTGCTACTGCTACTGCTTGGTGAAGGTGCCCAGGTGGGTGGCGTCCAGGTACTCGATGCGGACCGTGCCGTCCTTGAAGAACACCCCGGTGCGCCCGACGGCGTTCTCGCCGGAGGTCACGTAGCTGAAGGTGTCCCCGTCGTAGTGGGTGAGCGGGAAGCGCATCGGCTTGGGGCCGAGGGAGAGGGTGAGGCCGCCCTTGCCGCCCGCGTTCGCGGTCACGGTCAGCTTTCCGTAGTACGGGCTCACGTAGGTTCCGGTGTACGCGCTGTCGGCGCGGGCCGGCTTGGCGCCCGCGGGCGGGTGCGCGTAGTCGGTGGCGGAGGGGCCGGGGCCCAGCTGCTGGGCGTAGAGCTCGGCGAAGAGGGGGAGCCAGTCGGTGGTCGGGCCGCCGTGCTCGGCGGTGTCGAAGAAGTCCGCGGCGATGGCGTCGGCCATGCCGACCGGGGCGCCGTTGGTGAGGACGACGATGCCGAGCTTCTCCAGCGGGAGCAGTGTGACGTTGGTGTTGGCGCCGAGTTCGAAGCCGCCGGAGTGGCTCAGGCGCAGCCGCCCCGCGTCGTCGTAGGAGACGTTCCAGCCGAGCCCGTAGAAGCCGGTGTGGTCCAGGGGCGGGGTGGGCGCCTGGGACACGATGTGCGGCAGGCGCGTGGCCGCGAGGGTGCCGGCGGGGATGATCCGCTTCCCGTCGAGGGTGCCGTCGGCGAGCTGGAGGCGCAGCCAGCGGGCCATGTCGGTGGCGGTGGAGCTCACGCCGCCGGCCGGGGCCTGGGCGTCGGGGTCGCGCACGAAGCGGGGCGCCCAGGTGCCGTCGGGGTTCTTGACGTGGGTGGCGGCGTGGTCGGGGGCGTTGATGAAGGACGAGAACTCGGTGCTGGTGTGTGTCATCCCGGCGGGCTTGAAGAGGGTGTCCTGGCTGAGCTTCTCCCAGGTGGTGCCCTTGTGCCGGGCGACGGCCTCGGCGGCGGCGGTGAGGCCGAAGTTGGTGTAGTTGTAACTCGCGCGGAAGGGGGTGAGGGGCTCCAGGCGGAGGTGGTCGAGGATGTACGCCTGGTCGTAGCCGAGGTCTTCGAGGAGGTCCCCGGCGTGGTCGGGCAGGCCGCTGCGGTGGGAGAACAGGTCGGCGGTGGTGACGTGGTCGGTGACCCACGGGTCCTTCAGTGCGAAGCCGGGCAGTTCGGTGCGGGCGTTCCAGTCACCGGGGTCCTTGAGGGCTCCGGCCACCACCGAGGAGGAGATGGGCTTGGAGACGGACGCGACCTGGAAGACGGTGTCGGGGCCGATGGCGCCGGGCGCGTCGGTGCGCCGGACGCCGAAGCCCTTGAGGTAGACGACCTTGTCGTCGTGGACCACGGCGACGGCGGCTCCGGGGACCCCGGTGCTGCGCATGGCGTCGGTGACGAAACCGGGCAGGCGCGCGAGCGCCTTGTCCACTTCCGCGTCGGTGATCTGCGGCTTGGGCGCGGGCGGCGGGCTGGGCGCGGCGCGTGCGTCGGCCACCGCCGTTGCCGTGAGGACAGCGGCGGTGGCGGCTGCGCCGAACATCCGGAGCGTACGCATGAGCACATTGTCACGCCGAACGGGTGACCACGCCGCTCGGAGCGGCGGGCGGGCGGCCCGGCGGGCGGGCGGCCCGGCGGGTCGTGGCCCGGTGGGTCGGTGGCCTGGCGGGTCAAGACCCGCGGGGGGACGGGCTGCCCCGGCCGCGCCGACGGCCGGGTTCCCCCGGGGTGTGCCACGGGGACGGGGCGGGGCCGTGCTCGGGCCGGGCCGGGTCCGCGGTGCGGTTAGGCCGCGGATTCCTGTTCGGCCATGACGCGTGCGTTCCAGTCGCCCTTGATGGCCCGCCAGCCCTCGTCCGTCTCGCCCAGGCGCCAGTAGCCCGAGATGGAGAGGTGCTCCTTGGGGATGCCGCGCTCCAGGCGCAGGTGGCGGCGCAGCTCCTTCACGAAGCCGGCCTCGCCGTGCACGAAGGCGTGGACCTCGCGGGAGGGGAATTCGAAGGCCCGGACCGCCTCGACGAGCGTCTCGCCGACCGGGCGGGTGCCGCGGTGGAGCCAGACCGGGACGACGCCGTCCGGGGTGGCGATCTTCTGCTCGTCGTCCGGGCCGTCGACCTCCACGAAGGCGTGCACCCGGGCGCCGGCCGGCATCCGCTCCATCGCGGCCGCGATCGCCGGCAGGGCGCTCTCGTCGCCCACCAGCAGGTGCCAGCCGGCGGTCGGGTCCGGGGCGTAGGCACCGCCCGGGCCCAGGAAGCGGACGAGCTCACCGGGCTGGACGCCGGCCGCCCAGGGGCCGGCCAGCCCGGCGTCGCCGTGGACGACGAAGTCGAGCGTCAGCTCCAGGTGCACCGGGTCCCACGAGCGGACGGTGTACGCCCGCTGGCGCGGCCACGCCTCCCGCTGGTACTCGGCGCGGATGCGGTCCAGGTCCCAGGGCGAGGGGTAGGTGACGCCCTCGGGCGCGAACAGCAGCTTGATGTAATGGTCGGTGAACTCGCCCGCACTGAACCGGACCAGTCCGGCGCCTCCCAGCACCACCCGCACCATGTGCGGCGTCAACCGCTCGGTGCGCACGACGACTGCGGTGCCGACCTTGCGGGCGCGTCCTTCTGCCACGGCGTAACCCCTTGCTCCCCTGAAACTTAGGATTACCTAAGTTAGCATCTCAGGGGCGGAGCGCGCTCCCCAGGCGCGACACCGCTCCGCCCAGACCCCACCGGCGCGCCAGCGCATCGACGAGTTCGGGCTCCGCGGGGACCATCGGCAGGGCCGGGTCGAACGCCGGAAGCGGGACGTCGGAGGCCACCTGGACCACCTTCGGGGCCACCGCCAGATACGGCCGGGACTCGTCCAGCCGCTTGCGCTGCGTGGGCGTCAGCTTCGACCTCGGGTCGTCGACCGCCGCGATGATCCCGGCCAGGGAGCCGTACGCGTCCAGCAGCTTCGCCGCCGTCTTCTCGCCGATCCCGGGCACCCCCGGCAGGCCGTCGCTCGGGTCCCCGCGCAGCAGCGCCAGGTCCGCGTACCCGCGCCCGTCCACCCCGTACTTCTCGCGCAGCCAGGCCTCGTCCGTCACCTGGAGGGTGCCGACCCCCTTGAGGGGGTACAGCACGCGCCGCTGCCGGGCGTCGTCGACCAGCTGGTACAGGTCACGGTCGCCGGTGACGATGTCCACCGGGCCCGTGGCGCGGGCCGTGAGGGTGCCGATCACGTCGTCGGCCTCGTACCCGGCGACCCCCACGCGGGCGATCCCGAACGCGTCCAGCGCCGCCTCGATGATCGGCACCTGCGGGGCCAGCGTGTCGGGGGTCTCCTCCACGTCCGGACCCGTCTCGGTCTCCTGGGCGACCCGGTGCGCCTTGTAGGAGGGGATCAGCTCCACCCGCCAGTGCGGCCGCCAGTCGGCGTCCATGCACGCCACCAGATCGTCGGGGCGGTGGTCCTGCACCAGCCGGCCGATGAAGTCGAGCAGCCCGCGCACCGCGTTGACCGGAGTGCCGTCCGGGGCCTTCACGGAGTCCGGGACGCCGAAATAGGCGCGGTAGTAGAGGGAAGCGGTGTCCAGCAGCATCAGGCGTCGAGTCGTCGTCACGGAGACGATGATGCCGCAAGCCCCGCGCGTGCCCCCCGGGGCGGACGGTTACGGGCGGGGGCACGGGAAGTGGCCGTCGGAGCGCTCGGAAACGGCACGGGAGTTTCACGCGGGGCGTACCGTGGTGGGCTCTTGCGCGCGAAACCGGGGGCGGTTGCTGCGTAAGGTGCTTACAGCACACCCACGTGTGACGGACGCCGATGTCCGCCGGCAAACCTGACAAGGGGAGGGCAGCCCCGCCATGGACGACAGGGACGGCTCGGACGACAAGGAACGGGACAAGGACGCCAAGGAACCGCTCCGGGTGGGCGTGGCCGTGCGCAAGCGGCGCCGGGCGCTCCACCTCACCCTCGCCGCCGTATCGGCGCGCAGTGGCCTGTCGGTGCCCTTCCTCAGCCAGATAGAGAACGAGCGGGCCCGGCCCAGCATGCGGTCCCTGGAGCGGGTCGCGGACGCGCTGGAGACCACGGCCGTCGAACTGCTGGCCGCCTCCGACACCGCGCGCACCGTCGACCTCGTACGGGCCGGCGACGACTCCGGGCTCACGCCGATGCCGGGCGTGCGGCCCCTCGTACGCGGTCACCACCAGCTGCACGCCCTGGAGTTCACCGGGGACCAGGACGCCGGCCGCGAGTACCAGCACCGCAACGACGAGCTGATGTACGTGGTCTCGGGCGCCTGCCAGGTCGAGGCCGAGGGGCGGGCGTACCGGCTGGAGAGCGGGGACGCGCTGTTCCTGTCCGGCGGCGTGCGCCACCGCTGGCGGGCCGTCTCCGAGGACACCCGGCTGCTGGTCGTCGCCGTCGGGGAACACATCCACGCCACGTCCGAACCGCCCTCGCCCGGGCGCTGAGCCGGATGCGGATCGTCTCGCTCGTGCCCTCGCTGACCGAGGCGGTCGCCGTGAGCGCACCCGGGCTGCTCGTCGGGGTGACCGACTGGTGCAGCCACCCCGCGGACCTCGGGGAGCGGGGCGCGGTGCGGATCGGGGGGACGAAGAACCCCGACGTCGGGCGGATCGCGGCGCTGCGCCCCGACCTGGTCGTCGCCAACGAGGAGGAGAACCGGGTTCCGGACCTGGAGGCGCTGCGCGCGGCCGGGCTGGAGGTGCTGGTCACCGAGGTACGGGAGCTGCCGCAGGCGCTGACGGAGCTGGACCGGGTGCTGGTGGGGGCCCTGGGACTGAAGCGGCCCCGGTGGCTGGACGAGGCCGAGGCCGCCTGGGCGGCCGTGGAGCCCCTGGGCCCCCTGACGGCCTGCGTACCCATCTGGCGGCGGCCCTGGATGGTCCTGGGCCGGGACACCTTCGCCGGGGACCTGCTCGCCAGGCTGGGCGTCCGCAACGCCTACGCGGAGCACGCCGAGCGCTATCCCAGGGTGGCGCTCGGCGAACTGACGGCGAGCGGCTGCGATCTGGTGGTGCTCCCGGACGAGCCCTACGCGTTCGGTGCCGAGGACGGCCCGGAGGCCTTCCCGAACCTCCCGGCCGCCCTGGTGAGCGGACGCCACCTGACCTGGTACGGGCCCTCGCTGGCCGAGGCGCCGGCGGTCCTGGGGGCGGCGATCAGGCGGTCCTGGGCAGCAGCCGGCCGCTGAACAGGCCGCGCAGGGTGTGCGCGGCGGCGAGCAGCCACGCGGTGACCAGGCCGAGGAAGAGGGCGGCGGCAAGCCAGGCGAAGGCGTCCAGGCCGGTGTGGCGGGCCAGGCCGGCGGCGCCGGTGACACACGTCCCGACGGGGAAGGTCAGCGCCCACCACGTCATGGCGAAGCCCATGCCGTTGCGGGCCGCCCGGACCAGCATCGCGGCCGCCAGGGCCAGCCACAGCAGGGCGAAGCCCGTCACGGGCACCCCGTAGACGACCGCGAAGGCGCCGAGGGCGTGGGCGTAGGGGGCTTCGACGGCGCCGGGCGCCACGTCCGCGAGCTGGTTCACGGCGGTGGTGGACTGCCCGAGGGGGCCGAGGACCAGGAACAGGGCCGGGGTCAGGGCCAGGGGCAGGGGGCCGTGCGTGATCAGCCGGCCGAAGACCAGGGGCAGCATCAGCAGCGTCGCCAGGAGGCTGAGGCCGAACATGGCGTAGCAGGCCAGCAGGAGCGCCTCGCGGGGCTGGCCGGCGGGCAGGTGGGGCACCAGCAGGGGGCCCACCGCGGCGGACACCATGGGGGCCACCAGCGGCAGCAGCCACACGGGGGAGGCCTGCGCGGGCTCGACCTTGTGCCGCACGACCATCAGGTAGGGCACGACCACGGCCATGAGCAGGCCGATCGCGGTGCCGACGGTGAACAGCACGGCGTCGACGGCGACCGCGGCGGGCTCTCCGACGAGGTCCTTGCCGACGATGAGGGTGCCGCCGCCGACGGCCAGCAGGGCCATCGCCAGACAGCCGTAGAACGGCGCCACGGCGGGGTCGAGCAGGTGGGCGCGGGCCTGGTCGCGGTGGTGGAGCCAGTGCCCGGCGCGGGCGGTGAGCAGGACCGCGAGGGCGACGGCCGACAGGGCCCACACGGCCTGGCAGGCCGCGCGCTGGCCGGGCACCTGGTACGGGAGGGTCGCGCCGGCGTTGGCGACGATGGCCGTGCCCATGACGGAGGCGTACCAGTTGGGGCCGAGGTGACGCAGCGCGGGGACCTTGTGGGTCCGGGGCGCGGCGGGGATGACGGTGCGGGGTCGCACGAGGGTGGTGGCCATGGGTCCAGCCTGGTGGCGGCGGCGGACCCATGGCAGAGGCCGTCTCTCTATAAGGTCATAAACTGACTTTATGGGTAACGAGGAGTGGGTTCCGCTGGCGCACCGGGTACCGGACCTGGGGGCGCTGGAGCTGCTGCTCGCGGTCGCGCGGATCGGCAGCCTGAGCGGCGCCGCCAAGCGCGTGGGCATCACCCAGCCCGCCGCGAGCAGCCGCATCCGGGCGATGGAGACACGGCTGGGCGTGGCGCTGGTGGACCGCTCGCCGCGCGGATCGACCCTGACGGCGGAAGGGGCGCTCGTCACGGACTGGGCGCGGCGCGTGGTGGAGGCCGCGGAGGCGTTCGACGCCGGGGCGCAGGCGCTGCGCGGGCGGCGCGACTCGCGGCTGCGGGTGGCGGCCAGCATGACCATCGCGGAGTACCTGCTGCCCGGGTGGCTGATCGCCCTGCGCGGGCAGCGGCCGGGGACGGCGGTTTCGCTGCACGCGGGGAACTCGGCGGTGGTCGCCCAGCGGGTGCTGGCCCATGAGGCTGACCTGGGCTTCGTGGAGGGGCTCTCGGTCCCCGAGGGGCTGGACTCGGCGGTGATCGCACAGGACCGGCTGGTGGTGGCCGTGGCGCCGGGCCACGCGTGGGCGCGGCGGTCGCGGGGGGTCGCTGCTGCGGAGCTGGCGGCGGCGCCGCTGATCCTGCGGGAACGGGGGTCGGGGACCCGGCAGGTGCTGGACGCCGCTCTGGCGGCGAGCGGGGGCCTCGCGGCGCCGCTGCTGGAGCTGGCGTCCACGACCGCGGTGAAATCGGCCGCGCTGAGCGGGGCAGGCCCGTGCGTGCTGTCGGAGCTGGCGCTGGGGGAGGAGCTGGCGGCGCGCCGCCTGGTGGAGGTCCCGGTGACGGGGGCGGCCCTGGGGCGGGCCCTGCGGGCGGTGTGGCCCTCGGGAGCCCGCCCGGCCGGCCCGGCCCGCGACCTCCTGTCCCTGACCAGGGTCCGCCCCTGACCGACTCCTGTCCCTGAGCTAGTGGCCCAGGTCGGGGCGGGGCTGGGCGTCCTGGGGCCAGCCGTAGCCCGTGCGCGGAGGCTCCGGGGCGGCTGCGCCCATCGAGGCCAGGTCCCGGTCGGCGGCGCGCGACAGCCGGGCCGCGAGGTCGCGCAGGGCCCGGCCGGCCGCGAGTTCGTCCCCGATGGCGGGGACCTCCACGTCCTCGGGGTTGCAGCGGGCCGAGCCGCGCCCGACCAGCTGCCCCGTGCCGGTGTCCAGCACGGCCCGGGCCCGGGTGGTGCCGCCCTCCTCCGTCAGCGAGACACCCACGTTCCATTCCGCCTTGTGTGTCATGGCGCGCCTCGTCATTCGGCGATCTCGGTGCGCTCCCACCACTCGAACACCGGCAGCCGCCCCTGTGGGCCGTCCTGCTGCCGTCCCGTGGCCCGGAAGTGCTCGTACCCGCCGCGGTGCGGGATCTTCATGTCCTCGCCGGGGGAGGGAGCGTCGACGACCCGATCGGGCAGGTCGGCCGGTCCGCCCTCCAGCACAGCCTTGTTCGTCATGCCTCCAGTCTTCCGACCTGCCGGACGCCTCGCACGTCGGCGGGCCGCGTCAGACGCGCACGGCCGGGATGAGTGACGCCGCCTCGATCAGGGAGGACATGACGCGGGTGTCCTTGTCGCGTTCCGGGTGCCACTGGACGCCGAGGACCCAGTGCGCGGAGCCGGGCAGCTCGATGGCCTCCACGGTGCCGTCGACCGCGTGGGCCGAGGCGATCAGGCCGCGGCCCAGCCGGTCGACGGCCTGGTGGTGGTAGGTCGGGACCTCCGCCTCCTCCGGGACCAGCGCCGCGTACCGCGTGCCCGCGACCGGGCGGACCGGGTGCCAGGACATGACGCCCGGGGCCACCGCATGGCCGTCGATGTGCTGGATCAGCGTGCCGCCCAGGGCGACGTTCAGCGCCTGCATGCCCCGGCAGATGCCCAGCACCGGCTTGCCCGACGCCAAGGCGGCCTCGATCAGGGCGAGTTCCCACTCGTCCCGGACCGTCGCGGGAGGGCCCGTGCGCGGGTGCCGTTCGGCTCCGTAGCGGACGGGATCCACGTCGGGGCCGCCCGCGACGACCAGGCCGTCCAGCCGGCCCAGCACCTCCGCCGCCGATCCGGGTTCGTCCGGCGGGAGCAGCACGGCCGCGCCGCCCGCCGCCTGGACGAGTTCGTGGTACCCGGTGGGCACGAGGGACGCCGGGACGTCCCACACCCCGTAGCGGGTGGATTCCTCCACGTAGGTCGTGATGCCGATGAGCGGCCTGGGCACGGTTGCTACCTCCAAGGGACGACGGGAAGGCGGACCGGTCGGCGTCCGGATCGGGGCGGGCCGGTCCCGGGGCGGCTGCGGATCGGCCGCGGGTCAGTCGCGGGTCAGTCGCGGGTCAGTTCCGCCTCGGCCTCCGCGAGCGCCGCGAACTCCTCTTCCGGCGCGGAGGCCACCAGATGGTGCCGACTGTAGAACGCGAAGTAGGCGAGGGCGACCGCGTACACACCCAGCGCGATGAACGCCGCGTCCTTGTCGACGAGGAAGGTGGCGACCAGGGCCGACAGGGCCAGCGCGAAGGCCACCGAGGAGGTGGCGACGCCGCCCGGCGTGCGGTACGGGCGCTCCAGGTCCGGCTCCCGCTTGCGGAGCACGATGTGGGACAGGGCCATCAGCGCGTACGAGATCGTCGCGCCGAACACGGCGATGTTGAGCATGCGGGGGCCGTTCCCGGTGGCCGCGGCGAGTGCGAAGCCGATCGCGCCGGGAATGAGCAGGCCCAGGTACGGGGCCTTGCGCTTCGAGGTGAGGGAGAGGAAGCGGGGCAGGTAGCCGGCCCGTGAAAGGGCGAACAGCTGGCGCGAGCCCGCGTAGATGAGCGAGAAGAAGGAGGCCACGAGCCCGGCCAGGCCCGCGTAGTTGACGAAGGTCTTCAGCCAGGACAGGCCCGGGTTGCCGTCGAGGGCGACGACCAGCGGGTTGCCGGCGTCCTTGATGGCGTCGGCGCCGCGCGCACCGGTCGAGGCGAGGAAGGTCAGCAGGGCGAGCAGGACGAGGATGCCCATGGAGATCGACAGGGCCCGCGGCATGGACCGCACCGGGTCCTTGGCCTCCTCGGCGGCCAGCGGTACGCCCTCCACGCCGAGGAAGAACCACATGCCGAAGGGGAAGGCGGCCCAGATGCCGAGGACGCCCAGCGGCAGCCAGGAGCTCGATCCGGCGGCGGTGGTGTCCACGGCGATGTCGTCGAGGTGCGAGGGGTCGAACCCGGTGAAGGCGCCCAGCGCGAAGACGATCAGCGCGAGGACCGCGATGGCGGTGACGACGAGGGAGAAGCGCAGGGCCTCGCCGACGCCCCACAGGTGGATGCCGATGAAGATCGCGAAACAGGCGAGGTAGACCGGCCATCCGGAGGTGAGGCCGAAGAGGTTCAGGGATTCGACGTAGTCGCCGATGAAGATGGAGATCGCGGCCGGGGCCAGGATGTACTCGATCAGGATCGCGGTGCCGGTGAGGAAGCCGCCCCAGGTGCCGAGCGCACGGCGGGCGAAGCCGTAGCCGCCGCCCGCCGTCGGCAGGATCGCGGACAGTTCCGCGAGGGAGAAGACGAGGCAGGCGTACATCGCGCCCATGAGGGCGGTGGCGATGGCGAGGCCGCCGAAGCCGCCCTGGGCGAGGCCGACGTTCCAGCCGGAGAAGTCGCCGGAGACGACGTACGCGACGCCCAGACCGGTCAGCAGCAGCCAGCCGGCGCTGCCGCGGCGCAGCGTGCGCCGCTCCAGGTAGCCGTCGCCCTCGGTGGAAGTGGTGGTGTCGGGTACGGCTGCGAGCCGTGCCTCGGTGTCGTCGGCCATGTGCGCTCCTGCCTAGGGCAATGGTTGTGGGGCGTACCTTTGCCGTACAGGAGTGGAGTGCGCAAGACCCCTGCGTTAAACAGGGGTTACGAAAACCTCTCGGGCGGCCCCGTGCCGTCCGTTCTAGGCCAGGAACCCCCGCAGCAGCGCGGCCGTCCCGCAGCAGTGCTCGCGCATCACCTCGCGCGCCGCGTCCGCGTTGCGCTCCAGTACCGCCTCCACGAGCGCGCTGTGCTGCTGCTGCGAGTGCTCCAGGTTGCGCACCAGCAGCGGGATGCAGTCCAGCAGGTCGTTCACGGTGGCCCGGACGGCGGCGTACTGGGCCGTGAGGGTGGCGGATCCGGCGAGCTCGCACAGGGTGAGGTGGAAGAGGGTGTCCTGGCGGCGGTAGTCCGGCAGCGGCGCGTCGTGGGTGGCGGCCAGGGCGCCGAGCAGCCGCTCCGCGCCCTCCTCGGTGAGCCCCTGGGAGGCGCACAGCCCGGCCGCGCCCACCTCCAGGACCTCGCGGAAACGCAGGGCGTCCTCGATGTCCACGCCCACCACGCGCCGGCGCAGCTCGTCCTCGGTGCCCCCCGCCGGGGTGTCGGGACGCGGGAGCACGAACGTTCCCCCGTACCGGCCGCGCCGTGCCTCGACCAGGCCCTGGTCCTGGAGCACCTTGAGCACCTCGCGCAGGGTGACCCGGCTGATCCCCATCCGCTCCGCCAGCTCGCGCTCGGGCGGCAGCCGCTCACCGCCGGGCACCAGACCCAGCCGGACCACCTGAAGGATCTGTTCGAGGGCCTCCTCGAAACCGTTGCCCGCACGCACCTGCCGCAGCACCGGATTCAGCCGCGCGATCGCGCCGCCTTCGCCCGCCGTGTCGGTCATCTCGGCTCCTCCCCTTCCCAAGCAATGGTTCTGTTCAATACCTTAGGCCTCCTCGGCTCACCGAAGGAGAGATTCCAGTGGTAGACCGCAAGCCGCCGCTCGCGCCCGAGGAGCTCCGTGCCCTCGTGGCGAGCGGCGAGATCGACACCGTGGTCCTGGCCTTCCCCGACATGCAGGGGCGCCTCCAGGGCAAGCGGTTCGCCGCACAGTTCTTCCTCGACGAGGTCCTCGCGCACGGCACCGAGGGCTGCAATTACCTCCTCGCCGTCGACACGGAGATGAACACCGTCGACGGATTCGAGATGTCCTCCTGGGACCGGGGCTACGGCGACTTCGCCATGCACCCCGACCTCGCGACCCTGCGCCGGATCCCCTGGAACCCGGGCAGTGCCTTCCTCCTCGCGGACCTCGCCTGGAACGACGGCTCCCCGGTGGTCGCCGCGCCCCGGCAGATCCTGCGCCGCCAGCTCGAACGCCTCGCCGGACACGGCTACACGGCCATGGTCGGCACGGAGCTGGAGTTCATGGTCTTCCAGGACACGTACGAGCAGGCCTGGAACGCCAACTACCGCGGCCTGACCCCCGCCAACCAGTACAACATCGACTACTCCGTCCTCGGGACCGGCCGCATCGAGCCCCTGCTGCGCCGGATCCGCAACGAGATGCAGGCCGCCGGCCTGACCGTGGAATCGGCGAAGGGCGAGTGCAACCTCGGCCAGCACGAGATCGCCTTCCGCTACGACGAGGCGCTGACCACCTGCGACCAGCACTCCGTCTACAAGACCGGTGCGAAGGAGATCGCCTCCCAGGAGGGCGTCTCCCTCACCTTCATGGCCAAGTTCGACGAGCGTGAGGGCAACTCCTGTCATATCCACCTCTCGCTGGGCGACGCCGACGGGCACAACGCGATGGCCGGTGACGGCCCGGGCGGAATGTCACCGGTGATGCGGCACTTCCTGGCCGGCCAGCTGGCCGCGCTGCGCGACTTCTCCCTTCTCTACGCCCCGAACATCAATTCGTACAAGCGTTTCCGGCCGGGATCCTTCGCCCCGACCGCCGTCGCATGGGGCGTGGACAACCGGACCTGTGCGCTCCGAGTCGTCGGCCACGGCCGCTCCATGCGCTTCGAGAACCGCCTGCCCGGCGGGGACGTCAACCCGTACCTCGCCGTCGCCGGCCTGGTCGCGGCAGGGATCTACGGCATCGAGAACCGCCTCGAACTGCCCGAGGCCTGCGCGGGCAACGCGTACACGGCCGATTTCGCGCACGTTCCCACCACCCTGCGCGAAGCCGCGGAGCTCTGGGAGAACAGCGAGATCGCCAAGGCCGCCTTCGGCCCCGAGGTGGTGGCCCACTACCGCAACATGGCCCGCGTGGAACTCGACGCGTACGACTCCGCCGTCACCGACTGGGAACTGCGGCGCTCCTTCGAACGCCTCTAGCCGCCACGGCCGTCGCCGGCTATCGCCACGGCCACCCTTCTTTGTCACCCGTAACCGTCATCGTCACTACGCCCCGCCCCGCCCCGCCCCGAACACCCGAAAGGCACCACGTGTCCGACGCGCTGGCCCCAGCCCATTTGACCGTGCTGAATCCGGCCACCGAGGAGATCGTCGCCACCGTCCCGGCCGCCACACGGGACGACGTCGACGCCGCAGTCGCCCGGGCCGTCGCCGCCCAGCGCGGCTGGGCGGCCGCCGCCCCCGCCGACCGGGCGCGGCTGCTGCGCCGCTTCGCCGCGGTCGTCGACGGGCACATCGAGGAACTGGCCCGACTGGAGGTCCGCGAGGCCGGACACACCATCGGCAACGCCCGCTGGGAAGCCGGCAACGTCCGTGACCTGCTCGAATTCGCCGCCGGGGGAGTGGAACGGCTCTCCGGGCGGCAGATCCCCGTCGCCGGCGGCATCGACGTCACCTTCCTCGAACCCCTCGGCGTCATCGGCGTGATCGCCCCGTGGAACTTTCCCATGCCGATCGCCGCCTGGGGCCTCGCCCCCGCCCTGGCCGCCGGGAACGCCGTCCTCCTCAAGCCCGCCGAAACCACCCCGCTCACCGCCCTGCGCCTCGCCGAACTCGCCCTCGAAGCCGGGATCCCCGAACACCTCTTCCAGGTGCTCCCCGGCCACGGGAGCGTCGCAGGCGACGCGCTCGTCGAGCACCCCGGTGTAGCGAAGATCGTCTTCACCGGATCCACCCCGGTCGGCAAGCAGATCATGGCCAAGTGCGCCGCCCGGGTGAAGCGGGTCACCCTCGAACTCGGCGGCAAGAGCCCCAACATCGTCTTCGCCGACGCCGACCTCGAAGCCGCCGCCGCAGCCGCGCCGATGGCCTTCCTCGACAACACCGGACAGGACTGCTGCGCCCGCACCCGGATCCTTGTCCAGCGCTCCGCCTACGACCGGTTCCTGGAACTGCTCGCCCCCGGCATCGAGGGCGTCCGCG
This sequence comes from Streptomyces sp. NPDC086989, assembly GCF_044745505.1. Taxonomy (NCBI): domain Bacteria; kingdom Bacillati; phylum Actinomycetota; class Actinomycetes; order Kitasatosporales; family Streptomycetaceae; genus Streptomyces; species Streptomyces sp. NPDC086989. The sequence continues at coordinate 186,896 of NZ_JBIVAL010000010.1, forward strand.
TCGGCGACCCCGCCGACGAGAAGACCCAGATGGGGCCGCTGATCTCCCGCGTGCAACTGGACCGCGTACGGTCGTACGTCACCGACGACCTCACCGCGATCCGCGGCACCGCCCCCGAAGGCCCCGGCTTCTGGTACCCGCCGACCCTCGTCACCGACGTCGCCCCCACCACGCCGGTGGCGGCCGAGGAAGTCTTCGGGCCCGTCGCCGTCGTCCTCCCCTTCGAGGACGAGGAGGACGCCGTACGCCTGGCCAACGCCACCGAATACGGCCTCTCCGGCTCCCTCTGGACCCGCGACGTCGGCCGCGCGCTGCGCGTCTCGCGCGCCGTCGCCGCGGGCAACCTGTCCGTCAACTCCCACAGCAGCGTCCGCTACTGGACACCCTTCGGCGGCTACAAGCAGTCCGGACTCGGCCGCGAGCTCGGACCGGACGCCCTCACCGCATTCACCGAGACCAAGAACGTCTTCATCAGCACGGAGGCCTGAGCCCATCATGACCACTTCTGACACCGAGACCGTCTGCCGCCGCCTGGTCGGCCGTACCGCCGTCATCACCGGAGCCGGCAGCGGCATCGGCCTCGCCACCGCCCGCCGCCTGGCCTCCGAGGGCGCCAACGTGGTCTGCGCCGACATCGACGAGAGCGCCGGCAAGGCCGCGGCCGAGGAGGTCGGCGGCCTGTTCGTGAAGGTCGACGTCACCAGCCCGGAGGAGGTCGAGGCCCTCTTCAAGACCGCCTTCGACACCTACGGCTCCGTCGACATCGCCTTCAACAACGCCGGCATCTCACCCCCGGACGACGACTCGATCCTCACCACCGGCCTGGAGGCCTGGAAGCGGGTCCAGGACGTCAACCTCACCTCCGTCTACCTGTGCTGCAAGGCCGCCCTGCCGTACATGCAGCGCCAGGGCCGCGGCTCCATCATCAACACCGCCTCCTTCGTGGCCGTCATGGGCGCCGCCACCTCCCAGATCTCGTACACCGCCTCCAAGGGCGGCGTGCTCGCCATGTCCCGCGAGCTCGGCGTGCAGTTCGCCCGCGAGGGCATCCGCGTCAACGCCCTGTGCCCGGGGCCCGTCAACACCCCGCTGCTCCAGGAGCTGTTCGCCAAGGACCCGGAGCGCGCGGCCCGCCGCCTCGTGCACATCCCGCTGGGCCGGTTCGCCGAGCCCACCGAGATCGCGGCCGCGGTCGCCTTCCTCGCCAGCGACGACTCCTCCTTCATCAACGCCACCGACTTCCTGGTCGACGGCGGCATCTCCGGCGCGTACGTCACCCCCCTGTAGACCGGTCCCGCGTCCCGGACCCCCGGGCAGCCGGGCGTCGCACGACGCCCGGCTGCCGTCTTCCACCGTCCGGAACGATCTTCACAGGAACCAGGAGCGTCCCCCTCAGTGACCCGACCCGACACCGTACGACGGCTCCAGGCCGTGGGCGCCGCCCTCGCGTTGTCCGCAGGCGCCCTCCTCGCCACCGCACCCGCCGCCGAGGCCCGGACCGCCGGCCCCTGCACCACCCCGCGGATCGCGGCCGGCTGGTACGGGGACAACCAGGCCCGGCTCCAGCAGCTGATCGACGAGTACGGCACGTGCAACCCGTACCGGCCCAGCCGCACCAAGCCCGTCGCCGTCTTCGACTGGGACAACACCGTCGTCAAGAACGACGTCGGCGACGCCCAGATGTACTGGCTGCTGCGCAACGGCAGGATCCGCCAGCCGGCCGCCGGGGACTGGACCACCACCAGCCGCTACCTCACCCCCGCCGCCGCCCGGGCCCTCGCCGACGCCTGCGGCGGCCTCGCCCGCCCCGGCGCCCCCCTGCCCACCGGCACCCCCGCGGGTGCGGGCTGCGCCGACGAACTCGCCGCCGTCTACGGCACCGCCGCCACCCGCTCCGGCGCCGCCGCCTTCACCGGCTGGGACCACCGCACCATCGAGCCCGCGTACGCCTGGCTGCCCCAGCTGATGCAGGGCTGGACCGCCCGCGAGGTCCGCGGCTTCGCAGCCGCCGCACGCGCCGAGAACCTGGCCGCGCCCATCGGCGCCACGCAGAAGGTCGGCACCGCCGCCGTCACCGGCTGGGTCCGCTACTACGACCAGCAGAAGGACCTCGTCGGCGTACTGCAGAAGGCCGGCTTCGACGTCTGGATCAGCTCGGCCTCACCGCAGCCGGTCGTCGAGGTGTGGGCCGAGGGCGTCGGCGTCGACGCCGACCACGTCATCGGCATCCGCAACACCACCACGTCCGGTGGGAAGTTCACCGCGCACCTCCAGGGCTGCGGCTCGGTGCGGGACGGCGCCGACACGATGATCACGTACGTCGACGGCAAGCGCTGCTGGATCAACAAGGAGATCTTCGGCGTCCGCGGCGCGGCCGCCGAGAGGGTCCAGCCGGCCGCCCGCCGCCAGGTGTTCGCCGCCGGCGACTCCGACACCGACATCTCGTTCCTGCGGGACGCGACCGCGCTGCGGCTGGTGGTGAACCGGAACAAGAACGAGCTGATGTGCCGCGCGTACGACAACAGCGACGGCAAGTGGATCGTGAACCCGATGTTCATCGAGCCGAAGAAGCAGAAGGCCGCGCCGTACCCGTGCTCGACCACGGGCTACGTCGACCACGACGGCACGGCGGGACCCGTCCGCCGGGGCGACACCAGCGTCATCCCCGACCAGACGGACTCCGTCTTCTAGCGGCGGCTAGAGGAACGTGCGGCCCTCGCCCCGGTACGTCGGGACGGTGGCCGTCACCCGGTCGCCCTCGACCAGGTGCAACGCGTCGAAGCGCTCGCACAGTTCCCCCGCCTTCGCGTGCCGGAACCAGACCCGGTCGCCGATCAGCAGATCGTCGGCCGGGCTGCCGAGCAGCGGCGTCTGCACCTCACCGGCCCCCTCCTGGGGGTCGTAGCGCAGGCCCTGCGGAAGGTACGGCTCGGGCAGCCGGTCCGCGCCGGCCGCGCCGGAGGCGGGGTACCCGCCCCCGAGGACGGTGACCACGCCGACACCGGGACGGCGCACCACCGGCTGGGCGAACAGCGCCGCCGGACGGCCCCGGAACGAGGTGTAGTTGTCGAACAGCCGCGGCACGTAGAGACCCGACCCGGCGGCGATCTCCGTGACCGAGTCCTCGGCCGCGGTCTGCTGGACACTGCCGGTGCCGCCGCCGTTGACGAACTCCAGGTCCGGGACGACCGCGCGGACGGCCCGTACGGCCTCGGCGCGACGGGCCGCAAGCTCCTTGCGGGCGGCGGCCTGCATGAGCCGGATGGCGCGGGAGCGCAGCGGGCGTCCGGCGAGGGCGTCGCCGACCCCGGCGACGTGGCCCTCGTAACCCATGATCCCGACGACGCGGAACCCGGGCCGGGCGCGGACCGTACGGGCGAGTTCCGCGAGCCCGGCCGGGTCGCGCAGCGGCGAACGCCGGGCACCGACGCGCACCCGGCCGCCCAGGAGGTGGAGGGCCGTGTCGAGTTCGAGGCAGACGCGGACCTCCTGCGAACCGTCGCCGCTGCGGGACCGGTCGATCAGCTCCAGCTGGGCCGGGTCGTCGACCATGACGGTGATGGCCGCCGCCAGCTTCGGGTCCCCGGTGAGCTCCGCGAAACCGGCGCGGTCGGCGGAGGGGTAGGCCAGCAGCACGTCCTCGAACCCCGACCGGGCCAGCCAGACCGACTCGGCGAGCGTGTACGACATGATCCCGGCGAACCCGGGCCGGGCGAGGACCCGTTCGAGGAGCGCACGGCAGCGGACGGACTTGCTCGCGACGCGGATCGGCTTGCCGCCGGCCCGGCGGACGAGATCGTCCGCGTTGGCGTCGAACGCGGCGAGATCGACGATGGCCAGGGGCGCGTCGAGGTGCGCGGTGGCCCGGTCGTAGCGGGCCCTGTCTCCACCGGCGGGAAGATTCATGGGCGGCAGCCTGCCAGATGCCCGTACCGGTGGGTAGGGGCCTACACCGTGTGCGGCCCCGGGCGCCTGCGCCCGCACGGCCCGCGGTGCCGTACGCCCGTGGGGCGCTGCTCTTGCGCCCTCGCCCGGCCCCGCGCCCGGGCGGCTCACGGTGCCGCACGCCCGCGGGGCGTCACCCCGACGCCCGGGCCCGGTCCCCACACCCGCACGGCCCGCGGTGCCGCATGCCCGCGGGGCCCCGGTCCCCGACGGCCCGCGGTTCCGTACACCCGTGGGGCGCCACCCCGGGCCCCGGCCTCCGGGCCCGCACGGCCCGCGGTGCCGTACGCCCGCGGGGCGTCACCCCGACGCGCGGGCCCGGTCCCCACGCCCGCACGACCCGCGGTGCCGCACGCCCGGCGGCCGCCACCCCGGGCTCGGCCCCTACGCCCGAGGAACCGCACGCAGGCACGGGCCCCCGGGCCCGTCCACCGGCACCGGGCCCCGGGCCCGCCCCCGGCACGGCGCCCCCCGGGTCCGCCCCGGGCTGCGGCTTCGGGGTGGTGTGCGGCGGCCCGGGGCGTGGGGTGGGGGCGCGTAGAGTACGGGCAGGCAGCCGTACGGAACGGGGGGCGGAGCCGCCGGATGACCACGTCTACACCGCAGACCGCGGTCCTGGCCGCGCCCGCGCCCGCGACTGAATCCGTACCGGCCCGCCGGACCCTCGCCGCCGCACTGTGCGCCCTGGTCGGAGTGGGGCTCATCGGCGGAGCCGGCATCGGCGGCTGGGTCGAACAGCGCGGCGCCCACCAGCCCCTGGCCGCCGACGCCGCCTACCGCAAAGCCGCCTCGCTCTGGCGCGCGACCCCCGTCGACACCCTGTTCCCGCCCGTCCTGAACGGCGCCGACGCCGGCCCGGGCGGAGCCGACCGGACGTGGACCCGGGTCGCCCTCGCCCCCGACGCCGACTGCGGACCCGCGCTCGCCGCGGACTGGCGGGCGGCCCTCGCCGCCACCGGCTGCACCCGCGTCCTGCGTGCCACCTACACCGACGCCACCCGCAGCTCCCTCGTCACCGTCGGCCTGGTCTTCACCCCGGCCGACGCCCCGGCGATGGCGGCCCTGCGCGGACGCCTCCCCGCCCCGCCCGGCTACGGCTTCGCCGACAGCCAGCGCGCCGCGTGGACCGCGTCCGTGCCGGCCGAGGCCCCCGTCGTGGTCTACGCCGTCTCCGCCTTCACCGACGGCCGCACCCTGGACGCCCCCCGCCCCGCCGAGGACGCGATGCGCAAGGACGCCACCGGAGCCGTCGCCCAGGCGGGCCTCGGCCACGAGGCCAAAGCCGTCGCTGACCGGACGGAGCGCACCGTACGCACCCTCGCCGCACTGCCCGCCCCGTCCGGGACCCGGTGAGCCGGGCCCGGGCCGCCGCGGCCCTCGCCCTCGGTGCACTGCTCGTCGGAGCCACCGCGCCCCCGGCCGCCGCCGACGCCATCCGCGACCGCCAGTGGGGCCTGACGGCCCTGCGCGCCGAGGAGGCCTGGGGCATCACCCAGGGCGAGGGGGTCACCGTCGCCGTCCTCGACACCGGGGTCGACGCCACCCACCCCGACCTGGCCGGCCAGGTCCTCGACGGCACCGACCTCATCGGCATGGGGGCCGGCCGCGGCGACCGCGCCTGGGCCCGGCACGGCACGGCCATGGCCGGGATCATCGCCGGGCACGGCCACGGCCCGGGCCGCCGCCAGGGCGTCCTCGGCATCGCGCCGAAGGCGAAGGTCCTCCCCGTCCGCGTGATCCTGGAGGAGGGCGACCCCGGCCGGGCCAAGGCCCGCGAGAGCAAGGGCGGCGCCCTCGCCGATGGCATCCGCTGGGCCGCCGACCACGGCGCCGACGTGATCAACCTCTCCCTCGGCGACGACAGCGACTCCGCCCACCACGAGGCGGGCGAGGACGAGGCCGTCCAGTACGCCCTCGCCAAGGGCGTGGTCGTCGTCGCCTCCGCGGGCAACGGCGGCCGGGTGGGCGACCACGCCTCCTACCCGGCGGCCTACCCCGGGGTCATCGCCGTCACCGCCGTCGACCGCGGCGGCCGGAAGGCCGCCTTCTCCACCCGCAGCTGGTACGCCACCGTCAGCGCCCCCGGCGTCGACGTCGTCATCGCCGACCCCGACCGCTCCTACTACGAGGGCTGGGGCACCAGCGCCGCCTCGGCGTTCGTCTCGGGCGCGGTGGCCCTCGTCAAGGCCGCGCACCCGGACCTGTCCCCGGCCCAGATCAAGAGACTGCTCGAGGAGACGGCCTCGGACGCCCCGCCCGGTGGCCGCGACGACGCCCGCGGCCACGGCCTGGTCGACCCCGTGGCCGCCCTGCAGACCGCCGACACGCTGCGGGGCGAGCCCGCGCTGCCGGCACCCGTCGCGGCCGCGCAGCAGTACTTCGGCCCCGGCCCCGAGCCCGTCCGCACGGCCGGTCACGGCACCCGCCTCGGTGCCCCGGCGGCCGCGGCCGCCGGGCTGGCCCTGCTGGTCCTGGCCGCCGTACTGGCCCGGCGCCCGCGAGCGGCACGACGGGACCGGGATAGGGTCGGGTAACTGTGGCGAACAAAAACATTCCCGACCCCGGCTACTCCGACGACGACGGCTCCGCCGACCCCCGGCTGAGTGCGGCCCTGGCCGCCTGGTCCGAAGACCGGGCGAAGGAGCCCGAGGTGCTGGCCGCCCTCAAGGGCGCCCGCCTGCTGGTCCCCGTCGTCGCCGTCCTCGGCGAGGTCGAGACCGACCCGGAGACCGGCCTCCAGCGCGAGAAGACCAGTGACATGGCCGTCCCGACCCTGCGGGCGGGCGACCGGCGGGCACTGCCCGCGTTCACCTCGACCGCCTCGCTGGCGCTGTGGGACCCGGCGGCCCGCCCCGTGGCCGTTCCGCTGCACCAGGCCCTGGCGGCCGCCGCGCACGAGAAGGCCGACACCGTGGTCCTGGACCTGGCCGGCCCCGTCACCTACCAGCTCACCGGCCCCGCGCTGCTCGCGCTGGCCGAGGGGCGCACCGACGCCGGCCCGCTGGCCGACCCCGCGGTCCGGGAGGCCGTACGCGCCGCCGTGGCGGCCGAGCCGGCCGTGCTCCGCGCCCACCTGGGCCCGGGCGGGGCCGACTCCGACGGCACGCTCGCGATCGTGCTCGCCGACGGTGAGCAGGCCCACACCGCGGCCCGCCGCGTCGCGGAGGCGCTGGCCGCCGACGAGACGCTGCGGGCCCGCCTGGTACGCGGACTGGACCTGGCCCTGCTCCCCGCGGAGGCCGCGGCCCCGGCCGGAGAGCCGCTCTTCACCCGCTGAGCCGCAGCCGCCACGGGGCGTCTTCACCCGCTGAGCCGGCCCAAGGGGCGTTGGCGCGGGCGCATGAAGGAAGGGGCGCATGAGAGAAGGGCCGGGGCAGCGCCCCGGCCCCTCCGCGTACCGTCCCGATCAGGTCCCGCGGCTCAGCCGAAGACCGGACCCGTGAACTTCTCGCCCGGACCCTGGCCCGGCTCGTCCGGCACGATCGAGGCCTCGCGGAAGGCGAGCTGCAGCGACTTCAGGCCGTCGCGCAGCGGGGCCGCGTGGAAGGAGCTGATCTCGGTGGCGCTCGCCGTGACCAGGCCGGCCAGGGCCGTGATCAGCTTGCGGGCCTCGTCGAGGTCCTTGTGCTCGGAGTCCGGCTTGTCCAGGCCCAGGTTGACCGCCGCGGCGCTCAGCAGGTGCACGGCCACCGTGGTGATCACCTCGACGGCGGGCACGTCCGCGATGTCGCGGGTCATGGCGTCGTAGTCGGGAGCGTCCGGCGTGGCGCCGGCCTCGGTGGCGGGGGTGGGGGTCGCGTCAGTCATGCCTCACACGATAAGCCGGGCCGCGCGGGCCGCCGACCTGCCCCCGGCGGGGTGCCCGCCGGGCGGCGGCCCCTGCGCTGCGCGGGACGGCCGCCGGGTGAGCGGACCCGGCGCGGAATGCTATATTGGGCTGAAGACCGGCCGGAGACGCATGTCCCCGGCCCACAAGTGGAGGCTCCGTTCTCCCACCCGACCACCCTCCGGGGCGGCGGGTCACCGGTCAGGCGGCATCCATCGTTCCGTACGGACGATGGAAAGCTGCCCGAGTCTGCGCCCCGCGATCACATGCGGCGGTGCTCCGGTTGTATTGGAGCCCCTGCCTGTGCCCGGCGGGGCTTTTTCGTGTTCCGCCGCGGTAGGTCTGACGACACAAGACGTCAGCGGCTGTCTGCCAGACAGTCGTGTGGTGCTACCGAGGAGGATCCATCAGCACCGAGCCCCGCATCAACGATCGGATTCGTGTCCCTGAGGTGCGACTCGTCGGTCCCAGCGGCGAACAGGTGGGCATCGTCCCGCTTGCGAAGGCGCTTGAGCTCGCGCAGGAGTACGACCTGGACCTGGTCGAGGTCGCGGCGTCTGCACGCCCGCCGGTCTGCAAGCTCATGGACTACGGCAAGTTCAAGTACGAGTCGGCCATGAAGGCCCGTGAGGCGCGCAAGAACCAGGCGCACACGGTCATCAAGGAAATGAAGCTCCGGCCGAAGATCGACCCGCACGACTATGACACCAAGAAGGGTCACGTCGTTCGGTTCCTCAAGCAGGGCGACAAGGTCAAGATCACGATCATGTTCCGTGGTCGCGAGCAGTCCCGGCCGGAACTCGGCTACCGACTGCTGCAGCGTCTCGCTTCGGACGTCGAGGAGCTCGGCTTCATCGAGTCGAACCCGAAGCAGGACGGCCGAAACATGATCATGGTCCTCGGTCCGCACAAGAAGAAGACCGAGGCGATGGCCGAAGCCCGCGAGGCGCAGGCCGCCCGCAAGGCCGAGCGCCAGGGTGTCGCCGCCGACGAGGCTCCTTCCGAGGAAGCCCCCGTCGAGGAGGGCACCGAGGTCGCCTCTGCCGAGGCCACCGAGGACGCCTCTCCCGAGGCACCGGCCGAGGCCTGATTCCGAGGCAGCCTGTCTCGGATCACCGACACAACATGACGCCCCCGGGCGCCGGTCCCACCGGACCGGCTGGGGGCGCCACCGACGAGGAGATAACGGCGCTATGCCGAAGAACAAGACGCACAGCGGTACCAAGAAGCGCTTCAAGATCACCGGCTCCGGCAAGGTGCTCCGTGAGCGCGCCGGTAAGCGCCACCTGCTCGAGCACAAGTCGTCCCGTGTGACCCGCCGCCTCACCGGCAACGCGGAGATGGCTCCCGGCGACGCCGCGAAGATCAAGAAGCTTCTCGGCAAGTGACGTTCTCCGCTCCCCCTGCCGGGAGCGGACGTCAAGACCGGGACCCCATCTGAATTCGGGCCGTGTGAAGACACCCACGGCCCCGCTACAAGGAGTTAAAAAGTGGCACGCGTCAAGCGGGCAGTAAACGCCCACAAGAAGCGCCGGGCGATCCTCGAGGCGGCCTCCGGCTACCGCGGTCAGCGTTCGCGCCTGTACCGCAAGGCCAAGGAGCAGGTCACCCACTCGCTGGTCTACAACTTCAACGACCGCAAGAAGCGCAAGGGCGACTTCCGTCAGCTGTGGATCCAGCGCATCAACGCCGCTGCCCGCCAGAACGGCATGACGTACAACCGCCTCATCCAGGGTCTGAAGGCCGCCAACATCGAGGTGGACCGCAAGATCCTCGCGGAGCTGGCCGTCAACGACGCCAACGCTTTCGCCGCGCTCGTCGAGGTTGCGCAGAAGGCGCTTCCGGCCGACGTGAACGCCCCGAAGGCCCCCGCTGCCGCCTGAGCAGCAAGCCCTTCACAGGCTTCAGCCCGGACCCGCAGGCCCTGCGCCTGCGGGTCCGGTGCGTTGTAGCCGAGCCGATCCACCTGTTTCGACCCGCAGTACGCACGGAAGCGAGCCGACCGCCATGGGTACCCCCGCCCCCGCCGAGCTGATCTCCCCCCGGTCCCCGCGGGTGGCCGCCGCCAGGCGACTGGCGCGGCGCAACTTCCGCACCAAGGAGCGCCGCTTCATCGCCGAGGGCCCCCAGGCCGTCCGCGAGGCCGTCGAGCACCGCGGCGCCGAGGGCGCGTCGACCCTGATCGAGCTGTTCGCCACCGTCGAGGCCGCCGAGCGCTACGCCGGGATCATCGACGCCGCGCTGGCCGCCGGCGCGCGCGTGCACTACGCCTCCGACGAGGTGCTCGCCGAGGTCTCGCAGACCGTCACCCCGCAGGGCATCGTCGGCGTCTGCCACTTCCTCGACTCGCCGTTCGAGGACATCCTCAAGGCCGGGCCCAAGCTCGTGGCCGTCCTCGCCCACGTCCGCGACCCGGGGAACGCGGGCACCGTGCTGCGCTGCGCGGACGCCGCCGGAGCGGACGCGGTCGTGCTGACCGACGCCTCCGTGGACCTGTACAACCCCAAGTCCGTACGGGCCTCCGTGGGCTCCCTCTTCCACCTGCCGGTGGCCGTCGGCGTGCCCGTCGAGGAGGCCGTCGCAGGGCTGCGGGCGGCCGGTGTGCGCATCCTCGCGGCCGACGGCGCCGGCGAGGACGACCTGGACGCCGAGCTCGACGCGGGCACCATGGGCGGCCCCTCGGCCTGGGTCTTCGGCAACGAGGCGTGGGGGCTGCCCGAGGAGACCCGGGCGCTCGCGGACGCCGTCGTACGCGTCCCGATCCACGGCAAGGCCGAGAGCCTGAACCTCGCCACGGCCGCCGCCGTGTGCCTCTACGCCTCCGCGCGTGCACAGCGGGCGCCCGGAGGGTGCCGCTCCGTGACCCCCAGCTAGTAATGTGGCGGCCCGGGGGGCCCACTGCGCTACTCGGAGATGTGGGGTACGAGGACATGACCGTGGGTACGAACAGCTCGCCGGGGGCCGTGAAGGCGCCCGGTACGACGCAGTCCCTGCCGGCCGTCCCCCCGCAGGGTGCGGGCCGCGCCGGCGCGGCCGCCGCAGCCGAGCCCTGCGACCTCCCCGACTCCGGCGCGACCGGGATCGACCCCGACGACCTGCCGGACGGGCTCGTCGTCGCCGACCACACCGGCCGGGTGATCTGCTTCAACTCCGCCGCCGCACGGCTCACCGCCCTCGCCCCCGGCGAGGCGCTCGGCCTGCGCATCGAGCGGGTGCTGCCGCTGGAGGACCTCGAGGGCCGCCGCTGGTGGACGCTGACCGACCCGTACGGGGGCCTCGCCACCCGGCGCGGCCAGCCGGAGCGCAACCTCCTGCTGCCCGGCGGCCGTGAGGTGCTCGTCTCCGCCCGGTACGTGCGCACGCACCCCACGGGCCCGCTGCGCCGCCTCGTCGTCACCCTGCGCGGCACCGAGGCCCGCCGCCGCACCGAGCGCAGCCATGCCGAGCTGATCGCCACCGTCGCGCACGAGCTCCGCTCGCCGCTGACCTCCGTCAAGGGGTTCACCGCGACGCTGCTCGCCAAGTGGGAGCGGTTCACCGACGACCAGAAGCGGCTGATGCTGGAGACCGTCGACGCCGACGCCAACCGCGTCACCCGGCTGATCGCCGAGCTCCTCGACATCTCCCGCATCGACTCGGGCCGCCTGGAGGTGCGCCGGCAGCCGGTGGACATCGCCACCGCCGTGGGCCGCCACGTGCAGGCGCTCACCGCGAACGGGCAGTCGCCCGACCGGTTCCTCGTACGGGTCAGCTGCCCGCTGCCCGCGCTGTGGGCCGATCCGGACAAGATCGACCAGATCCTCGGCAACCTCCTCGAAAATGCGGTGCGGCACGGCGAGGGAACGGTCACCATCGAGGTGTCGCCGACGAGCCTGGCCAATGCAGCGGGCAAGACCGAGAAGGGAACCGCCGTCACCGTGACCGACGAGGGCCCCGGGATCCCCGAGGAGTCGATGGGCCGCGTCTTCACCCGCTTCTGGCGGGGGAGCAAGCGCGGCGGCACCGGCCTGGGCCTGTACATCGTCAAGGGCATCGTCGAGGCCCACGGCGGCACCATCACGGTCGGCCGCGGCCCCGGCGGCGGCGCCGAGTTCCGATTTATCCTGCCCGTGGGGGCGCCGGCCTACCTCACGCAGTGACCCTGCGGAGCGTCTCGCCAGGCGGCCCACGGGCTCCTTCACCCCCGGCGACCTTTAGACTCGTCCTTTGGCACCTTTGGGACTCGTCCGAATCTGTCGATCGAGACGGTCGAGCGGATCGCGCGGGGTTCCACCAGCCAGCCATCGGAAGTACGGGAAGAGATGTCGGCACCGAACAAGTCGTACGACCCTGTCGAGGTCGAGGCACTGAAACCGGAAGAGATCGAGCGCATGCGGGACGAGGCGCTCGCCGCCTTCGCGGCCGCCGGCGACCTCGACGCGCTGCGTGAGGCGAAGACCGCGCACATGGGCGACCGCTCGCCCCTGGCGCTCGCCAACCGCGAGATCGGCGCCCTGCCGCCGCAGGCCAAGGCCGAGGCGGGCAAGCGCGTGGGCCAGGCCCGCGGCGCCGTGAACAAGGCCTTCGGGGCCCGCACGGTCGAGCTCGAAGCGGAGCGCGACGAGCGGGTGCTGGTCGAGGAGGCGGTGGACGTCACGCTGCCCTACGACCGCGTCCCCGCCGGTGCCCGGCACCCCCTGACCACGCTGATGGACCGCATCGCGGACATCTTCACGGCCATGGGCTACGAGGTGGCCGAGGGCCCCGAGGTCGAGGCGGAGTGGTTCAACTTCGACGCCCTCAACTTCACGCCCGACCACCCGGCGCGCCAGATGCAGGACACCTTCTTCGTCCAGGGGCCGGAAGGCACCGAGGGCGACGAGTCCGGCGTCGTGCTGCGCACCCACACCTCCCCGGTGCAGGCGCGCTCGCTGCTCGACCGGGAGCCGCCCGTGTACGTGGTCTGCCCGGGCCGGGTGTTCCGCACCGACGAGCTCGACGCGACGCACACCCCGGTCTTCCACCAGGTCGAGCTGCTCGCCGTCGACGAGGGCCTGACCATGGCCGACCTGAAGGGCACCCTGGACCACATGGTCCAGGCACTCTTCGGCAAGGACATGACCACCCGGCTGCGCCCGAACTTCTTCCCGTTCACCGAGCCGTCCGCCGAGATGGACATGCAGTGCTACGTGTGCCGCGGCGAGTCGGTGGGCAACCCCGACCGCCCGTGCCGCACCTGCTCCAGCGAGGGCTGGATCGAGCTCGGCGGCTGCGGGATGGTCAACCCCAAGGTGCTCATCGCCTGCGGTGTGGACCCCGAGAAGTACAGCGGGTTCGCCTTCGGGTTCGGCATCGAGCGGATGCTGATGTTCCGCCACAACGTCGAAGACATGCGAGACATGGTCGAGGGTGACGTCCGGTTCACCCGGCCGTTCGGGATGGAGATCTGATGCGGGTCCCGCTTTCTTGGCTGCGGGAGTACGTCGACCTGCCTGCGGGCGAAACCGGTCGTGACGTACAGGCCAGGCTCATCGACGCCGGTCTCGAGGTCGAGACCGTCGAGCAGCTCGGCGCGGGCCTCAAGGGCCCCCTGGTCGTCGGCCAGGTGCTGACCATCGAGGAGCTCGAGGGCTTCCGCAAGCCGATCCGTTTCTGCACGGTCGACGTCGGCCAGGCCAACGGCACCGGCGAGCCGCAGGAGATCGTCTGCGGCGCCCGGAACTTCTCCGTCGGCGACAAGGTCGTCGTGGTCCTGCCCGGCGCCGTCCTGCCCGGCGACTTCGCGATCGCCTCGCGCAAGACGTACGGCCGGACCTCCCACGGCATGATCTGCTCCGGCGAGGAGCTCGGCATGGGCGACGACGGCACGCACGGCATCATCGTGCTGCCGCCGGAGCACGAGGTCGGCACCGACGCGATCGAGCTGCTCCAGCTCGTCGACGAGGTCCTCGACATCGCCGTCACCCCGGACCGCGGCTACTGCCTGTCGATGCGCGGCGTGGCCCGTGAGACCGCCACCGCGTACGGCCTGCCGCTGCGCGACCCGGCGCTGCTCGACGTGCCCGCGCCGAACTCGTACGGCTACCTGGTCAAGATCGACGACCCGGCCGGCTGCGACCGCTTCACCGCCCGTACGGTGACCGGTCTCGACCCCGAGGCGAAGTCCCCGATCTGGCTCACGCGGCGCCTGCAGAAGGCCGGCATGCGGCCGATCTCGCTCGCCGTCGACGTCACCAACTACGTGATGCTCGAACTGGGCCAGCCGCTGCACGCCTACGACCGCTCCCGCCTGGACGGCGCCATCGGCGTGCGCCGGGCCGAGCAGGGCGAGAAGTTCACCACCCTCGACGGGGTCAAGCGCACGCTCGACGCCGAGGACCTGGTGATCACCGACAACAGCGGGCCCATCGGCCTGGCCGGCGTCATGGGCGGTGCCAACACCGAGATCGCCGACTCCGTGACCGACCCCGAGACCGGCGCCGTCACCGGCACCACGGACGTCGTCATCGAGGCCGCGCACTTCGACGCGCTGACGATCTCCCGCAGCGCCCGCCGCCACAAGCTCGCCTCCGAGGCCTCCAAGCGCTTCGAGCGCGGAGTCGACCCGCAGGCGGCCTCCGCGGCCGCGCAGCGCACCGTCGACCTGCTCGTGCTGCTCGCGGGCGGCACCGCCGAGGCCGGAGTCACCGAGCTCACCGCCCCCGGAGCCCCGCGCACCATCGCGATGCGCGCGGACCACCCGGACCGCGTCGCGGGCATGGACTACGGCCGCGAGACCGTCGTCCGCCGCCTCCAGGAGGTCGGCTGCGACGTCTACGGCCAGGACGAGCTCGTCGTCACCGTCCCGTCGTGGCGGCCCGACCTCGCCGAGCCCAACGACCTCGCGGAAGAGGTCATCCGGCTGGAGGGCTACGGGAACCTCCCGTCGACCCTGCCGCAGCTGCCCTCCGGCCGCGGTCTGACCGCCCGGCAGCAGCTGCACCGGCGGGTCGGCCGTGCGCTGGCCGGCGCGGGCTACGTCGAGGCGCTCAGCTACCCGTTCGTCGGCGAGGGCGTCTTCGACCAGCTCCAGCTGCCCGCGCACGACGCGGCCCGCCAGGTCGTCAAGCTGGTCAACCCGATCTCCGACGAGGAGCCGGCGCTGCGCACCACGCTGCTGCCGGGCCTGCTGGGCGCGCTGCGCCGCAACGACAGCCGGGGCAGCCACGACCTCGCCCTCTTCGAGACCGGTTCGGTCTTCCGGGCCGGCAAGCAGCCCGGTGTCGCCGTACGACTGCCCGTCGACCGGCGTCCGACGGCCGAGGAGATCGCCACGCTGAACGCCGCCCTGCCCGCCCAGCCGCGGTACGCCGCGGTCGTGCTGGCCGGTGCGCGCGAGCAGGCCGGCTGGTGGGGCAAGGGCCGCCCGGCCGACTGGGCGGACGCGGTGCAGGCCGCGCGCTCGCTGGCCGTCGAGGCCGGTGCGGAGCTCGTCGTGCGCCAGGGCCAGTACGGGCCGTGGCACCCGGGCCGGTGCGCCGAGCTGCTCGTCACCCTGGACGGGGTGGAGACGGTCATCGGCCACGCCGGTGAGCTGCACCCGCGCGTCGTCAAGGCGATGGGCCTGCCGGCCCGCACCAGCGCCATGGAGCTCGACCTGGACCGTCTCGCGGCGGCCGGCGGCGGCGCCGTGCAGGCGCCCCGGATCTCCACCTTCCCGGTGGCGACCCAGGACGTCGCCCTGATCGTGGACGCGTCGGTTCCGGCGGCCGCGGTCGAGGCCGCGCTGCGCAAGGGCGCCGGCGAACTGCTGGAGTCCCTGCGGCTGTTCGACGTGTTCACCGGTGAGCAGGTCGGCGAGGGCAAGAAGTCCCTGGCGTACGCGCTGCGCTTCCGCGCGGCCGACCGCACGCTGACGGCCGAGGAGTCCACGGCCGCGCGCGACGCGGCGGTGGCCCTGGCCGCCGAGCGCACGGGCGCGGTGCTGCGCGGCGCATAACCGCCGCCGCGGCCGGAGGAGTTGAGGGGCGTGTCCGGAACACCGGACACGCCCCTCGTGCGTGGGCGGCGGTGCCCGAGGGCCCTCACTCGTGCGGGTGAGAGCCCGATGAGCGGTGTCCGCCGCTCCGGGCGGCCCGGGCGCGGCCCGGCCGGGCGGGGTCACGGTCGGCTGCGTGCCGGAGAGGCCCTGTTCCCGGGCGGCGACGGCGCCGAGGACGTACGCTCGCGCGGCGGCCGTCGGCGGGCACGCCCGTGCGGCTGGTCGCGGGCGTGCCCGCCGCCCCGTCACCGGAGCGCCGGCGCTCAACTCGCGGACGGCGGCGCCCTGCAGGTGCCGTGCAGTGCGGTGTCCGTGGGCGAGGCTGCCGGGCGGGAACCGCACACCGGGCCCGGTGGGAGGGCCCGGCGCGCGTTCCACGGCCCCCTGCCGGGGCCCGGCGACCAACCGGGCGCCGGCGGAGCCGGAGCGCGCCGCCCGCCTGCCATGGAGTGTCGGGCAGACAGCAAGGCGGGCGGCGCGGTGCGGGTCGTCGCACTGTACGAGGGGGAGCCGACGACCCGGGCTGCCTCTTTGGCGAGGCTCTTAAGTGAAGCGCTCCCGGGGCCCGTTGCGGCAGGGTGCGTATCGCATTTATGCGCGTACTCGGTTCACACCCCGTGTGAACCGCACACCCACTAGCCTGGGAACCGAAGAGCCCTTGGAGGGGCCCATGCAGCCCAACGCCCTGCTCGACGCCCTCCTCGCCGAGGCGGGCATGTCCCACGCCGGACTGGCGGCGCACGTCAACCAGGCCGGCCGGTCCCGCGGACTGGCACTGCGCTACGAACACACCGCCGTCACCCGGTGGTTGAAGGGACAGCGGCCGCGCGGCCAGGTCCCCGACCTGATCTGCGAGGTGCTCGGCGGCCGCCTGCGCCGCCCGGTGTCGCTGGACGACGTCGGGCTCGGCATGCCGGGCCAGCCCGTGTCCCCGCACGGCTCCCCGCTCAGCGGCTTCGTCGACCGGGCCGCCGCCCTGTGGCGTTCCGACGAGCAGGGCCGCTACCAGCTGCTCACCGCCGAGGCCGTCACCGGAACGCCCGCGGTGATCCCGGTCTGGGAGTGGGAGAACCCGCCCGAGGACGCGGACGTCTCCCGCGACGGCCCGAACCGGATCGGCCCCGAGCACATCGAGATCCTCCGGGCCGCCCGGGCGCACTACGAGCTGATGTACCGGCGGGCCGGCGGCGTGGCCACCAGGGCCCGGATCGTCCGCTTCCTGGGCAGCGAGACCGCGCCCATGCTGCGCGGCGGCTACCCCGACGGCCTCGGCCGCCAGCTGCACCGGGCCACCGGTTCCCTGGTGGCGGTGGCGGGGATCTGCGCGTACGACTCGGACGCCCACGGGCTCGCCCAGCGCTACTTCCACCAGGCGCTGCGGCTCGCGAAGGCGAGCGGGGACCGGGGCCTGGGCGCCTACGTGATCGCGCTGATCGTCAACCAGTCCCTGCACCTGCGGGAGTACCGCCAGGCCGTCGCCTTCGCCGAGGCCGCGCTGCGCGCCGCCGGCCGGCACATCACCCCGGCCCTGGCCGCCGACCTGTACGCCATGCAGGCCAAGGCGTACGCCCAGCTCGGCGACACCGCCGCCGCGCTGGCCTGCATCCGTCGCGCCGAGGCGGCCGCCGAGCGGATCCGGCCCGGCACGGAGCCGGACGAGACGGGGTACGTACAGCCCGGGCTGGTCAACGTACAGGTGGCCGAGGCGCTGCTCAGCCTGGGCGATCTGCACGCGGCCCACGAGCAGGCGACCGCGGCGGTCGGGACGCCGGCGCACGACCGGGGGCGGGTCCACCGGCTGGCGATGCTGTGCGAGATCCAGCTGCGCCAGGGCGAGGCGGACCGGGCGGTGGCGGCTGCCGCCGAGATGGCCGAGCGGGCCAAGGGGATGGAGTCGCTGAGGCTGCGGGACCGGCTGCGCGCGGTCCGTGAACAGCTGCTGACCAGCGGGTGTTCCGGCGCGGAGGAGACCGCGCAGCTGATCGACGGGGCGCTGCGCGTTCCCCTGTGAGGTCGTGAACTGCTGCCATGTTGCCACCTACTCGAACGGAAGGTGGCACGACCGTGCAGTGGACGAACCTGAGTGAGCAGACCGTGTACAGGAACCGCTGGTTCGACGTGAACCTCGCGGATGTGGAACTTCCCGACGGGCGGCACCTGGACCACTTCGTGATCCGGCTGCGGCCCGTCGCCGTCGCCACGGCCGTCAACGAGGCCAACGAGGTGCTGCTGTTGTGGCGGCACCGGTTCATCACCGACAGCTGGGGCTGGGAACTGCCCGCGGGCGTGGTCGAGGACGGCGAGGACATCGCGGCGGCCGCGGCCCGGGAGATGGAGGAGGAGTCGGGCTGGCGGCCCGGGCCCCTCCACCACCTGATGACCGTCGAGCCGGCCAACGGGCTGACCGACGCCCGCCACCACCTCTACTGGGCGGACGGTGCGACGTACATCGGACATCCCGAGGACGACTTCGAGTCCTCGCGCCGCGAGTGGGTGCCGCTCAAACTGGTGCCGGACATGATCGCGCGGGGCGAGGTCCCGGCCGCCAACATGGCGGCCGGGCTGCTGCTCCTGCACCATCTGCGGCTCGGCTGACCGCGGGGCCCGGGCCGCAGGCCCCGGACCGCGGGGCGGGAGCCGGGTGCGGGTCAGCCGTACGGGTAGAAGCCCGAGCCGGTCTTGCGGCCGAGGCGGCCCGCGTCGACCATCCGCTGGAGCAGCGGCGGAGCGGCGTACAGGGGCTCCTTGTACTCCGCGTACATCGAGTCGGCGATCGAGGCGATCGTGTCGAGGCCGATCAGGTCGGAGAGCTTGAGCGGACCCATCGGGTGGGCGCAGCCCAGCTCCATGCCGTTGTCGATGTCCTCGCGGCTCGCGATGCCCGATTCGAACATCCGGATCGCCGACAGCAGGTAGGGGACCAGGAGCGCGTTGACGACGAAGCCCGACCGGTCCTGGGCGCGGATCGCGTGCTTGCCCAGGACCTTCCCCACCAGGGCCTCGGCCCGCTTGATGGTCTCCTCGCTCGTGGTCAGCGCCGGGATCAGCTCGACGAGCTGCTGCACCGGCGCCGGGTTGAAGAAGTGGATGCCGATGACCTGGTCGGGCCGCGAGGTCGTGACGGCCAGCTTGACCAGCGGGATCGAGGAGGTGTTGGAGGCGAGGATCGCGTCCGGGCGGGTGATCACCTGGTCCAGGACCTGGAAGATCTCCGTCTTGACCTGCTCGTTCTCGACGACGGCCTCGATGACGAGGTCGCGGTCGGCGAACTCGCCGAGATCGGTGGTGAACGTGAGGCGGGCCAGGGTGGCGTCCCGCTCCTCCTCGCTGATCTTGCCGCGTTCGGCGGCCTTCGTCAGGGAGTTGTGCAGCCGGGTGCGCCCGATCTCCAGGGCCTCGCCGGTGGTCTCGGCGACCTTCACCTCGAGGCCGCTGCGCGCGCACACCTCGGCGATGCCCGCACCCATCTGGCCACAGCCCACTACGCCGACCCGTGTGATGTCGGAAGGGAGGTCAGTCACTTCGTGCCTTTCGCTGCTCATCCGTCGGCGGGTCCCCCGTGCTCCGCAGTGGTCCACTGCATTCCGGCGCCCGCCACGCCCCACGACGTTACCCCCGACCTTGACCATGGCGGGGGGCCGGGGCGGGCATGCTGTCACACGCAGGGGAATGTCACGCAACGGAACGGAGTCGTCACATGGCGTACATCGGACGGCGGGGGCTGCTGGCAGGCGCCGCCGGGCTGCTGGCCGCGACGGGTGCCGCGGGCCCGGCCCGGGCGGCGCGGGCCGTGCGGGGGAGGGGGGCGCGGCGGGACGCGGCCGCCGAGTTCCGCGCGATGTGGATCGCGTCTGTGGAGAACGTGGACTGGCCCTCCGAGAGCGGCCTGGACGCCGAGGCCCAGCGGGACGAGCTGACCGGCCTCCTCGACACCGCCGTCGCCCGCCGCCTGAACGCGGTGATCCTCCAGGTCCGGCCGGCCGCCGACTCGATGTGGCCGGGCGCCCGCGAGCCCTGGTCGCAGTGGCTGACCGGGGAGCAGGGGGAGGACCCCGGCTGGGACCCGCTCGGCACCGCGGTCGCCGAGGCCCACGCCCGGGGGCTGGAACTGCACGCCTGGTTCAATCCGTACCGGGTGGCCAACCACACCGACCTTGACCGCCTGGCCGAGGGCCATCCGGCGCGGCGCAACCCCGACTGGACGGTCCCGTACAACGGCAAGCTCTACTACAACCCGGGCCTGCCGGAGGTGCGCGCCTTCGTGCAGGAGGCGATGCTCGACGCCGTCTCGCGCTACGAGGTGGACGGGGTGCACTGGGACGACTACTTCTACCCGTACCCCGCCGCCGGGAAGTACTTCGACGACGACGACGCGTACGCGCGCCACGGCGGCGGCTTCGCCTCCCGCGCGGACTGGCGCCGTGCCAACACCGACACGCTCGTCCGCGAGATGTCCGAGCGGATCCGGTCGGTCCGCCCCGCGGCGCGCTTCGGCATCAGTCCCTTCGCGGTGTGGCGCAACAGTGACCGGGACCCCCTCGGTTCACCGACGCAGGCCGGCGTCGAAACGTACGACGACCTGTACGCGGACACCCGCAAGTGGGTCCGGGAGGGCTGGATCGACTACATCGTGCCGCAGGTGTACTGGCAGATCGGGCACCCGACCGCCGACTACGCGAAGATCGTGCCCTGGTGGGCGCAGACCGTCGCCGGTACCCGGGTGGACCTGTACGTGGGCGAGGC
This sequence comes from Streptomyces sp. NPDC086989, assembly GCF_044745505.1. NCBI lineage: Bacteria > Bacillati > Actinomycetota > Actinomycetes > Kitasatosporales > Streptomycetaceae > Streptomyces > Streptomyces sp. NPDC086989. Next base: position 207,409 of record NZ_JBIVAL010000010.1, read on the forward strand.
GCTGTACCGCTGCGACGCGGACAGCTCCACCGCCGCGTGGCGCGATCCGGCGGAGCTGTCGAGGCACCTCACGTTCGCCCGTGAGCTCCCCGAGGTCCGCGGCCACGTCTACTTCTCTGCGAAGCAGGTGGTCGCGGACCCCAACGGAGCGATGGCCAGGGTCGTCGTCGACCACTATCCGACGGCCGTGCCGCCGCGCTGAGACCGCGTCCCGTCAGTGCGTGGGCTCCGTCGGGTGCTTGACGACGCAGTCGGGGCCCGGGGACATGACTGCCTCGTGACCGTCGGAGAAGCGGACCCGGTAGGGAGGGGTGCCGTTCTCGCCGAGTACCTGAGTGATTTCACCGACCTTGTCGTGCTGGCCCACGATCCTGCCGTGCTGAACCAGCTGGTCGCCCTCGGTCGCGCGCATGCTGACCTCCTCGGAGGCGGTCTGGATCCGGTGACAGCAGTTTACGGCGGTTCGCGGCGATTAGGCCCGCTGAGTGACGGCAATGCAGACCAGTACCGCGCAGGCGGCGACCGGTGCGGCGGGGGACAGGTGCTCGCCCAGCAGCGCCACCGACCACACCAGGGTCAGCAGTGGCTGTGCGAGCTGGAGCTGGCTGGCCCGCGGCGCGCCGATCTCGGCCATGCCGCGGTACCAGACGTACAGGCCGAGGAAGGTGGAGCCGGCCGCCGCCCAGAGCAGGCCGGCCAGCCCGTGACCGGTCACGTGCACCGGCTCGTACGCGAGCCCCAGCGCGGAGCCGGCCACGCTGAGCGGCAGGCACAGCACCAGCGCCCAGCCGATGACCTGCCAGCCGGGCAGGACGCGGGCCAGGCGCCCGCCTTCGGTGTACCCGGCCGCGCACACCAGCAGGGCCCCGAACAGGTAGCCGTCGCCGGCGGAGAGGGAACCGCCGCTCTGCGCCAGGGTGAAGCCGAGCACGACGGCGGCCCCGGCGACGGCCGCGCCCCAGAACCGGCGCGAGGGGCGGACGCCGGTGCGCAGCGCGGACACGGCGGCCGTGGTGAGCGGGAGCAGGCCGACGACGACGGCGGCGTGCGAGGTGGTGGAGGTGGTCAGCGCCAGAGTGGTGAGCAGCGGGAAGCCGACGACCACCCCGGCGGCGACGACGGCGAGGCCCGCCCAGTGCACGCGGGCGGGCAGCGGCACGCGCCCGGCCAGCAGGAAGCCGCCGGCGATCAGGGCGGCGAGGACGCTGCGCACGGCGACGAAGGACCACGGGCCGAAGCTCTCCAGGCCCCAGGCGGTGGCGGGGAACGTCAGCGAGAAGGCGACGACGCCGAGCCCGGCGAGAGCGGTGCCGCTGCCGACCCGGCGGGCCGTTCCCTCGACCGCTATCGTGGTGGGGAGAGTAGCGCTATTCTGTGCTGTCATGTATGAGCGTAGCAGTGTGGCGGAGCTGGCAGAATCCCTACGGTCGGAGCTCGACCGCTACTCGGTGGGTGGAAAGCTCCCGTCGAGCCGGGCACTGGTCGAGCGCTACCGGGTCAGCCCCGTCACCGTCTCCCGCGCCCTCGCGCAGCTGGCCGCCGAGGGGCTGGTCGTCACCCGGCCCGGCGCCGGGGTGTTCCGGGCCCGGCCCCGTACGGCGGACCCCGCGCCCGGAGACACCTCCTGGCAGGAGGTCGCCCTCAGCGCCGAGGGCGCCGGCGAGGTGGTGCCGCGCTCGGTGGACGCCTCCGGGGTGCTGGTCTGCCTGGCCGCACCGCCGTCCGGGGTGATCGGGCTCAACAGCGGCTACCTGCACCCCTCCATCCAGCCCGAGCGGGCCATGGCCGCCGCACTGGCCCGGGCCGGACGGCGCCCCGGAGCCTGGGAACGGCCGCCCATGGAAGGACTGCCCGAGCTGCGCGAGTGGTTCGCCCGGGAGATCGGCGGGGCCGTCGCCGCCGCCGACGTACTGGTCACCGCGGGCGGGCAGAGCGCGCTGACCACCGCCCTGCGGGCGCTGGCCCCGCCCGGGGCGCCGGTCCTGGTGGAATCCCCGACCTACCCCGGTCTGCTGGCCATCGCCCGCGCCTCGGGATGCCGGCCGGTGCCCGTCCCGGTGGACGCCGAAGGGGTCCGGCCGGAGCTGCTGGCCGCCGCCTTCGAAGCGACCGGGGCGCGGGTGTTCGTGTGCCAGCCGCTGTTCCAGAACCCGACCGGCGCGGTGCTGGCCCCTGAGCGGCGGGCCGAGGTGCTGCGGATCGCGCGGGCCGCCGGGGCCTTCGTGGTGGAGGACGACTACGCCCGGGCGCTGGGCCACGACGACGCCGGACCGCTGCCGCCGACGCTGGCAGCCGAGGACCACGACGGGGTGGTCGTGCACGTCCGGTCCCTGACCAAGGCCACCTCGCCCAGCCTGCGGGTGGGCGCGCTCGCCGCACGCGGCCCGGTGCTGGACCGGCTGCGGGCCATCCAGGTCGTGGACAGCTTCTTCGTGTCCCGGCCGCTCCAGGAGGCGGCGCTGGAGCTGGTCGGCGCGCCCGCCTGGCCCCGGCACCTGCGGGCCGTCGCCGCCGAGCTGCGCCACCGGAGGGACGTGCTCGCGGGCGCGCTGCGCCGGGAGCTCCCCGGACTGACCCTGCCCCATCTGCCCTCGGGCGGATACCAGTTGTGGGCGCGGATGGCCGAGGGGGGCGACGACGCGGCCTTCGCGGCAGCGGCCCTGCGCGCGGGGGTCGCGGTCGCGGGGGGCCGCCCGTACTTCTGCGCCGAGCCACCGGGTCCGTACGTACGGCTCAGCTTCGCCGGGGTCCTGGGCGCGGGCGAGCTGAACGAGGCCGTCAGGCGCCTGCGCGCCGGGACCGGCGGGGGCGCTGCCGCTGCCGCAGCCGGCGCCGCCGGTCCGGACGCTTGACCCCGTGCCGCACGCGGCCCACCATCGCCGCATGAATGTTCGGGTTTCGCTCGTCGCCGCAGCCCGTGGTTCCTCGCTGCTCGCCGAGCGCTTCGACGACGACCGCCCGCTGGACGGGGCGGGCTGGCGCGCGGTCGAGTCCGCCGCGCAAGGACTCGTGCCGCTGGGCGCCGCCGAGCTGCGCTACTGCTCGCCCAGCCCGCGCAGCCGGGCCACCGGGCAGGCGCTCGGGTACGCGCCGCTCGCCCAGCCGGCGCTGCGCGACTGCGACATGGGCCGCTGGCGGGGGCTGACCCTGGCCGAGGTGACGGAGCGCGAGCCGGGGTCGGTGGACCTCTGGCTCACCGACCCCCGCTCCTCGCCGCACGGAGGCGAATCCCTGCTCTCCTTCATCTCCCGCATCGGCGGCTGGCTCGACAGCCGGCCCGCCGACGACGGCGCCGCGATCGTGGCGGTGGCGGAGCCCTCCGTGGTCCGGGCGGCCCTGGTGTACGCGCTGAGGGCGGCCCCGCTGACGTACTGGAACGTCGACGTCCGCCCACTGTCCACGGTCACCCTCACGGGCCGCTCCGGCGACTGGCACCTCTGCCTCCAGGCTCCCGCCTAAAGGAGTGGAGTCGCACCGCTCCACCGCCCTAGCCTGCGCACATGAACGGGATACACATCACCACCCTCGCGCAGCGCCCCGAACTGGCCGACCGGCTCTGGGACATGCAGGACCCCTGGCCGGAGTTCTCCCAGCACGACTCCGTCGCCTGGCTCCTCTACCCGCGGATGACCAGGGAGCTGGCCGACTACGTCCTGGTCGCCACGGACGGCGACGCGGTGGTCGCCCGCGGGTACAGCGTCCCGTTCGCGCTGAACGCGCCGGGCCGCGACGGGATCCTGCCCGCGCGGGGCTGGGACCAGGTCCTCATGTGGGCCTTCTCCGACCTGCGGCGCGGGATCGCCCCCGACACGGTGAGCGCCGTCGAGATCACCGTGGCCACCGACCGGCAGGGCGAGGGCCTGTCCGGGATGATGCTGGCCGCGATGCGCGACAACGCCCGCTCCCGCGGTTTCGCCGAGGTGGTGGCCCCCGTCCGGCCGAGCGGCAAGCCGGCCGAGCCGGACACGCCGATCGAGGAGTACGCGTACCGCACGCGCGGGGACGGCCTTCCGTACGACCCCTGGCTGCGCGTCCACGCCCGCGCCGGGGCCGTCATCGACTCGGTGGCACCGCTGTCGATGACGATCACCGGTTCGCTCGCGCAGTGGCGGGAGTGGACCGGGCTGCCGTTCGACGCGACGGGCCCGGTCCGGGTGCCGGGCGCCCTGGCCCCGGTCCGCTGCGAGCTCGAACAGGGCTACGCGGTGTACGTGGAGCCGAACGTATGGGTCCGGCACGCGCTGGACCGCTCCTCCCCGCCCCCGGCGTAGTCCCGCTCCGGGACCACGGGCCCGGTCAGGGCGTCACGATCGGGAAGCCGGGGTCCGGCTCGGTGAGGTGGCCGGTCAGCCCCGCGAGCCGGGCCGGGTCGCCGGTGACCCGGGCACGGCCCCCGGCGACCAGCTCCCCGAGGTCGGCCCGGCCCAGCAACAGACTGCGCAGCGCCGGCTCGTCCGGGGTGATCTCGACGTCCGGCTCGCCGGCGGCCGGCCCGGCCCCCCGTACGTGCGTGAGCACGCCGTTCTTCAGGCGCAGGGTGCGCGGCCCGCCGCCGTCGGGGAGGTGCCGGCGGACGGTGACGTCGGCGTCCCGGCTGCGCGGCCCGTCCACCCGGATCGCGAGGGAGTCGAAGAGCAGCCCGTGGCCCGCGACCAGCCTGCTCTGGCGCCACAGGCTCGGGTGGGCCGTGGGCGCGCAGTCCGCGTCCAGGAACCCGTAGGCGTCCAGGTCCCACACGACCCGGCCGTCCGCGTCGCGGATCGCGGCCTCCTCGGCCGTGCCGAGGAATCCGCGGCGCTCGTCCTCCAGGTCACGGGTGTCGTCGAAGGCCGGGCGCCGCCGTGCGGCCCCGTTGGCCTCGGCGACGACGGCCTCGGCGTCCCCGGAAGAAGCGCGCACGGCGCGGTCCTCCCTCTCGGCGGGCCGCCGGACACCGGTCTCCGGCGGCCCCCACCCACCCTCGGCCGCCGCGTCCCCGGGCACCACCCCGGGCCGGGTCCATTCGGATCACCCCGAGGACTTTGCATAAAACTGCGGAGCTACGTATAGTCATGCCATCGAGGAGGAGGGTCCGATGGTGGTACGTGTAGCGGTGGCCGGAGCGAGCGGGTACGCGGGCGGAGAGGTGCTGCGCCTGCTGCTCTCCCACCCCGAGGTGGAGATCGGCGCGCTGACCGGCCACTCCAACGCCGGACAGCCCCTCGGCACCCTCCAGCCGCACCTGGTGCCGCTCGCCGACCGGATCCTGGAGGCGACCACGCCCGAGGTCCTCGCCGGTCAGGGCCGTCGGCATGACGTGGTCTTCCTCGCGCTGCCCCACGGGCAGTCCGCCGCCGTCGCCGCCCAGCTCGGCGAGGACGTCCTCGTCGTCGACATGGGCGCCGACCACCGGCTCAAGGAATCCGCCGACTGGGAGGCGTTCTACGGGTCCCCGCACGCCGGCACCTGGCCCTACGGGCTTCCCGAGCTGCCCGGCGCCCGCGCGGCGCTGGAGGGCTCCCGGCGCATCGCGGTCCCCGGCTGCTTCCCGACCGCCGTCTCCCTCGCCCTGTTCCCGGCCTACGCCGCGCAGCTGGCCGAGCCGGAGGCCGTGATCGTCGCCGCCACCGGCACCTCCGGCGCCGGCAAGACCCTCAAGCCGCATCTGCTCGGCTCCGAGGTCATGGGCTCGGTCACCCCGTACGGAGTGGGCGGCGGGCACCGGCACACGCCCGAGATGGTGCAGAACCTGAGCCCGGTCGCCGGGCAGCGGGTCTCCGTCTCCTTCACGCCGACCCTCGTGCCGATGCCGCGCGGCATCCTGGCCACCTGCTCGGCCAAGGCCCTCCCCGGCACCACCGCCGACGCGGTGCGCGCCGCGTACGAGAAGGCGTACGCGGACGAGCCCTTCGTCCACCTGCTGCCCGAGGGGCGGTGGCCGGCGACCTCCTCCGTCTACGGTTCCAACGCCGTTCAGATCCAGGTCGCGTACGACGCGTCCGCACAGCGGATCATCGCGATCAGCGCCATCGACAACCTCACCAAGGGCACCGCCGGCGGCGCGGTGCAGAGCATGAACATCGCCCTCGGCCTCCACGAGGGCCTGGGTCTTTCCTCGATCGGAGTCGCACCGTGAGCTCCCCCCGCTCCCGCTGGGAGGTGCCCCCGGCACGCGCAGCCACCGGGCTGCAGACGACGACGGCCTCGGATCCGCGCTGCGCGGGCGGAGAAGCGAACAAGGAGATGCAGTGAGTGTCACGGCAGCACAGGGGTTCACCGCGGCGGGTGTCGCCGCGGGAATCAAGGCGAACGGCAATCCCGACCTGGCGCTCGTGGTGAACCACGGCCCGCGGCTGGCCGCCGCGGGCGTCTTCACCTCCAACCGCGTCAAGGCCGCGCCCGTGCTCTGGTCCGAGCAGGTCCTGCGCGGCGCCGTCGTCAGCGCCGTGGTCCTCAACTCCGGCGGTGCCAACGCCTGCACCGGCCCCAAGGGCTTCCAGGACACCCACGCCACGGCGGAGAAGGTCGCGCAGGTCCTCGGCGGTGAGCACAACGCCGGTGAGGTCGCCGTCGCGTCCACTGGCCTGATCGGCGTCCTGCTCCCCATGGACAAGCTGCTGCCCGGCATCGAGACCGCGGCGCAGGCCCTGTCCGAGGACGGCGGCGAGGCCGCCGCCATCGCCATCAAGACCACCGACACCGTGCACAAGACGGCAGCGGTGACCTGGGGGTCCCCCCGGACGGAGTCTGGGGGAGGCTGGACCGTCGGAGGCATGGCCAAGGGCGCGGGCATGCTCGCCCCGGGACTGGCCACGATGCTCGTCGTGCTCACGACCGACGCCGACGTGGACGGCGGCACCCTCGACAAGGCGCTGCGCGCCGCCACCCGCACCACCTTCGACCGGGTCGACTCCGACGGCTGCATGTCCACCAACGACACCGTGCTGCTGCTCGCCTCCGGCGCTTCCGGCCAGGTGCCGGCGTACGAGGACTTCGCGGAGGCCGTCCGGACCGTCTGCGACGACCTCGCCCGTCAGCTGATCGGGGACGCCGAGGGCGCCAGCAAGGACATCCGCATCGAGGTCGTCGGCGCTCTCACCGAGGGGGACGCGGTCGAGGTCGGCCGGTCCATCGCCCGCAACAACCTGCTCAAGTGCGCCATCCACGGCGAGGACCCGAACTGGGGCCGGGTGCTCTCGGCCATCGGCACCACCCGGGCCGCCTTCGACCCGGACCGGCTGAACGTGGCCATCAACGGAGTCTGGGTCTGCAGGAACGGCTCGGTCGGCGAGGACCGCGACCTGGTCTCCATGAAGGACCGCGAGGTCCGCATCACCGCCGATCTCGCCACGGGCTCGGAGTCCGCCGTGATCTGGGCCAACGACCTGACCGCCGAGTACGTCCACGAGAACAGCGCCTACAGCTCATGAGTGACGAGAGCGCCCGGAAGGGCGACGAGAAGGCCGGCCGGCCCGGCACCGCGCGCAAGCACACCGCGCTGCCCAAGGCGCAGATCCTCATCGAGGCACTGCCCTGGCTCACCCGCCACAACGGCAAGGTCGTCGTCATCAAGTTCGGCGGCAACGCCATGATCGACGACGACCTGAAGGCGGCCTTCGCCCAGGACGTGGTGTTCCTGCGCCAGGCCGGTCTCAAGCCGGTCGTGGTGCACGGCGGCGGCCCCCAGATCAACGCCCAGCTCGACAAGCAGGGCCTGGTCAGCGAGTTCAAGGCGGGGCTGCGGGTCACCACCCCGGAGGCCATGGACGTCGTACGGATGGTGCTTGCGGGCCAGGTCCAGCGGGAGCTGGTCGGGCTGCTCAACGAGCACGGGCCGCTCGCCGTCGGCATGACCGGCGAGGACGCCCACACCATCACGGCCACCCGGCACACGCCGGAGATCGACGGCGAGCTCGTCGACATCGGCCGCGTCGGCGAGATCACCGCCATCGACACGGGTGCGATCGAGGCGCTGCTGGCGGACGGCCGGATCCCGGTCATCTCCTCCATCGCGCGCAGCGCCGACGACCACCACGTGTACAACGTGAACGCCGACACGGCGGCCGCGGCGCTCGCCGCCGCGCTCGGCGCCGAGACGCTGATGGTCCTCACGGACGTGGAGGGCCTCTACGCGGACTGGCCCAACAGCGACGAGGTCATCAGCCGGCTGACCGTCTCCGAGCTGGAGAAACTTCTGCCCGAGCTGTCCAGCGGCATGGTCCCCAAGATGGAGGGCTGCCTGCACGCCGTCCGCGGCGGCGTGAGCACGGCCAGGGTGATCGACGGGCGGGTCCCGCACTCGATCCTGCTGGAGATCTTCACCGACGAGGGAATCGGCACGATGGTCGTGCCCGACGACGCACGGCAAGGGGGAGCGCAGTGACGCACGACGAGGTGACCGGCAACCAGCGGTACGCCGCCCGCTGGCAGGGCGCGCTGACCAACAACTACGGCACGCCCGCGCTGGCCCTCGTGCGCGGCGAGGGCGCCCGGGTCTGGGACGCGGACGGCAGGCAGTACACCGACTTCGTCGGCGGCATCGCGGTCAACGCCCTCGGCCACGCCCACCCGGCGATCGTCGAGGCCGTGACCCGGCAGATCTCCACACTCGGCCACGTCTCCAACCTGTACGCCTCCGAGCCGGTCCTCGCGCTCGGCGAACGGCTGCTCCAGCTGTTCGGCCGGCCCGGGCGGATTTTCTTCTGCAACTCCGGAGCCGAGGCCATCGAGGCCGCCTTCAAGATCGGCCGACTGACCGGGCGGACCCATATGGTCGCCACCGACGGCGGCTTCCACGGCCGGACCATGGGCGCCCTCGCGCTCACCGGCCAGCCGAAGAAGCAGGGTCCCTTCCTGCCGCTGCCCGGCGAGGTCACGCACGTCCCCTACGGCGACGTGGAAGCCCTGCGGGCCGCCGTCACCGAAGAGACCGCGCTCGTCGTCATCGAGCCGATCCAGGGCGAGAACGGCGTCATCGTCCCCCCGGCCGGCTATCTGAAGGCCGCCCGCGAGATCACCCGGGCCACCGGCACCCTGCTCGTCCTCGACGAGGTGCAGACCGGCATCGGGCGGTGCGGCCACTGGTTCGAGCACCAGGCCCACGAGGGCGTCGAGCCCGACCTCGTCACGCTCGCGAAGGGTCTGGGCGGCGGTCTGCCGATCGGTGCCGTGGCCGCCTTCGGGCCGGCCGCCGAGCTGCTCCAGCCCGGCCAGCACGGCACCACCTTCGGCGGGAACCCCGTCGCCTGCGCCGCCGGACTCGCGGTCATCGACACCATCGCCGCCGAGGGCCTGCTCGACCGGGTCAAGGCGCGCGGGGAGCAGCTGCGCTCCGGAATCGAGAGCCTCTGCGAGGGGAACGGCCACCCGCTCGTCTCCCACGTCCGTGGTGAAGGCCTTCTCCTGGGTATCGTGCTGACCGGGCCGCTCGCACCGCAGGTGCAGCAGGCGGCCCAGGATGCCGGATTCCTGGTCAACGCGCCCGCCCCCGACGTCGTGCGGCTCATGCCCCCGTACGTGCTCTCCGAGGCCGAGGCGGACGCGTTCGTCCGGGCCCTGCCCGGCATCCTCCGAGCAGCCGACGGGGACGGACTTACCGGGGAATGAGACGACGATGAGCCAGGCGCAGGACCACGAGCAGTGGGGGTCGGCCCGGAGGGGGGCGCCATCGGCGGCAGCCGGCGCGGAGCCCGGGGGAGGGCCTTCCGTTCCGCAGACCCGCACCGCCCGCCACCGCCGGATCGTGGACATCCTCAACCGGCAGCCGGTCCGCTCGCAGAGCCAGCTGGCCAAGCTGCTCGCCGACGACGGGCTGAGCGTCACCCAGGCGACGCTCTCCCGCGACCTCGACGAGCTCGGCGCGGTGAAGATCCGCAACACCGGCGGCGAGCTGATCTACGCGGTGCCCAGCGAGGGCGGTTTCCGCACCCCGCAGGCCCCACTCGGCGAGTCGGCGAAGGAGGAGCGCATGCGGCGCCTCTCCGGTGAACTGCTGATCTCGGCAGAGGCCTCCGCGAACCTCGTCGTGCTGCGCACCCCGCCCGGCGCGGCCCAGTTCCTCGCCTCCGCGATCGACCAGGCCGAACTCCGCGAGATCCTCGGCACGATCGCCGGCGACGACACGCTCATGCTGATCAGCCGCGACCCGTCGGGCGGCCAGGCCCTCGCGGACCACCTGCTGCGGCTGGCCCAGAAGGAGGGCTGAGCCGCACCGGTCCACGCCCGGGCCCCGGAAATCCGATGTCGGGCCCGGCGGCGGCGGACGTAGCCTCGGGGCGTGCATGAACTCGCCCTGGCCGCACTCGTGTCGGCGGTCACCGCCGCCGTGTACGCGGTCATCGGCCTGCAGGGCCGGCGCAGGGCCCGGATCCACCGGGAGGCCGTCGCGCTCGTCGCCGCGCTGGACCTGGACCCGTACCACGTCGCCGCGCTGAAGAACGAGGCGACCGAGGCCGCTGCCGCCGAGCTGCTGCTCGACCGTTACGTCGACGTCGACCCCGAGGGCGCGGTGTGGCTCGCCGGCGCCGGACACGAGCCCGGCCGCGCACCGGCGCACCCGGTGCCCGCCGCCCTGCTGGCCGCCGTACGCCGGCACGATCCGGCACCGGTCTCGCTCGGCTGGATCGAGTGGGGCGACGAGGAGTACCGGGCGGCGACCGCCGCGCACCGCGCCGAGCAGCACGCGCACCTGCCGGAGCTGCCCCGGACGCCGCAGCCCGCGGACGGCTGCGTCCGGTCCTGCTGCGGCTGCACGGGTCTCGTGCTGCTGCTGATGGTCTGGGCCGGGGCCGGCATCGTGGTCCTGGAGGCCCACCACCAGGGTGTCCTGGAATGGGGCGCGACGGTGGTGACCGCCCTGTGCATGGCGGCGCTCTGGCGGGCCGAGGCGGTGGCGCAGCGGATCCGGGACCGCACGTCCGGCAGGAGCCCACTGGACGAACGCGTCCGCGAGCAGACGCATCCCGCGCAGGCCGCGCTGGACGGGGAGCAGCGGCGCCGGCTGCTCCTGAGCAAGGGGGACCGGACCCGCTGGCGGGGCCTCGACGGGGGCACGGACGAGGACGGGGACGGGGACCTCGCGGACTGGGGCGGCCTCGACCCGGACGAACACTGGGACCTGGGCCCGGACGCGTACCGGTACGCGTCCGCCGACGAGGAGCCCGCCGGCCCTCAGTAGCGCGTCACGGCGAGGGGTCCGTCCTCGGTGCCGATCACGATGTGCGGGCGGCGGTGCGGTTCGGCCCAGCGCAGGATCGCCTGCATCGCCCGCTCCGGCACCGACACGCAACCGGCCGTCGCGCCCTTGCCGTTGACGTGCAGGAAGATGCCCGCGCCCCGGCCGTGCACCGGCCGGTCGTAGTTGAAGCCGACGACCAGCGCGTGCGCGTACTGCTTCTCGTACGCGACCAGGTGCTCCGCCTCGCCCGGCGCGCAGTCCGCGGGCAGCGGCTCCACCCAGCGGTTGTAGCTGCCCGAGGCGTTGTCCTGGCACCACCACGAGCGGTCCGTCACCCTCCGGTACCGGAACTGCGTCCCGGCGGGCGCGCGGTGGATCCCGAAGGCGTACGGGAGGTCGTACAGGCCCGTCGGTGTCGTGTTCGTGCCCTGGGTGCGGGTCGCGCCCTCGGTCAGGCCGTTCGCACCGAAGCGCGCCTCCGCGCCGCCGGCCTCGTACCAGCGCCCCGCCCGCCGGTCCCACCAGGTCACCCGGCCCGTGGTGGATCCGGGCCCGGGGGCGACGGCGATGATCAGCTGGCTGCCGCCGCCCGTGTCGGCGAGCCGGTCCGGCAGCGGGGCGGACCCGTACGGGCCCTGCGCGAGCAGGCTGGTGACGATCAGTGAGCCGGTGACAAGAGCGGTACGCAGCACATGTCAGACGGTACGGGGAGGCAGGGGCAGTGGCAGCGCAGGCAGGCCGTCGACACTCGACCCGATGAAATCCTTCTTCTCGCAGTACGCCGCGAACTCCTCGTCCGTCTTGCGGCCGAAGTACTCCGCGTGGAGGGTCCGCTCGCCCTGGTACTCCATGAAGGGGACGGCGTACCCGCACACATCGGCGATCCGGCGGGCGCGGACCACGATGACCGCACGCGCTGCGGGCCCGTCGGCCGGCCCGAAGAGGGCGATCAGCTCGGCCCAGCGCGGGTCGTCGCGGAAGACGGCCTCGCCCTCGCCGTGGATCCGCACGATGTTCGGCGGGCCGCTGAACGCGCACCACATCAGCGTGATCCGGCCGTTCTCGCGGACGTGGGCGATGGTCTCGGCGCCGCTGCCGCCGAAGTCCAGGTAGGCGAGGGTCTGCTCGTCGACGACGACGAGGGTCCCCGCGCGGCCCTTGGGTGACAGGTTGACATGGCCGTCACCGGCGAGCGGGGCGGTGGCCGTGAAGAAGACCGGCTGTTCCTCGATGAACTTGCGCAGCCGGCCGTCTATGCGGTCGTGAAGTTTTCCCATGAGATCATTATCCGGCGGGGTCGGACGGCGCACGGGGAATTCCGAGGCGTGAGCGCATCCGCCCCATGACGTACTCGCTGAACAGCCCGGTGCAGCGGTCCAGCAGGGTGCCCACCTCGGGGTCGCGCACCGGCAGCGCGGGCGGCCGGTCGGGGGACCACAGGCTCTGCACGCGCCGGGCGGCCGTGCGGCGCAGCGCCGGGTCGGCGTCCGTCAGCAGCTCGGTGGAGGCGCGCAGCCCGACGACCCCGCCGCGGGCGAACAGCACCCGGTAGGCGGCCCGGCGGGTGTGCGCCGGGCGGTCGGGGGCGATCCGCTCCAGCAGCCACTCGGCGGGCAGCCGGCCGGCGACGCCGGCCAGGCTCAGGGAGACTTCCCGGGCGACGGCGGCCGACGGGTCGTCGAGCAGGGGCCGCAGCAGGTCGATGTCGGTGGTGTCCAGCGCGCGCAGCCCGGCGACCGCCGCCGCCCGCACGGCCCCGGCGGGGTGGTCCAGCAGCGCGCGCAGCAGCGGCGCGTCCGCCCGCCGGGCACACTCGGCAAAACCGGTGACGGCGTACGGGGTCACCCGGGCCGGGTCCCCGACCAGGGCGCGGTAGTGGTCGTACGGGTCGCCGCCGTCCTGCTTGACCAGCCAGCGCGCGCAGGCCCGGACCAGCGCGGAGGGGTCGGTCAGGTGGTCCGGCGCCTCGGCGAAGCGCCCTTCCCGGCGCAGGGCCGTGACCCCGCCGGCCCGGACCATGGGCAGGTGTCCGTGCAGCAGGGCGTCGATCGCCCCGTCGTCGGGTTCGCCGCCGGCCAGCGCGGCCAGCGCCGCGTCGGCCCACAGTCGGGCCGTCACGGGATCGTGCTCCCGGGCCGCCCGCCGGGCCAGCTCCCGTACGCCGAGCAGTCCGCCGGCGAGGGTGATGCGGGTGGCGAACCGGCGGGTGGGCAGGTCCGCGCTGCGCCGCAGCCGGCCGAGTACGGTGTCGGGCTGCTCGCCGGTCGCCGAGACGGCCTCCCGGGCCGGGCGCCACCACCGGGCGTCGCGCGCGGGGCGCCACCACGGGGTGAGGACCGGGTCCTCGGCGGTGAGGGCCTCTTCGAACAGGTCGCTCGCCCAGCCGCCCTGCTCGCGCCGGGCCAGCCGCAGGACGAGCGGGGTGAGGTCGATCAGCGTCCGCGCCGGGTCGGCGGCCAGGGCCTCGCCGAGCACCTGGCGGGCGCGCTGGCGTACGGCGGGCGCCCAGTCGGTGCAGCGGATCGCGACGAGCGGGGAGCGGCGCCTTCGGATTGCGCAGCGCGGCCTCGCGGATCCGGCCGTCGGGGTGGCACAGGCGCTCTTCGACACGGTCGGCGCCGCGGGGCCCGGCGGACCCGGGACGGTGACTGCGGCGGATCTCCGCGTCGAAGGCCATCCACGAGATCGGCTGGACGGGGCGGCGGGCGCCGCCGGTCCCGAAGCGTCCGTCGCGCAGCAGGTGCACCGCCGCGGCGCGGCCCTCTTCGGCCTGCCGCTGTGCCTCGACTCCCACGTGCCCTCCCCGATACGGCGCGGACCGCCGATCCTAGGCTTTCGCCGCCCGTGCCACCTCTGATATTCGCGCTGGTCAGCGGGGTGACCCTCACGCGCAATTGACGAAACATACGGAGCAATGCATAGTTATGCCTGCCGCTGGACGGACCGCGCCGATGCAGGCGCCGCCACCTCGCCCGACGGCCGACGGCATCCGACCGTCTCCCCGTTTCCTCCGCGACGGGGAGCCAGTTGCACACCCGAAGCCTTGTGAAACATCCAAAGCCATGCAGATGCAGTCTTGAGGAGCAGTAGCTGTGAGCAGCAACAACGGTGGTGACGTCCGGCTCTGGGGCGGCCGGTTCGCCGACGGCCCTTCGGAGGCGCTGGCCCTGCTGTCGGCGTCCGTCCACTTCGACTGGCGGCTCGCGCCGTACGACATCGCCGGATCCCGCGCCCACGCCCGGGTGCTCGCCAAAGCCGGCCTGCTCACCGCCGACGAGCTCGACCGCATGATCGCGGGCCTGGACCAGCTCGAAGCCGACGTCGCCGACGGCTCGTTCACCGGCACCATCGCCGACGAGGACGTGCACACCGCCCTGGAGCGGGGCCTGCTGGAGCGGCTCGGCGCCGAGCTCGGCGGCAAACTGCGGGCCGGCCGCTCCCGCAACGACCAGGTGGCCACCCTCTTCCGGATGTACCTGCGCGACCACGCCCGGATCGTCGGCGGCCTGATCGCGGACCTGCAGGACGCGCTGGTCGGCCTGGCCGAGACCCACCCCGACGTGGCGATGCCCGGCCGGACCCACCTCCAGCACGCGCAGCCGGTGCTCTTCGCCCACCACGTACTGGCACACGTGCAGTCGCTGTCCCGGGACGCGGAGCGGCTGCGGCAGTGGGACACCCGGACCGCGGTCTCCCCGTACGGCTCGGGCGCCCTGGCCGGCTCCTCGCTGGGCCTGGACCCGGAGGCGGTCGCCGCCGACCTGGGCTTCGAGCGCGGTTCGGTCGGCAACTCGATCGACGGCACGGCCTCCCGCGACTTCGTCGCCGAGTTCGCCTTCATCACCGCGATGATCGGGATCAACCTGTCCCGGATCGCGGAGGAGATCATCATCTGGAACACGAAGGAGTTCTCCTTCGTGACCCTGCACGACGCCTTCTCGACCGGGTCGTCGATCATGCCGCAGAAGAAGAACCCGGACATCGCGGAGCTGGCGCGCGGCAAGTCGGGCCGGCTCATCGGCAACCTCACGGGCCTGCTGGCCACCCTCAAGGCCCTCCCGCTCGCCTACAACCGCGACCTCCAGGAGGACAAGGAGCCGGTCTTCGACTCCTGCGACACCCTCGAAGTCCTGCTCCCGGCCTTCACCGGGATGATGGCCACCCTCACCGTCAACCGGGAGCGGATGGAGGAGCTGGCCCCAGCCGGGTTCTCCCTCGCCACGGACATCGCGGAGTGGCTGGTCAAGCAGGGCGTGCCGTTCCGCGTCGCGCACGAGGTGGCCGGCGAGTGCGTCAAGGAGTGCGAGGCCCTCGGGGTCGAGCTGGACGAGCTCACCGACGAGCAGTTCGCGAAGATCTCCGAGCACCTGACCCCGGAAGTCCGCACCGTGCTCAACGTGCCGGGCGCCCTCGCCTCGCGCAACGGCCGCGGCGGCACCGCCCCCTCGGCGGTCGCCAAGCAGCTCGCCGAACTCAAGGCCGACCTGGTCATCCAGCACGCCTGGGCCGCCCACAAGCAGTAGCCGCACGGCGCTGCCCCGTACGTCCGCGGCCATGCGGCCCGCACGCCCGCGGCCCCTCCGGGGCCCGGGCCCTGCACCCCCGCACGCCGCGGGATGCCCGCAGGGGCGGCCGGAGCCCACGCTCCGGCCGCCCCTGCGTCGTGTCCGTGCCCGCGTGTTCAGCGCACCGGGTGCTCCGGCTCGTAGTTGGTCAGGACGCAGCCCTCGACCTGCGCCTTCTCCAGCCGGTACCCGGACGGGGCGGAGAAGCCGCGCATGCAGTTCAAGTAGAGGAACTGCATCTGGTACAGGACGAACCGGGCCGACACGCTGTTGGTCTCCACGGCGACGTTCTCGCCGACGAGCAGCCGGCTGGCGGTCGCCCTCAGCTTGCCGTCGTCCTTCAGGTCGGCCTGCTGCGCGGCCTTCGCCTTCGTCTGGAGCCTCCTCATGTCGCCGACGGTGTCGAGCCAGCTCAGGCTGCGGGCGCGCTGCCCGTCGGCCGGCTGCCCGCACAGGGCCCGGCCGGTCACGCCCCAGTCCAGGGCGTTGCCCTCGACCACCGGCTGGAAGTCGATGGACTCGATCGCCACCGCCTCCGGATCGGTGGAGAAGTGCTCCTTGCAGGCCAGCGGGCTGTTGTTCACGAGGGTGCGGAGCTCGGCGATGCTGCCCGCGCGCGGAAGTCCGAGGCTGCCGGTCGCGGGCTGGCCGGCCTTCTCGCCCCGGCCGTCGGAGGGGTTCTGCGGGATCTCGAGGTTCGGGCTGCCCGAGCCGTCCTCGGCGGCGACGAAATCGCTGAGGCCGCACCCCTCGACCAGGGCCTTCTCCCGCTTGTAGCCCTTGGGGACGGGGGCCGTCGGGTTGCAGGTCAGGACGCGCATCTCGGAGCGGACCAGCGCCATGGAGGTCTTCGGCAGGGTGGGGAAGGCGACGAAGTCCTTGCCGATCAGGACGTTGCTGAAGAGCCCGTACGCCCCCTCGCCGCCGGAGATCCGGTCCATGACGTACTTCTTGTAGCCCGCCTGGAACTCCTTCATGTCCTTGGGCACGGCGATGACGATGTCGCTCTTGTCGGCCGTGGTGCTGCAGACGCCGGTCTGCGTCACCGACCACTGCCCGGCCTTCGGGAAGTCGCCGTGCGGCATCCTCGGGTCCTCGGCCTTCGCGCTCAGGTCCTCGCAGCCGGCCCACTGACGTATGTACTGCTGCGCCCGGACGAGCGGGCCCTCGGCGGCCGCACCCCCGGCCGTCCCGGAGGCGGAGGGGGCGGGTGCGCCCGGTGGGGCCGCGTGGCCCTCTCCCTTGCACGCGGGAAGCGCGGCGAGGCAGGCGAGGGCGGCGGTCGTGGCGAGGATCCGCTGGATGCGCATGGGTCGCTTTCGTCGGGCGGCAGACACGGGGATGGCATGGGCATGCTAGAGAGGGCCGCGATCTTGATCAAAACCGCCGCGCCGTCCCGGGCAGCCGTCCCGGGCCCCCGGCCGCCGTCCCCGGCCCCCGGTCGTCGGCCGCCGTCACGCCGCCCAGTCGGCGAGCCTGTCGAAGTCCTGCCGGGTCAGGCCGACCCGCTCGTCGATGCGCATAAGCAGCGCCCTCGCCGGATGGAGCTGGTCCACGTACTCCCGGTCCATCTCCGTGATGTCGTCGTCGATCCACGCGAACTCCCGTGCGCCCGCGTACTCGAGGATGTACTGGGTCTTCCAGAAGGTGCCACGCGGGGCCCGTCCGTGCATCTGCGGCCAGTCGATGCAGGGCAGCCGCGGCAGGCCCAGGGGCGGGCCTATCCAGTCGTTCGCCTCGTCCTTCCAGGTGGTGGCCCAGACCAGCTCGTACGAGCGCGCCAGGGCGAGCAGCTCCGCACCGTGGCCGTGGTTCAGCCAGACCCGGAGCGGTTTCCGGCTCTCCGCCTCCGTCCAGCCGGTGGGGCGCATCCGGTGGGTGGAGTACCCCGGCGGGCGGCGCTGGGCCTGGGCCGCGTAGGGGTTCAGCGGGCCGTCCACGTCGATCAGCAGCAGGGGCCTGGGTGTCATCGCGCCAGCCTTCCGTCCGGGGCACCCGGAGGCACCTCATTTTTGAGTGAGACATCAATGTCTCATTCGGGGTATGCTTGTCTCATGGCCATGGACCGTGACCAGGTGCTCCGCGACGCCGCAGCCCTGCTCTCCCGCAAATCGACCGCCACGATGGACGAGGTCGCCCGCGCCGCGGGCATCGGCCGCGCGACCCTCCACCGGCACTTCGCCGGGCGCGACGCCCTCGTACGGGCCCTGGAGGAACTCGGCATCCGCCAGTTCGAAGCGGCCTTCGACAAGGCCCGCCTCGACGAGGGAACCGCCGTCGAGGCGCTGCGCCGGCTGGTCGCCGAGGCCGAGCGGGACGCCCAGCTGCTGGCCTTCCTCGTCACCGAGAACCAGCTCTTCGAGGGCGACCAGGTCAACGAGGGATGGGCCCGGCTCGACGCCCGCGTCAGCGCGCTCTTCCGGCGCGGCCAGGCGGAGGGTGACATCCGGATCGACCTGAGCCCCGCCTGGCTCACCGAGGCCCTCTACGGCCTCATCGGCACCTGCGCCTGGGCCGTCATGGACGGCCGGGTCGCCGCGAAGGACTTCCAATACATGATCATCGAGCTGCTGCTCGGTGGCGCACGACGGAGCGTGGAGAAATGAGCCGCAACGAACAGCTGACCCGGGAGAAGGGGACGGAGGCGATCAGGGGTACGTCGGGCGGCGGGAGCAGGGGGCGCTGGCTGGCGCTCTCCGTGCTCGTCCTGGCCGTCCTGCTGGTCGCGGTGGACGCCACCGTGCTCGGTCTCGCCACACCCTCCCTCAGTGAGGACCTCAAGCCGTCCGGCACCCAGCTGCTGTGGATCGGCGACATCTACTCGTTCGTCATCGCCGGCCTGCTCGTCTCCATGGGCTCCCTCGGCGACCGCATCGGCCGCAAGAAGCTGCTCCTGGTCGGCGCGACCGCCTTCGGCGCCGTCTCCGTCCTCAACGCCTACGCCACCAGCCCCGAGATGATGATCGTGGCCCGGGCCCTGCTCGGCGTGGCCGGCGCGACGCTGATGCCGTCGACGCTCGCGCTGATCCGGAACATATTCCACGACGCCAGGGAGCGCAGCCTCGCCATCGGCATCTGGGGCGCCACCGCCTCGGCCGGCGCGGCCATCGGGCCCGTCGTCGGCGGAGCCCTGCTCCAGCACTTCTGGTGGGGCTCGGTCTTCCTCATCAACCTGCCCGTCATGATCGCACTGGTCCTCGTCGGCATCAAGCTGCTGCCCGAGTCGAAGAACCCGGTCGCCGGCCCCTGGGACCTGGTCAGCGTCGCCCTCTCGCTCGTCGGTGTCATCGGCGTCGTCTACGCCGTCAAGGAAGTCGCCACCCACGGCGTGACGTGGGGCGTCTGCGCCGCCGCGGCTCTCGGCGCCGCGTGCCTGTACGCCTTCGTCCGCCGTCAGTTCCGCCTGCCGTCGCCGCTGCTCGACATGCGGCTCTTCAAGCACCGCGGCTTCTCCGGAGCGGTCCTCGCCGACCTGCTGACCGTCTTCGGCCTCTCCGGCCTCGTCTTCTTCCTCTCCCAGTTCCTCCAGCTCGTCCAGGGCCGCGACCCCCTGGAGGCGGGACTGGCCGAACTGCCCGCCGCCGTCGGCGCGGTGGTCACCGGACTGGTCGCCGGCCGGTACGCCCGCCGGTACTCGGTACGGTCGATCGTGACCGGCGGCCTCGCGTCCATCGGGCTCGCCCTGGGCGCACTGACCCTGATCCACAAGGAGAGCGGCTACCCGCTGCTGGGCGTGGCCCTGCTGGTCGTCGGTCTCGGCGCCGGCTTCTCCTTCACCGTCACCGCCGACGTGATCCTCTCCAGCGTCCCCAAGGAGCAGGCCGGTTCGGCCTCGGCCGTCTCCGAGACCGCGTACGAACTCGGCGCCGCCCTCGGCATCGCCCTGCTCGGCTCCATCGTCACCGGCGTCTACCAGGGCTTCACCGCCCCGGCTTCGGTCCCCGCACCGGTCGCCGACGCCGCGCACGAATCGCTGGGCGGCGCCGTCGAAGCCGCGAAGGCCGTGGACCCGGCGACCGCGCAGACCATGGTCGCCGCCGCCCAGGACGCCTTCGTGGACGGCCTGCGGTTCGCCTCCGGCGTCGGCGCGGCCGTCCTGCTGGCCACGGCGGCCGTCGCCTGGTTCCTGCTCAGGGGGCAGAGGCTCCAGGACGGCGCCACGCACTGACGCACCGCCAGGGAGGGGTGTTCCGCACGCAGTTGACACCACGTCGGCGTGCGGGACACCATCCCGGCGATGGAGATCACCGAACTGACCCCGGCCGAGCGCCGCGTATGGGAAGCCTTTCCGCGCGGCGAGGGCGTCGACTTCCGGGAAC
Source organism: Streptomyces sp. NPDC086989 (assembly GCF_044745505.1). NCBI lineage: Bacteria > Bacillati > Actinomycetota > Actinomycetes > Kitasatosporales > Streptomycetaceae > Streptomyces > Streptomyces sp. NPDC086989. The sequence goes on from NZ_JBIVAL010000010.1 coordinate 227,448, forward strand.
ATCCCGAGGACAGCTCGGTGGACGGGGCCGACTGGGGCCCGGAGCGCACCGTACGGGCGGACGTGCTGCGCGCCCTGCTGCTGGGCGCGGGCACCGCCGAGGAGGGCCGGGTCGCCGGGCTCAAGATCAAGGGTGCCCGGATCACCGGCGACCTCGACCTCAGGTACGCGGCCGTCGACCATCCCATACGCCTGCGCGACTGCTGGTTCGAGCGCAAGCCCCTGCTGTACGGGTCCCGGCTGAAGGCGCTCGTCCTCGGCTACTCCACCCTCCCGGGCCTCACCGCCGCCACGATGCGCGTCGAGGTGGTCCTGCGGCTCTCCTGCTGCCGGATCACCGGCCCCGTCCGGCTCCAGGGCGCCAAGGTGGACGGCGGCCTCTTCCTCCAGGGGGCGGTGATCGGGCCGGTGACGGGCGACGAGGCGGAGGAGCCGCCGCTCCAGCTCAACCACATCGAGATCGGCACCGACATCATCGCCAACGACCTGACGGTCCACGGCCAGATGCGGCTGAACGGCGCCACCGTGGGCGGACAGGTCCAGCTCGACGGGGCCCGCCTGGTCACCCCCGGCGGCATAGCCCTGCACGCCGAGACGCTGACCGTCGGAACCGACCTGCGCGCGCACCGGCTGCACGCCCGCGGCATGGTCAACCTCACCGGCTCCCGCATACCCGGCCAGGCCAATCTCTCCCGCGCCGATCTCGCCAACCCCGGCGGAACCGCACTGCGCGCCTCCAGCTCCGCCATCGGCGAGCTGTGGCTGCGCCGCTGTCCACCGATCCGGGGCGACGTGAACCTGCGCCGGTCCACCTTCGACCTGCTCCACGTCGAACCCGGCTCCTGGCCCGAGCGGATCGCCATCGACGGCCTCACCTACCGCACCCTCGCCCCGCACCTGCCGCCACAGGAGCGGCTGCCCGCGCTGGAGCGGGAGGAGTCGGGTTACCTGCCCTACGCGTACGAGCAGCTCGGCGCGGCCTACCGCACGGTGGGCGACGAGGCGGGGGCCCGCACGGTGCAGCTCGCCAAGCTGCGCCGGCACCGGAGCACCCTGCCCCGGCACGCCAGGGCCTGGGGGCTGCTCCAGGACGCCACCGTCGGCTATGGCTTCCGGCCGCTGCGGGCCGCGGGCTGGCTGGCGGCGCTGCTGCTGACCGGCTCGATCGCGTACGGCCTGCACCCGCCGAGGGAGCTCAAGGCCGGGGAGGCGCCGGAGTTCAATCCGGTGTTCTACACGATCGACCTGATGCTGCCGATCGTCGGCTTCGGCCAGGAGGGCGCCTTCGCGCCGGACGGCTGGTACCAGTGGCTGTCGTACGTGCTGATCGTGACCGGCTGGATCCTCGCCACGACGACCGCGGCGGGCGTCAGCCGGTCACTCCAACGGCAGTAGCAGCCGCAGCTACGCGGCCTTCGCCTTGGTGGCGTACATGTCCACGTACTCCTGGCCCGAGAGCCGCATGACCTCGGCCATCACCGAGTCGGTGACGGCGCGCAGCACGTAGCGGTCGCGGTCCATGCCCTCGTAGCGCGAGAACTCCATCGGCTCGCCGAAGCGGACGGTGACCCGGCCCGGGCGCGGCATGCCCGCGCCGCCCGGCTGGAGCTTGTCGGTGCCGATCATCGCGAAGGGGACCACCGGGGCGCCGGTCATCAGGGTCAGGCGGGCGATGCCGGTACGGCCGCGGTAGAGGCGGCCGTCGGGGGAGCGGGTGCCCTCCGGGTAGATCCCGAAGATCTTGCCCTCCTCCAGGATGCGGCGGCCCGTCATCAGGGCGGCGACGCCGCCGTTGGCGCCGTCACGGTCGACCGGGATCATGCCGGCCCCGGTGAAGAACCACGCCATGGCGCGGCCCTTGACGCCCTTGCCCGTCACGTACTCGTCCTTGCCGATGAAGTGCACCGTCCGGTCGCACACCAGCGGGAGGATCATGGAGTCGATGAAGGTGAGGTGGTTGCCCGCCAGGATCACCGGTCCGGTGCCCGGAATGTTCTCGATGCCCTCCACACGGGTGCGGAACATCATGCGCATGACCGGCCCGACAGTGGCTTTGATGAGCGATGTACGGAACAACGTGAGCCCTCCGGCATCGAAAATCGGGTTTCGCACCACACGGCGGTAGTGCAGGTGAGGACGATACTCGCGGGTCAGCTCCGAGTGCACATCGGGTTCACGAGGTGGATACGCAGTGTTGACGCACGTTTCCGCCATGTTCCCCGCAGGCCCACCCCCGCGCCACCGGCCGCTGCCTACGATCGCCACGCCGGATCGGGCCGCGGGAAGCCGGAGACCCCGGAGACGCCCGGCCCTCTCAGACGACAGGAGTGGCATTCATGACGCAGGGTGGGGCAGCACGGCGTACGGTCCTCGGCGCGGCCGTCATGGCAGCGGGCGGCGGCATCGCCGGGCTCTCGGCGGGATCCGCCTCGGCCGCGCAGACGGCACCGGCGGCGGGCGCCGCGGACCCGGCCGAGGCGGCGTACGCGGCCGACTTGCGCCACGGCGGCGGCTACCGGGACCTGCCCGTGCCGCTGGTCATCGGCCACCGCGGGGCCTGCGGCTACCGGCCCGAGCACACCCTCGGCTCGTACGAGCTCGCCCTCGACCTGGGTGCGGACGTCGTCGAGCAGGACCTGGTGCCCACCAAGGACGGCCACCTGGTGTGCCGCCACGAGAACGAGATAGGCGGCACCACCGACGTCGCCGACCACCCCGGGTTCGCCGCCCGCCGTACGACCAAGACGGTCGACGGCGTCGCGGTCACGGGCTGGTTCACCGAGGACTTCACCCTCGCCGAGCTGAAGACCCTGCGGGCGAAGGAGCGCATTCCCGCGGTCCGCCAGCGCAACACCCTCTACGACGGCCGGTGGGACGTGCCCACGTTCGAGGAGGTGCTGCGCTGGGCCGACCGGGAGGGCAGGCGGCGCGGCAGGCGCATCTGGCTGCACGTCGAGACCAAGCACCCCACCTACTTCCGGGCCCTGGGCCTGGGCCTGGAGGAGCCCCTCGCCAAGCTGCTGCGCCGCTACGGCCGGGACGGGCGCAACGCCCCGCTGTTCCTCCAGTCGTTCGAGCCCTCCAGCATCCAGCGGCTCTCCCGGCTGGTCTCCGCGCCCCGCGTGGTCCTGCTGGCCGCCGCGGGCACCCGGCCCTGGGACTTCGAACAGGCCAAGGACCCGCGGACGGTGACGGACCTGGTCAAGCCCGAGGGCCTGAAGTGGATCGCCGGGTTCGCCCAGGGCATCGGCCCCACCATGGACCTCATCCTGCCGCGCGACGCGGCCGGCAGGCTCGGCGCCCCGACCACGCTGGTCAAGGACGCCCACGCCAACGGGCTGGTGCTGCACCCCTACACCGCGCGCAACGAGAACACCTTCCTGCCGGCCGAGTACCGCAGGGGCGCCGACCCGACCGCGTACGGAGACGCCTTCGGCGCGTTCAGGACGTACTTCGAACAGGGCATCGACGGCATCTTCACGGACAACGCCGACACCGGACTGCTCGCGGCCGAGGCCTTCCGCCCGGGCCGCGGCCGGTAGCCGGCTCGCGGCCGGCGGGGAGCGTCTTTCGGACAGGTTCCGCACGCCACCCGTCAACAGATAAGCGGAATATCACGTACGAGTGGGCTGTGCCGGGCAGGGAAACCGCCGGGCACGGCCCGCGCGTCCCGCCCGGCATGGACCTGCTGAAGGACTCCGACCTCCTGAACGAACTGGGCCCGCTGCTCTCCGCCGAGGCGGCCGCGGAGGCCCCGGGCACCGGAGTGGAGGCCGCCGACCTGGAACAAGCCGTCTGGGTCAGGCTGCTGGAACACGACCCCGCCCCCGCCGAGCCGGCACGCTGGCTGCGCCGGGCCGTGCGCGCGGAGGCCCGGCTCGCCCGCCGCCGCGCCCGCCGCGAGATCCCGTACGGCCACCGCCATCACGTCGAGGACGGATCCCGGCCCGGGCGCGCGGGCGCCGGACCCGAAGACGCCCTGCTGCACGGGGAGGAGAACCGGGCCCTCCGATCGGCCGTCGCCCGATTGCCGGGACGGTGCCCGGAGCTGATGAGGGCACTTCTTTCGCCCAGGGACCTCACCTACCGTGAAATCGCAGGAGAGTTGGGTATCTCACAAGGAAGTTTGGGGCCCGTGCGTTCCCGATGCCTGGGATGTCTGCGCAGAATGCTCGCGTCAGAGGTTGCGGCTCCTCGCCTTCGGGGAAGGGAGCGGTAGACCAACGGGCTACCAGGTGAGCGGGAGGCATGCGCACATGGGCATGAGCGTGACCATTTCGGCGGCAGCTGCCGGGGACACAGAGCAGATCCTCAAACTGCAGTACCTGGCGTTCCAGCGCGAGGCCGAGCTGTACGGCAACTACCTCATCCAGCCGCTCACCCAGACCCTCGACTCCCTCAAGGCCGAGCTGGAGTCGGACACGGTGCTCGTGGCCCGGCTCGGCGACGAAGTGGTCGGCACCGTGCGCGGCAGCGTCGACGAGGACGGCACCGGCAAGATCGCCAAGCTCTGCGTCCACCCGCGCCTGCAGGGGCACGGGCTCGGCGCCCGGCTGCTGCGCGCCGTCGAGGAGGCCCTCGCCGGCCACGGCGAGACCACCCGCTTCCGGCTGCACACCGGCCACAAGAGCGAGTCCAACCTGCGCCTCTACCGCAAGGCCGGCTACGTACAGGTCGGCGGCCGCACCGCTTCCGACGGCGTACGCCTGGTGATCCTGGAGAAGGAGGCCACCGACGCGGCCGACTTCGCCGTCAGTGCCTGAAGCCTGCGCGTGAAGCCTGCGCGTGAAGCCTGCGCGTGTGGCCCTGCCCTGACGCTCAGCGCCTGGCGCGCAGCCAGAGCATCCCGGTGACCGGCAGGATCACCGGGATGAACAGGTAGCCCATCCCGAAGTCCGACCACACGGTGGCGTCCGGGAAGGCCTCCGGGCGCACCAGCGTCCAGGTGCCCACGGCCAGTACGCCGGCCAGCTCGGCGGCGCAGCAGATCCGCGCCGCCCTGCGGGCCGTCTCCCCGCCGCGCACCAGCGAGTACGTGATGAAGGCATAGACCAGGGCCGCCGCGGCGGACAGCGCGTACGCCAGCGGCGCCCGGTCGAACTCGGTGGAGATCTGGTAGACCGAGCGCGACAGTGCGCCCACCACCATCACCCCGTACAGCCAGACCAGCAGCAGCCCCGGCCCGGAGACCAGCCGCCTGCGTTCCCCCGGCGTGGGGGTGGTCGTCGTGTCAGGCACCGGGGGTCCCCCAGATGTCGTAGAGGCGCACTTCCAGCACGGCGAGGACGACCGCACCCGCGGCCACCGTCACCGAGCCCCACTTGGTGCGCTCGGTCAAAGAGAGCAGTCCGGCGGCCGGGACGGCGGCGAAGGCGCCGATCAGGTAGGCCACGAAGATCACCGAACCCTCGTCGGCCTTCTCGCCCCGGCCCAGCTGCACCAGCCCGATCACCAGCTGGGCCAGCGCGAGCACGCTCACCACGGTCATGCCGATGAAGTGCCAGTCCTTGGTCGGCTGGTCCCGCCAGGCGGCGAATGCGCACCAGGCGGCGAGGGCGAGTGCGGTCGCGCCGAGGGCGGCCGTCAGGGCGTCGAACATGCAGCGAGGGTATTACGGGCCGAAAGGCCCGATGCCCTCACCCCTGGCCCCGGGTCCCGCCGCGGCGGGCGGCGCCCCGGCGCGCCGTCCGCCGGGCCGTGGTCTTGACCACAGCCCGCCCCGCCGCGAGGGGCCCCCGCGGCCCCGGCCGCACCGGCCCCTCGCGGCGGTGTCCGTGCAGGTCAGCCAGGGCCGGGCCGTGATGTCGGCGGGCGTCCCGGTGTGACCGGGGCTGTCCGGTATGCGGCCGGAATCCGTCCGCTATGCGGACAGTTTTGATCGGTGAAGGGATACGTCTGCTTTACTTGGGCCCATGACCACGACGAGCAGCCGCACCCTTGCGACCGAGGCGACCACGACGCCCGGTGCTCGTTGTATGTGTCGAATGTGCGCCTTCTGAGGGCCCCTCTCCTGAGTCTCGCGCCCCGAAGCGAGACCGGCCGAGCCCGTCCGCCCCACCGCTGCACAGCAGTACGGACCGGATCGCTCCCTGCCCCGCGCATGCGTGAGAACCGCCGATAAATCCCGGTTCGCCCCGTATCGCGTCCCCAGATGTTTGCCCCGTGCCCGGCAGCCCGCTGCGCCGCGCACTCGACAGCGACGGAAATCCTGTGATCACCACATCGGGCCTCACGAAGGTCTACCAGTCCCGTGGCCGCGAGGTCACCGCCCTGGACGGCGTCGATCTGCACGTCCGCGAGGGCGAGGTCTACGGAGTCATCGGCCAGAGCGGCGCCGGAAAGTCCTCCCTGATCCGCTGCGTGAACCTGCTGGAGCGCCCCACCACCGGCACGGTCACCGTCGACGGCGTCGACCTCACCGCGCTGGCCGGCCGCGGCCGCCGCGCCGGCAAGGAACTCCGCGAGGCCCGCAGCCGCATCGGCATGGTCTTCCAGCACTTCAACCTGCTGTCCTCGCGCACCGTCCAGGGCAACGTCGAACTGCCCCTGGAGATCCTCGGCGTCTCCGGCCGCGAGCGCTCCCGCAAGGCCCTCGAACTCCTCGACCTCGTCGGTCTCGCCGACAAGGCCAAGGCCTACCCCGGACAGCTCTCCGGCGGCCAGAAGCAGCGCGTCGGCATCGCCCGCGCCCTGGCCGGCGACCCCAAGGTGCTCCTCTCCGACGAGGCCACCAGCGCCCTGGACCCCGAGACCACCCGCTCGATCCTCCAGCTGCTGCGCGACCTCAACCAGCAGCTCGGCCTGACCGTCCTGCTCATCACCCACGAGATGGACGTCGTCAAGACCGTCTGCGACTCGGCCGCCCTCATGAAGCAGGGCCGGATCATCGAGTCCGGCACCGTCGCCGAACTGCTCGCCACCCCCGGCTCCGAGCTCGCCGGCGAACTCTTCCCCGTCAGCGGCGCCGCCACCGGCCCCGACCGCACGGTCATCGACGTCACCTTCCACGGCGACGCCGCGACCCAGCCGGTCATCTCCCAGCTGTCGCGGACGTACAACATCGACATCTCGATCCTCGGCGCCGCGATGGACACCGTCGCGGGACGCCAGATCGGCCGCATGCGCATCGAGCTGCCGGGCCGCTACGAGGACAACGTCGTGCCGGTGGGCTTCCTGCGCGAGCAGGGCCTCCAGGTCGACGTCGTCGACGAGATCGACAACGAGCTGGCCGAACTGGTCAAGGACGGTGCCCGATGACCTGGTCCGAGATGCAGCCCCTGCTCACCCAGGGCACGTACGACACCCTCTACATGGTGCTGTGGTCCACGCTGGTGACCGTTCTCGGCGGACTGCCCCTCGGCATCCTCCTCGTCCTCACCGACAAGGGCGGCCTGCTGCAGAACCGGCCGCTCAACAAGGTCCTCGGCGTGATCGTGAACATAGGCCGCTCATTGCCGTTCATCATCCTGCTGATCGCCCTGATCCCGGTCACGACCGCCGTCGTCGGCACCTTCATCGGCCCCACCGCCATGATCGTCCCGCTCGCCATCGGCGCCATCCCCTTCTTCGCCCGCCTCGTCGAGACGGCCGTCCGCGAGGTGGACCACGGCCTGATCGAGGCCGTCGAGTCGATGGGCGGCGGGGTCCCCACCCTGGTCGGCAAGGTGCTCCTCCCGCAGGCCCTGCCCTCCCTGGTCGCCGCCGTCACCACCACCCTGATCACGCTGATCGGCTACTCCGCCATGGCCGGCGCGGTCGGCGGCGAAGGCCTCGGCTCCAAGGCCATCACCTACGGCTTCCAGCGCTTCGAGACCGGCTTCATGCTCGCCACCGTCGTGGTCCTGATCGCCGTCGTCACGGTGATCCAGCTGATCGGCGACGGCGCGGTACGCCTCCTCGCCCGCCGCGGCCGGACCACCTGAGGCCCGCGGGCCCCACCGGATTTCCCCACCCCAGAAAGCCCGCACTTGTCGTGCTTGGGCCACCACCCGCAAGAACCGCGCACGACCTGCGCACTTGCACCGCAATGAAAGGCACTCTTCGTGCGTAAGAACATCAAGGTCACCGCCTTCGCCGCCGCCTCCGCCGCGCTCGCCCTCGGCCTCACCGCCTGCGGCAGCTCCTCGGACCCGTCCTCCACCAAGGCCGACGGCGGCAAGGCCGACGAGAGCAAGCCCCTCGTCATCGCGGCCTCCCCGAGCCCGCACGCCGACGTCCTCAACTTCGTGAAGGACAAGCTCGCGGCCAAGGAGGGCCTCAAGCTGGAGGTGAAGGAGTTCACGGACTACGTGCTCCCCAACACCGCCACCGAGCAGGGCCAGGTCGACGGCAACTACTTCCAGCACAAGCCGTACCTCGACGACTTCAACAAGAAGAACGGCACCCACATCGTGCCCGTCGTGAACGTGCACCTGGAGCCCCTCGGCCTCTACTCCAAGAAGGTCAAGGCCCTCACCGACCTCAAGGCCGGCCAGACCGTCGCCGTCCCCAACGACACCACCAACGAGGGCCGCGCGCTCCAGCTGCTCGCCGCGAACAACCTGATCACCCTCAAGGAAGGCGTCGGCACCAGCGCCAAGCTGTCGGACATCACCGACAAGAAGGGCCTGGAGTTCAAGGAGCTGGAGGCCGCCACGGTCCCGCGCGCCCTGAACGACGTGGACGCCGCGGTCATCAACGGCAACTACGCCCTGGAGGCCAAGCTCTCGCCCGCCAAGGACGCGCTCGTCCTGGAGAAGGCCGAGGGCAACCCGTACGCCAACTTCCTCGCGGTGAAGGCCGGCCACGAGAAGGACCCGCGGATCGAGAAGCTCGCCAAGCTCCTGAACTCCGACGAGGTCAAGAAGTTCATCGAGGACAAGTACCAGGGCTCGATCGTCCCGGCCTTCGGCACCCCGCAGGCCTGATCCCCATCCCGCTGTCCGGCCCCGTACCGCCCGCCGGGCGTACGGGGCCGAACGCTGCCCGCTTCCGGGCAACCCGGCCGCCACATCCCCCCGTCGATGCTGCATGCTGTGCCTACGGCCCGCACAAAGGTCCAGCAACGGCATGGAGCTGCGCATGACTACCACCTTCCCGGACGTCACCATCAGCACGGACCGGCTGGTGCTGCGCCCCTTCGACGGGGAGGACGTCACCGCGCTCGCCGAGATGATGAACGACGAGCACGTCACCGCCTGGACCTCCGCACCGCACCCCTACACCCACGCCGACGCCCACGCCTGGGCCACCCGGCACTCCCACGCGGAGCGCACCGAGGGCAGGGGCATCGTCTTCGCCGTCGCCGAGTTCCTCACCCAGCGCCTCGTCGGCATCGTGCACCTCCGCAACACCAACTGGCGCACCCTCAGCACCGAGGTCGGCTACGTCACCGCCCCCTGGGCCCGCGGCGAGGGCTACGCCAGCGAGTCCGTGCTCGCCGTCGCCCAATGGCTCTTCCGTGACCAGGGCTTCGAACGCCTCGAACTGCGCACCGCCGCCGACAACACCGCCTCCCAGCAAGTGGCCCAGAAGATCGGCTGCATCAGCGAGGGCGTCCTGCGCAACGCGTGGCTGGTACGGACCCAGAACCCCGACGGCTCCTGGGCGGACACCCGCACCGACCTCATCGTCTGGAGCCTCCTCCCCGAGGACATGGAGGACATGGAGGACATGGGCGACGCGGACGGCTACAACGGCCACGACGCGTACGGCCGGGACGGCTACGGCCGGGACGGCTACGGATACGGCCGCGGAGCACAGGCGGGCGCCGGTGGCTACGCCGTCGGCGCCGACTGGAGCTGACCCGATGACCAGGTAGTCTCACCGTGCCCGCCCCCGCCGGCGAAGCTCCGCCCGCCCCCACACCAGGAGACTGACGACGATGGCCGACCGGGTCACGGTGATCGGCTGGGACGGCTCGCCCCTGACCGCGGCCGCCCGGTCCGCGCTCTCCGCCGCCACCCTCGTGGCCGGCGCCGGACACCACCTCGCACTCCCCGAGGTCCCGCCCACCGCCGAACGCATCCGCCTGGGCAGCCTCGGCCTCGCCGCCCGCCGCATCGCCGGCCACCGCGGCACCGCCGTCGTCTTCGCCGACGGCGACCCCGGCTTCTTCGGCGCCGTACGCACCCTGCGCGCCCCGGAGCACGGCCTGGAGGTCGAGGTCGTCCCCGCCGTGTCCTCCGTCGCCGCCGCCTTCGCCCGCGCCGGCATGCCCTGGGACGACGCCCAGGTCGTCGTCGCCCACCCCCGCACGCTGCGCCGCGCCGTCAACGTCTGCCGCGCCCACCCCAAGGTCGCCGTCCTCACCTCGCCCGGCGCCGGCCCCGCCGAACTCGCCCTGCTGCTCGGGGGGGTCCACCGCACCTTCGTCATCTGCGAGGAGCTCGGCACCGCCCGAGAACAGGTGAGCGTCCTGACCTCCGACCGGGTCGCCGACCACAGCTGGCGCGACCCCAACGTCGTGATCGTCATCGGCGGACAGGCCTCCGCCGCCACCCCCTCCGCAGCCGCCGAACCGGCATGGCTCCTCGGTCAGACCCCCGCCCAGAGCGGCCCCCGTGGCTGGGCCCGCCCCGCGCCCGGCACCGGTGAGGGGGAGTCGGCGCAGCTGCGCGCAGCCCAGCTCGCCCGGCTCGGCCCGCGCACCGGCGACCTCGTCTGGGACATCGGCACCGGCTCCGGAGCCCTCGCCGTGGAAGCCGCCGCGTTCGGCGCGGCCGTCATCGCCGTCGACGCCGACCCACGGGCCTGCGAGCGGGCAACCGCCGCCGCCCGCGAGCGGGGCGTACAGCTCCAAGTCGTCGCGGGCCGCGCGCCGCACGTGCTGGAGGACCTCCCCGAACCCGACGTCGTCCGCGTCGGCGGCGGGGGAGCCGAGGTGGCCCGGGCGGTCGCCGACCGCCGCCCCGAACGGATCGTCAGCCACGCCTCCACTCGCGACGAGGCGGAGGCGATCGGACGTGCGCTCACCGAGGGCGGCTACACCGTCGAGTGCGCGCTCCTCCAGTCGGTGGGCCTGGACACCCGTACGTGGGGTGAACAGGACCGTTCCGTCGTCTTCCTCCTGGCAGCCGAACGCCCCGTGAACCGCTGACGCGGAGGCCGGGGTAGGCTGGCCGATCGTCGTACCGACCTGGCCGTGCTGCCCCGGTTTGACCTGGGGTGACGGCACCGCGAGACGCGCGACGTGGCGCAGTCCACAGCGGACCGTGGCGGTAATGGCCGCCATGGTCGCGAACGGGCGCGACAATGCTTACGGGTTGTCGCGCGGGGTGTGCGGAGACGGACACGCCGCCCGGCAGCCCCGCACGGCAAAGCCGCCCGGCGGCCTCGTGGGGGGCCGGGCGATCGAAGAGGCAAAACCGATGGGCGAGGGGTACGCATGACTGACACCGGCCAGGTACCGGGCGAGGGTCTCCCGGACAATGCGGGCATGGTGGATCAGCAGGGCATTCCCGCTCCGGTCCAGCATCCGGCGCCCGTCCAGGGCGGCTACGCCTTCCAGGACCTCGTGGACGACCCGGCCGAGCCGGAGGACGAGGAACTGCTGCTGATGCCGAGCGGCCAGGGCGCGTGGAGCGACCCGCAGGTCGTCCCGCCGGCGCCGGCCTTCCCCGTCGAGACCTCCTACGGCGACGCGCCCTACGCCGAGTACCCCGAGGCGCCGGCCGCCTACGCCGAGCCCGCCCACCCCGGATTCCCCGACGCCGCCTACGCCGACTCCTCGTACAGCGCCGGCGCGCACGAGGCCGGCGGCCGCGACTCCGGCGCGCTCGACCTCGGCGGCCTCGTGGTCCCCCCGCCCGCGGCCGCCCCGGTGGCCGCGCCCGCCGCCCCGGCCGCGGCCCCGCGCCGCCCCCTGCACATGGGCCCGCCCGTGCCCGAGGCCACCGGCGGCGTCGTACGCTCCCTCGCCGACCGGGGCCCGGCCGCCGCTCCGGCGGCGCCGGTCATGCCCGTCGCGGCCGCGGTGAGCGCGCCCGTGGCCCCGGCGGCTGCCGCGGCGCCGGCCGCCGAGGCGCCGGTTCCGGTCCAGGTGGCCGGACCGCCGACCCTCGGTCCCGAGTACCTGGACGTCCCGAGTCCCGAGGCCGCCGCCGCGTCGGCCGCGCAGCAGCCCGGCGGGATCCCGCCGCAGGCCGGTGCGCCGTGGCCCGCGGAGCCGGTGCCCGTGGCCGCTCCCGAGCCGGTGGTCGCCCCCGAGCCCGTGGCGGCCCCGCAGCCCGTGGCCGCCTCCGAGCCCGTCGCGGTCCCCGGGGCACCGGTGGGCGCCGAAGCCCCCGCCGCCCCGCAGGTCCCGCAGCCGGAGCCCGCCCCGGAGCCGGTCGCGGCACCGGTCGCGGAGCCGGAGCCGGCCGCCGTGGTGGAGCCCGAGCCCGCCGTCCCCGCCGCCCCGGAGCCGGTCGTGGCCGACGCCGTGCCCGTCGAGGCCGTGCCCGTCGAGGCCCCGGCGGTGGAAGCGCCCGTGGTCGCCGCCGGGCCCGACCCCGTCGCGGAGGCCGTGGCGGTGCAGGCCGCGGCCGCCGAGCCGCAGCCCGAGGCCGCGCCCGCGGACGCGGCGGTCCAGGCCCCCGAGACCCCCGAAGCGCCCGCCGCGGCGGAGCCCGCCGCCGTGGCCGTGGAGCAGGCCGCCCCCGAGGCCCCCGCGGCCCCGGTCGCCCCGGAACCCGCACCGGAAGCGGCGGAACCCGTCGCCGACGCCGTGATCGTCCGTCCCGAGGCCGAGGCCGCGCCCCTGCCGGCGACCGAGCCCGAGGCCGCGCCCGTCGCCGCTCCGGTGGCCGACGAGGTGGCCGTCGAGACGCCCGGGCAGGCGCCCGAGCCCGCCGCCGAGGCCGCTCCCGAACCCGAGGCCGCCTCCGAGCCCGTCCCGGAGCCCTCCCCGGGCGAGGCGGCCCCCGCGTACGCCGACGCCGAGCGCGAGGCCGTCCTGCGCGTCATGCGCGAGCGCCGCGACATCCGCAACGGCTTCCGCACCGACCCCATCCCGCACGAGGTGCTGCTCCGCGTCCTGGAGGCCGCGCACCACGCGCCCAGCGTGGGCCACTCCCAGCCCTGGGACTTCGTCGTCATCCGCTCGGCGGAGACCCGCCGGACGATGCACGAGCTCGCCCAGCGCCAGCGCGAGGCCTACGCGAAGTCGCTGCCCAAGGGGCGGGCGAAGCAGTTCAAGGAACTCAAGATCGAGGCCATCCTCGACACCCCGGTGAACATCGTGGTCACCGCCGATCCCACCCGCGGCGGCCGCCACACCCTCGGCCGGCACACCCAGCCGCAGATGGCCCCGTACTCCTCGGCCCTCGCGGTCGAGAACCTCTGGCTCGCCGCCCGCGCCGAGGGCCTCGGCGTCGGCTGGGTCAGCTTCTTCGACGAGCGCGAGATGGTCCGCGAGCTCGGCCTGCCGGAACACCTCGAAGTCGTCGCCTACCTGTGCGTCGGCTACGTCGACGAGTTCCCCGAGGAGCCCGAGCTGGCCCAGGCCGGCTGGTCGAAGCGCCGGCCGCTGGCGTGGGTCGTGCACGAGGAGACGTACGGGCGCCGCGCGCTGCCCGGCGAGGAGCCGCACGACCTGCTCTCGGAGACGGTCGCCAGCATCCGCCCGCTCGACGCGAAGGCGCTGGGCGAGGCGTGGGAGCGCCAGAAGCGCATGACCAAGCCCGCCGGGGCGCTGGGCATGCTCGAAATCATCTCCGCCCAGCTCAGCGGTCTCTCCCGGGTCTGCCCGCCGCCGATCCCCGAGCCGGCCGCAGTCGCGATCTTCGCCGGCGACCACGGCGTGCACGCCCAGGGCGTCACCCCGTGGCCCCAGGAGGTCACCACGCAGATGGTCGCCAACTTCCTGGGCGGCGGAGCGGTCTGCAACGCGTTCGCCAACCAGGTGGGCGCGGAGGTCTGCGTCATCGACGTCGGCGTCGCGGGCGAGCTCCCGGCCACCCCGGGCCTGCTCCCGCGCAAGGTCCGCCCCGGCACGGCCGACCTCTCCACCGGCCCGGCGATGACCCGCGAAGAGGCCGTCGCCGCCATCGAGGTGGGCATCGAGACGGCCCGCGACCTGGTCGCCGCGGGGAACAAGGCCCTCCTCACCGGCGAGATGGGCATCGCCAACACGACGGTCTCCGCGGCCCTCATCTCGGTCTTCACCGGGGTCGACCCGGCGGAGGTCACCGGCCGCGGCACCGGCATCAACGACGAGACGCACGCCCGCAAGGTCGAGGTCGTGCGCCGCGCGCTGGAGCTGCACCAGCCGGATCCGGCCGACCCGGTCGGCGTCCTCGCGGCCATCGGCGGCCTGGAGCACGCGGCGATCGTCGGCCTCCTGCTGGGCGGGGCCTCGCTCCGTACACCGGTCATCCTGGACGGCGTCAGCGCGGGCGCGGCGGCCCTGGTCGCCCGCGCCATCGCCCCCGAATCGCTGTCGGCGTGCATCGCCGGCCACCGCAGTGCGGAGCCGGGACACGTCGCGGCCCTGAACAAGCTCGGCCTGCGACCGCTCGTGGACCTCGACCTGCGCCTGGGCGAGGGCACGGGCGCCCTGCTGGCCCTCCCGCTGGTCCAGAGCGCGGCCCGCGCGATGCACGAGGTCGCCACCTTCGACTCCGCCGGAGTCACCGAGAAGTGAGCCGGAGGCGGGGACGGGGGCGGCCGTCGCTCGGCGGCCGCCCCTGACCCTCCCCACCGCGTCGTATCGTTGACCCGGACAGCGAAACCGCACGTCAGTAGCAGACAAGCCGCTCCAGCGCAGCAGCGGCAAGGACCCGCCGCACCAGGAGCCCACCCGCCATGGCACACCCGGCACACCCCGCCTACCCCGTAGGACTCCGCCTCGCCGGCCGCCGCGTCGTCGTCATCGGCGGCGGTCAGGTCGCCCAGCGCCGGCTGCCCGCGCTCGTCGCGGCCGGCGCCGACGTCCTGCTGATCTCGCCGTCCGCGACGCCCTCCGTGGACGCCATGGCGGAGACGGGCGAGATCCGCTGGGAGCGCCGCCGCTACCAGGACGGCGACCTGGACGGTGCCTGGTACGCGCTGATCGCCACCCGGGACCGGGCCGCCAACGACGCCGCCTCCGCCGAGGCCGAGGCCCGCCGGGTCTGGTGCGTGCGCGCCGACGACGCCGATGCGGCCACCGCGTGGACGCCGGCCACCGGGCGCGTCGAGGGCGTGACCGTCGCCGTCCTCAGCGGCAACGACCCGCGCCGTTCCGCCGCCGTGCGCGACGCCGTCGTGGAGGGGCTGCGTGACGGCTCCCTGACGGCCGCCCGCCCGCACACCCCCGGCGTCGCCCTCGTCGGCGGCGGTCCCGGCGACCCCGACCTGATCACCGTCCGCGGGCGCCGTCTCCTCGCCGAGGCCGACGTGGTCATCGCCGACCGGCTCGGCCCGCGCGACCTGCTCGACGAACTCCCGCCGCACGTCGAGGTCATCGACGCCGCGAAGATCCCGTACGGCCGCTACATGGCCCAGGAGGCCATCAACAACGCCCTGATCGAGCACGCGAAGGCCGGGAAGGCCGTCGTCCGTCTCAAGGGCGGCGACCCCTACGTCTTCGGCCGCGGCATGGAGGAGCTCCACGCCCTCGCCGAGGCGGGCATCGCCTGCACCGTCGTACCCGGCATCTCCAGCTCCATCTCGGTGCCGAGCGCCGCCGGCATCCCGGTCACCCACCGCGGTGTGGCGCACGAGTTCACCGTGGTCAGCGGCCACGTCGGCCCGGACGACCCGCGTTCCCTGGTGGACTGGGCCGCCCTCGCACGGCTCACCGGCACCCTGGTGATCCTGATGGGCGTCGACAAGATCGGCCTGATCGCCGAGGCCCTGGTCCGGCACGGCCGCTCCGCGGACACCCCGGTCGCGGTCGTCCAGGAGGGCACCACCGCCACCCAGCGCCGGGTGGACGCCACCCTCGCGACCGTCGGCGAGACCGTACGGGCGGAGGAGATCCGTCCGCCCGCGGTCATCGTGATCGGCGAGGTCGTCAACGCGGGCACCCCCGCCGCCTGAAACACCCGCGCCCGGCACGGCCGTTGGCACCACACCCCGGACAAGGCAGTATCACCCTGTGGCTGATCTCATCACCGTCGAAGACCCCGACGACCCGCGCCTGCGCGACTACACGGGCCTGACCGACGTCGAACTCCGGCGCCGGCGCGAGCCCGAGGAGGGCCTCTTCATCGCCGAGGGCGAGAAGGTCATCAGACGCGCCAAGGACGCCGGGTACGAGATGCGCTCGATGCTGCTCTCCGCGAAGTGGGTCGACGTCATGCGCGACGTCATCGACGAGCTCCCGGCCCCGGTCTACGCCGTCACCCCGGAGCTCGCCGAACGCGTCACCGGCTACCACGTGCACCGCGGCGCCCTCGCCTCCATGCAGCGCAAGCCGCTGCCCGCGGCCGCCGAACTGCTCGCGGGGGAGGGGACCGGGCACCGGATCGCCGTCTTCGAGGGCTTCGTCGACCACGCCAACCTGGGCGCCGCGTTCCGCAGTGCCGCCGCCCTCGGCATCAGCGCGATACTGCTCTCCCCGGACTGCGCGGACCCGCTCTACCGGCGCGCCATCAAGGTCTCGATGGGGTCCGTCTTCTCGGTCCCGTACGCACGCCTGGACCAGTGGCCCGCCGACCTGGAGAAGGTCCGCGAGGCGGGCTACCGGATCCTGGCGATGACGCCGAGCGAGAAGGCCACACCGCTGGACCAGGTCCCGCCGGAGCGCTTCGAACGCTCCGCGATCATGCTCGGCTCCGAGGGGCACGGCCTGTCCACGTACGCGCTGCGCGCCGCCGACGAGTGGGTGCGGATCCCGATGGCCGAGGGGATCGACTCCCTGAACGTGGCCGCGGCCTCGGCGGTGGCCTTCTACGCCACCCGCCCGCCCCGCAGCCCGCTCCCGGACCTTCCGGAGATCTAGATCTTCTGGGCGGCCGCGATGCCCAGTGCGACGATCAGCGTCACCACGACGAACACGATCAGCCGCTGCCGCATCAGCCGGGGGTCCGGCCGGGAGGGGCGGCGCCCCGCCCCCGTCGTACGCGGGGCCTGGCGGCCGCCGGTACGTCCCGCCGTCGGCCGGGAGGACGGGCCGCCCGGGTTCCGCGAGGACGAAGGGCGGGCGTGCGGACCGCTGTGCGGGCCCTTGCCCGCCCCGGCCTGGCCGCCGTGCCCGTGACCGCCGTGGCCGTGACCCTGGTCCGGTGCGTGGGGCGTGGGCGTGCCGCCCGTACGGCGCTCCGTGCGCTGGTCCGCGTACGCGTCGGCCCGCTCCGCCGGCCGCCCGGCGGGCCGCTCGACCCGCGCCCGCTGGGCCGGCGGGCGGCCGTCGGACAGCCCCTGCGCCTCGCGGGCCGCGATCTCCTTCAGCCGCATCGACAGCTGGAGCGTGCTGGGCCGCTCCTCGGGGTCCTTGGCCAGGCAGGCCTGTACGAGCGGCGCCAGCGCGTCCGGGACACCGACCAGATGCGGCTCCTCGTGCACCACCCGGTACAGCATGACCTCGGAACTGCCGTGCCCGAAGGGCGAGTCGGCGGTCGCCGCGTAGGCCAGGGTGGCTCCCAGCGCGAAGACGTCCGTGGCCGGGGTGACCGCGGCCCCCCGCACCTGCTCGGGAGCGAGGAAGCCGGGGGAGCCGACGGCCGTACCCACATGGGTGAGAGTGCTCGCCCCGGTCGCCCATGCGATCCCGAAGTCGATGATCCGCGGGCCCTTGGGGGACAGAAGAATGTTCGAGGGCTTGAGATCGCGGTGGACGACCCCCGCCTCGTGCACGGCGACCAGCCCCTCGGAGAGCGCGGCGCCGATCGCGGCGATCTGCGCGGCCGTGAGGGGGCCCTCCTCGGCCACCTTGTCGTGCAGGGACGGGCCGGGCACGTACTGCGTGGCGAACCACGGGCGCTCCGCCTCCAGGTCCGCGGCCACGAGGCGCGCGGTGCACCCGCCGCGGATCCGCCGGGCGGCGGACACCTCGCGCGCGAAGCGCGAGCGGAACTCCTGGTCCTCGGCCAGATCCGGCCGGATCACCTTCAGCGCGACACGCTGTCCGCGCCGGTCCGATCCCAGGTAGACCACGCCCATACCGCCGGCACCGAGCCGTCGGTGCAGCCTGAATGAGCCGACGACACGCGGGTCCTCGCGCCGGAGCCGCATCATCGCCATGTCCACCCCGCTGCCCGGTCGTCCTGTTGACGTGCCACAGCTTACGGACCATCCGCCACGAGCGCTCAGAGGCCGCGCCCTCGCCGGAGGATTCGATCGTCAGTGCGGCACAACCCACTTGAGGGTTCCTCACCCGCACGGACCCCTGCCCGCAAGGCACTTGTCGGTTCGGCCAAAAGGCCCTCGGCTCAAGGGGATTGGGGCGCCTGCGCGGGTGGTGCGCCGGGCACGCGGAGGGCGGGGGCGCGTGCGCCGGGCGGGCGCGCGGGGTGGATCTTGTGCGTACCCCGTCGGCCGACACGCATGCGCGGGGGGTGACGGAAGTGAGCGAACTCACTACCCTCCGGTCATCCCCTCCGGGAAGACCCCCAGGACGGGTGAGCGGTCTCCACCCAGGGGAGTACGTGCGGGGTGGTCCCGTCATCCTCCCGGAGGCCTGCCAAGCGGTACGAGGGCAGGACGCCAGGGGCCCTGCGCACACCTAGTGTTGAAGACAAGCGGCGGGTGGCGCACTCGTCCCCCGAGGTCACGAGCCCGCCGCTGCCAACCGACAGGGAGAGGGTCATGGCGGACATCACGCGGCACGGACGCAAGGCATTCGCGTTCAACGGCCATGAGTCCGGCACCCGCCATCCACTGGTGGCCGCGGCCATGGTGCTCCCCCTGGCCGCCCTCCTGCTCTTCCTCTTCGGAGGATTCGACCAGGTGGCGGCACAGGCGTCGTCCGTGGGCGTGATGCTGGGGCGCTGAGCGGCGCCCCGGGCCCGGGAGAGCGGCCCGGGCCGGGACATCGGCCTGTCGAACCCCGTGGGGACGGGGGCGCGACGGACGGCAGGAGAAGGGTGTTGCCCGTCCGACTGGGGAGTCGGACGGGCAACACCCTTTTTCATGCCGTCCCGCAGCTGCGTAACCTGCTCCCGAGACGCCAGTGAGGGGAGCCGCGGAGCCCGATGAACCAGGAGCCACTGCCCGCCGCCCTCGCGGCGTACGCCGGCGCGGGGCGGCACGACACCCCGTACGAGCTGCTCGCGGAGCGGGAGGACGGCACCGTCGTGCGCTGCGGCGACGTCGTCGCCAAGGCGCACGCCGGGGACAGCGACCGCGCGGGCCTCGCCGTGCGCATGCGCATCGCCGCGGACGAGGCGCTGGCCGGGGTGTTGCTGGCCCCACTGCGCCCCGAGGTCGGCTTCCTCGGCGGCCGCCCCGTGTCCCTCTGGCCGTACGGGGTCCCGGTCGACCCGGAGCGCCCCGGGGACGCCCCCTGGGAGGCGGCGGGGCGACTGCTGGCGGCCCTGCACCAGGTGCCGGTGCACCGGCTTCCGGGCCCGGTCCCGCCGATGCGCGGCCCCGCCAAACTGGCCCGCGCCCTGCGCCGGCTCGACCGGGCGACGGCACCTGACCGGGCGACGGCACCTGACCGGGCGACGGCACCTGACCGGGCCGGTGGTCGCGGCCCGACGGCCGGGGGAGCCGCCTCGGCGGCAGCTGCCTCCGCATCCGCATCCGCCGCCGCGTCCGCCACCGCCGATGGGGCCGCCCCGGCCGCCGGCGGGCCCGCCGGGGCCCGGGGCGCCGCGGGGACGACGCGTACCGGGCCCGCCCTCGTCCCCGGCCCCGCAGAGGGCCGCCCGGCCGGCGACCTCGTCCGGGCCGCCGCGCGGACCCTGCCCGCCTGGGTGCGGGGGGAGGCGCCGGCGCCCCGGGGTGGGGCGTTGTGCCACGGGGACCTGCACCTCGGGCAGTTGGTGCGGGGCCCCGGCCCCGACGGGGGCTGGCGGCTCATCGACGTCGACGACCTCGGCATCGGGACCCCCGCCTGGGATCTGGCCCGGCCCGCCGCCTGGTACGCCGCCGGCCTGCTCGACACCGGCACCTGGGTCACCTTCCTCGACTCCTATCGCGCCGACGGCGGGCCCGCGGCCGGGCCGCCCGGCTCCGACCCCTGGCCGGAACTGGACCTCGCGGCCCGGGCCCTGACCGTGCAGACCGCGGCCCTCGCCCTGGCCAAATCGGTGGAAAACCACCGCCGACTCGACGACGTGGAACGGCTGATGGTGGAATCCTGTGCCCGAATTGCGTCCCTCCCGCCCGACTTGGAGGCGCACGCTCCGTCGTAGGGTGAGCTTCACGCCACCGGGCACGCGTCCGGTGGCGAAGCAGACGGCGAGGAGTTGATCCGGTCATGCAGTGTCCGAAGTGTCACGCGATGATGCACACCTACAACCGCAACGGCGTCCAGATCGAGCAGTGCAGCGGCTGCCGCGGCATCTTCCTGGACTACGGCGAGCTGGAGGCGCTGACCCGCATGGAGTCCCAGTACACCGCCGGACAGTACGGCCAGGTCCCGCCGCCGGCGGCGCCCCCGGCCCCGTACCCGGTCCAGCACGCCGCCCCCGCGCCCGTCTGGGGCGCCCCGCACCACGGCGGCCACGGGCACGGTCACCACGGTCACCACAAGGGCGGCTTCGCCCGGATGCTCTTCTCTTCCTGAGGCGTCCCGGGGCCCCACCCGCCGGGGCCCCACCCGCCGGCGCCCCACCCGCCGCGGCCCAGCCCACGTCGCGGCGCCGTACAAACGCAGAAGCCCCGACCGTCGAGACGGCCGGGGCTTCCGGGTGGTGCGCGATACTGGGATTGAACCAGTGACCTCTTCCGTGTCAGGGAAGCGCTCTCCCGCTGAGCTAATCGCGCGGGACCGCGGTCGAAACCGCAGATGGTGCGTGTACTGCGTGCGCGATACTGGGATTGAACCAGTGACCT
Organism: Streptomyces sp. NPDC086989; assembly: GCF_044745505.1. Lineage (NCBI taxonomy): Bacteria > Bacillati > Actinomycetota > Actinomycetes > Kitasatosporales > Streptomycetaceae > Streptomyces > Streptomyces sp. NPDC086989. The sequence continues at coordinate 248,333 of NZ_JBIVAL010000010.1, forward strand.
CTTCCGTGTCAGGGAAGCGCTCTCCCGCTGAGCTAATCGCGCGGGGATCCTTGCGGATCAGTGGACGATACTGGGATTGAACCAGTGACCTCTTCCGTGTCAGGGAAGCGCTCTCCCGCTGAGCTAATCGTCCTTGGAGGTGGAGACGGGATTTGAACCCGTGTAGACGGCTTTGCAGGCCGTTGCCTCGCCTCTCGGCCACTCCACCATGGAGCTGCAGGGGTTCTCGGGAAGATTCCCCCACTTCGAGCGGACGACGAGACTCGAACTCGCGACATCCACCTTGGCAAGGTGGTGCTCTACCAACTGAGCTACGTCCGCAGGTCACCGTGTTCGCTCCGGGGTTTTTCCCCTTCGCTCCCTGGCGACGTGTTGAACTCTAGCGGATTACCGGGCCAGCTCAAAAACGCGTTTCCGCAGCGTGCTGCCGCTCGATCACCACCGGTCACCCGGCGGTCACCTCACCGGCGCCGCGGCGTCACCGGTCATAGACTCGCAGCCGTGCACGACCTGCTCCCCCTGGCCCGCTTCGGCGGCCTCCTCGCGACCGACCTCCGAGACGTCACCAGCGACCCCAGCGCCCTCGACTCGACGGGCTTCTGGGCGGTGTCCGCAGACTTCGAGGGGCGGCTGGTCTGCGCCCGCTTCGGAGACGTACGCCCCGACCCCGTCCCGGCGCCCGTCGCCGGAGCCTGGCGCGGGCCCGCCGCCGACCGGTGGTCCTCCTCCCTGGACCGCGCCGCCTACACGTCCGGCGTACGGCGCATCCGCGAGCACATCGCAGCGGGCGAGGTCTACCAGGCCAACCTCTGCCGCGTGATGTCCGCACCGCTGCCCGACCCGGACCGCGCCGACGTCGACGCCCTCACGGCGCTGCTCGCGCGCGGCAACCCGGCCCCGTATGCAGGAACGATTCGTCTCCCGGCTCACGGCGTCGAGATCGCCACCGCGTCCCCCGAGCTGTACCTGCGCCGGACCGGCCGCCACGTGGAGTCCGGCCCCATCAAGGGCACGGGCCGCACCGCCGCCGACCTCCTGCCCAAGGACCACGCCGAGAACGTGATGATCGTGGACCTCGTGCGCAACGACCTCGGCCGGGTCTGCTCCACCGGCTCCGTTGCCGTCCCGGAGCTGTGCGCCGTCGAGGAGCACCCCGGGCTCGTCCACCTCGTCTCCACCGTCACCGGCGAACTCGCCGACGGGGCGGGCTGGCCCGAGCTGCTCGCCGCGACCTTCCCGCCCGGCTCCGTCACCGGCGCGCCCAAGTCCTCCGCCCTGCGGATCATCGAGGCCCTGGAGACCGCCCCCCGCGGCCCCTACTGCGGGGGCATCGGCTGGGTCGACGCCGACCGCGGCACCGCCGAGCTCGCCGTCGGCATCCGCACCTTCTGGATCGACCGCCAGGGCCCGGGCGGCGCGCGCCTGCTCTTCGGCACCGGCGCCGGCATCACCTGGGGCTCCGACCCCGAACGCGAATGGGCCGAGACCGAACTGAAGGCCGCCCGCCTGCTCCGGGTAGCGTCGGGAGCCCATGAGGTGACCGGTACCCCTGGGTGAACGGAGGGATCGTACGGTGAGGATCTGGCTCGACGGCGCGCTGCGGGACGCCGACAGCGCGCAGGTGTCCGTGTTCGACCACGGGCTGACCGTGGGCGACGGCGTGTTCGAGACGCTGAAGGCGGAGCGCGGTACGGCCTTCGCCCTCACCCGCCACGTGGACCGGCTGACCCGCTCGGCCCGGGGTCTCGGACTGCCCGACCCCGACGCGGACGAGGTGCGCCGGGCCTGCGCGGCCGTGCTGGAGGCCAACCCGGTGCCGCTCGGCCGGCTGCGCATCACGTACACCGGCGGGATCTCCCCGCTCGGTTCCGACCGCGGGGACAACGGGCCCACGCTGGTCGTGGCCGTCGGCGAGACCACCCGCAGGCCGGACACCACCGCCGTGATCACCGTCCCCTGGGTCCGCAACGAGCGCTCCGCCGTGGCCGGGCTGAAGACCACCTCGTACGCCGAGAACGTCGTCGCGCTGGCCGCCGCCGCCCGCGCCGGGGCCTCCGAGGCCCTGTTCGCCAACACCGTCGGGCGGCTCTGCGAGGGCACCGGCTCCAACGTCTTCGTGGTCCTCGACGGCGAGCTGCACACCCCGCCCGTGTCCTCCGGCTGCCTCGCCGGGATCACCCGTGCCCTGGTGGTGGAGTGGGCCGGGGCCAAGGAGACCGACCTGCCCTTCGAGGCGCTGGAGCAGGCCGAGGAGATCTTCCTGACCTCCACCCTGCGTGACGTGCAGGCCGTCCACCGGGTCGACGGGCGCACGACGGCGGGGGCTCCCGGGCCGGTCACGGCCGAGGCGATGCGGATCTTCGACGCGCACGCCGGAGCCGACCTGGACCCGTGAGGCGCGAGGGGGCCGGCAGCCGAACCGCCCGTTAAATGCCTGTCGCAGGGACCCGCGGGACGGGTAGAACTCGATCGATGACCACCACCCTGCGGCCGAGCGGGCCGCTTCAGCAGAGCACCGGGGGCGCGCGGTCGCGCCCGTACGAGATCCGCGTCAACAGCAGGCGCGTCGGCGCGCTGCTCGCCGCCTGCGACACGCCCTTCGGGCCGACCGTCGGCGAGATCCGCGACCTCACCGTCGACGAGCCGGACCGGCGGCGGGGGCGCGCCACGGTCGGGGCGCTCGCGGCCGAGGAGGTGCTGCGCGGCTGGGGCTGCCGCCGCGTGCGGGTCTCCGTACCCGTCGCGTCGGCGGGCGGACTGCGGATGGCGCAGGCGCTCGGGTACACCGAGTACAGCCGCAACATGGCCAAGGACCTCCCCGCGGAGCCGCCCGAGCTCCGCGAGGGGGTCGTCGGACGCCCCATGACGGAGGCCGAGTACGAGGTCTGGCTCGTCCGGGCGATCGACGGCTACGCAGAGGACTGGACCAGCCGCGGTCTGTCCGAGGAGGCGGCCCGGGCCAAGTCGGTGGCCGACCACGAACGCCAGCTGCCGCACGGACTGGCCACCGAGGGCGTCGCCCTCCTCGTCCTGGAGGCGGGGGGCGTCCCGGTGGGCCACGTGTGGGTGGCGCCGGTGGGGGAGGGCGCGTACGTCTTCGACGTCGCGGTCGCCGAGGAGCACCGCGGCCGGGGCCACGGCCGGGACCTGATGCTGCTCGCCGAACGCGCGGCCCTCGCCGGGGGCCACCGCGTCCTCGGACTCCACGTCTTCGCCGGCAACACCCCGGCCCTGCGGCTGTACGAATCCCTCGGCTACCGGACGACCGACGTCAACTACACCAAGGAACTCCTCTAGGGCTGTCCCTCGCCCGACGGAGCTCAGCCGTCAGGGCTGACCGGCGTCGGCGGCGAGGAGGCGGTCGGCGATCTCCTCGATGCGGGCGCGCAGGCCCTCCTGGCTCTTGCCGCCGTCGAGGCGTTCGCCGTCGATCACGTACGTCGGGGTGCCGGTCACGCCGATGGCCTTGCCCTCGGCCTGGTCGGCGTCGACGATCAGGATGTGCCGGCCGTCGATCAGTGCGGTGTCGAACTCCTCTGCGTCGAGCCCGAGTTCACGGGCCGCATCCAGCAGGACGGCCTCGCCGCGCTCGCCGAGCTCCGCGGTGCGGGCCAGGACGGCCTCCACGTACGGCCAACCCTGCCCCTGCTCGGCGGCCTCCTCGGCGGCCTGCGCCGCGGCGAAGGAGTGCTTGTGCTTCTCCAGCGGGAAGTGGCGCAGCCGGATGTCCAGGCGGTCGCCGTAGCGGGCCCGCAGGGCGCGTACGTCGTCCAGGGCGCGGTGGCAGTCCGGGCACTGGAGTTCGCACCAGACGTCGAGGATCACGGAATCGGTCATGCGACCAGTGTCCCAGCCGCGGGGCGCAGCCACCGAAACGCACCCCTGACCCATCCCCGGGGAGGAGGCGCGACCCCGAATTCTCCCCGAGACGGGCCCCGGATCCCCCGTGGACATGGCCCGTACGGCGCCGCCCGGTGCAGGATGGAAGGGACGGAACGCCCACCCCTGGAGGACCGCATGCTTGCCGAGACCATCTGTTCCGCGGTGTCCGCGGCGGGCCTGGGGATCGCCGCGGTGGCCGCGTACCGCAGGCGTTTCCTCACCGCCACACGGATCACGGCGTACGCGCTGGTGCCGGTCGCCCTGGTGCTGACGGGCCTCGTGGAGTGGGTGTCCGGGATCGTGTTCAACCCGGCCGTCTGGGCGGGCTTCGGGCTGCTCGGCCTGTCGTGGGTGCTGTTCATGACCACGCGGGCCGTCGAGCGGCGCGGCGTCGGCGCGGCGGAGAGGTCCGCGAAGCCGGCCGAGGCAGCCAAGGGCGGCCGGCGGCGGGAAGCCGTGGCCCCGGCCGCGTCCGCCCCCTCACTGGGCGCGGGCGCCCGTCCGCAGCCGGCCTCCCGGCCGGGCGCCGCGCCCGCCACTCCTGCGGATGACTTCTCCGACATCGAAGCGATTCTGAAGAAGCACGGCATCTGAGGTCCGGCCCGGCCTTCGCCGCGGGCCTGACAAGAAGGAGTGAACTCCCGCGCGGACGCTGGCGTGTTGAGGGGGCGATGCGGGTGCGCTGCGCCATCATCGCCCCGACATGCTCGACACATCGCAGGGTGAGCCGCCGGTTCGCGCGCCGGCCCCGGACCCCGCCCCCGTTGCCGAGGAGCCGCGAGGCTGCCTCTTCGCGCTCTCGCAGCCGCCCCTGATGATCTTCCTAGGGGTGATCGGCACCCTGCTGCTGCTGGCCGCCGTGCACGACCTCTTCCTGCTCTGACGGCCCCGCGTCGGCCTCCTTGCGCCGGGCCCGGTACGCCGCCACGTGCAGCCGGTTCCCGCAGGTCCGGCTGTCGCAGTAGCGCCGCGAGCGATTGCGGGACAGGTCCACGAAGGCCCGTCGGCAGTCGGGTGCCTCGCAGCGGCGCAGGCGTTCCTGTTCGCCGGAGACCACGATGAAGGCCAGCGCCATGCCGCCGTCGGCCGCGAGGTGGTCGCCCAGCGAGGCGCCCGGCGCGAAGTAGTGGACGTGCCAGTCGTAGCCGTCGTGGTCGGTCAGCTGCGGGGTGGTTCCCGCGGTCGCCACCAGCTCGTTGATCAGGCCGGCCGCGGTCCGCGGATTGGGTGCCCCGAAGACCTGGGCGAATTTGCCGCGGACGGTGCGCACCCCGGCGAGGTCGCGGGCGCCGAGCTCGCCGACGTCGCTGATCTCGTACTCGCGTACGAATTCACGCAGCGAGCCGATGTCCGCCAGACCGTCGGGCTGCTCCGCCTCGGCCGCGGTGTTCACCAGCGCGACGACGACGTCGAGCGCGCGACGGGTGTCGTGGGGAATCTGCACGGGGGTCGCTCCCTGGGGGCCGGGCCTGCGGCGACGGACCGGTGCCGCCGATGGGGGCCGACTCTAGCCGCCCCCGGGCGGTACCGGGAGGCACCCCTGTGGCGACTGCGTCACGCACGCCGGCGCCGTCCACGCGGACGGCTTCCGCGGGAACAGCGCCGGCACTGCCGTATGTGGTTTTTGTCCAGCCCGCACCGTCGCCCCGAGTCGGACGGTGCGGAGTGGCCCCCGGCGCAGGCCGGGAGGTGCTCCCTGAGGGCCTGGTTCAGCTTTCGGCCAGGATGTGGGAGAGCTCTTTGTCGAGGTCGAAGTGCCGGTGTTCGGTCCCGGGCGGAACCGCGGCATCCGTCCGCTTGAGGAACGACTCGAGTGCGCGGGCGGGTGCTTCGAGGAGTGCTTCTCCCTCCGGTGAGCTCAGGGCGATGCACACGACGCCCTGACCGTGGCTGCGGGACGGCCAGACGCGGACGTCTCCGGTTCCGGTGGGCCGGTGGAGGCCCTCAGCGAGGAGGTCTCGGGCGAATACCCACTCGACCGTCTCCTCGGCGCCGGTGTGGAAGGTGGCGTGCACGGCGTAGGGATCGGCCGTGTCATACCGCAGGCCCGCCGGGACAGGCAGTGAGGACTCGCTCGACACAACGAGGCGCAGGTGCAGCTCGCAGCTGACCGTGGTGTTCATAAGCGCCAGGGCCTTTCGCTCAGTGTGCGCTCGGGGATTCGCACGTCGGCGAAATCGACATGCCACCTACGGTGCCGTTGTAAACCCCTCTGACCGTTTTGCGGACCTCTGGGTCCCTCGGACGGCGGATCCAAAGCTCCATTCACGTGTGCTTCCGGCTCCGGTAGATTCGGTGCCATGAATACGGGGAGTGACCGAGGGACCCAAGAGTCCGCAGCAGAGTCCGCAGCCGACGGCACGACCGAGCACACCACGCAAGAGGCGCCGCACGTATCGAAGGCTCCCGCCTTCATCAAGTCGCGCCGCACCCTGCACCTCAGCTGGCAGGTGGGCGTCTTCATCGTCGGCCTCGCCGTCATCGGCGCCGGCGTCGCCATGCTCGTCCTGCCCGGCCCCGGCTGGGTCGCGATCTTCGCGGGCCTGGCGATCTGGGCCACCGAGTTCGCCTGGGCGTCGCTCGTGCTGCGCTGGACCAAGCGGAAGGTCACCGAGGCCGCGCAGAAGGCCCTGGACCCCAAGGTCCGCCGCCGCAACATCATCCTCACCAGCGTCGGGCTCGCGATCGCCGGCGCGCTGATCGGCTTCTACCTGTGGAAGTACGGCCTCACGATGCCCTGGCACCTCAAGGACCAGTGATGGTCGGGTGATGGTCGGGAACCACCGCTGACATGGGGTAATGTTTGCGGTGCGTCCGGGCGATTAGCTCAGTGGGAGAGCACTTCGTTCACACCGAAGGGGTCACTGGTTCGAACCCAGTATCGCCCACCCGGACCAAGGGCCCGGAGACTTCACCGTCTCCGGGCCCTTGGCGTTCCGGCCCGCCCCGGCCGTCACCCGAGCCGGCCGAGGGCCGCCCGCAGCCGCCGCGCGTCCCGCAGCCGCTTCTCGTACGTCGCCCCCACCACCAGGAGCAGCAGGCCCGCCACCGCCGGCGGCAGCCAGCGCGGCAGCGCGTCCACGACCTGGACCACGTACGGGGCCAGCTCGTGCACGGCCACCGCCGCCAGGGTGGCGCCCCCGAGCAGCAGCGGGGCCTGGAGCCGCCGGTGCGCGCCCAGCAGGGTCACCGCCAGCGCCGCGAGCCCCAGCAGCAGCGGCCGCAGCCAGTGCGCGTCGCCCCAGGCCGCGATCAGGCTCGGCAGCAGGGTCGCGCCCAGCCCCGGCCCGTACGCCGTCCACGACGAGGCCCCGGCGTCCCGGCGACGGCGCAGGAAGCCCACCGCGAGCGCCGGCGCCGTCACCGGCAGCGTGTAGGCCTCCGGCACCTCCACCCCCGACAGCGACAGCCGGAGCCACGTCGCCGCCACGAACAGGACGCCGGCCGCCCAGCCGAGCCCGCGCCGCTCCGCCCGCACCGCCGCGCCCGCGCAGACCACCCCGGCCAGCGCGCACACCAACGCCGCCAGGGCCGGCTCCCGGGCCGCCAGGAGCAGCGCCACCCCGCCGGCCACGGCCGCCGCGACCTCCGCCGCGAGCCGCACCCGGCCCAGCCGCGGCCCGGCCGCCGCCACCGCCGCCGGGACCGTCAGCAGCGGCAACGCCCACCAGGCCACCGCGAGCCCCCACAGCGCCCCCAGAGCCACCGCCACGGCCGCCGCGTAGCCGACGGCCAGCGCGGCCGCGCCGGACCTCAGGGGCCGGGCGGCGCGCCCGTACGCGGCCACCCCCGCACAGCCAGCACCCAGCAGCCCGAACACCGCGAACGTGGCCGTACGGCCGTCCAGCGCCGCCACCGACAGGTCCAGCGACCCCGCCGCCGCGCACACCGCGGCCGCGTACCCCGGGGCGCCCCCGATCCGCAGCGCCCACACCACGGTCGCCGCCGTCACCGCCAGCTGGGCCGCGAGCACCACCGCCACCGGCAGTCCCGACAGCAGCGGCGCCGAGAACAGCCCCGCCCAGCCGAGCACCACCGCGACCACGCCCGGCTCCGGCCGTGGCAGCACCCGCGCCAGCCACCCGGCGGCGCCCGCCGCGACCAGCAGCGTCACCGCGGCCGCCGGGCCCGCCCCGTACGTCTCGCGGGGCGGGGTCGTCGCCGCCCACACCTCGCCCAGCACCCGGGCCCGCAGCACCAGCGAGCCGAGCGCGACCGCCAGCGCCGACAGCGCCGCCAGCGCGGCCACCCCCGCCCCGGCCCGGACCAGGCCCCGGCGGACCGCCGCGGGGAGCGCGGTCGCCCGTACCGCCGCCAGCAGCGGCAGCGCCAGCAGCAGGAACACCACCACCGTCCACTCCCGCGGCAGCACCGGCCGGACCGGGCCGCCGAGCGCCGCCACCCCCGCAAGAGCGCCGACGACCGCGGCCGCCATCGCCGAAGGCTCACGCCAGGCCACCGCGACGCCCAGCGCCGCGCAGCCCGCGAGCAGCACGGCCGGACCCGCCGCCGCGGCCGCCGAACCGGCCGAGGCCGTCTCGGACAGACCCGTCAGCAGCGCCCCCGCCGCCAGAGCCGCCGCCGCGGCCGCCGCCGGGCCGGACACCGCAGTCCGGGCGCGGACCCCCGGCACCAGCAGCACGAGCCCCGCGTCCAGGGCCGCCGTCGCCAGCACCGCCCAGCCCAGGCCCACCGGACCCGCCGCCGAGGCCACCGCCGCCAGCGGCAGCGGGAGCTGGGCCGCCAGCACCGCCGCCGGCAGCGGGACCACCAGCCCCGGCAGTGCCCGGGCGTACCCCGCCCACAGCGCCGCCAGCACGGCCGCCGCCCCCGCCGCGTACGCGGTGGCGTCCACCCCCGTTGCGGACACCGCGTACACCGCGTACGCGTCCAGCACCGTCAGCAGCAGCCCCACCGCCGCCACCGACTCGGCCGTCGACCGCAGCCCGCGGCGCAGCAGCAGCGCCGGAGCGCCCAGCGCGGCCGCCGTCACCACGGCCAGCACCGCGCTGCGTCCGGCGATCCCCAAGGACCCCCAGCTGACCAGCGTGAACGCCAGCGCGGCCACCGCGAGCAGCACCGCGCCCAGCGTCAGCAGCACGTTCTGCGCACCCGGCGCAGAGGCCTCCTTCGGGCGTGCGGGCGCCCCCGGCCCCCAGGCGTGCGGTGCCGGCAGCCGCAGCAGCCAGTCCCGCCGGGCCAGCAAATACCGGCGCCGGGCGTCGAGTTGGGCCAGTTCCCGGTCGATGAGGGCCAGCTCATGGCCGGGCGGCAGCGGTGGGACGGGTGGTGGAGATGCCATGCTCCGGAGTGTGGTGCCCGTCACGCCGTCAGGACATGGGTGTGCGTACTCAGATCCTGCTGAGTACGCACGGGTGCGCACTGGTGGCCCGCACGGACGGGTGGATTTGGGGGAGCCGGCCCCGCCCCGGGAGCCGCCGGTCCAGACTGGACCCATGGACCACAGCCGCCTGGACCGCTGGAACCACTACCGCTTCCGCAGCGTGTGGGACCTGGACGCCCCGCCCGCGCGGGTCTACTCCGCACTGGAGCGGACCGGCGACTACCCCCGGTGGTGGCCCCAGGTCCGCGCGGTCGAGCAGATCGACGGTCACAGCGGCACCCTGCACATCCGCTCCGTCCTCCCCTACGAGATCCGGATGACCGCCACCGAACTGCTCCGCGATCCCCGCCGGGGCCTCCTGGAGGCGGCCCTGCACGGCGACGTCGAAGGCTGGGCGCGGTGGACCGTACGGGCCCGCCGGGGAGCCGGCCGGCCCGGGACGCGGGTCCTGTACGAACAGGAGGTCGAAGTGCGCAGGCCCCTGCTGCGGCGCCTCGCCGTGCCCGCGCGGGCCGCGTTCCGGCTCAACCACGCCCTCATGATGCGCGCCGGACGGCACGCCCTGGCGGCCCGGCTGCAGGCCCCGGCGGAAGCGGTTTGAACCAGACCCCGTGCCTCTTGTATTGTTCAACCCGTTCCCGGGCGATTAGCTCAGCGGGAGAGCACTTCGTTCACACCGAAGGGGTCACTGGTTCGATCCCAGTATCGCCCACCGGGTCAGGCCGGTCCGTCTCACGACGGACCGGCCTTCCGCACGTCCGGGGCCCCTTGCCCTACGCCGCCGCCGGCAGCTCCGGCCGCAGCGGCCAGTGCGGATCCACCGCTTCCGGCGTCCCCTGCCGCGCGAACCACGCCTGCAGGCCGCGCGCCTGCGCCGCGTGCCACACCGCCTGCAGGGTGTGCAGCTCCGCCGGGGTCAGCCGCTCCAGCCGCGCCGCGAACCTGCGCCCCACCGCCCGGACTACCTCCAGCGAGGCCAGCGCGTCCGCCGCCGCGTCGTGCGCGCCCTCCAGCTCTATCCCGTAGTGCGCGCACAGGTCCGTCAGCGTCCGGCGGCCCTTGCGGTACCGGTCCAGGTGCTTGTCCAGCACCCGCGGATCCAGCACCGTCAGCGGCCGGTTGTCCAGGTAGCGCGCCAGCGTCGACGCCCGGTGCCGGCGCAACTCCCGGTCCAGCAGCGTCAGGTCGAACGGCGCGTTCATCACCACCACCGGGCGCCCCGCCACCTGCTGCTCCCCGAGCGCACGGGCTATCTCCTCCACGACCGGCGCCGGCCAGCGCCCGTTGCGCTGGAGGTGGTCGTCGGTCAGCCCGTGCACCTCCGTGGCGCCCGGAGGCACCGGAATACCGGGATTGACCAGCCAGCGGGTGGAGCGGACGCGGCCGCCCGCACACTCCTGCACGATGAGAGCGGCGGACACGATCCGGTCCTGCTCCACGTCCACCCCGGTCGTCTCCGTGTCGAATGCGGCCAGTGGCCCCTCGTACCAGCGCGTCATGGCGAACTCCTCGTCCCCGATCGGCAGATGGGGCGCCCCCCGGGCACCGCCGCCTCGGAACGTGCCCCCTGCCCGAATCGGTGATACCCGGCCTGTTTGCGCCGTACGCCGTTTGCGGGCCCTCTGCTACGGAGACAACTTCCCTGGGGGACCGCACACATGACCGGTCGTCACCCCGTCCACCCGCATTCGGCAGAGCCCGCAAGGCATGGGGAGCCGGCCATGGCGCTCGCGCAGCCCGAACCGGGCGGGATGCTGCAAGGGCGGACCGGACCGCGGATCGAGCCGCGGACCGGACCGCTGCGCGGCACGCTCGCCACCACCGCCTGCATGGAGACCCTCCAGGTGGGATACCTGCACGCAGTCGCCGCCGCGGCCGGCTGCTCGCTCTCCCAGCCCTTTCCGGACAACGGCATCGACTGGCAGGTCAACCACGGCGCGCCCGAACACGTCGTCGACGACGAGGTCACCATCAAGGTGCAGCTGAAGGCGACCTACCAGACACCGCCGAGACCGGCGGGGCCCACCTTCGCGTTCACGCTCGACAACGAGCACCTGGTGAAGCTGGCCCGCACACCGGTCGCCGTCCACAAGATCCTCGTCGTGATGCTCGTCCCGCGAGAGCGCGACCAGTGGCTCGCCGCCGGCCACGACCGGCTCGACCTGCGGCACTGCTGCTACTGGACCAACCTCGCCGGGCACCCCGTGACCGGCCGGCGCCGGACGACCGTTCGGATCCCGACCACGCGGATCTTCGACGACCGGGCGCTGTGCGAGATCATGACCCGGGTCGGGTCGGGAGGGACACCCTGATGCACTGGCACTCACCGAACCTCGAACCGCTGACGTCCCCGTCCGAGTACGGGGACTTCTCCGACTCGGGGACCCCCGACCCCGCACACGTCGACCCGGCCGTACTGGGAGCCCTGCTGCACCGGCACGGCTGGCAGCGCCGGGGCGGGGCCGCCGGGCGGTACGGACGCTGGACGCCCCCCGCCCCCCACGCGACGGCCGCCGGGGGCACCAGCCTGCTCGTCCCGGAGAGCCGTGCCTTCCCCGACAGCTGCGACCTGCTGGAGGAGGCGCTGGCCGCGCTCTCGCGCAGCGCGCTGCCGTCCGCGCGGGAGGTGCTGTACGGACTGAGCGTGCCCAGCGACGAGATCCGCTGGGAGCGGCGGATCCCCGAGGGCCCCGAGGGCCCGTACGGACCCCGGGGCGCGGCGGCCTGGACCGTACAGGAGCAGCTGCGCTCGGCCGCCCGGCAGCTCCTGCTGGCCGGAGCCCTCGCCGACCGGGCCAGGGCCGGGTACCACGGCGCCCGGCACCGCGGACAGGCCGAGCGCGCGCTGGACGGGGTCCTGGTCGGGCCGGCCCCCGGCGGACGCAGGCTCACCGCGTACGTCCCGGTCGACGGCGGGCGGGGCACCATGACCCGGCTGCACCACGCGCTGCACGCCGCCCGCGAGGCCGTGGACTACCGGCGGGCCACCGGGGGCATGGAGGCCTTCGACGCGGCGGTCGAGGCCGGCGTCAGCCGGGAGCTCGCGGACGCCCTGATCGCACTGGTCCGCGGCTCGGAGGGAGCCCGGATCGCCCTGGCCTGGGCCCCGGCCGCCGGGGTCCCGGCGGGGTGCGCGGCCCGCCCGGAACCCGTGGAGTTCTCCCCGGGGGACCTGCCCGTGCTCCGCGAGGCGGCGGCGCGCTACACCCGGGACGAACCGGCCGTCCCCGTGCGGGTGGCGGGCGCGGTGGTCCGGATGCGGCGCTCGGCCCCCGGCGGCGGGGGCACGATCCGGCTGCGGGTGCTGGCCGGGGCGGAGGTCCCGTACGTACGGGCGGTCCTGGACGAGGAGGCGTACCGGGTGGCGGGGCACGCGCACCTGGCGGGCGTGCCGATCCGGGTCAGCGGCCGGCTCCAGCGCCGGGGCGGCTTCCGCCGGCTGACCGACGCCACCGACGTGACCCCGGTCCCCCTGGACGAGGTCGAGCGGGACCGTCTGATGAAGTCCCTCGACGAGGCCTTCGACCCGACGGACGTCCTCCCGGCGGACGACTGACGCCCGATCGCCGCACCCTCCTAGGGAGTGTCGGGAGCGTCCTCGCCGGCGGGGGCGGGCCCGGCCGGGAGTTCCCCGGCCACGCGCCGGACCCCTGGGGTCGCGTAGGCCTCCGCCACGAGCTCCAGCCAGGTGACCTCGGCATCGAGATCGTCGCCGGCCGGGCCCGTCCCCGGGGGACGGGCGGCGCCGGGCGACGCCTCCCCCGGGACCGTCTGCCGCGCGGCGTACCGCAGGGCCGCCGCCTCCACGGCCGCCTCCAGGGCCGTCCCGGACAGCCCCTGCGCGGTCAGCAGGGTCCGCGCCGCCTCCCGGGTCCGTTCACCGGCGAAGGCGCCGAGGGCCAGGGCGCCGTCGCGGATCTCGATGACGTACCGGTACAGCAGCACGTCGGGGTCCTCGGCGAGGGCGGCCGGCAGCGGCAGCATCACCTCCGGCACCGTCTCGCGCAGCGCCAGCCACAGGGGCCGGATCCTCCTGATCCGCGTCCGGACCCGCCGCACCCGGACCCGCTCGGCCAGACCCGGCCAGGACACGCCCAGGACGAGCAGGAGCACCGAGGACGCCAACAGCACCTGGGTCGTCGCGACCACGGCCGTGCCGGCGAACCATCCCGGAGCCGCCGTGTGCACCAGCAGGTACACCGCGCGGTGGGCCTCGTGGGCGAGCCCGAACAGACTCCCCGCTCCGATCAGGCGCAGGGAGGTGCGCAGCGCACCGGACGCGGCGTGGCCCATGTACCGGAAACACATCACGGCACACACGAGGAGACCCCAGCCGAGGTAGAGCGTGACGATGCCCCAGTAGGCCAGCGACCATCCCGTGGTCGTCTGCGTCAGCAGGTCCTCCTCCCCGTCCGGACGAGGCATCAGGGCGAACACGAGCACCAGGGCCGGGCACGCCGCGGCCAGCCCCCAGACGGGCGCCGACAGCCCGCGCCGGTCGTCCGTGGTCCCGTGGACGAACTCGATCAGACAGGCCGCGGCCCCCAGCGTGAGCAGGTGGACGACCACGTTCGCGACACTGGCGACCCCCAGCAGGTTCTCGATGCAGCGCCGGATTCCGGGCACTCCCGCCGCGACCGCGCCCGTCACCAGCAACAGGGCGCCCCACAGGCACCGTTCGCGCCTGCCGCCCGTGAGGGCGCCACGCGCCATCAGGACGGTGCCCGTCACGGTCGGACAGAGCATGGCCACATCGACGGCCCGTACGGTCGTCATCGTCATCGTCATCGTCCTCGACCCCGTCCGCGCGCCAGGGCGTCGCCGAGCCGGCCGAGCACGCCGGCCTCCCGTGACGAGGCCGTCCGCCGGGCCACCGGGGTGCTCCGGCCGTGACTGCTGATGAGCGTCGCCAGCAGTTCGGCCTCCTGCTCCTCGACAGCGGAGTACGAGGTCCGGCCCCGGGCGAGCATGCTGCTCACCAGCGCGGGGTCCAGATTCGGGAAGAGGCCGGCCAGAACGGCGGATTCGCCGTCCGCCAGCTTTCCGTGACCGAGCAGGATGTGCGCCAGCTCGTGCAGGATGATGTGGGTCCGGTGGACCGGGCTGGTGCCCGGCTCGTAGAAGACGACGTCGGTGTCGGCCAGCCCCAGCCACAGCCCGCACAAGCCCGCGTCGGCACCGGCCGACTCCGGCAGGGGCAGCAGGTGGAGCGCCCGCCCGCGCCGCTCGGCGATCGCCCGGCAGAGATCCTCCACGTCCAGCGGCCGGGCTATCTCCAGTTCATCGAGGATGGCCGTGAAACGGGCATCGACGGCCGACCACTCCTCGGACTCCACACGCCCCCCTCACCACAGCGCACACTGCCGCGGCTGCGGAGCGTGACCCTTTGCGGGAAGGAGTGTATGCAGGTGATCGCCGTCGGGTGGTCAGTCGGGCGGTGCCGCCGGCCCGCCCGGCCGGTCCGCCGTGCCGGCTGCCGTCCGTCCGGCCCGCTCCACGAGCGTGCGCACCAGGTCGAGCCCGTGCGCCGAGGACGCGGCCACGGCGGCGGCCCGCAGGGCCACGGCCTGGACGTCGTTGGACCGCAGGGCATTGAGGAGGCCCAGCTGCGCCATGGTCTGGGCGGCTACGTCGTCGTCGACGAAGTAGGCGGTCGGCACGCCGAAGAACCGGGCGAGGGAGCGGAGCGTCCCGACGGTCGGATTGGGAACCTTGCCGTTCACCAGCATGGAGAGCCGGCCGACGGAGAGCGTCGTGTCACCACCACCGCCGTCATCCTTGATCCCGTCGACCACCTCCTGGAGCGTGTGGCGCCGCCCCAACGGCTGGACATGGGCGAAGAGGTACTCGAGCCGGACGGCGAGCTGCTGCGCCTCGGCAGGATGCTCAGCGGGCGATGCGCCGCCGTCGGCTGTCCGAACGCCGTGGTCCACGGAGGTCACCTCTCACCGGAATCTCTCCTGCGCAGTATCCCGCACGGTGGCCGAACACAGCCCCACGGTGTCCGGTGAGCACCGCGCACACAGAAACGGGCGGCGGACGGGGTCACCCCCCGTCCGCCGCCCGCTCAGCAGTTCCCCCCGGTGTCCGGCTCCCGGATCAGACCGGCTCCCGGATCAGACCGCGAGGGCGATGGCCTCCATCGCCCGGTTCTGCCCGGTGCTGCCGATGGCCACCTCGTAGGCGTAGCCGCTCCAGCCCGTCCAGCCGTAGTTGGAGAAGTGGCCGTTGGCGCTGACACCGGTGCCGGTGCTGATGATGAGGGCCTCGATGTTCAGGCCCTGGCCCGTCGTGCCGACGGTCACGTTCTGGCCGTCTGCGGCACAGACCTTGTTCTGCCAGCCGATGTTCTGGACGTGTGCCTGCAGGCAGAGGCCGCCGGTGCCGGCGGTGGCGACGGTCAGCGCCTCGATGCCGAGGTTCTTGCCGGTGGTGCCGGCCATCGTGCCGTTGCAGACGGTCCCCTGCCAGCCGATGTTCCGGACGTGCGCCTGGTAGCAGATGGCGGTTCCGGAGGCGGCGGCCGCGGCACCGGCCGCGCTGTTGTCCGCGGCGGAGGCGGGAGCTGCGAGAGCCACCGTGCTGCCGACGGTGAGCGCGACGGATGCGAGAACGGTGCCGAGTGCCTTGCGCATGGGACCCCCAGGTGATGAGCGGGCGGCTGCTGCCGTCCCGGTGGGCTCATTCCGTCATGCGCACACCGCTGAGTCAATCTTTATTGAAATCTCACGCCGTTACATCTGGGATGGTTTATGCCAGAAGTCTACTTTTGGGCAAGCGTCTTCAGGCCGCCACGCGGGGCTGATTGGCGGGATTCGCATGCTCTCGTTTCAGTAAAGGTTCATCGTGCGTGAGGAGCACAGAAGGCCCCATCGGACCGGGGCGCCGCCGGGAGGGCTCGGTCATAACCGTTTCGCGGGGGAGGGGGTCGGCTCGGTACGATTCAGGCGCGCGGCATTGGCCCGCGCATCCCTCCGCCAGCCACCGCTGGGAGGGACCCCCAGTGTCAGGAGAGACCGGTGTCAGACGTCCGTGTGATCATCCAACGCGATTCCGAGCGGGACGAGCGCGTGGTGGCCACGGGCACTACGGCGGCCGAGCTCTTCGCCGGTGAGCGCACCATCGTCGCCGCGCGCGTCGCGGGCGAGCTGAAGGACCTCGCGTACGAGGTGAAGGACGGCGAGACCGTCGAGCCGGTGGAGATCTCCTCCGAGGACGGCCTGAACATCCTGCGCCACTCGACCGCGCACGTCATGGCGCAGGCCGTGCAGGAGCTCTTCCCCGAGGCCAAGCTGGGCATCGGCCCGCCGGTCCGGGACGGTTTCTACTACGACTTCGACGTGGCCCGGCCCTTCACCCCGGAGGACCTGAAGGCCATCGAGAAGAAGATGCAGGAGATCCAGAAGCGGGGCCAGCGGTTCGCCCGCCGCGTCGTCACCGACGAGGCGGCCCGCGAGGAACTCGCCGACGAGCCGTACAAGCTGGAGCTCATCGGCATCAAGGGTTCCGCGTCGACCGACGACGGGGCGAACGTCGAGGTGGGCGGCGGCGAGCTGACCATCTACGACAACCTGGACGCCAAGACCGGCGAGCTGTGCTGGAAGGACCTCTGCCGCGGTCCCCACCTGCCCACCACCCGGAACATCCCGGCCTTCAAGCTCATGCGCAACGCGGCCGCCTACTGGCGCGGCAGCGAGAAGAACCCCATGCTCCAGCGCATCTACGGCACCGCGTGGCCGTCGAAGGACGAGCTGAAGGCCCACCTCGACTTCCTCGCCGAGGCCGAGAAGCGCGACCACCGCAAGCTCGGCAACGAGCTGGACCTCTTCTCCGTCCCGGACGAGATCGGCTCCGGCCTGGCCGTCTTCCACCCGCGCGGCGGCATCATCCGCCGCACCATGGAGGACTACTCGCGCCGCCGGCACGAGGAGGAGGGCTACGAGTTCGTCTACTCCCCGCACGCCACCAAGGGCGCCCTCTTCGAGAAGAGCGGCCACCTGGACTGGTACGCGGAGGGCATGTACCCCCCCATGCAGCTCGACGGTGGTACCGACTACTACCTCAAGCCCATGAACTGCCCGATGCACAACCTGATCTTCGACGCGCGCGGCCGCTCCTACCGTGAGCTCCCGCTGCGCCTGTTCGAGTTCGGCACCGTGTACCGGTACGAGAAGTCGGGCGTGGTCCACGGCCTGACCCGGGCCCGCGGCTTCACCCAGGACGACGCGCACATCTACTGCACCCGTGAGCAGATGGCCGACGAGCTCGACCGGACCCTCACCTTCGTGCTGAACCTGCTGCGCGACTACGGCCTGACCGACTTCTACCTGGAGCTCTCCACCAAGGACCCGGAGAAGTTCGTCGGCTCGGACGAGGTCTGGGAGGAGGCCACCGCGGTCCTCCAGCAGGTCGCCGAGAAGCAGGGCCTCCCGCTGACCCCTGACCCGGGCGGCGCGGCCTTCTACGGGCCGAAGATCTCCGTGCAGGCGCGCGACGCCATCGGCCGCACCTGGCAGATGTCGACCGTGCAGCTCGACTTCAACCTGCCGGAGCGCTTTAACCTGGAGTACACCGCCTCCGACGGCTCCCGCCAGCGCCCGGTGATGATCCACCGCGCCCTGTTCGGCTCGATCGAGCGGTTCTTCGCCGTGCTGCTGGAGCACTACGCGGGCGCCATGCCGCCGTGGCTGGCCCCCGTCCAGGCGGTCGGCATCCCGATCGGTGACGGGCACGTCGAGTACCTGCAGGAGTTCGCCGCCGCGGCGAAGAAGAAGGGCCTGCGGGTCGAGGTGGACGCCTCGTCCGACCGCATGCAGAAGAAGATCCGCAACCACCAGAAGCTCAAGGTCCCGTTCATGATCATCGTCGGTGACGAGGACATGGCCGCGGGCACCGTCTCCTTCCGCTACCGCGACGGTTCGCAGGAGAACGGCATCGCCAAGGACGAGGCCCTGGCCAAGCTGGCCAAGGTCGTCGAGGACCGCGTCCAGGTCTGACCGGCGCAGCCTGGTCAGTGAGGGGCCCCCGGGGGACTTTCGTCCCCCGGGGGCCCCTCGTCGTCGTCCCGTCGGAAGATCTGGATCAGCCAGGACGAGAAGGAACCCGTGACCGCCCCCAGCAGACCCAGCCCGAAGATCATCAGGGTGGTCGCGATCAGCCGCCCCACCGCGGTCACGGGCGCCACGTCGCCGTAGCCGACCGTCGTCAGCGTCTGGACCACGCACCACACCGAGTCCCCGAACGTCTGGATCGGGGACTGCGGGTCCCGCCGCTCGGAGTCGTACAGGCCCAGCGAGCCGGAGAAGCCGAGCAGCAGCGACGAGAGGCCGGCGTACGTGATCACGCGCGGGTACAGGCCGCGGCGCGGGCGGTCCCGTCTCCTGGCCATGACCGCGTCGTGGACCTTGACCATGCGCAGCGCCCGCAGCGTCGGCAGGAGGACGATCACGGTGTCCAGCCAGTGGCGGCGGATGAACCGCAGCGGCCGCTGGCGGCTCAGCACGAGGCGCACCACGTAGTCCACGATGAAGCAGAGCCAGGTCAGCACGACGGTGATCGCGGCGATGTCGCGCCAGAGGGAGTGGGCGTGGGCGAGCACGCGGACCGCGTACCCGGCGAGGAAGACGAGCGAGAGGTAGAAGAGCGGGATCTCGGTACGGCGCTCCCAGGCGACGTCGGGGGTCTCGGCTTCACCGTGCATGGGCCCAGCATCGCGGCCGGGGTGCCGGTCTTCGCCCCGGCGACACGCCCTCCGGGGGCAAGGTCATATGCTGCATCCCATGACGACTGAGCCGGAGCAGCAGATCGGTGTGGGCACGCAGGACGCGTTCCAGCGTCTGTGGACGCCCCACCGGATGGCGTACATCCAGGGGGAGAACAAGCCGACCGGTCCGGAGGCCGGGGACGGCTGTCCCTTCTGCGGGATCCCGGAGATGTCCGACCAGGACGGCCTGGTCGTGGCCCGGGGCCGGCACGTGTACGCCGTGCTGAACCTGTACCCGTACAACGGCGGCCACCTGATGGTGGTCCCGTACCGGCACGTCGCCGACTACACGGACCTCGACGAGGCCGAGACGGCCGAGCTGGCCGACCTCACGAAGCGGGCCATGATCGCGCTGCGCAAGGCGTCCGGGGCGCACGGGTTCAACATCGGCATGAACCAGGGCGCGGCCGCCGGGGCCGGTATCGCGGCACACCTGCACCAGCACATCGTGCCCCGCTGGGGCGGGGACACGAACTTCATGCCGGTCGTCGGCCACACGAAGGTGCTGCCCCAACTGCTCGCGGACACCCGCCAGATGCTCGCGGACGCCTGGCCCACCGACTAGCAGGCGCAGGACTCCCGGGCCGCGCACCGGCCCGGGAGCCGCCGGCCGCGAGCCGCCAGCTAGGCGTCGTACACGTCCGCCTTGCGCGGGGCGGCGTCCTGGACGAGCCCGCTGACGATCGACGAGCGGTTGTTGAAGCGTTCGGTGTCGGCGCCGTTCTCCTCCAGGACCCGCAGTGCCGCCGCGTGCACCGCCCGCAGGACCGGGGTCGCGGCGCGCATGGCGTCGTCGGCCATGAAGCGGTGGCGCCAGGGCTGGCCCGCCCAGACGTGACGCAGACCGAAGGGCTCGGGCAGGATCAGCTTGCCGCCGAAGAAGTCGAGGATCGGCGGGAACCAGGTCAGCGGGGCCCGTACGGAGAGACGGACCACTTCCTGGGCGTCCACCAGCGGCAGGGGCCGCTCGACGGTCTCCCAGAACCGGATGGACTTCGGCACCTCGACCTTGGGGGCCACCGACTTGCTGGTGAACAGGCCGTGCACCGGTCCGAGCGCGTGGCCGGTCACCTCGACGCGCAGCGTCTTGTAGAGCACGGTCACCGTCACCAGCATGGTGATCACCAACTGGCCGTCCCAGAGCGGGTACTGGATGCCGAGGTAGTGCCGGTTGCCGCCGCTGAACTGCTGCTCGTTGCAGATCCGGGTGATCTCGTGCGGCTTGACGAGGAAGGTGTCCACGTCCGCGCCGGTCGGGCGGGCCACCTCCGCGGCGCCTTCGCCGACCGGTGTGACGATCCAGTGCTGGATCGAGGCGGGTGGCAGGCCGCCGGTGTGCAGCGGGCCGCGCTCCAGCTTGCGCAGTTCGGTGTCGATGGCCCGGATCACGTCCCAGCTGCGGAACGGGTGGATCTCCATGCCCTCGGTCCTGGGCGCGAGCTCCTCGGCCATCTGCCAGCTGCCCCAGCGGGTGCCCATGCCGAGGATGCCCTTGGGCCCGGCGTAGAAGACGGCGTTGCTGCGGTCCTCGGCCGTCAGTTTGGCGAGCGAGTGCCGCAGGTCCTCCCGGGCCTTCTCATCGGGGTTGCCGGGCACCGCCTCGGGGATCTTGGCGCCGATGCCGCTGCCCGCCAGCAGTCCGTCCCACCGGGAGCGCATGTCTTCGGCGGTGGCCTCGCAGATCCGGCGGGCGACGAGCCAGCCCACGGCCGGGACGATGATCATGCCGCGCAGGTAGAGGCCGAGGAAGCCGGTGAACGGCAGCCGGAACATGAGGACCGCCGCGACGACGGCGACGCCGACCAGGAGCAGGGTGCCCAGCCAGGACGAGCGCTTGCCGTCGCCCTTGGCCAGCGTCTTGCGGAGCTGGAACAACCCCAGCCACAGCAGTAGGCCCGGCAGGAAGAGCACGCCGGCGACGAGCATGATCAGGCGGAGCTTGCGGTCGCGCTCCTTGCGGATGCGGGACGCGGCCAGGCAGTGCTCCACGACGGTCTG
Source organism: Streptomyces sp. NPDC086989 (assembly GCF_044745505.1). Taxonomy (NCBI): domain Bacteria; kingdom Bacillati; phylum Actinomycetota; class Actinomycetes; order Kitasatosporales; family Streptomycetaceae; genus Streptomyces; species Streptomyces sp. NPDC086989. Next base: position 269,320 of record NZ_JBIVAL010000010.1, read on the forward strand.
CGGATCGAGGCCGAAGGACTGGATGAGCGGTTTGCGGCCGGCGCCGAGCGTGCGGGCCTCGACGGCCCGGCAGAACGCCTCACCCAGGTTGGGCTCGAACAACGAGATCTTCGGGGGCTTGACCGTCGACTTGTGGTACTCGTTGTCCGCCTTGAGGATCTCCGACAGCTTGGTGTCGCTGCCGCCGTCCCGGTACGCGGCCGAGGCGAGGGCGTTGGTCGCCGCGGTCTGCCCGCCCGCCCCCTGGAGGGGAACCTGTGCCCCGGGCCTGAAGTCGAATCCGTCGTCCGCCACCGTTGCCCCCATCGCTGTGCGTCGTGCTCGTTTGCCGCGCAGATGAGCCTATCGGCGTATCTCTTCCCATGGTCATGGGACAGGGAAATGCCGCCCACCGCAAGCGGCTTGGGTGGGCGGCTCCTGGCGCTGTGTCAATCAGGTTCCCTTCCCGGCCTGTTCCCGCACCTTTTCGGCGATCTGGGGCGGCATGGGTTCGTGGCGGGCGTAGGCGCGGGTGAACCGGCCCGTGCCGTGCGAGACCGAGCGCAGTTCGACGGCGTACCGGCCGATCTCGATCTCGGGGATCTCGGCGCGGATCTGTGTGCGGCCGGGGCCCGCCTGTTCGGTGCCGACGACGCGGCCGCGGCGGCCCGCGAGATCGCTCATGACGGGGCCGACGTACTCGTCGGGGACGAGGACGGCGAGCTCGGCGACCGGTTCGAGGAGGTGAATGCGGGCGTCGGCGGCGGCTTCGCGCAGGGCGAGCGCGCCTGCGGTCTGGAAGGCGGCGTCGGAGGAGTCCACCGAGTGCGCCTTGCCGTCGACGAGGGTGATGCGCACGTCGACCAGCGGATATCCGGCCGCGACCCCGCGGGCGGCCTGGGCCCGTACGCCCTTCTCGACGGACGGGATGAACTGGCGGGGCACGGCGCCGCCGACGACCTTGTCGACGAACTCGATGCCGCTGCCGGGCGGGAGCGGTTCGACCTCGATCTCGCAGATCGCGAACTGGCCGTGGCCGCCGGACTGTTTGACGTGGCGGCCGCGGCCGGCGGCGGCGGAGCCGAAGGTCTCGCGCAGGCTCACCTTGTGCGGGACGGGGTCGACCTGGACCCCGTAGCGGGTGCGCAGCCGTTCGAGGGCGACGTCCTGGTGGGCCTCGCCGAGGCACCACAGGACGACCTGGTGGGTGTGCGGGTTCTGCTCCAGCCGCATCGTGGGGTCCTCGGCGACGAGCCGGGCCAGGCCCTGGGAGAGCTTGTCCTCGTCGGCCTTGCTGTGGGCCTCGATGGCGAGGGGGAGCAGCGGGTCGGGCATCGGCCAGGGTTCCATGAGCAGGGGCCGGTCCTTGGCCGAGAGGGTGTCGCCGGTCTCGGCGCGGGTGAGCTTGGCCACGCAGGCGAGGTCGCCGGCGATGACCTGGGTGAGGGTGCGCTGCTGTTTGCCGAAGGGGGAGGTGAGGGCGCCGATCCGTTCGTCGACGTCGTGGTCCTCGTGCCCGCGGTCGGCCAGTCCGTGGCCGCTGACGTGCACGGTCTCCTCCGGGCGCAGGGTGCCGGAGAACACGCGGACGAGGGAGACCCGGCCGACGTACGGGTCGGAGGAGGTCTTGACGACCTCGGCGACGAGCGGCCCGTCGGGGTCGCAGGTGACGGCCGGGCGGTCCGCGCCGTCCGGGGCGGTGACGGGGACGGCGGCGCGCTCCAGGGGAGTGGGGAAACCGCCCGTGACCAGTTCCAGGAGCTCGACGGTGCCCAGGCCCTGGCGGGCTCCGTCGGCGGCGGGGGCGGCCATCAGGACGGGGTGGAAGGTGCCGCGGGCCACGGCGCGCTCCAGGTCGTCGACGAGGGTCTTGACGTCGATGTCCTCGCCGCCGAGGTAGCGGTCCATGAGGCTCTCGTCCTCGCTCTCCGCGATGATCCCCTCGATGAGGCGGGAGCGGGCGTCGGAGATGAGGGCGAGCTCGTCGGGCTCGGGGTCGCGCTCCACGCGCTCCCCGGAGGTGTAGTCGTACACGCGCCGGGAGAGCAGGCCGAGGAGCCCGGCGACGGGGGCGTGCCCGTCCTGGCCGCGGGGCCCGTACAGCGGCAGGTAGAGGGGGATGACGGCGTCCGGGTCCTCGGCCCCGAAGAACTCTCCGCACACGGTCGTCATCTGCGCGTAGTCGGCGCGGGCTGCCTCCAGATGGGTGATGACGATGGCGCGGGGCATGCCGACGGCCGCGCATTCGTCCCAGACCATGCGGGTGGCGCCGTCGATGCCGTCGGAGGAGGAGACGACGAAGAGGGCCGCGTCCGCGGCGCGCAGGCCGGCCCTGAGCTCGCCGACGAAGTCGGCGTATCCCGGGGTGTCCAGGAGGTTGATCTTGATCCCGCCCCATTCGACGGGGACGAGGGACAGCTGTACGGACCGCTGCTGCCGGTGTTCGATGTCGTCGTAGTCCGAGACGGCGGTGCCGTCCTCGACCCGGCCCGCCCGGTTGACGGCGCCGGCCGTCAGGGCGAGGGCCTCGACCAGGGTGGTCTTGCCGGCTCCGGTGTGGCCGACCAGCACGACGTTCCGTACGGACGACGGCCGGTCGACCGTCGGTGCCCTGCCGGCGGCTCCGGCTTGGTGTGATGTGGCTCCCATGGCGCTCGTGCCTCCCGGTGTGACGGTGAGGAGGTTGATCGGGGTCCTTCGAGCTTTGCACCGGCGTCACACTGCGTCCATACGTAGTACCCGGCGCCGTCCGGAGCGTGACACGGGCATGGACCGGCGGCCGACTGGCGCGAACCGGTGGGTGCGCGGCATGGCGGGCCCGGGGCCCTGGCTACGATGGGCCAGCCGGTGGCCGTTGGGGCCGTGCGGCACAGCGACCCTCCGGGAAGGCCATGCTGAACAAGTACGCGCGTGCATTCTTCACGCGTGTTCTCACGCCATTCGCCGCTTTTCTCCTCCGGCGGGGGGTGAGCCCGGACGCGGTCACCCTGATCGGCACGGCCGGAGTGGTGGCGGGAGCGCTGGTCTTCTTCCCCCGGGGTGAGTTCTTCTGGGGCACCATCACGATCACCCTGTTCGTCTTCTCCGACCTGGTGGACGGGAACATGGCCCGGCAGGCGGGCGTCTCCAGCCGCTGGGGCGCCTTCCTCGACTCCACGCTCGACCGGGTGGCCGACGCGGCGATCTTCGGGGGTCTCGCGCTCTGGTACGCGGGCAACGGGAACGACAACGTGCTGTGCGCCGTGGCGATCTTCTGCCTGGCCAGCGGCCAGGTGGTCTCGTACACCAAGGCCCGCGGCGAGTCGATCGGGCTGCCGGTCGCCGTGAACGGGCTCATCGAGCGTGCCGAGCGGCTGGTGATCTCGCTGGTGGCGGCCGGCCTCTCCGGGCTGGTGATCTTCGGGGTGCCCTCGTGGATCGGGGTGCTGCTGCCGGTCGCGCTGTGGATCGTCGCGGTGGGCTCGCTGGTCACGCTGATCCAGCGGGTGGTCACCGTGCGCCGTGAGGCTGCCGAGGCCGACGCGGCGGCCGCCGTGGCCGAGGGCGGCGCGGGCTGATGGGCGCGGCACAGGACAGGCTCGTCGACGGCCTGTACGGGCTCGGCTGGGCCGGGGTGAAGAAGCTCCCCGAGCCCGCCGCGGTGGCCCTGGGGCGCCGGATAGCGGACTACACGTGGAAGAAGCGCGGCAAGAGCGTGCTGCGGCTGGAGGCCAACCTGGCCCGCGTCGTCCCGGACGCCGGACCGGAGCGGCTGCGGGAGCTCTCCAAGGCCGGCATGCGCTCGTACATGCGCTACTGGATGGAGTCCTTCCGGCTGCCGGCGATGGACCCGGTGCGCTTCGGCACGGACGTCGAGATCAAGGACGACCACATCCTGCGCGAGGCCGTGGCCTCCGGGCGCGGTGTGATCGTCGCACTGCCGCACCTGGCCAACTGGGACCTCGCCGGCGCCTGGGTCACCGGGCACCTCGGCCTTCCGTTCACCACCGTCGCGGAGCGGCTCAAGCCGGAGTCCCTGTACGACCGCTTCGTCGCCTACCGGGAGAGCCTGGGCATGGAGGTGCTGCCGCACAACGGCCCCTCCTCCTTCGGGACCCTCGCCCGCCGGCTCCGCTCCGGCGGGCTGATCTGCCTGGTCGCCGACCGCGACCTGTCGGCGTCCGGGGTCCGGGTGGACTTCTTCGGCTCGGCGGCGCGCATGCCGGCCGGACCGGCGCTGCTGGCCCAGCAGACGGGCGCGGCGCTGCTGCCGGTCACCCTGTACTACGGCGAGAGCCCGCAGCTGCACGGGCGGATCCACCCCGAGGTCCCGGTCCCGCGGACCGGTACCCGCACCGAGAAGACCGCCGCCATGACCCAGGCGATGGCCGACGCCTTCGCCCAGGGGATCGCCGAGCACCCGGAGGACTGGCACATGCTGCAGCGGCTGTGGCTGGACGACCTGGAGGAGCGCTCCGCGTGAAGATCGGCATTGTCTGCCCCTACTCCTGGGACGTGCCGGGCGGCGTCCAGTTCCACATCCGGGACCTCGCGGAGCACCTGATCCGCCTCGGCCACGAGGTGTCGGTGCTGGCCCCGGCGGACGACGAGACGCCGCTGCCGCCGTACGTGGTCTCGGCGGGGCGGGCGGTGCCGGTGCCGTACAACGGGTCGGTGGCCCGGCTGAACTTCGGCTTCCTGTCGGCGGCCCGGGTGCGGCGCTGGCTGCACGACGGCGTCTTCGACGTGATCCACATCCACGAGCCGGCCTCGCCCTCGCTGGGGCTGCTGTCCTGCTGGGCGGCCCAGGGACCGATCGTGGCCACCTTCCACACCTCGAACCCCCGCTCGCGGGCCATGATCGCCGCGTACCCGATCCTCCAGCCGGCCCTGGAGAAGATCAGCGCGCGGATCGCGGTGAGCGAGTACGCGCGCCGCACGCTCGTGGAGCACCTCGGCGGGGACGCCGTGGTCATCCCCAACGGCGTCGACGTCGACTTCTTCGCCAAGGCCGAGCCGAACCCCGCATGGTCCGGGCAGACCCTCGGCTTCATCGGCCGGATCGACGAGCCCCGCAAGGGTCTGCCCGTGCTGATGGCGGCCTTCCCCAAGATCGTGGAAGCCTGCCCGGACGTACGGCTCCTCGTGGCCGGCCGCGGCGACGAGGAGGAGGCCGTGGCCTCCCTGCCCGCCGGCCTGCGCGCCCGGGTCGAGTTCCTCGGCATGGTCTCCGACGAGGACAAGGCGCGGCTGCTGCGCAGCGTCGACGTGTACGTGGCCCCCAACACGGGCGGCGAGAGCTTCGGCATCATCCTCGTCGAGGCGCTCTCGGCGGGAGCGGCGGTACTGGCCTCCGACCTGGACGCGTTCGCGCAGGTCCTGGACCAGGGCGCGGCGGGCGAGCTGTTCGCCAACGAGGACGCGGACGCGCTGGCCGCGGGCGCGGTGGCCCTGCTGCGCGATCCGCGGCGGCGCGAGGAACTCGGCATCCGCGGCTCCGCCCACGTACGCCGCTTCGACTGGTCCACGGTCGGGGCGGACATCCTGGCGGTCTACGAGACGGTGACGGACGGCGCGGCGGCGGTGGCGACGGACGAACGGGTCAGCCTGCGGACCCGCCTGGGCCTCACCAGGGACCCGTCGGCCTGACACGGCCCCTGGGCTCGGCGCCTGACCCGGGACCCGTCGCCCTCACACGGCCGCCCGGGCCCGCGGCATCTCACCGGAACCCATCGGCCTGACACGGCCTCCCGGGCCCCCGGCGCCTCACCCCGGCCGGGGGACCGCGTCACGCCAACCGGCGCCTCACCCGGCCCCGGGCGCGTCCCGAGGGCGGGGCTCCTCCCCGCGCCCCGGCGGCCGGGGATTCGCGGGTAGAGTCGCGGGCCGTGATCGAAACCCTTGTCTGGACCGCCCTGGCGCTCGGCGTCATCGGGGTCTACCTCAGCTGGACCGCCGGACGGCTGGACCGGCTGCACTCGCGGATGGACGCCGCCCGCGCCGCCCTCGACGCGCAGCTCGTCCGGCGCGCCTCGGTGGTGCTCGAAGTGGCCACCTCCGGAGTGCTCGACCCCGCCTCCTCGATCGTCCTGTACGAGGCCGCCCACGGCGCCCGCCAGGCCGAGGAGGAGCACCGCGAGGTCGCCGAGAGCGAGCTCAGCCAGGCGCTGCGCGCGGTGTTCTCCGACGCCGCCCAGGTGGAGGCGCTCAAGGCCGCGCCCGGCGGCGAGGCGGCCGCCGAGGAGCTGGCCGCGGCCGTCCGCCGGGTGCCCATGGCGCGGCGGTTCCTCAACGACGCCGTCCGGGCCGCCCGCGCGCTGCGGCGGCACCGCAAGGTCCGCTGGTTCCGGCTGGCCGGCCACGCCCCGTTCCCGCTCGCCTTCGAAATGGACGACGAGCCTCCAGTGGATCTTGCCGACCGGCCCTGAGGGCTGTCCCGTGATCCCCGGTGGATCAGCGCGCGGCGTCGGATGCGGTGCGTCGCAAGGCGGAGGGGCGTCCGCATACTGGGCGTATCCGGGCGTTCCGACAACGCGGCGAGGTGCCGTAGCCGGCGTCGCGCGCCCGCCGGGGATTGCGGGCCAGCCCTTAGTTGTACCCAATGGCCAATTCGGAAGGAGCCACCGGCTCCTCATTGGCCCTTGCGGTGGACTGGTCCGGGACGGTTTCCTCGGCGGAGTACCACCGCAGCACCCGTCTTCCCTTCGAGTGAGGTCAATCCGTGAGCACGCTTCCCTCCACCCCGCAGGCCACCGAGTCCGCGATCGGCACCTCCCGCGTCAAGCGCGGCATGGCCGAGCAGCTCAAGGGCGGTGTGATCATGGACGTGGTCAACGCCGAGCAGGCCAAGATCGCCGAGGACGCCGGCGCCGTGGCCGTCATGGCCCTGGAGCGGGTTCCCGCCGACATCCGCAAGGACGGCGGCGTCGCGCGCATGTCGGACCCGAACATGATCGAAGAGATCATCGGCGCCGTCTCCATCCCGGTCATGGCCAAGTCCCGCATCGGCCACTTCGTCGAGGCCCAGGTCCTGCAGTCCCTCGGCGTCGACTACATCGACGAGTCCGAGGTCCTGACCCCGGCCGACGAGGTCAACCACTCCGACAAGTGGGCGTTCACCACCCCCTTCGTCTGCGGTGCCACCAACCTGGGCGAGGCCCTGCGCCGCATCGCCGAGGGCGCGGCCATGATCCGCTCCAAGGGCGAGGCCGGCACCGGCAACGTCGTCGAGGCCGTTCGCCACCTGCGCCAGATCAAGAACGAGATCGCCCGCCTGCGCGGCTACGACAACAACGAGCTGTTCGCCGCCGCCAAGGAGCTGCGCGCCCCGTACGAGCTCGTCAAGGAGGTCGCCGAGCTCGGCAAGCTCCCGGTCGTGCTGTTCTCCGCCGGTGGCGTCGCCACCCCGGCCGACGCCGCGCTGATGCGCCAGCTCGGCGCCGAGGGCGTCTTCGTCGGCTCCGGCATCTTCAAGTCGGGCGACCCGGCCAAGCGCGCCGCCGCCATCGTGAAGGCCACCACCTTCTACGACGACCCGAAGGTCATCGCGGACGCCTCCCGCAACCTGGGCGAGGCCATGGTCGGCATCAACTGCGACACCCTGCCCGAGGCCGAGCGCTACGCCAACCGCGGCTGGTAAGCACTCATGACCACCCCAGTGATCGGTGTCCTGGCCCTCCAGGGCGACGTACGGGAGCACCTGATCGCCCTGGCCGCGGCGGACGCCGTGGCCAGGCCGGTCCGGCGCCCCGAGGAGCTCGCCGAGGTCGACGCCCTGGTGATCCCCGGCGGCGAGTCCACGACCATGTCGAAGCTCGCCGTGCTGTTCGGCATGCTGGAGCCGCTGCGCGAGCGCGTGAAGGCCGGCATGCCCGTCTACGGCACCTGCGCCGGCATGATCATGCTCGCCGACAAGCTGCTCGACGGCCGTGACGACCAGGAGACGCTCGGCGGCATCGACATGATCGTCCGCCGCAACGCCTTCGGCCGCCAGAACGAGTCCTTCGAAGCGAAGATCGACTTCGCCGGCATAGACGGCGGCCCGGTCGAGGGCGTCTTCATCCGCGCCCCGTGGGTCGAGTCGGTCGGCGCCTCGGCCGAGGTGCTCGCCTCGTACGACGGCCACACGGTCGCCGTCCGCCAGGGCAACGTCCTCGCCACCTCGTTCCACCCCGAGCTGACCGGCGACGACCGCGTCCACGCGTACTTCGTCGACATGGTGCGCGCGGGGCTGTAATCAGGTCCCGGTAGGATCTGAGAGGAACACTGTTGGTGACGCGAAGGAGACAGGCGGATGTCCGGCCACTCTAAATGGGCTACGACGAAGCACAAGAAGGCCGTGATCGATGCCAAGCGCGGCAAGCTCTTCGCGAAGCTGATCAAGAACATCGAGGTCGCGGCGCGTATGGGCGGCGCCGACATCGACGGCAACCCGACGCTCTTCGACGCCGTTCAGAAGGCCAAGAAGCAGTCGGTCCCGAACAAGAACATCGACTCCGCGGTCAAGCGCGGCGGCGGCCTCGAGGCCGGCGGCGCCGACTACGAGACGATCATGTACGAAGGCTACGGCCCGAACGGCGTCGCGGTGCTCATCGAGTGCCTCACCGACAACCGCAACCGCGCCGCCTCCGACGTCCGCGTCGCCATGACCCGCAACGGCGGCTCGATGGCCGACCCGGGCTCGGTCTCGTACCTGTTCAACCGCAAGGGCGTCATCCTGCTGCCCAAGGCGGAGCTGTCCGAGGACGACGTCCTCGGCGCGGTCCTCGAGGCCGGCGCCGAAGAGGTCAACGACAACGGCGACACCTGGGAGATCATCAGCGAGGCCACCGACCTCGTCGCGGTCCGCACCGCGCTCCAGGAGGCCGGCATCGACTACGACTCGGCCGACTCCAGCTTCGTCCCCACCATGCAGGTCGAGCTGGACGAGGACGGCGCGCGCAAGATCTTCAAGCTGATCGACGCGCTGGAGGACAGCGACGACGTGCAGAACGTCTTCGCCAACTTCGACGTCTCCGACGAGGTCATGGAGAAGGTCGACGCCTGATCGGGCATCAGCGGCGGGCCGACGGGGACACACCCCGTCGGCCCGCCGCTTTGTCAGTGCCACCGGTTAGCCTGCACGCACCGGCTGTCGAAGGAGGGGGTGGATGGGGTGCGCGTACTCGGCGTGGACCCGGGGCTGACCCGGTGCGGTGTCGGCGTGGTCGAGGGCGTCGCCGGACGAGCCCTCACCATGGTCGGCGTGGGGGTCGTACGGACGCCCGCGGACGCGGAGTTGGGGCACCGGCTCGTCGCGATCGAGGCGGGCATCGAGCAGTGGCTCGACGAGCACCGGCCCCAAATCGTCGCCGTGGAGCGGGTGTTCAGCCAGCACAACGTCAGCACGGTGATGGGAACCGCCCAGGCCAGTGCCGTTGCCATGCTGTGTGCCGCCCGCCGCGGAATACCGGTCGCCCTGCACACCCCCAGTGAGGTCAAGGCCGCCGTCACCGGCTCCGGCCGGGCCGACAAGGCGCAGGTCGGGGCCATGGTGACCCGGTTGCTGCGGCTCTCCGCCCCGCCCAAGCCGGCCGATGCCGCGGACGCCCTCGCCCTGGCCATCTGCCACATCTGGCGGGCCCCCGCCCAGAACCGCCTCCAGCAGGCGGTCGCCCTGCACGCCTCGAAAGGCCGCCCCTCATGATCGCCTTCGTCAGCGGCCCGGTCGCCGCGCTCGCCCCCACCCTGGCCGTGATCGAGGTCGGGGGAGTGGGCATGGCCGTGCAGTGCACGCCCACGACCATCGCCGGCCTGCGGATGGGGGAGACGGCCCGGCTGGCCACCTCCCTGGTCGTCCGGGAGGACTCGCTGACGCTGTACGGCTTCGCCGACGACGACGAGCGGCAGGTCTTCGAACTGCTCCAGACCGCGAGCGGGGTCGGGCCGCGGCTCGCCCAGGCGATGCTCGGAGTGCACAGTCCGGACGCGCTGCGGCTGGCCGTCTCCACGGGTGACGAGAAGGCCCTGACGGCGGTGCCCGGCATCGGCAAGAAGGGCGCACAGAAGCTGTTGCTGGAGCTCAAGGACAAGCTGGGCGCTCCGCTGGTCGGGGCGCAGCGCGCCCCCGCGTCCACGGGGCCCGCCCCGTGGACCGAGCAGCTCGCCGCGGCGCTGATCGGGCTGGGCTACGCCTCCCGGGAGGCGGACGAGGCCGTCTCGGCGGTGACGCCGCAGGCGGAGGCGGCCATCGCCGCCGGTGGCAGCGCCCCGGTCCCGCAACTCCTGCGCGCCGCCCTCCAGACCCTGAACCGCACCCGCTGACGGGGCTGCCGGGTGCCGCCGCGGGCAGCGGCGGCACCCGGCGCCCCGACGTTCCGGCCCCGGCCACCGCCGGGAGGCGCCCGGAGGGCTCCGCCCGGGCCGTACGGGCGCCGTGCGGCCCTCGCCGCGCACGCCGCCGCGCACGTCGGCGGGCGGGGCCCGGGCGGCGCCTGTGACGGGGACCCGGACCGACCACCGCAACGACGCAGAAGGCAGACTGACAGCGTGAACTGGGATGACGAGAGCGACGACCGGATCGTGGCGGCGGCCGCCGACGGCGAGGACACCGCCGTAGAAGCGGCCCTGCGGCCCAAGGACCTCGGCGAGTTCGTCGGCCAGGAGAAGGTCCGCCAGCAGCTGGACCTCGTCCTCAAGGCGGCCCGCCAGCGCGGGGCCACCGCCGACCACGTCCTGCTCTCCGGCGCTCCCGGCCTCGGCAAGACCACCCTGTCCATGATCATCGCCGCCGAGATGGGCGCGCCGATCCGGATCACCTCCGGCCCCGCGATCCAGCACGCCGGCGACCTCGCCGCGATCCTCTCCTCCCTCCAGGAGGGCGAGGTCCTCTTCCTCGACGAGATCCACCGCATGTCCCGGCCCGCCGAGGAGATGCTGTACATGGCCATGGAGGACTTCCGGGTCGACGTGATCGTCGGCAAGGGGCCCGGGGCCACCGCCATCCCGCTGGAGCTGCCGCCGTTCACCCTCGTCGGGGCGACGACCCGGGCCGGCCTGCTGCCGCCGCCGCTGCGCGACCGCTTCGGTTTCACCGGGCACATGGAGTTCTACGCCCCCGAGGAGCTGGAACGCGTCATCCACCGCTCTGCCCGCCTCCTCGACGTGGAGATCGACCCGGCCGGCGCCGCCGAGATCGCCGGCCGCTCCCGCGGCACCCCGCGCATCGCCAACCGGCTGCTACGCCGCGTACGCGACTACGCGCAGGTCAGGGCCGACGGGGTGATCACCCGGGAGGTGGCCGGCACCGCCCTCCAGGTGTACGAGGTCGACGCACGCGGACTCGACCGGCTGGACCGGGCCGTGCTCGAAGCCCTGCTCAAGCTGTTCGGCGGCGGTCCCGTCGGGCTGTCGACCCTCGCCGTCGCCGTCGGCGAGGAGCGGGAGACCGTGGAGGAGGTGGCGGAGCCGTTCCTGGTGCGGGAGGGGCTGCTCGCCCGGACCCCCAGGGGCCGGGTCGCGACCCCTGCCGCATGGGCTCACCTGGGGCTCGTCCCGCCGCAGCACGCCAGCAGTGGATCAAGCGGACAACAGGGCTTGTTCGGGGCCTGACGGCGCGGAGGTTCGACCGGTCAGGAACTGCGGTGCCATGCTGGGCGTTGTTCCATCGGTGCGGACTCGCCTAGACTCCGCCGATGCCGACCCTTCAGGTCGGCATGCCCACCCCCGTAGAAAAGGCCGTCTCCCGTGCGGTCGTGCGAAGGATCTCCGTCCCGTGAATCTCGTGACACTCCTCCCGTTCATCGTGCTCATCGGGGCGATGTTCCTGATGACCCGTTCCGCGAAGAAGAAGCAGCAGGCGGCCGCGCAGATGCGTGACCACATGACGCCCGGTACCGGTGTCCGCACCATCGGCGGCATGTACGCCACGGTGAAGGAGATCGGCGAGGACACCGTCACCCTCGAGGTGGCCCCCGGTGTCCACGCGATCTACGCGAAGAACTCCATCGGTGCCGTTCTGGAAGACGCGGAGTACAACCGAATCGTCCACGGCGCCGGTGATGATCTGACGATCGACACGCCGGTCGTCCCGGACGACGCCTCCTCGCTCACTCTGGACAAGGGTGACGAGGCCGACGCCCCGAAGCTCGACCTGGGCAAGAAGGACGAGCCCAAGGCCGACGAGCCCAAGGCCGACGAGCCGAAGGCGACCGAGGCCAAGGCCGACGACGCGGACGAGGCGGAGCCCAAGGACGGCAAGGGCGACGGCGAGGCCGGCGCGAAGTAGCGCGCGGCCGGGGACCGGGCAGACGTCCGACCGGCGGCCGCCGCGGTCCCCGTCAGTGACACTTCTGCGGGGGGCAGGGGTCCCCACCACACATTTCGTGGCCGTCCGCGCGCTGACCCGGCGCAGGACGGTTGGACAGGGAGATACGACAAGGTGGCAGCACCGAAGAAGGGCCGGCGGCCCACGGGGGCTCAGGGGAGGCCGGGGCGCGCCCTGGCGATCATCCTGATCGCAATGGTGGCGCTCACCGCGGGGATGTTCCTCACGAAGCAGACGACTCCCCGCCTCGGCATCGACCTCGCGGGCGGTACGAGCATCACGCTCAAGGCCAAGAGCGAGCCCGGCAAGCCGGACGCGATCAACGAGACCAACATGAACACGGCGGTCGGCATCATCGAGCGCCGCGTCAACGGTCTCGGCGTGTCGGAGGCCGAGGTCCAGACGCAGGGCCGCGACCACATCATCGTGAACATCCCCAAGGGGACGAACGAGAAGCAGGCCCGCGAGCAGGTCGGTACCACCGCCCAGCTGTACTTCCGCCCGGTCCTGGCCTTCGCCGACGGCGCCCCGGCGGCCCCCGCGGCCACGCCGAGCCCCTCCGCGAGCAGCTCCGGCGCCCCGAAGGCCGAAGGCGGCACCAAGCCCAGCGCCCAGGCCACCCCGTCGTCCAGCGCCACTTCCCAGGGCCGTGTGCTCAGCGAGGCCCTCAAGGCCCCTGGTGCCACCGCCTCTCCCTCGCCCTCGGCGAGCGAGTCGAAGAAGGCAGACGACAAGGCTCCGGCCCCGAGCCCGACCCCGTCGGGCGTCGAGGCGGCCGCCGCCGACCTCCAGGCGAAGTTCGCCGCCCTGGACTGCACCAACGAGGCGCAGCGCGCCGCGGCGGGCAAGGGCGCCAAGCCCGAGGACCCGACGCTGGCCTGTGGCAAGCGCGGCGACACCTGGGGCAAGTGGATCCTCGGTCCCGCCGGTGTCGCCGGCACGGACGTCAAGGACGCCAAGGGTGTCATCGACTCCCGGCGCGGCCAGTGGATCGTCACGATGCAGTTCACCGACAAGGGCGCCGACAAGTTCGCCAAGATCACCGGTGAGCTCGCCACCAAGCAGATGCCGCAGAACCAGTTCGCGATCGTGCTCGACGGCGAGGTCGTCTCCGACCCCTCCGTCAGCCAGGCGCTGACCGGCGGCAACGCCGAGATCTCCGGCGGCTTCAACCAGCAGTCCGCGCAGGACCTGGGCAACATGCTCTCGTACGGCGCCCTGCCGCTCTCCTTCAGCGAGGACAGCGTCACCACCGTCACCGCCGCGCTCGGCGGCGAGCAGCTGAAGGCCGGCCTGATCGCCGGCGCCATCGGCCTCATCCTCGTGGTGATCTACCTGCTCGTGTACTACCGGGGCCTGGCCTTCATCGCCATCGTCAGCCTCCTGGTGTCCGCGATCCTCACGTACACGATCATGGCGCTGCTCGGAAAGGGCATCGGCTTCGCGCTGAACCTGCCCGCCGTCTGCGGTGCGATCGTCGCGATCGGCATCACGGCGGACTCGTTCATCGTGTACTTCGAGCGCATCCGCGACGAGATCCGCGAGGGCCGCACGCTGCGCCCCGCCGTGGAGCGGGCCTGGCCGCGCGCCCGGCGCACCATCCTGGTGTCGGACTTCGTGTCGTTCCTGGCCGCCGCGGTGCTCTTCATCGTCACCGTCGGCAAGGTGCAGGGCTTCGCCTTCACCCTGGGTCTGACGACCCTGCTCGACGTGGTCGTGGTGTTCCTGTTCACCAAGCCGATCATGACGCTGATGGCCCGCACGAAGTTCTTCTCCAGCGGTCACCCCTGGTCCGGACTGGACCCGAAGCGGCTCGGCGCCAAGCCCCCGCTGCGCCGGTCGCGCCGCACCGGCACCGGTTCCGTCACCGCTCCCGTCGACGTAAAGGAGGCGTGAGAGATGTCGAAGCTGGGAGATCTCGGCGCCAAGCTGTACCGCGGTGAGGTCGGCTACGACTTCGTCGGCAAGCGCTTCATCTGGTACGGCGTTTCCATCCTGATCACCATCACGGCGGTCGTGGCCCTGGCCGTCCAGGGCCTCAACATGGGCATCGAGTTCAAGGGCGGTGCCGTCTTCACCACCCCGAAGACGGCCGTCTCCGTCGCCGCGGCGACCACGGGCGCGGAGAAGGCCTCGGGCCACGACGCGATCGTCCAGGAGCTCGGCACCGGCGGCCTGCGCATCCAGATCTCGGGTCTGGACACGGGCGACGCGGCGGGCGTCAAGAAGCAGCTCGCCACCGACCTCAAGGTCAACGAGGCCGACATCAACGCGGACCTGGTCGGCCCCAGCTGGGGCGACCAGATCGCGAACAAGGCCTGGACCGGCCTCGGCATCTTCATGATCCTCGTGGTGATCTACCTCGCCATCGCCTTCGAGTGGCGGATGGCGGTCGCCGCGCTGATCGCCCTGATCCACGACCTCACGATCACCGTCGGCGTGTACGCGCTGGTCGGCTTCGAGGTCACGCCGGGCACCGTGATCGGTCTGCTGACGATCCTCGGTTACTCCCTCTACGACACCGTCGTCGTCTTCGACGGTCTGAAGGAGGGCTCGAAGGACATCACCAAGCAGACCCGGTACACGTTCAGCGAGATCGCCAACCGCAGCATCAACGGCACCCTGGTCCGCTCGATCAACACCACCGTCGTGGCGCTGCTCCCGGTCGGGGCCCTGCTCTTCATCGGCGGCGGCCTCCTGGACGCCGGCATGCTGAACGACATCTCGCTGTCGCTGTTCGTCGGCCTCGCGGCCGGTGCGTACTCCTCGATCTTCATCGCGACCCCGCTGGTCGTGGACCTCAAGGAGCGCGAGCCGGCGATGAAGGCCCTGAAGAAGCGGGTGCTCGCCAAGCGCGCGGCCGCCGCGGCGAAGGGCGAGTCCCCGGAGGACGAGGGCCGCGAGGCCGAGTCCGCCCCGCAGGTCGTGGCCCAGGGCCGGGCGGGACGGCGCCGGTGAGCCCGCTGTCCCCCGAGGTGCGCGAGCTGCTGCTCAGCCGGATCAAGGACGTACCGGACTACCCGATGTCGGGCGTGATGTTCAAGGACATCACCCCGCTGCTGGCCGACCCGAAGGCCTTCGGGGCCCTGACGGACACGCTGGTGGAGCTGGCCGGGCAGTACGGCGCGACGAAGATCGTCGGGCTGGAGGCGCGCGGGTTCATCCTCGCGGCGCCGGTGGCGGTCCAGGCGGGCATCGGCTTCGTGCCCGTGCGCAAGGCCGGAAAGCTGCCGGGCGCCACGCTCGCGCAGTCGTACGAGCTGGAGTACGGCACCGCGGAGATCGAGGTCCACGCCGAGGACCTGGCGCCCGGTGACCGGATCATGGTCATCGACGACGTCCTGGCCACCGGCGGCACCGCCGAAGCCTCGCTCTCGCTGATCCGGCGCGCCGGTGCGGAGGTCGCCGGCGTGGCGGTCCTGATGGAGCTGTCGTTCCTGCCGGGCCGCGAGCGGCTGGCCGGCGCCCTTGCGGGCGCCCCGCTGGACGCACTCATCGTCGTCTGACGACGCCCTCCACGAAGCGGCGGCCGTCCGGGATCCCCGGGCGGCCGCCGCTTCGCATGTCCGGGAACGACCGCCCCGTCCGTGTGGTGGGCGGGGAGAACGGGCCGACGCAACCCTCGCTACCATGGGATGTCCGGACCTGACCGGGGCACCGGATCCTCCCCCGGACTCCGTCCCGGAGGGACCCCCAGAGGAGCGCTCTTGCCAGACGAGGTCCAGCCAATCTCCGCCGCGCAGCCCGACCCGCAGGCCGAGCGGGCCGCAGCGGCCCCCGCCACGCCCCCGCCGGCTCCGCCCGCGAAGCCGGCGCCCGCGAAGCCCGCGCCCGGCAAGCCGGCGCCCGGGAAGTCGGCGGGGTCCTCCAACCGCGTGCGCGCCCGGCTCGCCCGCCTCGGTGTCCAGCGTTCCAACCCGTACAACCCGGTCCTGGAACCCCTGCTCCGGATAGTCCGCAGCAACGACCCGAAGATCGAGACGGCGACGCTGCGCCAGATCGAGCAGGCGTACCAGGTCGCCGAGCGCTGGCACCGTGGCCAGAAGCGCAAGAGCGGCGACCCGTACATCACCCACCCGCTCGCGGTGACCACCATCCTCGCCGAGCTCGGCATGGACCCGGCCACCCTGATGGCGGGACTGCTGCACGACACGGTCGAGGACACCGAGTACGGGCTGGAGGACCTGCGCCGCGACTTCGGCGACGCCGTCGCCCTGCTCGTCGACGGCGTCACCAAGCTCGACCGGGTCAAGTTCGGCGAGGCCGCGCAGGCCGAGACCGTCCGCAAGATGGTCGTGGCGATGGCCAAGGACCCGCGCGTCCTGGTCATCAAGCTCGCCGACCGCCTGCACAACATGCGCACCATGCGCTACCTCAAGCGGGAGAAGCAGGAGAAGAAGGCCCGCGAGACCCTGGAGATCTACGCCCCGCTGGCGCACCGGCTGGGCATGAACACGATCAAGTGGGAGCTCGAAGACCTCGCCTTCGCCATCCTCTACCCGAAGATGTACGACGAGATCGTCCGCCTCGTCGCCGAGCGGGCACCCAAGCGCGACGAGTACCTCACCATCGTCACCGACGAGGTGCAGACCGATCTCCGCGCCGCCCGCATCAAGGCCACCGTCACCGGCCGGCCCAAGCACTACTACAGCGTCTACCAGAAGATGATCGTCCGCGGCCGTGACTTCGCGGAGATCTACGACCTGGTGGGCATCCGCGTCCTCGTCGACACCGTCCGCGACTGCTACGCGGCCCTCGGCACGGTGCACGCGCGCTGGAACCCGGTCCCCGGCCGGTTCAAGGACTACATCGCGATGCCCAAGTTCAACATGTACCAGTCGCTCCACACGACGGTCATCGGACCCAGCGGCAAGCCCGTCGAACTCCAGATCCGCACCTTCGACATGCACCGCCGTGCCGAGTACGGCATCGCCGCGCACTGGAAGTACAAGCAGCAGACCGTCGCCGGGACCTCCAAGGTCCGCACCGACGTCCCGCAGGCCGCCAAGGGCAGCGCCGGCCAGGACACCGTCAACGACATGGCCTGGCTGCGCCAGCTGCTCGACTGGCAGAAGGAGACCGAGGACCCGGGCGAGTTCCTCGACTCGCTGCGCTTCGACCTCTCCCGCAACGAGGTCTTCGTCTTCACGCCCAAGGGCGACGTCATCGCGCTGCCCGCCGGTGCCACCCCCGTGGACTTCGCGTACGCCGTCCACACCGAGGTCGGCCACCGGACCATAGGCGCACGCGTCAACGGCCGTCTCGTCCCGCTCGAATCGACGCTGGACAACGGCGACCTGGTCGAGGTCTTCACGTCCAAGGCCGAAGGCGCCGGCCCCTCCCGTGACTGGCTCGGCTTCGTCAAGTCCCCCCGCGCCCGCAACAAGATCCGCGCCTGGTTCTCCAAGGAGCGCCGCGAGGAGGCCATCGAGCACGGCAAGGACGCCATCGCGCGGGCCATGCGCAAGCAGAACCTGCCGATCCAGCGCATCCTCACCGGCGACTCGCTCGTCACGCTCGCGCACGAGATGCGCTACCCCGACATCTCCTCCCTCTACGCGGCGATCGGCGAGGGCCACGTGGCCGCGCAGGGCGTCGTGCAGAAGCTGGTGCAGGCCCTCGGCGGCGAGGAGGCCGCCAACGAGGACATCGAGGAGAGCGTCCCGCCGTCCCGCGCCCGCGGCAAGCGGCGCGGCAACGCCGACCCCGGAGTCGTCGTCAAGGGCGTCGAGGACGTCTGGGTCAAGCTGGCCCGCTGCTGCACCCCGGTCCCCGGCGACCCGATCATCGGCTTCGTCACCCGCGGCAGCGGCGTATCGGTTCACCGCGCCGACTGCGTCAACGTGGACTCCCTCTCCCAGCAGCCCGAGCGGATGCTGGAAGTCGAATGGGCGCCGACCCAGTCCTCGGTCTTCCTGGTCGCCATCCAGGTCGAGGCGCTGGACCGGTCCCGGCTGCTGTCGGACGTCACCCGGGTCCTGTCGGACCAGCACGTGAACATCCTCTCCGCGGCCGTCCAGACCTCCCGCGACCGCGTGGCCACCTCCCGCTTCACCTTCGAGATGGGCGACCCCAAGCACCTGGGACACGTCCTGAAGGCCGTACGCGGCGTCGAGGGCGTCTACGACGTCTACCGCGTCACCTCGGCCCGCCGGCCGTAACCGAGCGCGCGGACGGCACGGACGAGGGCCCCGGTACGCAATGCCGTACCGGGGCCCTCGTCCGTCAACCGGCGGTCATCAGCCGCCGAACTCCTCCAGGCCCTTCAGCGCCTGGTCGAGCAGGGCCTGGCGGCCCTCCAGCTCGCGGGCCAGCTTGTCGGCCTTCGCGTTGTTGCCCGCAGCACGGGCCGCGTCGATCTGCTCACGCAGCTTGTCCACCGCCGCCTGGAGCTGACCCGTCAGGCCGGCCGCACGCGCCCGGGCCTCCGGGTTCGTACGACGCCACTCGCCCTCCTCGGCCTCCTGGATCGCCCGCTCCACCGCGTGCATCCGGCCCTCGACCTTCGGCCGGGCGTCGCGCGGTACGTGGCCGATGGCCTCCCAGCGCTCGTTGATCGAGCGGAACGCGGCCCGGGCCGCCTTCAGGTCCGTCACCGGAACGAGCTTCTCGGCCTCCTCGGCCAGCTCCTCCTTCAGCTTCAGGTTCTCGACCTGCTCGGCGTCGCGCTCCGCGAACACCTCGCCACGCGCCGCGAAGAACACGTCCTGCGCACCGCGGAAGCGGTTCCACAGATCGTCCTCGGCCTCGCGCTGCGCCCGGCCCGCCGCCTTCCAGTCCGCCATCAGCTCGCGGTAGCGGGCGGCCGTCGGACCCCAGTCGGTCGACTTCGACAGCGACTCGGCCTCCGCGACCAGCCTCTCCTTGACCTTGCGGGCGTCCTCGCGCTGCGCGTCGAGCGAGGCGAAGTGCGCCTTGCGGCGCTTGGAGAAGGCGGACCGGGCGTGCGAGAAGCGGTGCCACAGCTCGTCGTCCGACTTGCGGTCCAGCCGCGGCAGACCCTTCCACGTGTCCACCAGGGCACGCAGCCGCTCGCCCGCACTGCGCCACTGGTCGCTCTGCGCCAGCTGCTCGGCCTCGGCCACCAGCGCGTCCTTGGCCGCACGGGCCTCGTCCGTCTGCTTGGCCTTGGCGACCTTGCGCTCCTCGCGCCGCGAGTCCACGGTCGCGACCAGCTTGTCCAGCCGGACGCGCAGGGCGTCGAGGTCGCCCACGGCGTGGTGCTCCTCCACCTGCGTGCGCAGGTGGTCGATGGCCGTCTGCGCGTCCTTGGCGGACAGATCGGTGGTCCGCACCCGTCGTTCGAGGAGGCCGATCTCGACCACCAGGCCCTCGTACTTGCGCTCGAAGTAGGCCAGGGCCTCCTCAGGGGTGCCCGCCTGCCACGAGCCGACGACCTTCTCGCCCTCGGCAGTACGCACGTACACGGTGCCCGTCTCGTCGACGCGGCCCCACGGGTCGCTGCTCACAGCGCCTCCTCCACCTGATGCCTGCGAGGGGTTCACCCCCTGGGCATCGTCCACAGTTTCCTGGGGCGGGCAGCGCCCGCCCTGCACAACGCCAACATAGGCGACCGCCGGGCCGGCTGTCCGCATCCCGCACGACGGAATATCGCCGTACGGGCAGGACGCCGGCCGCGCCCGAGGCCGCCGGAACCCGTCAGTTCCGGGTGACGGCGCCCTTCTGGACGGTCACCGGGGTCTTCGGGGCCCCGTCCTGGCCGCCATCGGCCGTACCGGCCTTGGCCACTTCCTCGAGCGCCTTCAGACCCGCCGCGTCGATCTTGCCGAACGGCGTGTACGACGGGGCCAGCGGGCTGTCCTTGTAGACCAGGAAGAACTGGCTGCCGCCGCTGTGCGGCTGGCCGGTGTTGGCCATCGCCACCGTGCCCGCCGGGTAGATCACCTGGCCCTGCTCGTTCGGCTTGCCCAGCGAGTCGAGGTTCTCGTCCGCGATGGTGTAGCCGGGGCCGCCCATGCCCGTGCCCTCCGGGTCACCGCACTGCAGCACGAAGATCCCCGACGTGGTCAGCCGGTGGCACTTGGTGTTGTCGAAGAAGCCCTTGTCCGCCAGCGACTTGAACGAGTTGACGGTCTCCGGCGTCTTCGCCGCGTCCATCTCGAACTTGATCTCGCCCGCGCTGGTCTTCAGGTCGAACGTGTACTTCGCGTTCTTGTCGATCGCCATCGCCGGCGAGGGCGACTGCTTCGGCGAGGGCGCCGCCGACGGGTTCGCCGCCGGGTCCGCCGCCCGGTCCTTCTTGTCCTTGTCGAACACGCCGCCGACGACGAGGCCCACCAGCGTCGCGACCACCACGGCCACCGCGGCCCCGATCACCGCCGCACGCTGCCGCGCCTTGCGCCGGGCCTCGGCCCGGCGCTTCTGCTGGCGCTCGTACTTCTCCCTGGCGAGCTGTCGCCGCCGCTGATCGCTCGTGACCACCGGGTCGTCTCCTTGTACGTGTCTGGCACCGCTGTCCGGTCTCGGTTAGGCCGTACCGTATATGGGTTCGCTGTGTAACGAGCGGCGCCGGTAGGCTCTGAGCAGCAGCATTCCGACACACGGCCGCTGCCGAAGCTCCCGCCGGACGACGATTGAGGACGAACGTGCTGATTGCCGGGTTCCCCGCCGGGGCCTGGGGGACCAACTGTTACGTGGTCGCCCCCGCCGCCGGTGAGGAGTGCGTCATCATCGACCCGGGCCACCAGGCCACCCGGGGCGTCGAGGAGACGCTGAAGAAGCATCGACTGAAGCCCGTCGCCGTCGTCCTCACCCACGGCCACATCGACCACGTGGCCTCGGTGGTCCCGGTGTGCGGAGCCCACGACGTCCCCGCCTGGATCCACCCCGAGGACCGCTTCATGATGAGCGACCCGGAGAAGGCGCTGGGCCGCTCCCTGGGCGCGCAGCTGATGGGCGAGCTCACCGTCGGGGAGCCTTCCGACGTCAAGGAGCTCACCGACGGCACGAAGCTGGCGCTGGCCGGCATGGAGCTCACCGTGTCGCACGCGCCCGGGCATACCAGGGGGTCGGTGACCTTCGGGATGCCCGAGGCGGGGGACGTCCCCCCGCTGCTGTTCTCGGGCGACCTGCTCTTCGCCGGCTCCATCGGCCGTACCGACTTCCCGGGCGGCAGCCACGCCGACATGCTCGAGTCGCTGGCCCGCGTGTGCCTGCCGCTCGACGACGCGACCGTGGTGCTGCCCGGTCACAACGAGCACACGACCATTGGCCGTGAGCGCGCCACCAACCCGTACCTGCGGCAGGTGGCCGCCGGCCTCGGAGACGGCTTCACGTCTCCACGACGAGGAATGTGACGAGAGTTTCGTGAGCACCTTCAAGGCCCCCAAGGGCACGTACGACCTCATCCCGCCGTACTCGGCGAAGTACCTGGCCGTCCGGGACGCGATCTCCGGCCCCCTGCGGCTGTCCGGCTACGGGTACGTCGAGACGCCCGGCTTCGAGGACGTCGACCTGTTCGCCCGCGGTGTCGGAGAGTCCACCGACATCGTGACCAAGGAGATGTACACCCTCACGACGAAGGGCGGGGCCAACCTCGCGCTCCGTCCCGAAGGCACCGCGTCCGTGCTGCGCGCGGCGCTGGAGGCGAACCTCCACAAGGCCGGCGGCCTGCCGGTGAAGCTCTGGTACTCGGGTTCGTACTACCGCTACGAACGCCCGCAGAAGGGCCGCTACAGGCACTTCTCGCAGGTCGGCGCCGAGGCGATCGGGGCCGAGGACCCGGCGCTGGACGCCGAGCTGATCATCCTGGCCGACCAGGCGTACCGCTCGCTGGGCCTGCGCAACTTCCGGATCCTGCTCAACTCGCTCGGCGACAAGGAGTGCCGCCCGGTGTACCGGGAGGCGCTCCAGGGTTTCCTGCGCGGGCTGGACCTGGACGAGGAGACCGTCCGCCGGGCCGAGATCAACCCGCTGCGCGTCCTCGACGACAAGCGGGCCGAGGTGCAGAAGCAGCTCGTCGGCGCGCCGATGCTGCGGGACTACCTGTGCGACGCGTGCAAGGCGTACCACGAGGAGGTGCGGGCGCTGATCACGGCGGCCGGAGTCGCCTTCGAGGACGACGAGAAGCTCGTGCGCGGCCTGGACTACTACACGCGGACGACGTTCGAGTTCGTCCACGACGGTCTGGGCTCGCAGTCCGCGGTCGGCGGCGGCGGCCGCTACGACGGCCTGTCCGAGATGATCGGCGGGCCGGCGCTGCCCTCGGTGGGCTGGGCGCTGGGCGTGGACCGTACGGTGCTGGCGCTGGAGGCGGAGGGCGTCGAGCTGGACATCCCGCCGACGACGTCCGTGTTCGCGGTGGCGCTGGGCGAGGCCAAGCCGGTGCTGTTCGGTCTGGTGACCGAACTGCGGCAGGCGGGTGTCGCGGCGGACATCTCCTACGGCGGCAAGGGCCTCAAGGGCGCCATGAAGGACGCCAACCGTTCCGGCGCCCGCTTCGCGATCGTCGCGGGCGACCGCGACCTCGCCGAGGGCGTGGTCCAGCTGAAGGACATGGAGTCCGGGGAGCAGGGCCCGGTCGCCGTGGCGGACGTGGTCGAGGTCCTGCGGACCAAGCTGGCCTGACGGCCGGCGACCGGTGTTCCCGGTGGGGCCGGAGGCGCTCGGCGCACTCCGGCCCCACCGGCGTCAGAGCAGGTCGTGCCGCATGGCCGTGGTCACCGCCGCCGTGCGGTCGGTGACCTCCAGCTTTCCGAAGATGCGCAGCAGGTGCGTCTTGACCGTCGACTCCGCCACGAACAGGCGGCGGCCGATCTCCGCGTTCGTCGCCCCCTCGGAGACGAGCCGCAGGACCGCGACCTCACGGTCCGACAGGCGCGGACGCTCCGGGCGGGTGCGCAGCCGGTCGACCAGACGGCCC
Organism: Streptomyces sp. NPDC086989; assembly: GCF_044745505.1. NCBI lineage: Bacteria > Bacillati > Actinomycetota > Actinomycetes > Kitasatosporales > Streptomycetaceae > Streptomyces > Streptomyces sp. NPDC086989. The sequence continues at coordinate 292,464 of NZ_JBIVAL010000010.1, forward strand.
GCCACCGACGGGGCCAGGACCGTCTCGCCGCGCACCGCCGCGCGGACGGCCTCGGCCAGTTCCGCCCGGGCCATGTCCTTGAGCAGGTAGCCCGCGGCCCCGGCCTCCACCGCCCGCAGGATGTCCCGGTCGTTCTCGTACGTCGTGAGGACCACCACCCGCACCGGCAGTCCGGCCGCGCTGATCCGTGCGATGGACTCGACGCCGTCGCCGCCCGGCATCCGCAGGTCCATCAGGATCAGGTCCAGGCCGCCGGGGACCAGCTCCGCGGCCAGCGCCTCGGCCTGCGGGCCGTTCGAGGCCTCGGCGACGACCTCCAGGTCGGGCTCCGCGCTGAGCATGCCGCGCAGGCCCTCCCGTACCACCGGGTGGTCGTCGGCCAGCAGGATGCGGATCATGTCGTACGGCTCCTCAGCGGATCGGGAGGGTCACGGTGACGGTGGTGCCGGTGGCGGCGCCGGCCCCCGCGGCGCTGTCGACGGCCGCCGTGCCGCCGACCTCCGCCGCGCGGGCGCGCAGGCCCCGCAGTCCGTAACCGGACACGGGGGCCGACGGGTCGAAGCCCTGCCCGGTGTCCCGGACCGTGACGGTCAGTTCGCCGCCACCGTAGGCCAGGGACACCGCACAGCGCGCCCCGGGCCCTGCGTGCTTCGCGGCGTTCGACAGCGCTTCCTGGCAGGACCGCAGGGCCACCACCTCCAGCGCCGCGGCCAGCGGCCGGACCGCCCCGCTCACCGACACCGCCGCCGGCGGGTGCCGGCGGGCCGCGAGGCGGCGTACCGCGTCCGGCAGGGAGCCGGCGTCGAGGTCGGCGGGCGCGCCGCCGGCCACCAGGGCCCGGGCCTCGGCCAGGTTCTGCCGGGCGGTGGCGGCCATCAGCTCCAGGTGCCGGTGGGCCTGCGCGGGATCCGTGTCCAGCTCGGACTGCACGGCCTGGACCAGCATCAGCAGGCTCGTGAAGCCCTGGGCGAGGGTGTCGTGGATCTCGCGGGACATGCGTTCCCTTTCGGCGTGGGCGCCCTGTGCGGCGGAGAGCCGGGCCACCTCCCCCCGGCTGGCGTCGAGTTCGGCGATCAGCGAGGCACGCTCCTGGCTCTGCTCGATGATCCGGATGATCCAGGCGCCGAAGAACGAGGAGAAGGCGAAGGTGACGAACGAGCCGACCGCGTTCACGAAGACGACGTGGCCCTCCGGCCGCCACAGCAGGGCCCAGCCGGCCACCGGCAGCAGCGACACCACCGCCATCGCGCCGACCGCCCGGCGCAGCGGCAGCAGCATGAAGCAGTGCGGGGCGAGCGCGAACGTGATCAGCCGGGTCTCGCCCACCAGGAACGCGGCGGGCAGGAACAGGGCCAGCAGCACGCCCAGGTAGCGCAGCGACAGCGCAGGTTCGGAGCCGGGGTCCTTCACGAGCAGGGGCCGGCCGGCCCACGCGTACCAGGGGATCAGCAGCGTGAGCAGGGCGGCGGCGGGAAGCCGGTACGACAGCGGCGGGAAGTCCGCGCCCAGGACGAAGGCGGCCGTCGCGGTCCACACGACGCCGAAGTAGAGGTCCCACGGCCCGAACGCCCGGTCCCAGACATGGGTCTCGCGCGCTCCGGCCGTCCTGGTGAAACCGTTCAGCCGTCGCGGCGGTTCTTCCACTTGAAGGTCAGCAGACACAGGACCAATCCTCCGACGACCCAGCCCCCCAGGACCAGGGCGACCTTCCCGTACTCCCAGCTTCCGGCCTGTTCCAGGACGGAGGCGGACTCCGGCAGGAACACCCCGCGCAGCCCCTGGCACATCCACTTGAGCGGGAACAGCGCCCCGATGTCGAGCAGCCAGTCCGGGATCGCGTTCACCGGGATGAAGACGCCGGAGATGAACTGGAGGATCAGGAACGGCAGGACGACCACCGAGCTGGCGCTCTTCCCGGACTTGGGCAGGCTGCTGATCGCGATGCCGAGCAGGGCGCAGCCGGTCAGCCCGAGGGCGAAGATCCAGCCGAAGGTGAACCACTTGGACGCCGAGGCCGGCAGGCCGAGGTCGAACAGGGTGGAGCCGACGAGCAGCAGGATCGCGGTCTCGGCGACGCCGGTGGCCAGGACCATCCAGACCTTGCCGAGGAAGTACGCGGCCGGCGGCATCGGGGTCCCGCGCAGCCGGCGCAGCACCTTCTCGTCGCGTTCGACGGCGATCGAGATCCCGAGCGACTGGAAGCTGGTGGACATGATGCCCGCGGCGACCATGCCCGCCGCGTACAGCTGGGAGGCGGTGACCCCGGTGTTCTCCACGCTGTCGCTGAAGATCGAGGCGAAGAGGGCGAGGAAGACGATCGGGAAGGCGAAGGTGAAGATCATCGCATCGCGCTGGCGGACGAACTGCTTGATCTCCAGCGCCCCGCGGCTCAGTCCCAGGCTCCAGGCGCCGGGCAAAGCCCTCGTGGCAGCGGCGGTCCGGCCGGCGGTGGTGGTGGCGGTCGTGCTCATCGTGCGTCCTCCGGCTGCGGTGCGGGCGTGGGTACGAGCTGACCCGTGAGGCGCAGGTACACGTCCTCCAGGGTGGGGCGGCCGATCCGCAGCCCGGGGATCTCGCCCTCGAATCGGGCCATGAGCTCGGCGACCGTACGGGTGGGGGTCTCGGTGGCGATGCTCTGCGGGGTGCCGTCGGCCCCGGTCCACTCGACGGTGGCGCCGGTGCCGAACCGGGTGCGCAGCTCGGCCGGTTCGCCCTCGGCGACGACCCTGCCGCTCGCGATGACCGCGAGCCGGTCGGCGAGGGCCTCGGCCTCCTCCAGGTAGTGCGTGGTGAGCACGATGGTGGTGCCCTCGCCGGCGAGCAGCCGGATCAGGTCCCAGAACTGGCGGCGCGCCGCCGGGTCGAAGCCGGTCGTCGGCTCGTCGAGGAGCAGCAGTTCGGGGTCGCCGATGACGCCGAGCGCCACGTCGAGCCGGCGCCGCTGGCCGCCGGAGAGGCCCTTCACGCGCTGGTCCCGCTTCTGCTCCAGTCCGACCAGGGCGATGACCTCGGCCGGGTCGCGCGGGGCCGGGTAATAGCGGGCGAAGTGCTCGACCGTCTCCCGTACCGTCAGTTCCGCGGGCGCCGACTCGTCCTGCCAGACGATCCCGACGCGCGAGCGCCAGGCCCGCCCGCCGGTGGCCGGGTCCGCGCCGAGCACGCTGACCTCGCCGCCGTCCCGTTCCCGGTGGCCCTGCAGGATCTCCACCGTGGTGCTCTTGCCGGCTCCGTTGGGCCCGAGGAGTCCGAAGACCTCTCCCTGCCGGATCGTCAGGTCCAGTCCGTCCACTGCGGTGACCTCGCCGTACTGCTTGCGAAGCCCCCGTACCTCCACCGCGTTCTGTGTCATGTCCCAGATGGTGTGGCGGAACCCGCCCTACCGGTCCCCCCGTGCGGTCGTCCTTATGTCCATCGAACGGTGGACACACAGGTCCGTACGGCACAATGGCCGGTGCTTGTTGACCTTGCAGATGTGGAGCGGGCGGTATGACGACACGAAGTACGGACGCAGACACCGCTCCGCGGACGGTCGGTGCGAGCCGGGCGCTGGCGCTGCTGCTGGTGATCACGGGCGCCGCGGGACTGCTCGCGGCCTGGGTGATCACGATCGACAAGTTCAAGCTGCTCGAAGACCCGAACTTCACGCCGGGCTGCAGCCTGAACCCGATCGTCTCCTGCGGCAACATCATGAAGAGCGAGCAGGCGTCCGTGTTCGGCTTCCCGAACCCGATGCTGGGTCTGGTCGCCTACGGCATCGTGATCTGCGTCGGCATGAGCGTGCTGGCCGGGGCCCGGTTCCGGCCCTGGTACTGGCTGACCTTCAACGCCGGGACGCTGTTCGGCGTCGGCTTCTGCACCTGGCTGATGTACCAGTCGCTGTACAACATCAACTCGCTGTGCCTGTGGTGCTGCATGGCGTGGGTCGCCACGATCTTCATGTTCTGGTACGTCACCGCCCACAACGTGCGGCAGGGCCTGCTGCCCGCCCCCGGGTGGCTGCGCTCCTTCCTGGACGAGTTCACGTGGGTGCTGCCCGTGCTGCACGTCGGGATCATCGGCATGCTGATCCTGACCCGCTGGTGGGACTTCTGGACTTCCTGAGCCGCCATGGGGGACCGGCCGCGGGCGATCCGGGCCCGCGGCCCGCTGTCGGTGGACTCGCATAGGCTTCCCGTGTGGAACCAGACCTGTTCACCGCCGCTGCCGAAGACCGCCAGGAGAAGGACCCGGCGAGCTCCCCGCTTGCCGTGCGGATGCGCCCCCGCACCCTGGACGAGGTCGTCGGCCAGCAGCACCTGCTGAAGCCCGGCTCGCCCCTGCGGCGGCTGGTCGGGGACGGGGCGGGCGGCCCGGCCGGAGCCTCGTCGGTGATCCTGTGGGGCCCGCCGGGCATCGGCAAGACCACCCTCGCGTACGTGGTGAGCCAGGCGACGCAGAAGCGGTTCGTGGAGCTGTCCGCGATCACGGCGGGCGTGAAGGAAGTACGCGCCGTCATCGAGGGCGCCAAGCGGGCGGCCGGCGGATACGGGAAGGACACGGTCCTCTTCCTCGACGAGATCCACCGCTTCAGCAAGGCCCAGCAGGACTCGCTGCTCCCCGCCGTCGAGAACCGCTGGGTGACGCTGATCGCGGCGACCACGGAGAACCCGTACTTCTCGATCATCTCCCCGCTGCTGTCGCGGTCGCTGCTGCTCACCCTGGAACCGCTGACCGACGAGGACCTCAGCGCGCTGATGCGGCGGGCGCTGACCGAGGAGCGCGGCCTCGGCGGCGCCGTCTCCCTCCCGGCGGACGCTGAGGCGCACCTGCTGCGGATCGCGGGCGGCGATGCCCGGCGGGCGCTGACGGCACTGGAGGCAGGTGCCGGTTCGGCGATCGCGAAGGGCGAGTCCGAGATCACCCTCCAGACGGTGGAGGAGGCCGTCGACCGGGCCGCGGTGAAGTACGACCGGGACGGCGACCAGCACTACGACGTGGCGAGCGCCCTGATCAAGTCCATCCGCGGTTCGGACGTGGACGCCGCCCTGCACTACCTGGCGCGGATGATCGAAGCGGGGGAGGACCCGCGGTTCATCGCCCGCCGCCTGATGATCTCGGCCAGCGAGGACATCGGGCTGGCGGACCCCACGGCCCTGCCGCTCGCGGTCGCCGCTGCCCAGGCGGTGGCGATGATCGGCTTCCCGGAGGCGGCGCTGACGTTGTCGCACGCCACGATCGCCCTCGCCCTGGCCCCGAAGTCGAACACCGCGACGACCGCGATCGGCGCCGCGCTCGCGGACGTCCGGGCGGGCCTGGCCGGTCCCGTGCCCACGCATCTGCGGGACGGGCACTACAAGGGGGCGGCGAAGCTGGGCCACGCGGTGGGCTACGTGTACCCGCACGACGTACCGGGCGCGATCGCCGCCCAGCAGTACGCCCCCGACGCGGTGCACGGGAAGCGGTACTACGAGCCCACGCGCTACGGCGCGGAGGCCCGCTACGCGGACGTGGTGGAAAAGGTCCGCGAGCGGCTGCGCGGCGGTGGTTCCAGCCCGTCCGGCGCCTGAGGACCGGAGCCTGAGGACCGGAGCCCGGGGGCAGCCCCGGCTCGTCGGCTGCCCGGCGGGCGGTCAGCCGCCGGCGGCGGCGGCGAACAGGGTGTGCATCGCCCGGCGCAGGTCGCACACGTCGCGGACCGGAGCCGGGAAGTCGAAGCGGGCGTCGAAGGGGGAGCCCTCGCCCGTGAAGCGGACCCGCAGGCCCAGGCGGTCCAGCGCGAGCGGGACCGCGGTGACGGCGGCGCCCTCCCGCGGGCCGAGCAGCGCGCACAGGTCCGCGATCCGGTCGCGGTGCGCGGCGGCCAGGTGCTGGAGGAGTTCCGTCTCGTGGTCCGCCATCGGATCCGGCTCGGCCGCGGCCAGGTCGTCGGGGTCCACGTGTTCGGCGCCCCACAGGTCGTCCACCGAGATCTCGCCGACCTCCAGGCGCAGCATCACGTACGAGGGCGGCCCGTGCAGCCCGAGCAGTTCGCCCACCGGCCGGCGCGCGGCCAGCAGCGCCGCGCAGGCGGCGCGGTCGTCGCCGCGCACCCGGGTCAGCCATCCGGCCAGCCACGCACGGCCTCGGATACGATGGGGCACGGACACCGGCGCCACATCCGTGATCTGGATCACGGCCGTGAGGTCGTCGTCCTGGGCGTAAGCGGCCGCCCTGGCGGCCGCGGATTCCCCTGACACCAGGAGAATCACGTCCCCGTCCGGGGTGACGGTCCGCGCGACCGGCATCCCTGTCCCGCACTCCGGCTGGTCATGAGACCCCACCTGGTCGAAAGCACCCGGCAGTGTGAGGGATACTGAGGCGTTGGACTCTACGAGGGTTCGTACGCGTTCGGCTCCGGTGAGCTGCCGAACGCCTTCCCTGGGACGCGGCTGACCTTGCTTATCGTCGGCGCAAGCGGATTCTGTTTCGTCTGAATCCGAACTGCGCTGCGCACTGGGCAGGGGGATCCCATGTGGTCGAGACATTACGTCCTCCTCGATAAGGTAAGCCTCACCTAACTTACATGGAGGTAGGTTCCCCGTGAACCAGAAGCGACCCAAGGTCAAGAAGTCGCGTGCCCTCGGCATTGCGCTGACCCCGAAGGCCGTCAAGTACTTCGAGGCCCGCCCCTACCCGCCGGGCGAGCACGGCCGTGGCCGCAAGCAGAACTCGGACTACAAGGTCCGCCTGCTGGAGAAGCAGCGTCTGCGCGCTCAGTACGACATCTCTGAGCGTCAGATGGCCCGCGCGTACGACCGCGCCAAGAAGGCCGAGGGCAAGACGGGCGAGGCGCTGGTCGTCGAGCTCGAGCGTCGCCTCGACGCCCTGGTCCTGCGTTCGGGCATCGCCCGGACCATCTACCAGGCTCGCCAGATGGTCGTTCACGGCCACATCGAGGTCAACGGTGGCAAGGTCGACAAGCCGTCGTTCCGTGTCCGTCCGGACGACGTCATCACCGTGCGCGAGCGCAGCCGCGAGAAGGTTCCGTTCCAGGTTGCCCGTGAGGGTGGCTACGCAGGCGAGGGCGAGACCCCGCGCTACCTGCAGGTCAACCTGAAGGCCCTGGCCTTCCGCCTGGACCGCGACCCGAACCGCAAGGAAATCCCGGTCATCTGCGACGAGCAGCTCGTCGTCGAGTACTACGCCCGCTGATCCAGCGGACGTAGCCTCACAGGCTGGTCAGCCCGCCGGTTCCCCCTTGGGGGAGCCGGCGGGCTTCCTGCTGTCCGGGCGGCCCACCGCGCCGGCCGTCCCCGCCGTGCCCTTCGTCCCCGCAGTGCCCGTCGTGACGCCGGCCTCGACCGTCCTCCCCGCCTCCCCGGTCCGGGGCCTGGGCAGCGGCTCCGGCGCCGCCGGCACCGGCTCGGGTCCCCGCAGCGCCCGCTCGACCAGTTCGTCCAGGGACAGCGCCCGGCCGTGCCGCGCACACGCCTCGTACCGCTCCGCGCCCAGCACCTCGCCCGCCCGCTCCCGGCACATCAGCCGCGGGGCGTTGAAGTACGCCGAGCCGAACAGCTGCAGGCCCACCCCGTCCCACATGGGCTCCGCCGCGCCCTGGAGCACCGCCGCCTCGGCCGGATGCCCCTCGGCCGCAGTGACCAGGGCCAGCAGCTCCACCGCCAGCACGAGCCCGACCAGGTCGCGGAAGACGTGGTTGACCGTCACGCACTCCGTCAGCAGCAGCCGCGCCCCGGCCGTGTCCCCCGCGTCCAGGGCCGCGAACGCGAGGACGTAGAGGGCGTACGCCTTCGTCCAGCGCTCCCCGTGTTCCTCACAGATGTCCCGGACCTCCCGGCACAGCGACAGCGCACCCGCCAGGTCCCCCTGGAAGGCCAGCGCCATCGCCAGCTCCACCTGGCACATCAGCACGTTGCTGTTCAGCTCCCCGGTCTCCCGGTACTGCTCCAGCGCCGCGCCCAGCAGCTCCCCCGCCCGCGCCATGTCGTCGGAGACCAGCGCCAGGCAGCCCAGCCGGTGCACCGCGTACGCCGACGCCACCGCGTTCCCGCTCCGCGCCGCCGCGTCCCGGCACTCGTACAGGGCGCTCATCGAGGCGACCCTGTCGCCCTGAAGGGCCGCCACGTAGCCCAGCACCCACAGCGCCTTCAGCCGCGACCCCACGTGCTCCGACGCGGACGCACCGGGCTCCAGCGACCGGTCCAGCCAGTACCGGCCCTCGGTGAGCCGGCCGCAGCCGGCCCAGTAGAACCACAGCGTCCCCGCCAGGTACTGCCCCAGGTGGAGCTCGTCCGGCTCGTCCAGGCAGCACTCCAGGGCCAGCCGCAGATTCGGCAGCTCGGCCTCCACCAGCGCCGCCATCTCCTGCTGACGCGGGCTGAACCAGTCCAGCTCGCACCAGGTCGCCAGCCCCGTGTACCAGTCCCGGTGGCGCCGCCGCAGCCGCGATGCGTCGCCGAGCGACTCCAGCCACCCCGCCCCGTACGTGCGCACCGTCTCCAGCATCCGGTAGCGCACCCCGGCCGCCGTCTCCTCCCGGGCCAGCAGGGACTGGGCCAGCAGCTCACCGAGCACGTCCGGCACGGACCCCACCGGCAGGTCGGGCCCCGCGCACACGTACTCGGCGGCATCGAGGTCGAAGTGCCCGGCGAACACCGACAGCCGCGCCCACAGCAGCCGCTCCTGCGCCGTGCACAGCTCGTGGCTCCAGCCGATCGCCGTCCGCAGCGCCCGGTGCCGGGGCAGGACCCCGCGCGCCGTGCCCGTCAGCAGCGCGAACCGGTCCTCCAGCCGCGTCAGCACCTGCTCCGGGGACAGCGACCGCAGCCGCCCCGCCGCCAGCTCCAGCGCCAGCGGGATCCCGTCGAGGCGGGCGCACAGCTCCACCAGCGCGGCCCGGTTGGCTGCGGTCACGGTGAAGCCCGGATCGGCGTCCGAGGCCCGGTCGGCCAGCAGTTCCAGTGCCTCGTCGGGGCCCGGCGGGGCCAGCGGGAAGGTCCTCTCCCCGCGAAGGTCCAGCGGCCGCCGCCCGGCGGCCAGCACCCGCAGGCCGGGGGAGCGCAGCAGCAGCTCCCGCACCAGCTCCGCGGTCTCGTCGACGAGCTGCTCGTACCCGTCGACGACGAGCAGCAGCCGTCGCTCGGCCAGGTGCTCGGCCAGGACGGTCCGGGGCGGCCGCGTGGTGTGGTCGGTGAGCCCGAGCGATTCGGCCAGGGTGGGTTCGAGCAGCGCCGGATCGCGCACGCAGGAGAGCTCGGCCAGCCACACTCCGTCGCAGTGGCGTTCCTGCGCCCTCTCGGCGGCCTCCCGGGCCACCGCCAGGGCCAGCCGGGATTTTCCGACCCCGCCCACACCGGTCACGGTGACCAGTCGCGAGGCCTCCAGCAGCCTCCCCACCTCGGTGAGTTCCGCACCCCGCCCGACGAAGCGGCTCAGCTCCGAGGGAAGATTGCCGCAGGTCCCTCGTCGATCAGACCTCTGTCGCATGGGACACGGAGGGTACTGGTCCGGATGCGCCGCGTACAAGGCGGCTCCGCCCGGCTCCGAATTGCGGTACGGCGCTGGATCTCCGGCGCGATAGGGTCGGAGAACGACTTTTCCCCGTAATGATCAACAGGCAGAGAGCGGTGCAACGTGTCCGGTGGAGAGGTGGCCGGGATCCTCGTGGCCGTCTTCTGGGCCATCCTGGTCTCCTTCCTCGCCGTGGTGCTGGTGAGGCTGGCCCAGGTGCTCAAGGCGACCACCAAGCTGGTGGCCGACGTGACCGACCAGGCCGTCCCGCTGCTGGCGGACGCCTCCACCACCGTCCGCTCCGCGCGCACCCAGCTCGACCGGGTCGACGCCATCGCGAGCGACGTCCAGGAGGTCACCTCGAACGCCTCCGCACTGTCCTCCACCGTGGCCTCCACCTTCGGCGGGCCGCTGGTCAAGGTCGCGGCCTTCGGCTACGGAGTCCGCAAGGCCCTGGGCAAAACCACGGAAGAGGCGCCGCGGAAGGCGTCCCGACGTACCGTGATCGTTGGCCGTACGGTGCCGGCCGCCCGGCGCCGGAAGCAGAAGGGCTGAAACCTCCGATGTTCCGCCGAGCCTTCTGGTTCACCGCCGGCGCAGCCGCCGGCGTGTGGGCCACCACCAAGGTCAACCGCCAGCTCAAGAAGCTGACACCGGAGAGCCTCGCCGCCCAGGCCGCCGACAAGGCCGTGGAGGCGGGCCACCGCCTCAAGGACTTCGCCCTCGACGTGAAGGCGGGAATGTCGCAGCGCGAGGACGAGCTGAACGATGCACTGGGACTGCACCAGGACCCCGACCGGCCCGACAACGTCACCGCCCTCCCCGGGCCGCGGCGGATGCGGGCCATCCAGCACCACAAGACCACCCACCAGAATTTTTCGTACGACCGGAATGAGGACCACTGATGGAGTCGGCTGAAATCCGCCGCCGCTGGCTGAGCTTCTTCGAGGAGCGCGGTCATGCCGTTGTCCCTTCGGCGTCGCTCATCGCGGACGACCCGACTCTGCTGCTGGTCAACGCGGGCATGGTCCCGTTCAAGCCGTACTTCCTCGGCGAGACCAAGCCCCCGGCCCCCCGGGCCACCAGCGTGCAGAAGTGCGTCCGTACGCCGGACATCGAAGAGGTCGGCAAGACCACCCGCCACGGCACGTTCTTCCAGATGTGCGGCAACTTCTCCTTCGGCGACTACTTCAAGGAAGGCGCCATCAAGTACGCCTGGGAGCTGCTCACCAGCTCCGTGGCGGACGGCGGCTACGGCCTGGAGCCGGAGAAGCTCTGGATCACCGTCTACCTCGACGACGACGAGGCCGAGACGATCTGGCGCGACGTGATCGGCGTCCCCGCCGAGCGCATCCAGCGCCTGGGCAAGAAGGACAACTTCTGGTCCATGGGCGTCCCCGGTCCCTGCGGCCCGTGCTCGGAGATCAACTACGACCGCGGCCCCGAGTTCGGCGTCGAGGGCGGCCCCGCCGTCAACGACGAGCGCTACGTGGAGATCTGGAACCTGGTCTTCATGCAGTACGAGCGCGGCGCCGGCGACGGGAAGGAGGACTTCCCGATCCTCGGCGACCTGCCGTCGAAGAACATCGACACCGGCCTCGGCCTCGAACGCCTCGCGATGATCCTGCAGGGCGTGCAGAACATGTACGAGACCGACACCCTGCGCGTCGTCATGGACAAGGCCACTGAGCTGACCGGCGTGCAGTACGGCGCCGCCCAGAACACCGACGTGTCGATGCGCGTGGTCGCCGACCACATCCGCACCTCCGTCATGCTCATCGGCGACGGCGTCACCCCCGGCAACGAGGGCCGCGGCTACGTGCTGCGCCGCATCATGCGCCGCGCCATCCGCAACATGCGCCTCATGGGCGCCACCGGCCCGGTCGTCCAGGACCTCGTCGACGTCGTGATCAACACGATGGGGCAGCAGTACCCGGAGCTGGTCACCGACCGCAAGCGCATCGAGACCGTCGCGCTCGCCGAGGAGGCCGCCTTCCTCAAGGCCGTCAAGGGCGGCACGAACATCCTCGACACCGCCGTGACCGAGACCAAGGCCGCCGGCGGCACGGTCCTCTCCGGTGACAAGGCGTTCCTGCTCCACGACACCTGGGGCTTCCCGATCGACCTCACCCTGGAGATGGCCGCCGAACAGGGCCTCTCCGTGGACGAGCCCGGATTCCGCCGGCTGATGCAGGAGCAGCGCGACCGGGCCAAGGCCGACGCCAAGGCCAAGAAGACCGGCCACGCCGACGTCTCCTCGTACCGCGAGATCGCCGACAGCGCCGGCGCCACCGAGTTCACCGGCTACGCCACCAACCAGGGCGAGTCCACCATCGTCGGCCTGCTGGTCAACGGCGTCTCCGCGCCGGCCGCCTCCGAGGGCGACGACGTCGAGGTCGTCCTCGACCGCACGCCCTTCTACGCCGAGGGCGGCGGCCAGCTCGCCGACCAGGGCCGCATCAAGCTCGACTCGGGCGCCGTCATCGTCGTCCGCGACGTGCAGCAGCCCGTCCCGGGCGTCTCCGTGCACAAGGGCTCCGTCCAGGTCGGCGAGGTGACGGTGGGCGCCTCCGCGTACGCCGCCATCGACGTCAACCGCCGCCGGGCCATCGCCCGCGCCCACTCGGCCACGCACCTGACCCACCAGGCGCTGCGCGACGCCCTCGGCCCGACGGCCGCCCAGGCCGGCTCCGAGAACTCTCCCGGCCGCTTCCGCTTCGACTTCGGCTCGCCGAACGCCGTCCCCGGCACGGTCCTCACCGACGTCGAGCAGAAGATCAACGACGTGCTCTCCCGTGAGCTGGACGTCACCGCCGAGATCATGAGCATCGACGAGGCGAAGAAGCAGGGCGCCATCGCCGAGTTCGGCGAGAAGTACGGCGAGCGCGTGCGCGTCGTGACCATCGGCGACTTCTCGAAGGAGCTGTGCGGCGGCACGCACGTCGCCAACACCGCCCAGCTCGGCCTGGTCAAGCTGCTCGGCGAGTCCTCCATCGGCTCCGGCGTGCGCCGCGTCGAGGCCCTCGTCGGCGTGGACGCGTACAACTTCCTCGCCAAGGAGCACACGGTCGTCGCCCAGCTCCAGGAGCTGGTCAAGGGCCGTCCCGAGGAGCTGCCGGAGAAGATCGCCTCCATGCTCGGCAAGCTGAAGGACGCCGAGAAGGAGATCGAGAAGTTCCGCGCGGAGAAGGTCCTCCAGGCCGCCGCCGGCCTCGCCGCGGGCGCCCAGGACATCCGTGGCGTCGCCCTCGTCGTCGGCACCGTCCCGGACGGCACCGGCGCCGACGACCTGCGCAAGCTGGTCCTCGACGTCCGCGGCCGCATCCAGGGCGACCGGCCGGCCGTCGTGGCCCTCTTCACCACGGCGAACGACCGCCCGCTGACCGTCATCGCCACCAACGAGGCCGCCCGCGAGCGCGGTCTCAAGGCCGGTGACCTGGTCCGCACCGCCGCCAAGACCCTCGGCGGCGGCGGTGGCGGCAAGCCGGACGTCGCCCAGGGCGGCGGCCAGAACCCGGCCGCCGTCCCGGACGCCATCGCCGCGGTCGAGCGCCTCGTCGTCGAGACGGTCTGACCATGACGCTGCGCCGTGGCCGCCGTCTGGCCATCGATGTCGGGGACGCCCGGATCGGGGTCGCCTCCTGCGACCCCGACGGGGTGCTGGCCACGCCGGTGGAAACCGTTCCCGGCCGGGACATCCCCTTCGCCCACCGGCGGCTGCGGCAGCTCGTCGAGGAGTACGAACCCCTGGAGGTCGTGGTCGGCCTGCCCCGCTCGCTCAGCGGGCGGGAAGGGCCGGCCGCGGCCAAGGTGCGCGCCTTCGCGAACGAACTCGCCAAGGGCATCAAGCCGGTGACGGTCCGTCTGGTGGACGAGCGGATGACCACGGTCACCGCCGCGCAGGGGCTTCGGGCCTCGGGAAGGAACGCCAAGAAGGGCCGTTCGGTGATCGACCAGGCGGCCGCGGTGGTGATCCTTCAGAACGCTCTTGAGACCGAACGGGTATCAGGTAATCCGCCCGGTGAGTGCGTCGAAGTGGTTGTCTGATCGCGATACGGTAACGTTCCGCGCGATGCGACGGCATTCGAACAAGTCGTCGTCCACCACTTCAGAGGCGGAACCGGGTGCCGCGGCGGACAGGGCCGTTGCCTCCGTCTCGCGGCTCTAGGGGATCGATGACTGAGTATGGCCGGGGCCGTGGCCCCGAACCGTGGCACCCGGAGGACCCGCTGTACGGGGACCAGGGGTGGACCGGGCACGAGGCCCAGCAGGCTCAGATGCCCTTTGCCGGCGGCCCGCAGCAGCAGTACCCGCAGGAGCCGCAGTACCAGCAGCAGCCCCAGCAGCCGCATCAGTACCAGCAGGACCCGCAGAACGGGCAGTACCAGCAGGACCCGCAGTACCAGCAGCAGTACGTGCAGCAGGGCCAGTACCCGCAGCAGCAGGGCTATGTCCCGCAGCAGCCCCACCAGGCCCAGCAGCAGCTCCAGCAGCCGCAGCAGCCGGTGTACGACGGCCAGGGCTGGGACACCGGCCAGAACCAGTACGCCGCCGTCCCGCAGGCCGACCCGTACATCGGCGCGGACCCCTACGCCCAGCAGCCCGTCGGCGGGTACCCGGGCGAGGCCCCCGACCTCTACGGCACGGCCGAGGCCTACCCGCCGCCGCAGCCCCCGGGCCGGCGCCACCTCGTCACCGAGGAGGAGCCGGAGCCGGAGTACGCCGAGGAAGCGGCCGAGGAGACCTCGTCGATCCTGCCCGGCGGCGAGGACGACGACGGCGACGAGCCGAACGGCGCCGGGCGCCGCGGCCGCCCCAAGGGCAAGCCCAAGAGCCGCAACGGCGCGGCCTGCCTGATCGCGGCCGTGGTGATCATGGCCGTCCTCGGCGGTGGCGGCTACTACGGCTACGACTACCTCAAGTCCAAGTTCACCACCGGCGAGGACTACGCCGGTGAGGGCGAGGGCTCGGTCTCCGTCGACATCCCCAAGGGCACCGGCCTCGGTGAGATGGGCCGCATCCTCAAGGCGCACGGCGTCGTCAAGAGCGCCGACGCGTTCGTCGCCGCCGCCAAGGCCAACCCCAAGGGCGGCGCCATCCAGGCAGGCTCCTACACCCTGAAGGAGCACATGTCGGGCAAGGCGGCCGTCGACATGATGGTGGGCGGCGCCGGGGTCAACGCACTGGACGTCATCCCCGGCTGGAAGAACGCCCAGGTCTACAAGGCCATCGACGACAAGCTCAAGCTCAAGGAGGGCACGACCAAGGACGTCGCCGCCAAGGAGGCGAAGAACCTCGGTCTGCCCGACTGGGCCAACAACAACAAGGACATCAAGGACCCGCTGGAGGGCTTCCTCTACCCGGCCCGCTACGACCTCAGCAAGGACGCGACCCCCGAGTCGATGCTCAAGCAGATGGTGGCCAAGTCCAACGAGGCCTACGCCGGCGCCGACCTCAAGGGCCAGGCGGCCAAGCTGGGCCTGGCCAACCCGCTCCAGCTCGTCACCGTCGCGAGCCTCGTCCAGGCCGAGGGCAAGTACCAGCACGACTTCGACAAGATCTCCCGGGTCGTCTACAACCGTCTCAAGCCGGGCAACACCGAGACGTACGGTCTGCTCGACTTCGACTCCACGGTCAACTACATCAAGGGTTCGAGCACCCTGGACGTCGGTTCCGTCAACGACCTCCGCAAGATCGACGACCCGTACAACACCTACAAGATCAAGGGCCTCCCGGCCGGCCCGATCGGCAACCCGGGCCCCGACGCCCTCAAATCGGCGATGAACCCGGCCACCGGCCCGTGGTACTACTTCGTGTCGGTGAACGAGAACGAGACGCTCTTCGCCGTGACGAACGAAGAGCACAACAGGAACCGCCAGCGGTACGAAGAGGAACGGAAGAAGGCAGCAGGGCAGTGATACGCGCAGCCGTGCTCGGTTCACCGATCGAGCACTCCCTCTCGCCGGTGCTGCACCGCGCCGCCTACCAGGAGCTCGGCCTCGACGACTGGTCGTACGACCGCTTCGAGATAGACGAGGCCGCACTCCCGAAGTTCGTCGCCGGCCTCGGCCCCGAGTGGGCCGGGCTGTCGCTGACGATGCCGCTCAAGCGGGCGATCATCCCGCTGCTCGACGGCATCAGCGACACCGCCGCCTCGGTCGAGGCGGTCAACACGGTCGTCCTGACCCGGGACGGCCGCCGTCTCGGTGACAACACCGACATCCCCGGGATCGTCTCCGCGCTCCACGAGCGCGGCGTCGACGAGGTGGACAGCGCCACCATCCTCGGCGCCGGGGCCACCGCCTCCTCCGCGCTGGCCGCACTCGCCCGGACCTGCACCGGCGAGGTCACGGTGTACGTGCGCTCCAAGGCCCGCGCCGACGAGATGCAGGAGTGGGGCGAGCGCCTCGGCGTCGCCGTCCGCACGGCCGACTGGACGGACGCGGCCGAGGGGCTCGGCGCACCGCTGGTCATCGCGACCACCCCGGCACGCGCCACGGACTGGCTGGCGGACCACGTACCGGCCGGCGGCGCGGGCACCCTGTTCGACGTCCTGTACGACCCCTGGCCGACCGCCCTCGCGGCCGCCTGGTCGCAGCACGGCGGCCGGCTCCTCGGGGGCCTGGACCTCCTCGTCCACCAGGCGGTGCTCCAGGTCGAGCAGATGACCGGCCGCCACACCGCGCCGCTGGCGGCCATGCGGGCCGCCGGCGAGGCCGCGCTGCGCACCCGCCACTGATCCCGCCCGCCGATCCCCGCCGGCACACCTGATGCACTGAGCGGGCCGATCTTGCTCGCGTACCGTGCCACCCGCCAGGGTGACCCCGGGTGCACCGCCGTCCGCCAGCTGGACCGGAGGGCGGCGCACCGGCCCGGACGTGGGAGGATCGGGTGTGGCGGGTCCGGGCGCCGAGCACCCGGCCGCGCCGCCGCAGTACCAGGCGCGAGCATGAGGAGCATCGTTGAGCAGGTTGCGTTGGCTGACCGCGGGAGAGTCGCACGGACCGGCACTGGTCGCGACGCTGGAGGGTCTTCCCGCCGGCGTTCCGGTCACCACCGAGCTGGTGGCGGATCATCTGGCCCGGCGCCGGCTCGGCTATGGCCGCGGTGCCCGGATGAAGTTCGAGCAGGACGAGGTCACGTTCCTGGGCGGTGTGCGGCACGGCCTGACGCAGGGTTCTCCGGTGGCGGTCATGATCGGGAACACCGAGTGGCCGAAGTGGGAGACGGTGATGTCGGCGGACCCGGTCGATCCGTCGCTGCTCAAGGACACCGGCCGCAATGCGCCGCTGACGCGTCCGCGGCCGGGCCACGCCGATCTGGCGGGTATGCAGAAGTACGGTTTCGAGGAGGCACGGCCGATCCTGGAGCGGGCGAGCGCCCGTGAGACGGCCGCCCGTGTGGCGCTGGGTGCGGTCGCGCGTTCCTTCATCAAGGAGGTCGCGGGGATCGAGATCGTCTCGCACGTGGTGGAGCTGGCCTCGGCCAGGGCCCCGTACGGGGTGTACCCGACGCCGGGGGATGTGGAGCGGCTGGACGCGGATCCGGTGCGCTGCCTGGATGCGGACGCGTCGAAGGCGATGGTCGCGGAGATCGACCAGGCCCACAAGGACGGCGACACCCTTGGTGGTGTGGTCGAGGTCCTGGCGTATGGGGTGCCGGTCGGCCTCGGTTCCCACGTCCACTGGGACCGCCGCCTCGACGCGCGTCTCGCGGCCGCGTTGATGGGCATTCAGGCGATCAAGGGTGTGGAGGTGGGTGACGGTTTCGACCTGGCGCGGGTGCCGGGTTCGCAGGCGCACGACGAGATCGTCGCCACTCCTGAGGGCATCAGGCGGACCTCGGGCCGCTCCGGCGGTACGGAGGGCGGTCTGAGCACGGGTGAGCTGCTGCGGGTGCGGGCCGCGATGAAGCCGATCGCGACCGTCCCGAAGGCGCTCGCCACGGTGGACGTGGCCACGGGTGAGGCGGCCGCGGCGCACCACCAGCGTTCCGACGTCTGCGCGGTTCCGGCGGCGGGGATCGTCGCCGAGGCGATGGTGGCCCTGGTCCTCGCGGACGCGGTCGTGGAGAAGTTCGGCGGCGACTCCGTGGCCGAAACCCGCCGCAACGTCCGCTCGTACCTCGACAACCTGCAGATCCGGTGACGGGCGGACCACTGGTCGTCCTCGTCGGGCCCATGGGCTCCGGCAAGTCCACGGTGGGGGCGCTGCTCGCCGAGCGGCTCGGCGTCCCCTACCGGGACACCGACGCCGACATCGTCGCGGCCCAGGGCCGCGAGATCTCGGACCTCTTCGTCGACGAGGGCGAGCCGTACTTCCGTGAGCTGGAGCGGCAGGCGGTCTCCGCCGCGCTCTGCGAGCACACGGGCGTCCTCGCCCTCGGCGGCGGCGCCGTCCTCGACGCGGGCACCCGGGAGCTGCTGTCCGGGCTGCCCGTCGCCTATCTGTCGATGGACGTCGAGGAAGCCGTCCGGCGCGTCGGCCTGGGCGCCGCGCGCCCGCTGCTCGCCGTCAACCCGCGCCGCCAGTGGCGCGAGCTGATGGAGGCCCGCCGCCCCCTGTACACCGAAGTCGCGCGCGTCGTCGTGACCACCGACGACCGCACCCCCGAAGAGGTCGCCCAGGCGGTCCTCGACGCTCTGGAGTTGAAGGACGTATGACAGACCAGGTGACGCGGATCCAGGTCGGCGCCAGCGCCGGACACGACGCGTACGACGTGCTGGTCGGCCGGCAGCTGCTCGGCGAACTCGGCACGCTGATCGGCACGAAGGCGCAGCGGGTCGCCGTGATCCACCCCGAGGCGCTGGCCTCGACCGGTGAGGCGCTCCGCGACGACCTGGCCGAGCAGGGCTACGAGGCGATCGCCATCCAGGTGCCCAACGCCGAGGAGGCCAAGACCGCCGAGGTCGCCGCCTACTGCTGGAAGGCCCTCGGCCAGTCCGGCTTCACCCGCACCGACGTCATCGTCGGCGTCGGCGGCGGCGCCACCACCGACCTCGCGGGCTTCGTCGCGGCCACCTGGCTGCGCGGGGTGCGCTGGATCGCCGTACCGACCACCGTCCTCGCCATGGTCGACGCGGCGGTCGGCGGCAAGACCGGCATCAACACCGCCGAGGGCAAGAACCTCGTCGGCTCCTTCCACCCGCCGGCCGGCGTGCTGTGCGACCTGGCGGCGCTGGACTCGCTGCCGGTCAACGACTACGTCAGCGGCCTCGCGGAGATCATCAAGGCCGGATTCATCTCCGACCCGGTGATCCTCGACCTCATCGAGGCGGACCCGGCGGCGGCCCGCACGCCCGACGGCCCGCACACCGCGGAACTCATCGTGCGCTCCATCCAGGTCAAGGCGGACGTCGTCTCCAGCGACCTGAAGGAATCGGGTCTGCGGGAGATCCTCAACTACGGGCACACCCTCGCCCACGCCATCGAGAAGAACGAGCGCTACAAGTGGCGGCACGGCGCCGCCGTGTCCGTCGGCATGGTCTTCGCCGCCGAGCTCGGCCGGCTCGCGGGCCGCCTCGACGACGCGACGGCCGACCGGCACCGGGAGATCCTGGCCGCCGTGGGACTGCCGCTGACCTACCGCGGCGACCAGTGGCCCAAGCTGCTCCAGACCATGCAGGTCGACAAGAAGTCCCGCGGCAACCTGCTGCGCTTCATCGTCCTCGACGGGCTGGGCAAGCCCACCGTCCTGGAGGGCCCCGACCCGGCCCACCTGATCGCCGCGTACGGCGAGGTGTCCGCGTGAGCCGCAAGGTGCTCGTCCTGAACGGCCCGAACCTGGGCCGGCTCGGGTCGCGCGAGCCCGACGTGTACGGGGCCACCTCGTACACCGGGCTCGTCCAGACCTGCCGCACCCTGGGCGAGGAACTCGGCTTCGACGTCGAGGTCCGCGAGACCAACGACGAGGGCGAGCTCGTGCGCTGGCTGCACGAGGCGGCGGACGGCAAGACCCCGGTCGTGATCAACCCGGGTGCCTTCACGCACTACTCGTACGCCATGCGGGACGCGGCGGCGCAGCGCACCGCGCCGCTGATCGAGGTGCACATCTCCAACCCGTACGCCCGCGAGGAGTTCCGGCACACCTCGGTCATCGCCTCCGTGGCGACCGGGACCGTGGCGGGCTTCGGCATCGGCTCGTACCGGCTGGCGCTGCGCGCGCTGGCGGACGAAGTCACGCTCTGACGGTGCTGGTGGGAGGCCCCGCCCCCGTGGTCATATAACGTTCTCGCATCAGTGGGTGGAACGAGACGGAGTGGCAGCGGATGCAGCAAGGAGTAGGGGGCGGTAGCGCGGGGTGGGGGCAGCCGGGGCATCATCCGGCCCTGCCCCCGCAGCCGCCGATATCTCCTGCACAGGGGTGGCCGGTGTCGGCGCCGGTACCGCAGGCCGCGCCACCGCAGGCACCGCCGCCCGGCCCCGACACCACGGGGCACATTCCGCTGCCGCCCGCCGTGTCCGGCACCGGCGGCGCCACACTCGCCGTGCTGCTGATCGGCCCGGCGGGCGCCGGCAAGACCACGGTGGCCCGGCACTGGGCGAGCACCCGGCCCGTGCCGACCGCGCACGTGAGCCTGGACGACGTCCGCGAGTGGGTGTGCTCGGGCTTCGCCGACCCGCAGGCAGGCTGGAACGACCACTCCGAGGCCCAGTACCGCCTGGCCCGCCGCACCTGCGGCTTCGCCGCCCGCAACTTCCTGGCCAACGGGATCTCCTGCATCCTCGACGACGCCGTCTTCCCCGACCGGCCCGTGGTCGGCCTGGGCGGGTGGAAGCGCCACGTCGGCCCCGCGCTGCTGCCCGTCGTCCTCCTGCCCGGCCTGGAGATCGTCCTGGAGCGCAACGCCGCCCGCTCAGGGAACCGGCGCCTCTCGGACGAGGAGGTCGCCCGCATCCACGGCCGGATGGCGGGCTGGTACGGCTCCGGCCTGCCGATCATCGACAACTCCGACCTGGACGTGGAGGCCACCTCCCGGGCCCTGGACGAAGCCCTCGCCCGCACCCTCGGCACCCCCGCCTTCTAGGTCGTGTCGTCAAGGTCCCGTCCGGCCGGCGGGACCGGTCAGGATCGGAGAAGCGCGTCAGGAGGTGGCGCGACTAGCGTGATCGGCATGGACAGAGGGGCCGCCCGAAGGCGGCTCCCGGCCCCCTCACCCCAGGAGTGACCATGTCTTCCACCCCCGGCATCAAGACCGTTCTGCACCCCGTCTCCGACCTGGCCGCCGCCAAGGACGTCTACACCGCGCTGCTCGGCGTGAAGCCGCAGACCGACGAGCCGTACTACGTCGGCTACGAGGCCGGCGGCCAGAGCATCGGCCTCGTCCCCGGCGGCGCCGCGCAGGGCATGACCTCGCCGGTGGCCTACTGGCACGTCCCGGACATCGAGGCCAAGCTGGCCGAGGTGACCGCCGCGGGCGCCACCGTGAAGGACGCGGCGCACGACGTCGGCGGCGGGCGCCTCGTGGCCACCTTCACCGACCCCGACGGCAACGTCCTCGGGCTTCTCCAGGACAGCTGAGCACCTCTCCCGCGAAGCTGGTCGGATCGACCAGGCCCCGCAACCGACGAACGACGAACGACGGACGACGGAGACACGATGAGCATGGCCAGGCCCGCGCTGCACGATGCCGACAGCCACGACCTGATCCGCGTGCACGGCGCGCGCGTGAACAACCTCAAGGACGTCAGCATCGAAATCCCGAAGCGCCGCCTGACGGTGTTCACCGGCGTCTCCGGCTCCGGCAAGAGCTCGCTGGTGTTCGACACCATCGCCGCCGAGTCGCAACGGCTGATCAACGAGACGTACAGCGCCTTCGTCCAGGGCTTCATGCCGACCCTGGCCCGGCCCGAAGTCGACGTGCTCGAAGGCCTGACCACCGTGATCACCGTCGACCAGCAGCGGATGGGCGGCGACCCGCGCTCGACCGTCGGCACCGCCACCGACGTCAACGCCATGCTGCGCATCCTCTTCAGCCGCCTCGGCACGCCCCACATCGGCTCGGCCAAGGCGTTCTCCTTCAACGTCGCATCGATCAGCGGCGCCGGCGCGGTCACCGTCCGGCGCGGCGGCGAGGAGGTCAAGGAGCGGCGCAGCTTCAGCATCACCGGCGGCATGTGCCCGCGCTGCGAAGGCCGCGGCGCCGTCACCGACATCGACCTGACCCAGCTCTACGACGACACCAAATCGCTGAACGAGGGCGCGTTCACGATCCCCGGTTACACCGGGGGCGGCTGGAACTCCCGCCTCTACATCGAGTCGGGCTTCTTCGACCCGGACAAGCCGATCTGCAAGTTCACCAAGAGGGAATTGCAGGACCTCCTCCACCGCGAGCCGACCCGCATGAAGATCGCGGGCATCAACATGACGTACGAGGGCCTCATCCCGCGCGTCCAGAAGTCGATGCTCTCCAAGGACACCGAGTCCATGCAGCCGCACATCCGGGCCTTCGTGGAGCGGGCGGTCACCTTCACCACCTGCCCCGACTGCGCGGGCACCCGCCTCAACGAGGGCGCGCGCTCCTCGAAGATCAGGCACAAGAACATCGCCGACCTGTGCGCGATGGAGGTCCGCGACCTGGCCGAATGGATCCGCGGCCTCGACGAGCCCTCGGTGGCGCCGCTGCTCGCGACGCTCCTGGGAACCCTCGACTCGTTCGTGGAGATCGGCCTCGGCTACCTCTCCCTCGACCGGCCGTCGGGCACGCTGTCCGGAGGTGAGGCACAGCGCGTCAAGATGATCCGGCACCTCGGCTCCTCGCTCACCGATGTCACCTACGTCTTCGACGAGCCCACCACCGGCCTGCACCCCCATGACATCCAGCGCATGAACAACCTGCTGCTGCGGCTGCGCGACAAGGGCAACACGGTGCTCGTCGTGGAACACAAGCCGGAGACCATCGCGATCGCCGACCACGTCGTCGACCTCGGCCCCGGCGCCGGCGCGGGCGGCGGCACCGTCTGCTTCGAGGGCACCGTCGAAGGGCTGCGCACCGGCGGCACCATCACCGGACGGCACTTCGACGACCGGGCCAAGGTCAAGGAGACGGTGCGCAAGCCCACCGGCACGCTGGAGATCCGCGGGGCCACGGCCCACAACCTCCGCAACGTCGACGTCGACATCCCGCTCGGCGTCCTCGCCGTCGTCACCGGCGTCGCGGGTTCCGGCAAGAGCTCCCTCGTGCACGGTTCGATCCCCGGCGGCGCGGGCGTGGTCTCGGTCGACCAGGGAGCGATCAAGGGGTCCCGGCGCAGCAACCCGGCGACGTACACCGGACTGCTCGACCCGATCCGCAAGGCGTTCGCGAAGGCCAACGGCGTCAAGCCGGCGCTGTTCAGCGCCAACTCCGAGGGCGCCTGCCCCACCTGCAACGGCGCCGGCGTCATCTACACCGACCTGGCGATGATGGCCGGGGTCGCCTCCACCTGCGAGGAGTGCGAGGGCAGGCGGTTCGACGCCTCGGTTCTCGACTACCACTTCGGCGGCCGTGACATCAGCGAGGTGCTCGCGATGTCCGTGACCGAGGCCGAGCAGTTCTTCGGCCCGGGCGAAGGACACCTGCCGGCCGCCCACCGCATCGTCGGACGTCTCGCCGACGTCGGCCTCGGCTACCTCACCATCGGCCAGCCGCTCACCACGCTCTCCGGCGGCGAGCGGCAGCGGCTCAAGCTGGCGACCCACATGGCCGAGAAGGGCGGCGTCTACGTGCTCGACGAGCCCACGGCCGGACTGCACCTCGCCGACGTCGAGCAGCTGCTCGGCCTCCTCGACCGGCTGGTCGACTCCGGCAAGTCGGTCATCGTCGTCGAACACCACCAGGCGGTCATGGCGCACGCCGACTGGATCATCGACCTGGGGCCCGGCGCGGGCCACGACGGCGGCCGGATCGTCTTCGAGGGCACCCCCGCAGAGCTGGTCGCCGACCGCTCCACGCGCACCGGCGAGCACCTTTCGGCGTACGTCGGCGGGTGACCGGATCCGGGTCCCGGAGCGGGGGCCGGCGGCGTCGAGCGCCGTCGCCCCCGCCCACGTACGGGTGTGCTCACCAGGCCGGATGCGCGGTGCGCTCGTAGGCTCGAAGACATGTCAGACGTGTACGCGGCCCGCAGGGGCCTGCTCCGTGACCGCTGTGCCGCCGCCGGGAACGCCGCCGCACTGATCACGCGTCCGGCGAACGTCCGCTACCTCGCCGGGGCGTCCCCGCAGGGCGCCGTCCTGCTCGTCGGACCGGGCGGCGAGGACCTGCTCTTCACCATCGGCCCGCCCACCGGCGATGCGGGCGAGGGGCGCCTGGACGAACAGCTCAGGCTCTTCGTGCTGGACGGCCCCGGCAGCGACGCCGCCGTGGCGGCCGGGGACATGGCCGGCTCGCTGCGCGCCGAGTCGCTGGCCGTCGAGGAACACCACCTCACCGTCGCCCGCCACCGGGCCCTGGGCTCCGTCGCCCCCCGGACCCGGCTCGCCGACCTGGGGACCGCCGTGGAGCAGCAGCGCCTCGTCAAGGACGAGGAGGAGATCGCCTGCCTGCGGATCGCCGCGGAGATCGCCGACCAGGCGCTCGGCGAGCTGCTGGAATCGATCCTGGTGGGCCGGACCGAACGCCACCTCGCCCTGGAACTGGAGCGCCGCCTCGTCGACCACGGCGCCGACGGGCCGGCCTTCCCGACCTCCGTGGGCACCGGGCCGAACTCCGGCCGCTCCCGGCACCGGCCCTCCGACCGCCGCGTGGAGGAGGGCGACTTCCTCTCCGTCTGCCTCGGCGCCAACTACCGCGGCTACCGGTGCGAGATCGGCCGGACCTTCGTGATCGGCACCAGCCCGGCCGACTGGCAGGTCGAGCTCTACGATCTCGTCTTCGCGGCCCAGCGGGCGGGCCGCGAGGCGCTGCTACCCGGTGCGGCGTACCGCGAAGTCGACCGTGCCGCGCGCTCCGTACTGGGTTCCGCAGGGCACGGTGAGGCCCTCGCTCCGTCGACCGGACACGGTGTCGGCCTCGAAATCGACGAGGACCCGCAGCTTGCACCTACGGCAATGGGTAAACTGGACGCTTGCGTGCCGGTCACCGTCGAACCGGGGGTTCACCTCCCGGGCCGTGGAGGTGTCCGGATCGATGACACGCTCGTCGTACGCCCCGAGGCGGACGGCGGTCCCGAGCTACTCACCATTACGACCAAGGAGCTGCTCGCGCTCTAGTCCGCCGTGGCGGACTGTGCGCGCACCCGTGGTCTTCCAGTGCAGGAGATTCCGCAACCGTGGCTTCCACGAACGACCTCAAGAACGGCATGGTGCTCAAGCTCGACGGTGGCCAGCTCTGGTCCGTCGTCGAGTTCCAGCACGTCAAGCCCGGCAAGGGCCCGGCCTTCGTGCGCACCAAGCTCAAGCACGTGCTCTCCGGCAAGGTCGTCGACAAGACGTTCAACGCCGGCACGAAGGTCGAGACGGCCACCATCGACCGCCGTGACATGCAGTTCTCGTACATGGACGGCGAGTACTTCGTGTTCATGGACATGCAGACCTACGACCAGCTGATGGTCGACAAGAAGGCCGTCGGCGACGCCGCCAACTTCCTCATCGAGGGCTTCACCGCCTCCGTCGCCCAGCACGAGGGCGAGGTGCTCTACGTCGAGCTCCCGGCCGCGGTCGAGCTCGTCATCGAGCACACCGACCCGGGCGTCCAGGGCGACCGCTCCACCGGCGGCACCAAGCCCGCGCGCCTGGAGACGGGCCACGAGATCCAGGTCCCGCTGTTCGTGACCACGGGCGAGAAGATCAAGGTCGACACCCGCACCAGCGACTACCTCGGCCGGGTGAACAGCTAACCGTGGCTGCCCGCAGCAACGCGCGCAAGCGCGCCTTCCAGATCCTGTTCGAGGCCGACCAGCGCGGGGTGCCCGTGCGCGAGGTCCTCGCGGACTGGATCCGCCACGCGCGGTCGGACGACCGGCAGCCGCCCGTCAGCGCCTTCACGATGGACCTCGTCGAGGGTTACGCCGACAAGGTGAACCGCATCGACGACCTGATCATCACGTACGCAGTGGACTGGGAACTCGACCGGATGCCGGTCGCGGACCGGAACATCCTGCGGCTCGGTGCCTACGAGCTGATCTGGGTGGACGACACCCCGGATGCCGTGGCCATCGACGAGGCCGTCCAGCTGGCCAAGGAGTTCTCGACGGACGAGTCCCCCTCGTTCGTGAACGGGCTGCTGGCCCGTTTCAAGGACCTGAAGCCGAGCCTGCGGCGGGGCGAGTAGCCCCGGTCGGCTCGGCGAGAACGGAGGGCCCGCAGCGCACACGCGCTGCGGGCCCTCCGTCCGTTTCCCCGGCGGACACGCGAAAACCGGCGTGGGGGGGGGGGGGGGGGGGGGGCCCCCGCCCCCCCCCCCCGGGGGGGGGGGGGGGGGGGGCGGGGGCCCGGGCACGAGGTGGGGGAGGTGGGCCCCCCCCGCCGCGCCCCCCGC
>NZ_JBIVAL010000010.1:318418-339932 GCF_044745505.1 Streptomyces sp. NPDC086989
GGGGGGGGGCGCGCGCCGGGCGGCCCCCCCCCCCCCCGGGGGGGGCGCCCCCCCCGGCCCCCCCCCCGGCCCCCCCCCCACCCGGGGGGGGGGCGGGCCCCCCGGGGCGCCCCCCCCCCCACGCCGGTACGTTTCTGCTGGTCCTGGACGCGAGGACCGGAGAACTAGATGTCCTCGTGCGCCACGGCGCGACGCGCATCCGCGTCGAGCACGCCCCAGCTGATCAGCTGCTCGGTCAGGACCGAGGGGGACTGGTCGTAGATGACGGCGAGGGTGCGCAGGTCGTCCTGGCGGATCGACAGCACCTTGCCGTTGTAGTCCCCGCGCTGGCTCTGGATGGTCGCCGCGTAACGCTGCAGCGGGCCGGCCTTCTCGGCGGGCACGCCCGCCAGGCGCTCCAGGTCCAGGCGCAGCTTCGGCGGCGGCTCGGCGGCCCCGCCCGGAGTCGTGCCCGGCAGGAGTTCCTGCACCGGCACTCCGTAGAAGTCCGCCAGCTCGGCGAGGCGCTGGACGGTCACGGCGCGGTCCCCGCGCTCGTACGACCCGACCACCACGGCCTTCCACCGACCCTGGGACTTCTCCTCGACACCATGGAGGGAGAGGCCCTGCTGGGTGCGGATGGCGCGGAGCTTGGCCCCGAGCTGTTTGGCGTATTCGCTGGACATAACGCTCCCGGACGCTGTGACGCTGTGACGACATGGACGCTACGACATGGACCACGTGCGGCTCCGCCGCGCGGCTGGTAACTCACTGTGAGGTTACGCAGCGTTACTTGGATGCGTCAAGCCGAATGATGACGGACGCCCACGTACGAGGGGCGCCGCCCGGGCCCCGTGCGGGTTCCCCGCCGTCGTCCTGGTACCGTGGACCACGTACATCAGACGTCCTTTAAGGTCCGTCCCGTGAGGCGGAGAAGGAGGTCCTTTTCATGGACGCTCAGGCTGCTCAGAACGCCGGTGCCCAGAGCACCGAGGCGACGCGTCCCGTGCTCGAGGCACAGGACATCGCGCGGGTGCTGACCCGCATCGCCCACGAGATCGTCGAACGCGCCAAGGGCGCCGACGACGTGGTGCTCCTCGGCATTCCCACCCGCGGCGTGTACCTCGCCCGCCGGCTGGCCGCCAAGCTCCAGGAGATCACCGGTACGAAGATCCCGGTCGGGTCCCTGGACATCACCATGTACCGCGACGATCTGCGGATGAAGCCCGCCCGTGCGATCGGCCGCACCGAGATCCCCGGCGACGACCTCGACGGACGCCTCGTCGTCCTCGTCGACGACGTGCTCTTCTCCGGCCGCACCATCCGGGCCGCCCTCGACGCCCTGGGCGACCTCGGCCGCCCCCGCGCCGTGCAGCTCGCCGTCCTCGTCGACCGCGGCCACCGCGAACTGCCGATCCGCGCCGACTACGTCGGCAAGAACCTCCCCACGTCGCTGCGGGAGACCGTCAGGGTCCAGCTCCAGGAGGAGGACGGCCGCGACGCCGTGCTGCTCGGCCAGCGGACCGACACGCCCGCCGGGCAGTAGCCCGAACGAGTGAAGGGCCCCGGTACCGGGGTCCGCGCGGGGCCCCGCCCTGCCCGCACGCCCTCCGCCCCGCCGCCCGGCCCTCCCCGCCGCTCTGGCCCACCGACCTACGGAGCACCCAGATGAAGCGCCACCTCATCTCGGCCGCCGACCTCACGCGCGACGACGCCGTCCTCATCCTCGACACCGCCGAGGAGATGGCACGCGTCGCGGACCGGCCGATCAAGAAGCTGCCCACCCTGCGCGGCCTCACCGTCGTCAACCTGTTCTTCGAGGACTCGACCCGCACCCGGATCTCCTTCGAAGCGGCCGCCAAGCGCCTGTCCGCCGACGTCATCAACTTCTCCGCCAAGGGCTCCTCGGTCTCCAAGGGCGAGTCCCTCAAGGACACCGCGCTGACCCTGGAGGCCATGGGCGCCGACGCGGTCGTCATCCGCCACCACGCCTCCGGAGCCCCCTACCGGCTCGCGACCTCCGGCTGGATCGACTCCGCCGTCGTCAACGCCGGCGACGGCACCCACGAGCACCCCACCCAGGCCCTGCTGGACGCCTTCACCATGCGCCGCCGCCTCGTCGGCCGCGACGCCGGTCTCGGCAAGGACCTGGGCGGCCGCCGCATCACGATCGTCGGCGACGTCCTGCACAGCCGCGTAGCCCGCTCCAACGTCCAGCTGCTCCACACCCTCGGCGCCGAGGTCACCCTGGTGGCCCCGCCCACCCTGGTCCCGATCGGCGTCGAGAGCTGGCCCTGCGAGGTCTCGTACAGCCTCGACGACGTGCTGCCGAAGTCCGACGCGGTCATGATGCTGCGTGTGCAGCGCGAACGCATGAACGCCGCCTTCTTCCCGACCGAGCGCGAGTACTCCCGCCGGTACGGGCTCGACGGCGACCGCATGGCCAAGATGCCCGAGCACGCCATCGTGATGCACCCCGGCCCGATGAACCGCGGCATGGAGATCACCGCCGAGGTCGCCGACTCCGACCGCTGCACGGCCGTCGAGCAGGTCGCCAACGGCGTCTCCACCCGGATGGCCGTCCTGTACCTGCTGCTCGGAGGCTCCGAGCCCGCCGTCACCACCACCAGCACGCCCCGCACCGAGGAGAGCAAGTAATCATGAGCAAGATCCTTATCCGTGGGGCGAAGGTACTCGGTGGCGAGGCGCAGGACGTCCTGATCGACGGCGAGACCATCGCCGCGGTCGGAGCGGACCTGTCCGCCGACGGCGCGACCGTCATCGAGGCCGAGGGCCAGGTCCTCCTCCCCGGCCTCGTCGACCTGCACACCCACCTGCGCGAGCCCGGCCGCGAGGACTCCGAGACCGTCCTGACCGGCACCCGCGCCGCCGCCTCCGGCGGCTACACCGCCGTCTTCGCCATGGCGAACACCTTCCCGGTCGCCGACACCGCCGGCGTCGTCGAGCAGGTCTGGCGCCTCGGCAAGGAGTCCGGCTACTGCGACGTGCAGCCCATCGGCGCCGTCACCGTCGGCCTGGAGGGCAAGCAGCTCTCCGAGCTGGGCGCCATGCACGAGTCCGCCGCCCGCGTCACCGTCTTCTCCGACGACGGCAAGTGCGTCGACGACGCCGTGATCATGCGCCGCGCCCTGGAGTACGTGAAGGCCTTCGGCGGCGTCGTCGCCCAGCACGCCCAGGAGCCCCGCCTGACCGAGGGCGCCCAGATGAACGAGGGCGTCGTCTCCGCCGAGCTGGGCCTCGGCGGCTGGCCGGCCGTCGCCGAGGAGTCGATCATCGCCCGCGACGTCCTCCTCGCCGAGCACGTCGGCTCCCGCGTGCACATCTGCCACCTCTCCACCGCCGGCTCCGTCGAGATCGTCCGCTGGGCCAAGTCCCGCGGCATCGACGTCACCGCCGAGGTCACCCCGCACCACCTCCTCCTCACCGACGAGCTGGTCCGCTCGTACAACGCGGTCTACAAGGTCAACCCGCCGCTGCGCACCGAGCGCGACGTGCTGGCCCTGCGCGAGGCGCTCGCCGACGGCACGATCGACATCGTCGCCACCGACCACGCCCCGCACCCGCACGAGGACAAGGACTGCGAGTGGGCCGCCGCCGCCATGGGCATGGTCGGCCTGGAGACCGCGCTCTCCGTCGTCCAGGAGACGATGGTCGAGACCGGACTGCTCGACTGGGCCGGCGTCGCCCAGCGCATGTCCTTCGCACCGGCGCGGATCGGCGGCCTGGAGAACCACGGCCGGCCCGTCTCGGCTGGTGAACCCGCGAACCTGACCTTGGTCGATACCTCGTACCGTGGTGTCGTGGACCCCGCACACTTCGCCTCCCGCAGCCGCAACACGCCCTACGAGGGCCGTGAGCTGCCGGGCCGCGTCACTCACACCTTCCTGCGGGGCCGGGCAACGGTCGTGGACGGGAATCTGGCGTGACACCTGCAGTGATCCAACTGGCCGCCGAGGCCGCCGAACGACGGTCGGCGGAGGTGACGGACTGGGGCGCCCGCATCGCGTGGGTGATCGGTCTGCTCGTCTTCATCGCGTTCGTGTACTGGCTGATGCGGCAGGGCTGGAAATGGCGCGGCGCCCTGCAGAACGACCTGCCGGAGCTGCCCGCCGCCCCCGACGGTCTGCCCGCGCACCGGCTGGCCCTGACCGGCCGCTACCACGGGTCCACCACCGCCGGGCAGTGGCTCGACCGGATCGTCGCCCACGGCCTGGGAGTGCGCAGCCGCGTCGAGCTCACGCTCACCGACGCGGGCCTGGACGTGGTCCGTCCGGGTGCCACCGACTTCTTCGTACCGGCCGCGCAGCTGCGCGGCGCCCGCCTCGACAAGGGAATCGCGGGCAAGGTACTCACCGAGGGCGGTCTCCTCGTCGTCACCTGGGCGCACGGCGACAAGCTGATCGACTCCGGATTCCGCTCCGACCGCGCGGCCGAACACGCCGCCTGGGTCGAGGCGATCAATCTCATGAACCAATCCATCACGACGGAAGGCGCCGAACGATGACGACCTCCACCAGGGGAGCAGCCAAAGCTCCCGCCGTACTCGTCCTGGAGGACGGTCGCATCTTCCGCGGCCGCGCCTACGGCGCTGTGGGGGAGACCTTCGGCGAGGCCGTGTTCTCCACCGGCATGACCGGATACCAGGAGACCCTCACCGACCCGTCGTACCACCGGCAGGTCGTCGTGATGACCGCCCCGCACGTCGGGAACACCGGCGTCAACGACGAGGACCCCGAGTCCGCCCGCATCTGGGTCGCCGGGTACGTCGTACGCGACCCCGCCCGCGTCCCGTCCAACTGGCGCTCGCAGCGCTCGCTGGACGAGGAACTCGTCCAGCAGGGCGTCGTCGGCATCTGCGGCATCGACACCCGCGCCCTGACCCGCCACCTGCGCGAGCGCGGCGCCATGCGCGTCGGCATCTTCTCCGGCGAGGCCGTCATGGACGACGCCGTGCTGCTGGCGAAGGTCCAGGACGCCCCGCAGATGAAGGGCGCGAACCTCTCCGCCGAGGTCGCCACCAAGGAGGCGTACGTCGTCCCCGCCATCGGCGAGAAGAAGTTCACCGTCGCCGCCGTCGACCTCGGCATCAAGGGCATGACCCCGCACCGGATGGCCGAGCGCGGCATCGAGGTGCACGTGCTGCCCGCCACCGCCACCGTCGAGGACGTGTACGCGGTCAACCCGGACGGCGTGTTCTTCTCCAACGGCCCGGGCGACCCGGCCACCGCCGACGGCCCCGTCGCCGTCATGCAGGGCGTCCTGGAGCGCAAGACCCCGCTCTTCGGCATCTGCTTCGGCAACCAGATCCTGGGCCGCGCGCTCGGCTTCGGCACGTACAAGCTGAAGTACGGCCACCGCGGCATCAACCAGCCGGTCCAGGACCGCACCACGGGCAAGGTCGAGGTCACCGCGCACAACCACGGCTTCGCCGTCGACGCGCCCCTCGACAAGGTCTCCGAGACCCCCTACGGCCGCGCCGAGGTCTCGCACGTCTGCCTGAACGACAACGTCGTGGAAGGCCTCCGGCTGCTCGACCAGCCGGCCTTCTCCGTCCAGTACCACCCCGAAGCGGCAGCCGGCCCGCACGACGCCGCGTACCTCTTCGACCGCTTCACGTCTTTGATGAGCACCGCCCAGATGGAGGCCGAGCGTGCCTAAGCGCACCGATATCCAGTCCGTCCTGGTCATCGGCTCCGGCCCGATCGTCATCGGACAGGCCGCCGAATTCGACTACTCCGGCACCCAGGCCTGCCGCGTCCTCAAGGCCGAGGGCCTGCGGGTCATCCTGGTGAACTCCAACCCCGCGACGATCATGACCGACCCGGAGATCGCCGACGCCACGTACGTCGAGCCGATCACCCCCGAGTTCGTCGAGAAGATCATCGCGAAGGAGCGCCCCGACGCGCTGCTCCCCACCCTCGGCGGCCAGACCGCGCTGAACACCGCCATCTCCATGCACGAGCAGGGTGTGCTGGAGAAGTACGGCGTCGAGCTCATCGGCGCCAACGTCGAGGCCATCAACAAGGGCGAGGACCGCGACCTCTTCAAGGGCGTCGTCGAAGCCGTGAAGGCCAAGATCGGTTACGGCGAGTCCGCCCGCTCGGTGATCTGCCACTCGATGGACGACGTCCTCAAGGGCGTCGACACCCTCGGCGGCTACCCCGTCGTCGTGCGCCCCTCCTTCACCATGGGCGGCGCCGGCTCGGGCTTCGCGCACGACGAGGACGAGCTGCGCCGCATCGCCGGCCAGGGCCTCACGCTCTCCCCGACCACCGAGGTGCTCCTGGAGGAGTCCATCCTCGGCTGGAAGGAGTACGAGCTGGAGCTGATGCGCGACACCAAGGACAACGTGGTCGTCGTCTGCTCCATCGAGAACTTCGACCCGATGGGCGTCCACACCGGCGACTCCATCACCGTCGCCCCGGCCATGACGCTCACCGACCGCGAGTACCAGCGGCTGCGCGACATCGGCATCGCGATCATCCGTGAGGTCGGCGTCGACACCGGCGGCTGCAACATCCAGTTCGCGATCGACCCGGTAGACGGCCGCGTCATCGTCATCGAGATGAACCCCCGCGTCTCGCGCTCCTCGGCGCTCGCCTCGAAGGCCACCGGCTTCCCGATCGCCAAGATCGCCGCCAAGCTGGCCATCGGCTACACGCTCGACGAGGTCCCCAACGACATCACCGAGAAGACGCCGGCCTCCTTCGAGCCCACCCTCGACTACGTCGTCGTCAAGGCGCCGCGCTTCGCCTTCGAGAAGTTCCCGGTCGCCGACGCCACCCTCACCACCACCATGAAGTCGGTGGGCGAGGCCATGGCCATCGGCCGCAACTTCACCGAGGCCCTCCAGAAGGCCCTGCGCTCCCTGGAGAAGAAGGGCTCCCAGTTCACCTTCGTCGGCCCCGTCGGCGACAAGGACGAGCTGCTCGCCACCGCGGTCCGCCCGACCGACGGCCGCATCAACACCGTCATGCAGGCCATCCGCGCCGGCGCCACCCAGGAAGAGGTCTTCGAGTCCACGAAGATCGACCCCTGGTTCGTCGACCAGCTCTTCCTGATCAAGGAGATCGCCGACGAGCTGGCCGCCTCCGAGAAGCTGGAGCCCGAGCTGCTCGCCGAGGCCAAGCGCCACGGCTTCTCCGACGCCCAGATCGCCGAGATCCGCGGCCTGCGCGAGGACGTCGTCCGCGAGGTCCGCCACGCGCTCGGCGTCCGCCCGGTCTACAAGACGGTCGACACCTGCGCCGCCGAGTTCGCCGCGAAGACCCCGTACTTCTACTCCTCCTACGATGAGGAGAGCGAGGTCGCACCCCGCGAGAAGCCCGCGGTGATCATCCTGGGCTCCGGCCCGAACCGCATCGGCCAGGGCATCGAGTTCGACTACTCCTGCGTCCACGCCTCCTTCGCCCTCAGCGACGCCGGCTACGAGACCGTGATGGTCAACTGCAACCCGGAGACCGTCTCCACCGACTACGACACCTCCGACCGCCTGTACTTCGAGCCGCTGACGCTCGAAGACGTGCTGGAGATCGTCCACGCCGAGTCCCTGGCCGGCCCCATCGCCGGTGTCGTCGTACAGCTCGGCGGCCAGACCCCCCTCGGTCTCGCCCAGGCCCTCAAGGACAACGGCGTCCCGGTCGTCGGCACCCCGCCGGAGGCCATCCACGCCGCCGAGGACCGCGGCGCCTTCGGCCAGGTCCTCGCCGAGGCGGGCCTGCCCGCCCCCAAGCACGGCACCGCCACCACGTTCGCGGGCGCGAAGGCCATCGCCGACGAGATCGGCTACCCGGTCCTCGTACGCCCCTCGTACGTGCTCGGCGGCCGCGGCATGGAGATCGTCTACGACGAGGCGCGCCTGGAGGCGTACATCGCCGAGTCCACCGAGATCTCCCCGACCCGCCCCGTGCTGGTCGACCGCTTCCTCGACGACGCCATCGAGATCGACGTCGACGCCCTCTACGACGGCACCGAGCTCTACCTCGGCGGCGTCATGGAGCACATCGAGGAAGCCGGCATCCACTCCGGCGACTCGGCCTGCGCCCTGCCCCCGATCACCCTCGGCGGCTTCGACATCAAGCGCCTGCGCGCCTCCACCGAGGCCATCGCCAAGGGCGTCGGCGTACGCGGCCTGATCAACATCCAGTTCGCGATGGCGGGTGACATCCTCTACGTCCTGGAGGCCAACCCGCGCGCCTCCCGCACCGTCCCCTTCACCTCGAAGGCGACCGCGGTCCCGCTCGCCAAGGCCGCCGCCCGCATCTCGCTCGGCACCACCATCGCCGAGCTGCGCGAAGAGGGCATGCTCCCGAAGACCGGCGACGGCGGCACCCTGCCGCTCGACGCGCCGATCTCCGTCAAGGAGGCCGTCATGCCGTGGTCGCGCTTCCGCGACATCCACGGCCGCGGCGTCGACACCGTCCTGGGTCCGGAGATGCGCTCCACCGGCGAGGTCATGGGCATCGACTCCGTCTTCGGCACGGCCTACGCCAAGTCGCAGGCCGGCGCCTACGGCCCCCTGCCCACCAAGGGCCGCGCGTTCATCTCGGTCGCCAACCGCGACAAGCGCTCGATGATCTTCCCGGCGCGCGAGCTGGTCGCACACGGCTTCGAGCTGATGGCCACCTCCGGCACCGCCGAGGTGCTGCGCCGCAACGGCATCAACGCCACCGTGGTGCGCAAGCTCAGCGAGGGCGAGGGCCCGAACGGCGAGAAGACCATCGTCCAGCTCATCCACGACGGCCAGGTCGACCTGATCGTCAACACCCCGTACGGCACCGGCGGCCGCCTCGACGGCTACGAGATCCGCACGGCGGCCGTGGCGCGCAGCGTCCCGTGCCTGACCACGGTCCAGGCGCTCGCCGCGGCCGTCCAGGGCATCGAGGCGCTCGGCCACGGGGACGTGGGCGTCCGCTCGCTCCAGGAGCACGCGGAGCACCTGACCGCGGCCCGCGACTAGCAGCCCGTACGAGGAGGGGGACACGGATGCGCGATGCGCGTCGGTGTCCCCCTCGTCATGAGCGCACAAGGGATCTTCTCGACATGTACAAACTCTTCTTCAACCTGGTCTTCAAGCGGATGGACCCGGAGCAGGCCCACCACCTGGCCTTCCGCTGGATCCGGCTCACGGCCCGCACCCCCGTCCTGCGCACCTTCGCCGCCGCCGCCCTGGCCCCCCGGTACAAGGAGCTGCGCACCGAGGCCCTGGGACTGCGCATGCACGGCCCCTTCGGCCTCGCGGCGGGCTTCGACAAGAACGCCGTCGCCATCGACGGCATGTCCATGCTCGGCTTCGACCACGTCGAAATCGGCACGGTCACGGCGCGGGCGCAGGACGGCAACCCCAAGAAGCGGCTGTTCCGCCTCGTGCCGGACCGCGCGCTGATCAACCGCATGGGCTTCAACAACGAGGGTTCGGCGGCCGTGGCGGCCCGCCTGGCGGCCCGCGTGCCGGTCTTCAAGACCGTCGTGGGCGTCAACATCGGCAAGACCAAGGTCGTGCCCGAGGAAGAGGCCGTCGCGGACTACGTCGCCTCCACCGAGCGCCTGGCCCGCCACGCCGACTACCTGGTCGTCAACGTCTCCTCGCCGAACACGCCGGGCCTGCGCAACCTCCAGGCCACCGAGTCCCTGCGCCCGCTCCTGACGGCCGTGCGCGAGGCCGCGGACCGCACCGTGACCGACCGCCGGGTCCCGCTGCTGGTGAAGATCGCGCCGGACCTCGCGGACGAGGACGTGGACGCCGTCGCCGACCTGGCGCTGGAGCTGGGCCTGGACGGCATCATCGCGACCAACACCACCATCGCGCGCGAGGGGCTGGGCCTGAAGTCCGCCCCCGAGCTCGTGAAGGAGACCGGAGGCCTGTCCGGCGCCCCCGTCAAGGAGCGCTCCCTGGAGGTCCTGCGCCGCCTGTACGCCCGTGTGGGCGACCGCCTGGTGCTGGTGGGCGTCGGGGGCATCGAGAACGCCGAGGACGCCTGGCAGCGCATCCTGGCCGGCGCGACCCTGATCCAGGGGTACAGCGCGTTCATCTACGAGGGCCCGTTCTACGCCCGCGCCATCCACAAGGGTCTGGCCGCGCGCCTGGCCGTCAGTCCGTACGCGACCCTCGCCGAGGCCGTCGGCGCCGAAACCCGAAAGGCCGCCCAGTGACCGAGACGCCCGAGACCGGGACC
Source organism: Streptomyces sp. NPDC086989 (assembly GCF_044745505.1). Classification (NCBI taxonomy): domain Bacteria; kingdom Bacillati; phylum Actinomycetota; class Actinomycetes; order Kitasatosporales; family Streptomycetaceae; genus Streptomyces; species Streptomyces sp. NPDC086989. The sequence goes on from NZ_JBIVAL010000010.1 coordinate 328,594, forward strand.
CCCGTGACCCCCTTCGGCACCCGCCTGCGCGCGGCCATGGACGCGCGCGGCCCGCTGTGCGTGGGCATCGACCCGCACGCCGCCCTCCTCTCGTCCTGGGGCCTGAACGACGACATCGCGGGCCTGGAGAAGTTCTCCCGCACCGTCGTGGAGGCGCTGGCCGACTCGGTGGCCGTCTTCAAGCCGCAGGCCGCCTTCTTCGAGCGCTTCGGCTCCAAGGGCATCGCGGTGCTGGAGCGGACCGTGGCCGACGCGCGCACCGCGGGCACCCTGGTCGTGATGGACGCCAAGCGCGGCGACATCGGCTCGACCATGGCCGCGTACGCCCAGACCTTCCTGGAGCCGTCGTCCCCGCTGTTCTCCGACGCCCTGACGGTCTCCCCGTACCTCGGCTACGGCTCGCTGCAGCCGGCCGTGGAACTCGCGCGCCGCTCGGGCGCCGGTCTCTTCGTCCTCGCGCTCACCTCGAACCCGGAGGGGGCGGAGGTCCAGCGCGCGGTGCGCGAGGACGGCCGCACCATCGGCGCGACGATGCTGGGGCACCTCGCGGCGGAGAACGCGGGCGCGTCCCCGATGGGCTCCTTCGGCGCGGTGGTCGGCGCCACGCTGGGCGACCTGTCCTCCTTCGACCTGGACATCAACGGCCCGCTGCTGGCCCCGGGCATCGGTGCGCAGGGCGCGACGGCGGCCGACCTCCCGGCGGTCTTCGGCGCGGCCGTGCGCAACGTGGTCCCGAACGTGTCGCGGGGCGTGCTGAAGCACGGACCGGACGCCTCGGCCCTGCGTGACTCGGCCACCCGGTTCGCGGACGAAATCCGCGCGGCGGTCTCGGCCTGAGCCCGTTCGGGGGGCCCGCGGGCCGGGCCGGCCGCACCGCACGTCGTACGGTCTGACGAAAATCGAACGTCTTTCACCGGACAAAACCGGGGTGTTTTGTCCGTGATGTACGGTTCAGTGGAGGCTGACCAGGACTTTTCGTCCGTTCTCGCTGACTGGAGCGGTCCATGCCGCTAGTCTCCGATCAGAGTGAACGAGCAGCGAACGAGTTCCACCGCTGTTCGGGCATTCGCCTGGTGTGGCGCCCTAGGGTTCCCCACCGGTCCGTATCCGACAGTTCGACATCCGAGGTGACGTAGGCGTGGCTCTTCCGCCCCTTACCCCTGAACAGCGCGCAGCCGCGCTCGAAAAGGCCGCCGCGGCTCGCCGGGAGCGGGCCGAGGTGAAGAATCGACTCAAGCACTCCGGCGCCTCGCTCCAAGAGGTCATCAAGACGGGCCAGGAGAACGACGTCATCGGCAAGATGAAGGTCTCCGCCCTGCTGGAGTCCCTGCCGGGCGTGGGCAAGGTCCGCGCCAAGCAGATCATGGAGCGCCTCGGCATCTCCGAGTCCCGGCGTGTTCGAGGTCTCGGCTCCAACCAGATCGCGTCTCTGGAGCGTGAGTTCGGCACTCCTGCCGGCTGACGCGTTGCCTGAAGTTCTCCCGGCGTTCTCAGGCAGTCCCGAGAACCTGGATAATCGCTCTATGGCAGCAGAGGTTCGTCCGCGGCTGACCGTGCTCTCCGGCCCCTCGGGGGTCGGCAAGAGCACGGTCGTCGCGCATATGCGCAAGGTCCACCCCGAGGTATGGCTCTCGGTGTCGGCCACCACCCGCAAGCCGCGGCCCGGTGAGCGACACGGAGTCCACTACTTCTTCGTCAACGACGACGAGTTCGACAAGCTGATCGCCAACGGCGAGCTGCTGGAGTGGGCCGAGTTCGCGGGCAACCGCTACGGCACACCGCGCGGCGCGGTGGCGGAACGACTGGAGAACGGCGAGCCCGTCCTCCTGGAGATCGACCTGCAGGGCGCGCGACTCGTCCGCGAGTCCATGCCCGAGGCGCAGCTCGTCTTCCTGGCGCCGCCGAGCTGGGACGAGCTGGTCCGCCGGCTCACCGGCCGCGGCACCGAGTCGACCGAGGTCATCCAGCGCAGGCTGGAGTCCGCCAAGGTCGAGCTCGCTGCCGAATCAGAGTTCGACACCACCCTGGTCAACACCTCCGTCGAGGACGTGGCACGTGAGCTGCTAGCCTTGATGGAAGTTGTTTGATCGTTGATCGATGTTCAGTCGATCGGTGTTCGTCAACGTTTCGATCTTTCAACCCATCTTCGGAAGGTAGAGCGTGTCCTCTTCCATCACTGCGCCCGAGGGCATCATCAACCCGCCGATCGACGAGCTGCTCGAGGCCACGGACTCGAAGTACAGCCTCGTGATCTACGCGGCCAAGCGCGCGCGTCAGATCAACGCGTACTACTCGCAGCTCGGTGAGGGCCTGCTCGAGTACGTCGGCCCGCTGGTGGACACCCACGTCCACGAGAAGCCGCTTTCGATCGCGCTGCGCGAGATCAACGCGGGTCTGCTGACCTCCGAGGCCATCGAGGCCCCGGCCCAGTAAGGCACCGAGAATTCCTTTCACCACAGGCCCGGCAGACCATCTGCCGGGCCTGTGGTGTGTCATAGACACGTACGACGATCAGCGAGAGAGGGCGTGTGCGGTGGATAAGCCGAAGGTCGTGCTCGGAGTCAGCGGCGGCATCGCCGCCTACAAGGCCTGCGAGCTGCTGCGCCGGCTGACCGAGTCCGGGCACGAGGTGCGGGTCGTCCCCACGGCGGCGTCCCTGAACTTCGTGGGCGAGGCCACCTGGGCCGCACTGTCCGGGAACCCGGCCGGCACCGAGGTCTGGGAGACCGTCCACGAGGTCCCGCACGTCCGCATCGGACAGGCCGCCGACCTCGTCGTCGTCGCCCCCGCCACCGCCGACATGCTCGCCAAGGCCGCCCACGGCCTCGCCGACGACCTCCTCACCAACACGCTGCTCACCGCACGCTGTCCGGTGGTGTTCGCCCCCGCGATGCACACCGAGATGTGGGAGCACCCCGCCACCCAGGAGAACGTGGCCACGCTGCGCCGTCGCGGCGCCGTCGTCATCGAGCCCGCCGTCGGCCGGCTCACCGGCAAGGACACCGGCAAGGGGCGGCTGCCCGACCCCGAGGAGATCTACGAGGTGTGCCGCAGGGTCCTGGCCCGCGGGGTGGCCGAGCCCGACCTCGCCGGCCGGCACGTGGTGATCAGTGCGGGCGGCACCCGCGAGCCGCTCGACCCGGTCCGCTTCCTCGGCAACCGCTCCTCCGGCAAGCAGGGCTACGCGCTGGCCCGCACCGCCGTCGCCCGCGGGGCCCGGGTCACCCTGGTGGCGGCCAACACCGCGCTGCCCGACCCGGCCGGGGCGGACGTCGTACGCGTCGGCACGGCCGTCCAGCTGCGCGAGGCCGTCCTCAAGGCGGCGGCCGACGCCGACGCCGTCGTCATGGCCGCGGCCGTCGCCGACTTCCGGCCGGCCGAGTACGCCGGCGGCAAGATCAAGAAGAAGGACGGGCAGGAACCGGCCCCCGTGGCCCTCGTCCGCAACCCCGACGTGCTCGCCGAGATCTCGGCCGACCGGGCCCGGGAGGGGCAGATCGTGGTCGGTTTCGCCGCGGAAACCGACGACGTGCTCGCGAACGGCCGGGCCAAACTGCTCCGCAAGGGGTGTGATCTTCTCGTCGTGAACGAGGTCGGCGAAAGCAAGACCTTCGGTTCCGAGGAGAACGAGGCCGTCATCCTCGCCTCCGACGGGGCTGAGACCCCGGTTCCCTATGGACCGAAGGAGGCGCTGGCCGAGGTGATTTGGGATCAGGTCACCTCGCGACTCGCCCCCCGACGCGCCTGAGCGACGACCCTTCTCGAAGACCATTCCATGAGCCAGAATGTAGTGCCGCAGGTCACGTGCCTCCCACAAGGCGAGACAGGTGGTCCCGCAAACGGTGGCGACCGATAAACTGCATTCGGAACAAGACCGGGCGCAGCTCCCGGTCCGGTTCCGCCAAATGATCAGCCAGCAGCCGCTGCAACCCCAGGGAGCGTTGTGTCCCGTCGCCTGTTCACCTCGGAGTCCGTCACCGAGGGTCACCCCGACAAGATCGCTGACCAGATCAGCGACACGATCCTCGACGCACTTCTCACCGAGGACCCGACCTCGCGTGTGGCCGTGGAGACCCTCATCACCACCGGTCTCGTCCACATCGCCGGTGAGGTGACGACGAAGGCGTACGCGCCGATCGCGCAGCTCGTCCGCGACAAGATCCTCGAGATCGGGTACGACTCCTCGAAGAAGGGCTTCGACGGCGCCTCCTGCGGCGTGTCGGTGTCCATCGGCGCACAGTCCCCGGACATCGCGCAGGGCGTCGACACCGCCTACGAGAAGCGCGTCGAGGGCGACGAGGACGAGCTCGACAAGCAGGGCGCAGGCGACCAGGGCCTGATGTTCGGCTACGCGTGCGACGAGACGCCCGAGCTCATGCCGCTCCCGATCCACATCGCGCACCGGCTCTCCCGCCGCCTGTCCGAGGTGCGCAAGAACGGGACCATTCCGTACCTGCGCCCCGACGGCAAGACCCAGGTCACCATCGAGTACGACGGTGACAAGGCCGTCCGCCTCGACACCGTCGTCGTGTCCTCGCAGCACGCCTCGGACATCGACCTGGACTCGCTGCTCGCCCCGGACATCCGCGAGTTCGTCGTCGAGCACGTGCTCAAGCAGCTCGTCGAGGACGGCATCAAGCTCGACACCGACGGCTACCGCCTGCTGGTCAACCCGACCGGCCGCTTCGAGATCGGCGGCCCGATGGGCGACGCCGGCCTCACCGGCCGCAAGATCATCATCGACACCTACGGCGGCATGGCCCGCCACGGCGGCGGCGCCTTCTCGGGCAAGGACCCGTCGAAGGTCGACCGCTCCGCCGCGTACGCGATGCGCTGGGTCGCCAAGAACGTGGTCGCCGCCGGCCTCGCCTCGCGCTGCGAGGTCCAGGTCGCGTACGCCATCGGCAAGGCCGAGCCCGTCGGCCTCTTCGTCGAGACCTTCGGCACCGCCAAGGTGGAGGTCCAGAAGATCGAGGACGCGATCGGCCAGGTCTTCGACCTCCGCCCGGCCGCGATCATCCGCGACCTCGACCTGCTGCGCCCGATCTACGCCCAGACCGCCGCGTACGGCCACTTCGGCCGCGAGCTGCCGGACTTCACCTGGGAGCGCACCGACCGCGTGGACGCGCTGCGCGCGGCCGCCGGCCTCTAAGGACCCCCGCGTACCGCGCGTACGCAGCCGTACGGCCCCGGACCTCCTGGTCCGGGGCCGTAATGCGTTGGTGCCCCCTGCGCCCGCCCGCTACCGTGGCGGTGCCCTCCCGGTGCGAGGGGCGACGGCTTCATCTGGAGCCGGGCGCAAGCCCGGCTGTGAAGGACGGCAACACCCGCCGCCGCCCGGCCTGAACTCGGGAGGGCACCCGAACACGGCCGGGCCCGCGGGGGCCGCCGCCTCACGGCGGAGCCCCCGGCCCGCGGACCGGCTCCCGCTGTCGGTGCCGTTTGGTAGAAATGCAGCTGTGAGCAGCGAGAACGAATCCGAGCCGACGGGTGCCGACGCCCGGCCGGAGCAGCTCGCGCTGATGCGGGAGATGGTCGCCGAGGCCAAGGCCAACGCACCCAAGGCGAAGCCGCGCACCTGGCGCGGAGCCGCCCTCGCGGAGGAGCTGCCCGTCGCCCGCGTGCTGGTCAACAAGGGCGTGCTCCACCTCGACCGCCTCTTCGACTACGCCGTACCCGCCGAACTCTCCGAGGCCGCACAGCCGGGCGTCCGGGTCCGCGTCCGCTTCGGGGCCGGCGGCCACCGCGTGCACGGCGGCCGCCGCGAGGGCGGTGGCCTCATCGACGGGTTCATCGTCGAACGCCGCGCCGAATCCGACTACGACGGCGCCCTCGCCGCCCTGGCGCACGTCGTATCGCCCGAGGTCGTGCTCACCCCCGGCATGCTGGCCCTGGCCCGGGCCGTCGCCGACCGGTACGCCGGCAGCCTGGCCGACGTCCTCCAGCTCGCCCTGCCCCCGCGCAACGCCCGCGCCGAGGCCAAGCCCTCACCCGAACCGCTGCCGCCGCCCGCCGCCCCCGAACCCGGCGGCTGGACGCGGTACGGCTCCGGCCCCGCCTTCCTGCGCGCCCTCGCCGACGGCGGCACCCCCCGCGCCGTCTGGACCGCCCTGCCCGGGCCCGGCTGGGCCGACGAACTGGCCCGGGCCGTCGCCGCCACCCTCGCCTCCGGGCGCGGCGCCCTCGCCGTCCTGCCCGACGGGCGCACCGCGGCCCGCGTCGACGCGGCCCTGACCGCCCTGCTCGGCGAGGGACGGCACGCGCTGCTGACCGCGGAATCCGGCCCCGAGAAGCGCTACCGGCAGTGGCTCGCCGTGCACCGGGGCTCGGTGCGGGCCGTCATCGGCACCCGCGCCGCGATGTTCGCGCCCGTACGGAACCTCGGGCTCGTCGCCATCTGGGACGACGGCGACTCCAGCCACAGTGACGACCGCGCGCCGTTCCCGCACGTGCGGGAGGTGCTGGAACTGCGCGCCGTCGGCGACGGCTGCGGATTCCTCGCCGGGAGCACCAGCTGCACCGTCGAGGCCGCCCAGCTGGTCGAGACGGGCTGGGCCCGGCCGCTCGTCGCCGACCGGGAGACGGTACGCGCCTGCGCGCCCCGCATCCGGACCGTGGGCGACGAACTGCTCGCCCGCGACGAGGCGGCCCGCGCGGCCCGGCTGCCCAGCCTGGCCTGGGAGACCGTACGGGAGGGGCTGAAGTCCGGGCCGGTGCTCGTGCAGGTGCCCCGGCGCGGCTACGTCCCCCGGCTGGCGTGCGAGCGGTGCCGCACCCCCGCCCGCTGCACCGTCTGCGCGGGCCCGCTGGAGGCTCCCGACGCGCGGGACCTGCACTGCGGCTGGTGCGGCCGGCAGGAGAGCGCCTGGCACTGCGAGGAGTGCGGGTCGTTCCGGCTGCGCGCCCAGGTGGTGGGCGCCCGGCGGACCGCCGAGGAGCTGGGGCGGGCCTTCCCGGCGGTGCCCGTCCGCACGTCCGGCCGCGACCACGTCCTGGACGAGGTGCCCGACCGGCCCGCGCTGGTGGTCTCCACCCCCGGCGCCGAGCCGGTCGCCGCGGGCGCCGGATACGCGGCGGCGCTGCTGCTGGACGGCTGGGCGATGCTGACCCGGCCCGACCTGCGGGCCGGGGAGGACGCGCTGCGCCGGTGGATCGCGGCCGCCTCACTGGTCCGGGGGGAGGGGCAGGTCGTCGTGGTCGCCGAGCCGACGCTGCGGCCGGTCCAGGCCCTCGTCCGGTGGGACCCGGTCGGCCATGCGGTACGGGAGCTCGCGGAGCGGGCCCAGCTCGGCTTCCCGCCGGTGTCCCGGATGGCGGCCGTGGCCGGACGGGGCGAGGCCGTGGAGGCCTTCCTGGCCGGCGCCGGGCTGCCACCGGACGCTGAGGTGCTGGGCCCGGTCCCGGTGCCGGGGCGGCGCGGTGAGCCGTCGCCGGGGGAGCGGGCCCTGGTCCGCGTCCCGCCCGGCAGCGGCGCCGCACTGGCCGCCGCCCTGAAGTCGGCCCAGGCGGCCCGGCTGGCGCGCGGGGTTTCGGCCGCCGAGTCGGTCCGCGTCCGCATCGACCCCCCGGACATCGGCTGAGGGCCGTCCCGTCCGGGCGGGGCCGTGCAGCGGGACGCCCCCGGCGAAGGGCGACCACGAAGGTCGTCCCTTGCCAGGGGCGGGACGGGGGGTACGGCTCCACCGCCCGGCCGTCGGGGGTCGGCGTCCCGGCGGCGCGGCGGGGTCAGCCGTTGCGGGGACCGGGGAACGCCGAGGGCCGCCCCGCCGCGGCCGGGGCCTGCGTGTCCTCGCGCACCGGCTGCGGCGGCACCGAACGGGCCGCCGGGACCGTGGGCAGCGGCCCGAGGGTCCGCGTGGTCGTACCCTCGGCCAGCGGCTCCGCCGACTCCGCGGCCTGGGCCCGGCGGGCCCCGTACCGGCGGTGCACGGCCTGCTTGGTGACGCCGAGCGCGGAACCCACCGCGTCCCACGAGAAGCCGAGCGAGCGGTCGAAGTCCACCGCTGCGGTCACCAGCGTCTCGACGCTGTCCCGCAGCTCCTGCGCGAGACGGACGGTGGGAGCGGGCGCCCGGCCGTAGACGACGAAGCCCGTGGAGGGACCCGAGCGGCGCGGGCGGTACACATTGCCGAGCTGGGCGGTGAGCGTACGCAGAGCATCCACCTGCCGGCGAACCCGCTCGATGTCCCGCACCAGGAGGTGCAGGCTGGCCCGTGCTTGGGCGTCGTGGGTGGCGTGGTCGGCCATGAAGAAGCCTCTCGAACCGGTGCTGAAGAGCGGATCGGGCCGCAGACACCGTTCTGATAGCGCGGCCCGGTTTCGGTCAATCTCTCTTGACCAACGCGCCAAACGGCACGGAAGTCACGCTCCGGGGGCGTGTCGGCATATGCGAGAGGCGCGCGTGTGTGCGTACGCCCCCTGACGGGCCGCCAGGGACCGCCCGACCGCCCGCCGATCGGGCCGGGGAGCCCCCTGCGGCGCCGGGACCATAGACTGGTGCGCTGCTGACAGCCGAGATAGCGAGGTAGGACCCAGTGAAGCTCGTCTTCGCAGGCACCCCCGAGGTCGCCGTGCCCGCCCTGGACGCCCTGATCGCCTCCGGGCGCCACGAGGTCGCCGCCGTCGTCACCCGGCCCGACGCACCGGCCGGCCGCGGCCGCAGGCTCGTCGCCAGCCCGGTCGCCGAGCGCGCCGAGGAAGCCGGCATCGAGGTCCTCAAGCCGGCCAAGCCGCGGGACCCCGAGTTCCAGGCCCGGCTGCGCGAGATCGGCCCCGACTGCTGCCCCGTCGTCGCCTACGGAGCGCTGCTGCCCAAGAGCGCCCTGGAGATCCCCCGCCTCGGCTGGGTCAACCTGCACTTCTCGCTGCTGCCGGCCTGGCGCGGCGCCGCCCCCGTACAGCACTCGATCATGGCCGGGGACCAGGTCACCGGCGCCTCCACCTTCCTCATCGAGGAGGGCCTGGACTCCGGCCCCGTCTACGGACACCTGACCGAGGAGATCCGGCCCACCGACACCAGCGGCGACCTGCTGACCCGCCTCGCCTTCGCCGGCGCCGGCCTGCTGGCCGCCACCATGGACGGCATCGAGGACGGCACCCTGCGCGCCGTTCCGCAGCCCGCCGACGGGATCTCCCTCGCCCCCAAGATCACCGTCGAGGACGCCCGGATCGACTGGCACGCCCCGGCGATGCGCGCCGACCGCGTCGTACGCGGCTGCACGCCCGCACCCGGCGCGTGGACCGTCTTCCGCGGCGAGCGGCTCAAGCTGATCTCCCTCGGCCTGGTCACCGACCGCACCGACCTGGCGCCCGGCGAACTCGCCCCGGCCAAGAACAACGTGTTCGTCGGCACCGGCTCGCACGCCGTGGAACTGCTCTGGGTGCAGCCCCAGGGCAAGAAGCCGATGCGCGGCGCCGACTGGGCGCGCGGAGTGCGCATCGCTCCCGGCGAGCGGGTCGGCGCCGCGGACGTACGCTGATCCGTACCGGCATCCCGTTCGGATTCCCGTTCCCGTCGGATTCCCGTCCCCGTCGGATTCCCGTTCGGCTCTCCGCTTCGGGGACCGGCCCGCAGTCCACAGCAGCACCTCGTAAACCCGGAGCACCTTTCACGTGAGCGAACAGTCCCGTCCCCCGCGCAACGCCGCAGGCCAGCGGCAGGCCAAGCCGTACCGCCGCCCGAAGAAGGACCCCGTCCGGATCCTGGCCTTCGAGGTGCTCCGGGCGGTGGACGAGCGCGACGCGTACGCGAACCTCGTCCTGCCCCCGCTGCTGCGCAAGGCCCGCCAGGACGAGAACTTCCAGGCCCGGGACGCCGCACTGGCCACCGAGCTGGTGTACGGGACGCTGCGCCGGCAGGGCACGTACGACGCGGTCATCAGGGCCTGCATCGACCGGCCGCTGCGGGAGGTGGACCCGCCGGTCCTGGACGTGCTCTCGCTCGGCGCCCACCAGCTGCTCGGCACCCGCATCCCCACGCACGCGGCGGTCTCCGCCAGCGTCGAGCTGGCCCGCGTGGTGCTCGGCGACGGGCGCGCCAAGTTCGTGAACGCCGTGCTGCGCAAGATCGCCGCACATGACCTCGACGGCTGGCTGGAGCGGGTGGCCCCGCCGTACGAGGAGGACGCCGAGGAGCACCTCGCGGTCTACCACTCGCACCCCAGGTGGGTCGTCAGCGCCCTGTGGGACGCCCTCGGCGGCGGCCGGGCCGGCATCGAGGACCTCCTCGAAGCCGACAACGAGCGCCCCGAGGTCACGCTGGTGGCACGGCCGGGCCGGTCGACCACCGAGGAACTGGTCGAGGCGGTCGGCGAGGACTCGGCGCTGCCGGGCCGCTGGTCGCCGTACGCGGTGCGGATGGCCGAGGGCGGCGAGCCGGGCGCAGTGGAGGCGGTCCGCGAGGGACGCGCCGGCGTCCAGGACGAGGGCAGCCAGCTGGTGGCCATGGCCCTCGCCGCCGTGCCGGTCGAGGGCGGCGACGAGCGCTGGCTGGACGGCTGCGCGGGACCCGGCGGCAAGGCGGCCCTGCTCGCGGCCCTCGCCGCACAGCGCGGGGCGTTCCTGCTGGCCTCCGAGAAGCAGCCGCACCGGGCGCGCCTCGTCGAACGCGCCCTGGCCGGCAACCCCGGCCCCTACCAGGTCATCACGGCCGACGGCACCCGGCCGCCGTGGCGGCCGGGCACCTTCGACCGGGTCCTGATGGACGTCCCCTGCTCCGGCCTGGGCGCGCTGCGCCGCCGCCCGGAGGCCAGGTGGCGCCGCCGCCCCGAGGACCTGGAGGGCTTCGCCCCGCTCCAGCGCGCCCTGCTGCGGGAGGCCCTGGCGGCGGTCCGCGTGGGCGGGGTCGTGGGCTACGCCACGTGTTCCCCGCACCTGGCGGAGACGCGGGTGGTCGTGGACGACGTCCTCAAGGGCCGCGGCGCGGGCGCCTCGCCGATCGCGGCCGAGCTGATCGACGCCAGGCCGTACATGGCGGGCGTCCCGGCCCTGGGCGACGGCCCGGACGTCCAGCTGTGGCCGCACCTGCACGGCACGGACGCGATGTACCTGGCCCTGATCCGGCGGACGGGATAACGGGGCAACGGGCAACGGGCAACGGGCAACGGGGTCGAGGCCGGTCGAGGTCGGTGGGGTCGGTCGGGGTCGGTGGGGCGGAGGCCGCGGACTCGGCGTCGGTGGGGTGGGGCGGGGGTCCGGGGGCGGGGTCCGGGTGGGGCGGGGTCGGAAGCGCGGGGCGGGATTCCCGGGGCGGGGTGTGGGTGGGGCGGTGTCGGGGTGGGTCCGGGGGCGTCCCGTCAGTCCACTGTCCTTCCGTGCCGTGCCGGCCCGTCAAGGGCGCT